>JAFAFW010000080.1 GCA_023423275.1 Pseudomonadota bacterium
TGGCCGCCGGAGAACTCGTGCGGATATTTGCGTCCGTCAGCTGGATCGAGACCGACCAGGCGCAACAGCTCCCCGACGCGCGTCTCGATCTCCTGCCGGTCACTCATCAGGCCGAACGCGCGCAACGGCTCGGCAATCACGCGGTCGACCCGCCAGCGCGGATTGAGGCTGGCATAGGGATCCTGGAAAATCATCTGGATGCGGCGGCGCAAATCCTCACGCCGGGCGTGCGCTTCGGCGCTGCTCATCGAAATACCGTCGATGCGCACATCACCGTCGCTTGGTGGGATCAGCCCGACGACGATCTTGGCGATGGTCGATTTGCCGGAACCCGACTCGCCGACCAGTGCAAACGTATCGCGGCGATTGATGCCGAACGAGACATCCGCAACGGCGGTGAGGTTCTGCCGGGGTTTGCCCTCGATCACGCGATTGAGCCATGGCCCCGAAACGTCGAACGTGCGCCAGAGATGGTCGACTTCGACAAGAGGGGCAAGGCTCATGCAACAACCTCAGGGACGTTGGCCAGCCAGCAGGCGACGCGTGCGGTTTCATCACCATCGAGCGAGGGCCGGTCGTGGCGGCAACGCTCGATCACCTTCGGACACCGCGGATTGAAGGCGCAGCCGGGCGGGATCGCGGTCAGCCTGGGCATCGATCCGGCGATCTGCACGAGGCGGTCGTCATCACCTGTCAGCGTCGGGATCGAGCCCATGAGGCCTTGCGTATAAGGATGGCGCGGCACCTTCAGCACATCCCGCACCGGGCCGATTTCGACGATGCGGCCCGCATACATGACCGCGACGCGATCGGCGATCTCGGCAATCACACCCATATCGTGCGTGATCAGCATGACGGACGTGTCGTGGCTTTTCGTCAGCCGCTTCAAAAGGCCGATGATCTGCGCCTGCACGGAGACATCGAGTGCGGTCGTCGGCTCGTCGGCGATGATCAGCTCCGGCTCGGTGCATAACACCATGGCCAGCACGACGCGCTGGCGCATCCCGCCCGACAGCTCATGCGGATAGGCGTCGATGCGCTGGGCGGGGGCAGGGATACCGACCTCGCCCAGCAGCTCGATGGCGCGCTCGCGGGCGCGTGCGGCGGAGATGTCGAGATGCACCAGCATGGTTTCGGTGATCTGATCGCCGATGCGGAACAGCGGATCGAGGCTCGTCAGCGGATCCTGGAACACCATGCCGACGCGCTTGCCGCGAATACGCCGCATGGCGCTGAGCGGCCAATTGTCGATGCGCTCGCCCTTGAGGCGAATTTCGCCGCCTGTGATGTGGCCCGGCGGCTCGATCAGTCCGATGATCGCGGAGCCGGTGACGGACTTTCCTGCGCCGGACTCTCCGACGACGCCCAGCACTTCGCCTGCTGCGATATCGAACGACACATCGTCGAGCGCGACGAGATCTTTCCGCCGCGTGGCGAAGGCGACGCGCAAGTTCCGGACGCTGAGGACGGGTGTCATGTCCTGATCCATCGACGCGGACTTTCTTCGTTACCGTCATGCCCGCGCAGGCGGGCATCCAGACCACGTCGTGATGCCGAGATGAAGTGCCGCTGAGTGGCCCCCGGCTCAAAGCGAACCTGGATTCCCGCCTGCGCGGGAATGACGGGCCGGGCAAGATCATCGTTGCGAGATGTTATTGCGCTCGCACTCATTTCAGCCTCGGGTTCAGCGCGTCGCGGAGCCAATCACCGAGCAGGTTGATGGCAAGTGCGAGCACGATCAAAGCGATTGCGGGAAAGAACAGAATCCACCACTCACCGGAAAACAGGAACTGCTGGCCGACGCGGATCAGCGTGCCGAGTGACGGCTGGGTCGGGGGCACGCCGACGCCGAGGAACGACAAGGTCGCCTCTTCGATGATCGCCAGAGCCAGGTTGATGGTTGCGATCACCATGACCGGTCCGACCACGTTCGGCAGTACATGCTCGCCCATGATCGCGAACGGCCGACGGCCCATCACGCGCGCGGCCTGCACGTATTCGCGGTTTTTCTCGATCATCGTTGAGCCGCGGACGGTGCGCGCATACTGCGCCCAGTTGGACAACCCGATTGCGATGATCAGCACGATAATCGCCATCTGCTCATGCTGCGAGGGATGGATCAGTCCGCGTCCGACACCGAATACGAGCAGCGCCATCAGGATCGCTGGAAACGACAACTGGACGTCGGCAATCCGCATGATGACGGCATCGGTGCGCCCGCCGAGGAAGCCGGCTATCAGGCCCAGCGATACACCAAGGAGCATCGAAAACGCGACGGATGCAAAGCCCACCAGCAACGAGACGCGACTGCCGTAGAGGATCGCCGAAAGCATATCTCGGCCCTGGCTATCGGTGCCCAGCATGTACAGCATGCCGGACGAAGGACTGCGGTTCATGGGCTCGAGGAACCCGTCTTCGAGGCGGATGGCGCCGGGGTCGAAGGCATTCTGCGGCGCGATCCACGGCGCCAGCAGCGCCAGCAGCAGAATGATCGCCGTCGTCAGGCCGGCGATCATTGCGACCGGCGACCGGCGGAAATTCCACGCGAGGTCGGAATCCCAGGCACGCCAGACACCGGCGCGGAGCGCTGCGGTCCTGCTCATGCGGTTCTGAGGCAGGGTTTGCATCCAGGGCCTCTATTTCGCAGTCAGCACGCGCCCGGCCGCCAATCGCGGATCGAGCACGTAATAGAGCAGGTCGACGATCAGATTGACCACGACGAACACGACGGCGACGAACAGCAGGTAGGCCGCCATCACCGGGATATCGACGAACTGCACGGCCTGCACGAACAGCGCGCCCAACCCCGGCCACTGGAAGACGCTTTCGGTCACGATGGCGAAGGCAATGACGGAACCAAGTTGCAGCCCGGCGATCGTCACCACGGGAACCAGCGTATTGCGCAACGCGTGCTTGAAGTGGATGCGGGACTCCGGCAATCCGCGGGCGCGCGCGAATTTCACATAGTCGGTCCGCAGCGTTTCCAGCATCTGCGCGCGCACCAGGCGCATGATCAGCGTGAGCTGGAAGAATGCCAGCGTCAGAACCGGCATGACGAGCGACCGGCGTCCCGATTCCGTGAGCAGCCCGGTCGTCCACCAGCCGATCTTCACGGTGTCGCCGCGGCCGAAGGATGGAAGCCATCTCAGCTCCACCGCAAACAGATAGATGAGCCCGATGCCGATCAGGAAGGTCGGGAGACTGACGCCGATCAGTGAGGTCGTCATGATGAAATGCGACAGCCAGCCGTTCCGGCGGATCGCGGTGTAGACGCCCATGATCACGCCCATGACCATAGCGAACAAGGCGGACAGTACCGCCAGTTCTACGGTGGCGGGCAATTTCTCGGCGATCAGCGCGGAGACCTTGCGGCCGTGCCGGTAGGAAACGCCGAATTCGCCTTGAGCAACGTCGGCGACGAAGCGTCCGAACTGAACGATGATCGGATCGTTCAGTCCGAGGCGCTCAGCCAGCGCCTGGCGGTCGGACTGGCTTGCCTCCTGTCCGACAAGGTTGGCGACCGGATCGCCGACGAACCGGAACATCGAGAAGGCAATCAGGGCCACCGCAAGCAATACGAGGATTGCCTGGGCGAGACTTTTGATGACGTAGGCGATCATCGCGGGGTGCGCAGGAAAGCGAAGGCCAGCTCATCGAGCCGGCCCTTCGCAATCCGCCTACTTTTTGATTTTCACGAACTTCAGTTTCGGCTGGTTGGAAATATCGACCGGAATATCGAGATCCGGCTTCATGGCATAGGCCAGGGTCTGGATGTGGATGGGGATGTAGATCGTCTCATCCTGTAGCACCTTCCACATCTGGGCGATGGTCTGGTTGCGCTTGTTGAGATCGGTCTCGCGCGTCAGGCTTTCGGTCTGAGCATCGATCTCCGCATTGGAAAAGCGGGTGCCGTTCCAGCCGCCTTCCTTGTCGGTCTTGGTATGATAGAGGTAGGCGAAGATGTAGTGGCTGTCGAACGTCGGCACGCCCCAGCCGAGCAGGTAGAAGTCCGATTCGTTCTTCTGCAGCGTGGGGAAATGCAGTGACTTGGATTGTGACACCAGGTTGACCTTGATGCCGATCTGCGCGAGCTGCCCGACGACCGCCTGACAGATCGCCTCGTCGTTGACGTAACGGTCGTTGGGGCAATGCATCGTCACCGAGAAGCCATTCGGGTAGCCGGCCTCTGCGAGCGTGGCCTTTGCCTTGGCGACATCGATCGGCGGAATGACGTCGAGCTCCTTGGTGTAGCCGTTGACGCCTGGAGGCGCGATGATGCCCGTCGGGATGGACTGGCCGCGCATCACGACCTTCTGGATCGCCTGCCGGTTCACCGTGGCGTTGATCGCATGGCGGATGCGCTTGTCGGCAAACGGGTTCTTGCCTTTGACATCCGACGATTTCAGCTCAGGATCGCCGACGTTCATGCCGAGGAAGATCGCGCGGTTTTCCGGGCCTACTGACACGACCAGCTTTTCGTCGCCCTGCAGGCGTTGAATATCCTGCACCGGGACGTCCTGGACGAAATCCACCTCGCCTGACAGCAGCGCGGCAATGCGCGTCGCATCGGACTTGATGGGCGTGTAGATCAGCTCCGAAATCTCGAGCGGGACTTGCCCCTTGCCCCAGTAGTCCTCGTTGCGCTTCATCACCGTCTTGACGTCAGGCTCACGGCTGACGAGCACGAACGGGCCCGTGCCGTTCGCATTCCGGACGGCGTAATTTTCTTCCTTGTTCTTGAAATCCTGAACCTTCGTGGCGTTGTTCTTCTCGGCCCACGCCTTGCTCATGATGAAGAGGTCGGTCAGGTTGGCGGGCAGCAGCGGGTTCGGCCCCTTGGTCTTGATCTGCAGCGTCAGGTCATCGACCTTGATCAGCGCATCGACAGACGAGAGCAGCGATTTCATATCCGACGTCGGCTGGCGCGCGCGGTCATAGGAGAAGATGACGTCGTCAACCGTGAAGGGTGTGCCGTCGTGGAATTTGACGCCCGGACGGAGTTTGAACTCCCACACTTCCGGATCGGATGTGATTGCCCAGGATTCCGCCAGCGCCGGCAGCGGCTTGCCTTGCGGGTCGCGAATGATCAGCGGTTCATAAATATGATGGTTGAGGGCGTGCGTCGGGCCCTCGTTCTGCGCGTGCGGGTCGAGGGTCAGAGCATCGCCGGATCGCGCCCATCGTACGGTCCGCGCCTCGGCAGTATCCGCCAGCATCGCGCCAAAGCCGGCGAGTATCGCGCCAGCCATAAGCGTGGAAACGAAAAACCTGGTCCGCGCCAGCATGCACTTCCCTCCTACTATGACGGTGCCTCATTTGAACGGGTCTAAATCCGATCATAGTCCATCACGACCGAAGCTGTCATCGGTGACAGGCGGGAATTTAGTTGCATTCTGCTGCATGCTGAATTTCGAGCCTGATTGCCCCTCGACGAGGCAGGAACGGCTCAAAGATCAGACCGGAAATCCGCACCCGAACACGCACGCAGCGGAAGGGCAGGCACGTGACGCCATCGGCGAACAGTCGTGCTTAACGCCCTTCGATCGCATAAACCCGGGCCGGGGCGCCGTCGGCTTCCGGAATTTTCAGCGGGGCGGCCGAAAGCAGCACCCGATCCGCGCTGATTTCCGAGGTATTGACGACATACTCGATCATGTTGACGCCTGAACGGAGGAGGATGTCATGGGTGACATGTTCCTCGACGGGGC
The DNA here is from genome assembly GCA_023423275.1 of Pseudomonadota bacterium. Classification (GTDB taxonomy): domain Bacteria; phylum Pseudomonadota; class Alphaproteobacteria; order Rhizobiales; family Hyphomicrobiaceae; genus ZC4RG25. Next base: position 5,709 of record JAFAFW010000080.1, read on the forward strand.
GAACCTCACCGTGCAGCAGCAGCCGGATGACGTAGTCCTGGGGAAAATCGTAGGCGACGGTCTGCACGCCTTTGTCCTTGAGGAACAGCGCTGCATCGCGTGTCAGGAACGGCGCATCGAGCCAGAACTCCTTCGTACGGAACGAGCGTTTCCGATCCCACCCTGACTTGAACAGGATCTTGTCGCCGGGACGGACATGGCCGAAGCGCGCACTCAGTTTCTCCGGGCCGATCGGCTCGTTGGGCTCGACATCCAGCAGATCGATCACCGCGGCGTCACCGACCACGGCATCGAGCGGCGTCGCCTCGATGGTCGGGCCGTCCCCGAAATAGTGGCGGCGCGCGTCCACGTGCGTGAACGAGTGGCAATTGAGGACCATCGACGTCACTTGGAACAGATCGCCGGCGGTCGTGTCGCCGACGACGCTCCTCTCCGCTTTCCAGCGCACATGATCGGTGATGATCGGCATGGTGAGGTCGATGATGCGCATCGGGCTCGTCCTCTCAGGCAAGCGGCTTGATATTCAGCCGATACACTCGGATGGCGTTATCGTGGAACAGTTTGAGGCGGTCCGCTTGCGGCAGATCCGCCGTCGCCTGCTTGTAACCGGCATAGATCGTCTCGAAGCTGCCGCACAGGCCATCGACCGGAAAATTCGACGCGAACATGCAGCGGTCGGTCCCGAAGATCTCGAGGCTGTCGCGAATGATGGCGCGGTGGTCCTCGAGCGACCAGGGCCGGTCCTTCAGCCCGATCCCCGAGAGCTTGAGCGTCGTCTGCGGCGCGGACGCAGCGCGCTTCATCGCCGCGCGCCAATCGTTCAAGGCCTCCGGGCTGCGGTCCGCGGGAAGGAACGTGTGGTTGATGACAACCGGGGTTTCCGGATAGGCGGCGATCAGGTCGAGAAGTTCATCGGCGTGCCACCATGGAGCCTGCAGCTCGAAGTGCAGGCCGTTTGGCGCAAGATGGCCATAACCGCGCCGCCACGCGGGATCGGACATCGATGCCGGCGCGCCGATCTCGATACGATCCGGGGAGGGCGCTGCCGCTGGTTTGTGGCGGATCCCGCGGACGATTGGAAAGCGGGCGTGGGCGGCAAGAACGTCGGCAGCATCGGAGCGATGAAGATAGGCCCGGGCGACGTGAGCGCCCGGCAGCCCGTGCTGCTCTGCGACGCCGGTTATCCACGCGCTCTCTTCGACCAGATGATCCTCGTCCCACTCGCCCTCCATGGTCACGGTCGTGACCACCCGGTGCGATCCGGTGAGGGCCTTGTAAGTGTCGGGCATGAAATCGCGCTTGATCGACGAATAGTCGCCATATCGGAACGGGATCAGGGCATCGGGCGCCAGCCACGGATGCCGCCGCATTCCCAGATCCCAGAAATGATGATGGCAGTCGATGATTGGCAGATCGTCGTCGGTCACGGACAGTCTCCGCAAGTGGGAGCGGGACGGGTGCGATCACCCGCCCCATGGACGTGCTCTCAGCTCTTTGCGAGGCCGAGATCCTTGAGCAGTTCACCGGCCGTCTTGGTGAACTTATCCGCAGCGGCCTTGAACTCCGCCGGCGTTTCCCACAGAGGCGTAATTCCGCGATCCTTCATCAGCTTCCGCGTATCCGGGTTCTCATGGGCTTTCTTCGCCGCGGCGATCAGTTTCGACTTCACATCCTCGGGCACGCCTTTGGGCAGTACGAACGAGAACCAGTTCAGGTACTCCCAGTCGAGCCCGGTGGATTCCTTCAGTGTCGGCGCATCGGGGAACAAACCGAGCCGCTCCGGTGACATGATCGCCAGAACCTTGACCTTGCCGCCTTCCGCCAGCGCCTTCGCCTCGATCGGCGAGACGGTGAGGAACGACAGACCGCCAGCGGCCAGCTCATTGAGCGCAGGAGCGCCGCCTTGGCTCGGCACGAACTTCACGTGATCGGCGGGCATGCCGATGGCCTTGCACAAACCCGCGGCGGCCAGATGCCACGCGCCACCCATCCCGGTTCCCGAGTTCGACAGTTCGCCATGCTTGGACGCCTTGATCGCGGCGATGACGTCCTTGGCCTCTTTATAAGGACCGTCGGATTTGACGGTGATACCCGAGGGGATGGTGCTGACGCGCGAGATCAGATCGAAGGAATCCGGCGTCAGATCGCCCAGCCCCAAGGTCTTATAGGTGGCGATTTCCGCGGTCGCGAAGCCGAGGGTATAACCATCCGGGGGAGCGTGCGCGATGGCCGTGTGGCCGGTCAGTCCACCGCCACCTGTGCGGTTCACGATGTTGACGGGCTGGCCGAGTTCTCTTTCGAGCGAAGCCGCAATGATGCGTGCAACAGTGTCACTGCCGCCACCAGCCGCCCACGGCACGATCAACTGTACGGGGCGGTTCGGGTAGGTGGATTGGGCGGCTGCGGATTTGGCCGCCAATGGTGTGAGGGCAAGCGCACCGGCGGTGCCCATGAATGTGCGTCGCGAAAATTTCGTCAAGGCATCCTCCCAAGAGTTTCATTTCATTGATTGCGGACCGGAATGTTTCTGGCCCGGGACTTCAAATCCGGCCTTACGCTGCGGTCCTCCGAGCCTCCTCCAATGCTTCACCGAGCACCTTGGCCCGCGCATCGGCGGACGTGGGTGCGGCCATAGAGGCCGCGATCAACATCGCTTGCCGCGTTGCGCCCGGATGCGCGATGCCCTTGCCGGCGATGTCATAGGCAGTGCCGTGCGCAGGGGTGCAGACCGGGAACGGGTAGCCGCCGATCAGCGTGACGCCTTCCTCGAAGCCCATCAGCTTCATCGCGATCTGGCCCTGGTCGTGATACATGGTCTGGACCGCATCGAAGTCGCCGCGCTTGGCGCGCAGGAACACGGTGTCGGAGGGGAAGGGGCCTTCACAGACAATGCCCTTGGCCTGAGCCTCCGCGACTGCGGGCGCGATGATATCGATCTCCTCGCGGCCGAAATTACCGCCATCGCCCGCATGTGGATTGAGGCCGGCAACGGCGATCCGTGGCTTGGCGAAACCGGCGGCCCGCATGCACTGGTCGGTGAGGGTCAGGCCCTTGACGACGGCCTCCTTCGTGATCAGCGGGGCGACGCCGCTCAACGGCACGTGAGACGTGATGCGGGCGTTCCAAAGCTTGTTTAGAACGTTGAACTCGCGGCCGTGGACCTTCGCTCCGATCGTCTCGGTGACGATGGCGATTTCGTCATCATAGCTGGGCAACGCCTGACGCATCGCGAACTTGTTGAACGGCGTGAACGTGACGGCTCCAGCACCGCCTTTCGCCGCGAAACGGAGAGCGGCCCTGAAGTTCGCCAGCGCGAAGCGTCCGCCGGTCGCCGTCGCTTCGCCAACTTTTACTGCGGCGGGGTCGAGATGCTGAAGATCGACGAAAAGATCGCCGCTCGCTGCAGGCGCTCCAGCGGTTGAAACCGGAATGTCGACCTTGAGGCCAGCGGTCTTCTCACCCTCGGCCAGAATGCGGCGGTCGCCGAACACGACGAACTCTGCCGCTGCGCGTACGTCCTTGTCGGCCAGCACCCTCGCAGTCAACTCGGGGCTGATGCCTGCTGGATCCCCCATCGCAAGGGCGATGGTGGGGCGATCGGAGCGAGATGCCACGCGGTCCTCCCGGACAATATTTGATCGTTCCGAGATGCTTAGCACGTGTCCGGCAGGACGCAACAGCGATCAGGGCCTGCTCACAGCACTCGTGCCGTACTTTCAGGCCGCCATCTCAGGCATCGATGGCTTTCTTGACCTCGAAGATTTCCATGATGCGGGCGCCGCGATGCGGACCGTCGCACACGAAGGTCCATTTGCCTTCCGTGTACGTGTCGCACATCTTGACGCCCTTGATCAGGATCCAGTGACCTTCTTTGCCTTTGTGCACCGCGAGAACGTAATGCGCCCACGCATTGCGCGGCTTCTGCATCCAGTTCCAAACCGTCGGCCGTTCCTTCCGCGACAGGTGGAGGAAGGTGGAGACAGGATGCATGCGATAGCCGAACGCAGCCAATGCCGCTTCGACATCCTCTGCATACGTTCCCTTCACCACAGGCTTGCGGCTCTCCGGCACCTGGCGGTAACGCCGGATCTCGTCTTCGACCTTGCTGATCGAATAGCCGGTGATGGCTGACAGCACAGTCGGTCCGCAGAACGCGACGCGACCTGTATCGTTGCGGACGTCGTTCAGGCTCGACGTCGAATGCGCAACTTCTCCCCACTCACTCATGCGGAATCCCAATTGCCAATCTGCTCATGATTAACATCAGGTTGACGTGCGTTGGTTAAGGACGCGTTAACGGATTCGCCGAGCGGCTTGCATGAGTCGCCGGATCGTGAGACGGGTGCGCAGGTCCTGTCCTCTTCCTGGTCGCCACGCCCATGTCTCGCATCGGTTTCTATTCCGGCTCCTTCGATCCCATCACCAATGGCCACGCGGATGTCATCCAGCGCGCGCTTGGGCTGGTTGACGAACTGGTCGTCGGCATTGGCGTGCATCACGGCAAGGTGCCGATGTTCACTGCCGAAGAACGGATCGCCATGTTGGAGGCAGAGGGGCGCTCACTGACGAAGAAGCATGGCGGCAGGATGCGGGTTGTGACGTTCAGTGGACTGGTGGTGGATGCCGCGCGCGAGGCAGGCGCCAGTCTGATCATTCGTGGGCTGCGCGACGGGACGGACTTCGACTACGAGATGCAAATGGCCGGCATGAACGGCGAGATGGCACCGGGCATCGAAACGGTGTTTTTGCCCGCCAGTCCGGACGTGCGGCATATCACGGCAAGCCTCATCCGGCAGATCGCGGCCATGGGTGGGGATGTTACACCATTCGTCTCCTCGGCCATCGCGCGCAAGCTGAAGGCCAAGTTCAAGTCGAAAGGGTAGATCCGCGCCCCATTGCGGCCACAACGCGCCACCTATGTCGTGCGCGTTCCTTCAGAATAAGGAGATCAGATTCGTGATCCGATTTTTTGTTGCACTCATCGCTCTGGTTCTCGGCGCAACCTCCGTATTTGCGCAGGCCAAAGCGCCCGATCCCGCCAACACGCTGGTTCTCGAACTTAAGAGCGGCAAGGTGCTCATCGCCCTCAGGCCCGACCTCGCGCCCAAGCATGTGGAACGCGTGAAGATGCTGGCCAAGGAAGGCTTCTACAATGGCCTGAAATTCCATCGCGTCTTGGACGGCTTCATGGCGCAGACCGGTGACCCCAAGGGCGACGGCACGGGCGGGTCGAAGTACGGCACGTTGCCTGCGGAGTTCACGCCCACGGCGTTCGAGCGCGGTGTAGTCGGCGCGGCGCGGACCAACGATCCGAACAGCGCCAACAGCCAGTTCTTCATCGTCTTTCAGCACTCGCCGCATCTGAACGGCAAGTACACGGTGTGGGGCAGGGTGGTCGACGGCATGACGCACGTCGATGCGCTCAAGAGAGGCGAGCCCGGTTCCGGCCGCGTGAGCGATCCCGACATCATTGTGAAGGCCTACATCCTGGCTGACGCCAAGAAATAACGCCCGACCGCCTGCAGCTTTGGAACATCGCACTGCACCCACGGTCTTGCGTAGCGGGATGCGCAGTGACAAGTAACCCCGCAACAGACCGATAACCGAGAACAACGAGGAGGCCCGGATGGCCGATATCAAGGATCCCGAAAACACCCTGCTGATGGAAACCACGCAGGGGCCTGTCGTCATCGCCATGCGGCCCGACCTGGCGCCCAACCACGTGGCGCGCATCAAGGAGCTGGCCCGGGAGAAATTCTACGACGGCATCGTTTTTCACCGCGTGATTGACGGCTTCATGGCGCAGACCGGATGCCCGCACGGCACCGGGACCGGCGGCTCGGGGCAGAAGCTCGAGGCCGAGTTCAACCGCGAGCCGCATGTCCGTGGTGTCTGCTCGATGGCGCGCGCGCAGTCGCCCAACTCGGCCGACAGTCAGTTCTTCATCTGTTTCGACGACGCACGGTTCCTCGACCGCCAGTACACGGCGTGGGGACAGGTGATTGAAGGCATGGAGAACGTCGACAAGATCAAGCGCGGCGAGCCGGTCCAGAATCCGGACAAGATCGTGTCTTTGCGCGTCGCCGCCGACGCCGCCTGATTTGGTTCGTCCCTGATGGATTGAAATAGCCGCGCCTGACAGCGCGGCTATTTTGTTTTCTGGCGTCCAGGCGTTTATCGCGTAGGCGCGGACGTCTTCATGATGAAGGGGTTGCCGGAGTTCGACGCCGTCGACACCCACACCGCCTTCGTATCCAGATACTCGTTGATGGCATCCTGGCCGTTTTCGCGGCCAAGACCTGAACTCTTGAATCCGCCGAACGGCATCGTGTAGCTGACCGCACGGTAGGTGTTCACCCATACGGTGCCCGCGCGGATGCGGCGCGGCATGATGGTCGCGCGCTTGACGTTCTGCGTCCACACGCCGGCGGCCAGACCGTAGATGACGTCGTTGGCGATGCGGATCGCGTCTTCCTCGTCCTTGAACTTGATGACCGAGAGGACCGGGCCGAATACCTCTTCCTGAGCGATGCGCATCTTGTTGTTCACGCCCGTAAAGATGGTCGGCTGCACGAAGTACTTGCCGCCACCCATCTCCGGGCCAGCCGCACCACCACCAAGCACGCACTCGGCGCCTTCGCCCTTGGCGATGTCGATGTAAGACAGCACCTTCTGATACTGCGGCGGGGTCGTGACGGGGCCGACCTGGGTGTCGAAGCTCATCGGGTTGCCGAGCTTCGCCGTCTTGGCGACGGCGAGCAGCTTCTCGACGAACTTGTCGTGGATGCTCTCCTGCACCAGCAGGCGTGAGCCAGCGACGCAAGTCTGGCCGGTGGCGGCGAAGATGCCGGAGATCGCGCCGTTGACGGCATCATCCAGGATGGCGTCGTCGAACACGATGTTGGGCGACTTGCCGCCCAGCTCGAGCGAGACTTTCTTGAAGCTGGCGGCCGCGACCGAGGCGACCCGCGATCCGGTCGCGCTGCCGCCGGTGAAGGCGACCTTGGCGACTTTCGGATGCGTGATCAGCGCTTCACCCGCAACGGCGCCGTAGCCGGTGACGACGTTGATGACACCAGGGGGAACGCCCGCTTCCTCGATCACCAGCTTGACGAATTCCAGCAGCGAGGCCGAGGTGTATTCGGACGGCTTGATCACCACGGTGCAGCCCGCGGCCAGTGCGGGTGCGAGCTTATAGCCGACCAGCAGAAGCGGCGAATTCCACGGAATGATCAGGCCGCAGACACCGATTGGTTCGCGCAGCGTGTAGGCGAACGTGTCCGGCTTATCGCACGGCACCACCATGCCGTTCACCTTGTCGGCGAGGCCAGCATAATAATAGTACCACTCGGGCAGGTACTTGAGCTGCGCCGACATCTCCGAGATCAGCTTGCCATTGTCGCGCACTTCGATCTGGGCCAGATGCTCGCCGTGCTTTTCCAGCAGCATCGCGATCCGGCGCAGGACGTGGCCGCGCGCGGTGGCGGTCATGGACGGCCAGGGGCCGCTCTCGAAGGCACGGGCAGCCGCGTTGCAGGCGCGGTCGACGTCCGTGGCGTCGCACTCCGGGATTTCGGCCCAGGCCTCGCCCGTGTACGGATCGGACGTGACGAACGTCTTGCCGGAGGCTGCATCGGTCCACTGACCGTCGATGTACGTCTTGTACTGCGTCAGCTTGGTCGGGATATCCTGCATGGGCTTCGCTCCAGAAATTGCATTATTGGCCACGTGGTCTGGATCGCAGGGCGACGACGGCCACGCTTGTGAATTTGCCGCACGATAGGTATCGGTGATGCCTTGTCAACGTATACACTAACTGCATGATGGCGTCCGCATCAGGTTTACCGATCTGACAAACGACGTCCAAGATCAAACTCCGCGACAGCATCACGACGGCAAGACCGTAGCAAACCGGCTGGAAGTGATAGGATGGAAACGTTCGACTATGTGATTGTCGGGGCGGGGTCGGCCGGGTGCGTTCTTGCCAACCGGCTGAGCGCCGACGCTGGTGTCAGTGTCTGCATTCTGGAGGCCGGGCCGCCCGACCGCAGTCCCTGGATTCACATCCCGGCCGGCTTCATCAAGACATTCTATAACCCACGGCTCAACTGGTGCTACACGCAGGAACCGGGCGACTGGACCGGCGGACGGCGCATCTACTCGCCACGCGGTAAGACCCTCGGCGGGTCGAGCTCCATCAATGGCCACGTCTACAACCGCGGGCAACGCCTCGATTTCGATACCTGGGCTCAGTATGGCAATCGCGGCTGGGGTTACGCGGACGTGCTGCCCTACTTCCGGCGCATGGAGCGCCGTATCGGCGCGGCCGACCCGCAATATCGCGGTACTGAGGGCAGCCTTACGGTTACGGACATCGACTGGCGGCATCCGCTCTGCGATGCCTTCATCGAGGGGGCGGGCACACTCGGCATTCCTCGTAATCCGGACTACAACGCTGGTCTCCAGGAAGGCGTGTCCTACGCACAGCGTACCATCCTCAAGGGTCGGCGCGTCAGCTCTTCGACGGCGTTTCTGCGGCCTGCCATGCGCCGCCCGAACCTGGCCGTGCGGACTGGAGCGCATGCGACGGCGATCGTCCTCGACGGCAAGCGCGCGACCGGTGTCCGCTACAGTCGGGGAGGGCGCAACGGCACGCCGGTAGAGGTGCGGGCGCGGCGAGAGGTGATCCTGTCCGGCGGGGCCTACAACTCTCCGCAGCTTCTCCAGCTTTCCGGCATAGGTTCGCCTGACGTGCTGTCCGCATATGGAATAGCCGTTCAGCACGCGCTGCCGGGCGTGGGCGAGGGACTTCAGGATCACTACGCGCCGCGAACTGTGGCCCGTGTGAAGAACATCGAGACCATCAACGAGCGTGTGAAGGGACTGCGGCTCGCGGCCGAAGTCGCGAAGTGGGCCTTCGCGCGCAAGGGCATTCTCGCGATCAGCCCGACGCTGGTCTATGGCTTCTGGCACTCGGGCGAGACCGCCGAGAGTTCCGATCTGCAATTCACATTTACCCCTGCGAGCTACAAGGAGGGTGTTCAGGGCAAGCTGGAGGACGAGCCGGGCATGACGGTCGCGTCCTGGCAACAGCGGCCGGAAAGCAGAGGATATGTGCGCATCGCCTCCGCTGACCCTTTCGCGCCGCCGGTGATCCAGACCAATTATCTCGCGGTGGAAAGTGATCGCAGGGTCATGGTGGCCGGCATGCGGCTTGCCCGTAGTCTGCTGCAATCAAAGCCGCTGGAGCCATATTTTGCGCATGAGGATTTTCCGGGGCCTGGCGTCCAGACCTACGACGAGTTTCTGGATGCAGCGACCCGCCGCGCTCAGACGACATTCCATCCCGGATGCAGTTGTCGCATGGGGCCGAGTTCGGATCCGCAGGCCGTTGTAGACGATCGACTGCGCGTGCACGGCCTTGACGGGTTGCGTGTCGTTGATGCTTCAATCATGCCGCGTATGATTTCCGCCAATCTGAATGCCGCCACGCTGATGATTGCGGACAAGGCCTCCGACATGATCCTCGGCTGCGCGCCCGCGGAATTGGCCTGACCGGACGGTGGCATTCGCGCATCGCGGCCGTGTGTCATCGAGGCCTTGAAGCGGCCTAGCTTCCAATGGTCGTTCCGGTTGACTATAGTGCAGCGCGAGAGATGACGGGTGTCTGCAACACGATGGCGCGGTTGGGGTATCAGCGCGCGGTGTTCCGGTAGTGTGGCTTGCGTGCGAAAGCACATCTGCGTTCTGCCGTTTGCGGACGAGGGAGACTGAGCGGCATGAAATGTAATCCCTTGCGCTGGCTGTGGGGCGTCGTCCTGGTCTTCGGCCTGCTGGGGATCGCCAACATGCGCGGATCGCTGGCTGAAATCGAAGCAGGATTGAGGCAGGCTTCACAGTCGGCGCTTCAGAAGGCAGGGATGGAGTGGGCGGAAGTCGAATTCGACGGCCGCGACGCGACCCTGTCCGGAAATGCGTCTGACGATGTCGAGCAGCGCGCGGCGCAGCAGTTGACGCGCAAGTTCTGGGGTGTGCGCAAGGTTCGCGACCGCACCGAGCTGGTCGAGGAGCAGCGCAACTACTCCTGGACCGCGTCTTTGCGCGACAGCCGGCTGAGGATGTACGGCTACGTCCCGAACGAGAACGTCCGCCGCGCGATCGTTGGTGCTGCAAAGGCGACTTTTCCACAGCTTGAGATCGATGATCGGCTGAAGCGCGCGCGCGGTGCGCCGGAGCCGGAGGCTTGGCTCGGCGCCATCAGTTTCAGCCTCAAGCAGCTCTCGGGCCTCAAGCCCGGCGCGCGCGTCGAATTGGAGGGTGATGTCCTCACGGTTTCTGGCGAGGCAGAGACGTCAGCGGCGTATCAGAACGTTAAGAATGCGCTGACCAACGGTGTGCCGCAAGGCATCAAGGTCAAGAGCGAGAACGTTGTTCCGCCACGCGCAAAGCCGTTCGTGTGGACGGCGAAACTCGCACCGCGCCAACTGCAGCTTACCGGGTACGTGCCCAGCGAACAGGTACGTGAAGCGATCGCCGCTGTCGCCCAGAAGGAATTCGGGAAGCGCACCATCGTCGACCGGATGCAGATCGCCTCGGGCGAGCCGGATAACATGGCTGCCGCGGCAACCAGTGCGCTGCGTAAGCTGGCCCAACTCGACGAGGGCGCTGTCGAACTGCGCAATCGTGAGATTGAACTCTCCGGACTTGCGGCAAAGCAGGAGACAGTCGAGACGTTGCGGCGTGACCTCCAGTCCGGCATTCCCGATGGCTTCAAGATCAGCGAACAGATCAAGTTCCGCGAGCCCTCGATTGCAACCGTCAGCCCCTACACGACATCCTTGGTTCTCGAAGGGACTGTCGTTCGCCTCGCCGGGCACGTGCCGACTGACGCCGCGCGGGCCTCGCTCGTCGGTGCGATCCGCGCGCGGTTTGGCGACCGCAGGTTGATCGATGAGACGCAATTGGGAGTAGGTGCGCCCGAGGGATGGTCCGCATGCATGACGGCCGGGCTGCAGGGATTGGCGAAACTCGGCAATGGGCAGATCGAACTCGTGGATAACGGGTTGAGGTTCGTTGCCGCTACGGAGGACGACGCCACCGCCGAATCCATCCGTGATGAGGTTCGCGCAGCCGCCAACCGGGCCTGCGACGCCCTCTTCAACATAACGGTGAACGAGCCGCCCGAGCCGGAACTCAACTGGCGCGCGGTGTCGTCCGCCGAAGGTCTCCTGTTCGAAGGGGAGGTGCCCGATCAGGCGACCCGCATTGCGCTGTCGGAAATGGCCACCAAGCTGTTTCCCAAATCGCCGCTCATCGACCGCACCCGGGTTAATGCGGGATACGCGAAGAAATGGTCGAAGGTTGCTGACCTGGGCCTCAAGGTGCTCGCAAAATTGCGCGCAGGAGAGGCGCGTCTCGTCGGTCTGGAACTGCTCGTGAGCGGTCAGGCGCCGGATACCGCGATCGCGACGGCCGTTCGCCAGCAGTTGCGCGACCTGCCCAAGGGGTATTCCGGCCGGGATATGATCCAGGTGCGCTCGGACGCGATGATCTGGGCCGAGCAGGAGGCCAGGAAGAAGGCCGAGGCAGAGGCGCGCAAAAAGATCGAAGACGAGCAGCGCAGAGAGGACGAAGAGCGCCGGAAGCGAGAGGAGCTGGCGCGAAAGCCGGCCGATCAATCGCAGACGGTTGCCGTTCCGGTTGCTCCGGCTCCCACCCAGCCCGCACAGCAGGATCCCGTCCGGACGGCGCGCACGCAGCCGCCAGCGGCTCAGACGCAGCCGCCCGCGCCTCCTGAAACACGCTCTCCGGTTCGCCCGGCTCCGGCTCCTGCTCCGGAACAGCAGGCCGCACTGAAACCGGCGACCGATAAACCTGCGGATGCCGAAGCATGCCGTAGCGCTGTGAATGCGACCGGCGAACGCGGCGTGGTCCGGTTTGATCGCGCCAGCTCGGATTTATCGAGCGAGGGCATCGCAACGTTGCAGCAACTGATCGAAGCTGCCGGGGCCTGCGGCCGGTTGTCCATTACGATCGAGGGACACGCCGATGCCGAGGGTACGCCGGAGCGTAATCAGGCTCTCTCCGAGCGGCGCGCGCAGGCCGTTGCTGAATATCTTGCCGATCGCGGTGTCGCGACGAATCGGCTGAGCTCCGTCGGATATGGCGCAACGCAGCCGCTGGCACCGAACACAACCGCGGAGTCGCGGGCACTGAACAGGCGTGTCGAGTTCACCGTCAAGGTCAACTGATCACGCGTACTGGGTTAATGGGGACGACGAATGGATTTTCTGATCGCCAAGCTCTTCTGGTATGTGCTCGCAGCGTTCTCCATCGGGGTTTGCGTCGGCTGGCTGTCGTGCGATCGCGCCAGCGACCGATGAGCCGGCCCGGCGAGGTGAGCATGTCACGCCGAGGGGGGACCCAGGGATGACGACCCTGATACTAGAGACCGCGTTGCTGCTGCTCGGCGCCTATTTCATCGGGGCGTTCGTCGGTTGTCTGATGCGCCGGACGTTCTTCGTCGAGGCGACCGAACCGGTCGATTTTCATGCTGCGGCTCCCGCTGTTCAGGCGGCAGCGCCAGCCGTTGTCGCCATGCCGCGGCGACTGCCGGATCACGAGCCGATCAGACCCAAGATCGAAAGCATTCCCGAAGCGCCGGCCCGCACCCATGTTTCCGAGCCGGAAGCCGACAGCGCGGCTCTGGCTGAGGCCGCTGAGCGCTTCAAGCGCTCCCTGACCGGCCAGGGCGACGGCTACATCTATCCGCAGACGACGAACGAGCAGCCGGCGCCGGAACCGCCGCCGCAGCCTCCCGCACAACAGTCCCTTCCATCGCAGTCCGCTGCTGCATCTGCGCCCGCTCCGGTGCAACGTCCACCGGCGGATCCGCTGCCCGCGACCGCCAAGGCGCCAGAGGTTGTCTCCGCGCCGCCGAAGCCGCAGGCCGGATCGACAGGGGCCGCGTCGGCAACGTCGGCTGCTGCTGCTTCGGCATTGGCGGCCGCGGCGGCTGGCGGCATCCGGAGGCCGGCCGAGAAGGCCAAGACGGAGACGGCGGCAGCGAAGTCCGAGCCTCCTGTCGTGGCCGCGGCGACGGCTCCGGAGGCGGCTGCGCCCGGAGACGATCTCACACGAATCCGCGCCATAGACGCGGCATTGCAGACAACGCTTCGGGCAGCCGGGGTCAAACGTTTCGCGGATATCGCCGCCTGGGGTGCGGAGGACGTCCAACGCATCAGCGAGGCTTTTGACTTCAAGGGTCGCATCGAGCACGAGAACTGGATCGAGCAGGCTCAGATCCTGGCGAGCGGCGGCCAGACCGCATTCGCGAAGCGGAAGCTCGAGGCCAGGCCGCAGCTCGCCAGGCCGGGCACCGACGAAGGTGCAAGCCGCAAGCCCGCAACAGGGGCCGCGCCTCCGCGATCCTCCGCTTCGGTATCGGGCATTGGGGCTGCGGTCGCCGCATCCATCGCGGCTCTGCCGCTGCGCCGCCCGGCGGCGTTGGCTCTCGGCCGCGACAACCTGCAGCGCATCAGTCAGATCAACGAAGAGGTCGAGCGGCTTTTGAACGTGCAGAGCGTCAGCCGCTACGACCAGATCGCGCACTGGACGGGGGATGACGTCATCCGCTTCGACCGCCTTTTGGGGAATGAAGGGCGTATTTCGCGCGAGAATTGGATCGAGCAGGCCCAGATTCTGGCGCGCGGCGGTGAGACCGCCTATGCGCGGGCCTTCGACAGCAAGGCGGCAACCAGCGCGCCGGAACCCCGGCGGCCGACGCAACTGGCCGAAGCGATCCGCACAGCGTCGCAACCTGAGCCCAGCCCGGATAAGAAGGTCGATCTGACGGCACTGCGCTCGGTGCGTTCGGAGGCCTTCAAGGCAGGTGATATACCGCCGCCGCCAGCCTCTGGTGTCGGTCCCACGCCGCCCGTGCGTCCCGACGATCTGAAGCGTATCCGTGGTGTCGGCGTGCTGATCGAGAAGCGGCTCAACGCCATGGGCGTCTGGCGCTATGAACAGATCGCCAATTGGACCAGCTCGGACATCAGCCGCATCAGCCAGGCGTTGGAGTTCCGCGGCCGCATCGAGCGCGAGAACTGGGTGGAGCAGGCCCGCATTCTGGCGTCAGGCGGTCAGACCGAGTTCGCCAAGCGCGTGGATCGCGGGGAAGTCGAGACGAGCCGCCCGAAATCATGACATCGCCGATGCCGTATCGGTGTTTGAACGCGTTGTTCCGGTGATGCCTGACAGTCCGTATTTCATAGTCCAGCCCGACGCGGATAGAGCTCGCGAGGCAGCCGAGACGCTGTTCGGCGAAGTCGCGTTTGAACTCGGACGCATTCTTCCGTCAACCGTCGATGTTCGTCACGTCGGCGCGACGGCTGTTTCCGGATGCCTGACGAAGGGTGATCTCGACATCGTCGTGCGCGTGCCCGCCGAGGACTTTGCGGATGCGGAGCGAATACTCACGGCACGCTATGCGCGCAATTCCGGATCGTCGTGGACCGACACCTTTGCCTCCTTCGAGGATCTCGGCACCGCGCCGCACCTCGGAATCCAGCTCGCTGTCGTCGGCGGGCCGGAAGACTTCTTTCATCTGTTTTCTGATGCGTTGTCGAACAACCCGTGGCTGCTCGCTGACTACAACGCATTGAAGTGTGCCTTCGACGGCAAGCCGATGGACGACTACCGCGCCGCCAAAGGCGCGTTCGTGACCAAAGTGCTTTCGGCGCAGCATCCGCCAGCGTGATCAGAGCTGGCGGTTCAGGCGCCGCTGTCACGCGGCGCTTACGGGATTTCGATCGCAATCGGCGTGATATCGACGAACTCATCGTCGGTCTCGTTGTCACGCCACATGTAGACGGCAAACTTGGCGGGCCGGTCGAGCGCGACCATCGGGTGATGCCACGCGTCATGGCGGTACGTAATGCCTTGGCCCGGCCCCGCGATGAACGCGCGCGCCTTGCTGGTATCCGGCTTGCCTTCGGCTGTTTTGGGAGCAACGAGGATCAGATAACGCGAGACATCGAGCGGGATGAAGCTCTGCGAGGTAAATTCGTGCCGCTCCATGCGCACGGCGTCCAGCGACGTTGTGCTCGTCGCCGGAACGAGCGCCACGGCGAGGCTCGGACGCGCGTGATCCCGGAGGTTGACCAAGGTCTCACCGAAGTCCGTCCGGCCACTGTCGGGCGCCACCAGAACGTCCCCGTAGGGTGCGAAAGCCTCCGCGGTGAGCGGTTCTGCCTTGAGCTTCATCTGTAGTCCTCCCTCGAACTTGATAATGGGTCGGCGAGCAGCGGGCGCTCACCAGTGTCACGATCCGTTAGGACGCCATGCTTTGAGATCGCCGCGGCGCAGTTTGCCGTTGGCGGTTCGCGGCAGCGCCTCCACGAATACGATCTCGCGCGGGCATTTGTACGCTGCCAGCCGCTCGCTGGCGAAGTGCTTGATGGCGTCAGGGTCACGCGCCGTGTTCTCGCGCAGAACGATAAACGCCCCGATGACTGAAACGTCAGCGCGCACCTGGATTTCGGCGCAGGCGACTTCGGCAATGCCAGGGTATGCGGCCAGTACCGCCTCCACCTCCTGCGGCGCAACCCGATAGCCCAGAGCTTTCATGATGTCGTTTGCGCGCCCATGATGCGTGATGTAGCCGTCGGTATCCATGCTGGCGAGATCGCCGCCGATGAACCAGTCGCCGCGCATCACCTCGGCTTCTTCCTCGGGCCTGTTCCAGTAGCCGAGCATCAGCCCCGGATCGGATCGATGTACCGCGAGCAGCCCTTCCGTGCCTGCGGGCAAGGGTTCATCGCCGCCGCTCGCCGGGAGGATGGCCACGCAACGTCCGGGCTGCGGTTTGCCCACCGTTCCGGACTTAGGAGGAACGGTCGGCGAGGATGAGACGTACGTCGACATCTCGCTCATGCCGAGTGCCTCGTAAAGTTGGCGGCCTGTTCGTGCGGCCCACTCCTCGAACAGTCCCGGTGGCGGGGTCTCGCCGGCAGTCAGCCCGTGCCTCAGCGGGCCCAACGCTGCGGTTGTAACGTCCGCGTAGCGCAGCATCTGTCGATAGAGGGACGGCACTGCCGCAAATATCGTGGCCTGCGCCGCTGTGATAAGCCGGGGCCAAACGGCGGGATCCTTGGGGCCGGTGTAGACGATCGCCGTCGCACCATTCGCCCACGGGTCCGTCAGACCGGTGCCGAGCGTATAGGTCCAGTTGAAGGCGCCCGCGTGAAGCACGCGATCCGTCTCGGTGATGCCGTACCAGCCCGCATACATCGGCCGGCGGCCCCAGGCGGCGCGATGACCGTGGATGACGCCTTTGGGACGCGAGGTCGTGCCCGAGGTGTAGATCAGGTAGGCTGGATCGTCGGCGGCTGTGTCGGCGTACGATGCGCGAACCGGATGCTGCATCATCAGCCGGACCTGCGCGCTGGTGAAAACCTCAATGCCGTCGGGCAGGTTCACTGAAGCAAAGTCATCCGCGAGCGCGACGGCCGCCGCGCCACTGTCCTCAAGAAGAAAATCGAACTCGGCAGCCGTCAATTGGCTCGATACGGGCAGCGGCACGAGACCGGCAGCGACGGCGCCGAAGAAGAGCAGGGCATAGGTGCTGGAGTTCTCCAGCCGGATCAGAAGGCGCGCGCCGCGCTGCAAACTGGTCTCCCGAAGCGAACCGGCAATGCCGAGAATCGCCGCTTCGATTTCGGCGTACGTCCAGATCTCGGCGGGTGGCTGGCCTGGGTCGGATATGACGATCAGAGCCGGCTTATGAGGCGTGTTCGCTGCCGCGCGGCCAACGACATAAGCCGCCATATTGAAGCGAGCGGGGGGCAGATCGCCACGATAGCCCAGCGTTGGCAGGCGGCTTGTCACTCACCGATCTCCGGCAGACCACCACGTATCGAAATCCGTCCCCAGCAATGCGGTTCGCCCAGGCGCCCGCAAGTGCGCCCAGTAAGCTATCCACTGCTTCGGAATATGGAACAGTGGAATGACGTAGTCTCCCGACAGCAGCACGCGATCGAAGGCGCGGACAGCGGTCGTCAGATCCTCGTAAGTGCGCGCGGACAGCATGGCCGCGATCATCGCATCGGCGGCAAGGCTTCTCACGCCGGCATAGTTCAGGCTGCCTTCGGTGTCGGCGGCGCGCGACGACCAGCGATTGATCTGCTCGTTGCCGGGCGACAGTGACGTGCCCCAGTTCCACTGGATCATATCGAAGTCGAAAGACTTCAAACGCGACCAGTATTGCGCGGCATCGACTTGCCGGATGGCAACCTCGATACCGAGCCGTTCCAGCATCTTGGCATAGCTCAGCATCAGGCGCTCCTGCCCCCGTGTCGAGGCCAGGAACTCGAATGTCAGGGGCATGCCGGTTTTGGAGTTGACCATGCGACGTCCGTTCAGTTCGTATCCGGCGTCTTTCAGCAGATCGAAGGCCTCGCGAAGCGCCGCGCGGTTGGTGCCTGTGCCATCGCCATCGGGAAGACGCGGACGGCCCTCCATCACATCCGGCAGCACCGCGCCGGGGAACGGTTCCAGCAGCTTGCGCTCGGCCTCAGAGGCGGGATGTCCGGTCGATGCGAGCTGTGAGCGCGAGAAGAAGCTGTTGGTGCGCACATAGAGCCCGTGGAACAGATTGCGGTCGATCCATTCCGCGTCGAACATCAGGGCCAGCGCACGGCGGACACGCGGATCGGCAAACACCGGCCGCCGGCTGTTGAATACCAGCGCCGACATTCCGGCTGGCGCACCTGTCGGGAATTCCCGCTTGATCACCCGTCCGTCGGCAACGGCCGGGAAATCATAGCCCTCCGCCCAGCGACCAGGATCATCCTCGCTGCGGGCATCGATCTGGCCGGCCTTGAAGGCTTCGAACAGGCTCGAGGCGTCGCGGAAGAAATCGTAGCGGATTTCATCGAAGTTGAAGCGCCCACGCGTGATCGGCACGTCCTTGCCCCAGTAATCGGGGTTGCGGCGCAGGGTCAACGTGCGCCCAGGCTCGATAGCCGCGACCGTATAGGGGCCGCTGCCGATCGGAGGATCGAGGCTGGTGCGGTCGAACAGTTCCGGTGTCATGTGATGCTTGGGCAGGATCGGCATCAGCCCGAGAATAAGGGGGATTTCGCGGTCGCCGACGTCGGCGAACGTGAAACGGACCGAACGATCGCCGACCTGCTCGACCTTGGCGACCTTCGAATAGTAGGAGCGGTGATAGGGCCAGCCTTTTTCTTTCAGGAGCGCATGCGAGTGGATCACATCGGCGGGTGTGATCGGCTGTCCATCGGAGAACCGGGCTTCCGGCCGCAGGTGAAACGTGATGGAGCCGCGATCATCCGGCATGTCAATGCTGCCGGCGATCAGTCCGTACAACGTGAACGGCTCGTCCTGCGAGCGCGCCATCAGGCTTTCGTACACGTACTCGCGCAAGCCAGACGGTGTAACGCCCTTGATAATAAAAGGATTAAGGCTGTCGAATGTGCCGAGCGCGCCGAGCCGCAGCCGCCCTCCTTTGGGAGCGCCCGGGTCGGCGTAGGGCAGATGCGTGAAGTCGGCGGGCAGCGCCGGCTCGCCGTGCATGGCGATACCGTGGCGCTCGGCGGCAGACAACGGTCCGCAAGCGAGCATCAGTACGACCATCAGAGTGGCCATAGCAGATGTGATTTTCATAGTCGTCTGAATGGTTTGGCACCTTCTTCGGGACGTTCGGGGGCAACTCGCCTGGGAGCTGGTGCGATCTGCAGCCTTTATCACAATCATGATGCGGAATGACCATAACTTCGACCTGCGACGTTGCGACTATGCCACGCGCGTTCGAAGGTTGATCTGCATGCACAGGACACATTAGGAACTGGCCACGGGATTGCCGCAATCGCGGCCTTAGTCCCCGGCATGCACGCGTCCCAAGCGGTGATGTGACGGACCGGCATGTTTCATGCGCAGGCGTCGTGGGGTGGGCGGGCTGATCCGCTCGACAACGAAAGGGTCGGGAACAGACGATGGCATATTCACTTTGGCGCGCCGGTGGCGCTACGCGCGCGCTGGTTGGCGCCGCGATGTTGTTTGGACTGCAGGCGGCCCTCGTCGGTCCGTCGCTTGCGCAGCAGAAGAAGGCACCGCCCGCTAAGGCTGCCGCAAAAGACGCCAAGGGCAAGGAAGCGCCTGCCGAGCAGAGTGCCTGGGTGAAGCTTTGCGAGAAGGCCGAACTTGCGCGGCGCGAGAAGGATGGAAAAGAGGTCAAGGAAGAGAAGAACATCTGCTTGACCCATCACGAGCGCCTCGACGGCAACTCCGGCACCGTGCTCGTTTCGGCTGCGATCCGCGAAGTCGAAGGCTCTCCGGCCAATCATTTGATGATCATGGTTCCGCTGGGCATGGCGCTGCCGCCGGGGGTCAAGGCTGCAGTCTATTCCAAGGAGCAGTGGGAAAAGGCGCAGAAGAACGAGAAGATCGACGAGAAGGAATTGAAGCCGATCGATCTCAGGTTCTCACTCTGCCACCCGGCGGGCTGCACCGCTGAAGTCGAGGCTCCGAAAGAACTCGTTGAGTCGATGAAGACCGGCGGTGGGCTGATGGTGCTGGCGATCAATGCGAATGCGCAACCGATCGCGTTCCCGGTACCGCTCGCGGGGTTTGCTGCCGCGCACGCCGGTGCGCCGGTGGACAATCAGGCTTATGCCCAGGCACGCGGACAGCTTATGCAGCAGATCCGCCAGCGTCAGGCCGAGGCATTCAAGCAGCGCCAGGAGGCGATGCAGAAGCAAGCGGCTGAGCAGAAGAAGGATGCTCCCGCCAAGAAGTGACGGCGGTTTGAGTTCCTGGAACGAGAAGAGCCGGCCCATGGGCCGGCTCTTTGATTTTCAGCAGCTCGCAATAGTCGGGAGACCTGCCAGATCGGCGGTTCAGTGCTCCTGCACGAACGTTGCCTGATACCCGCCGTTCTCGGTTTCGGCGAACAGCTCGGAAACCTTCGGATGACGCAAAGGTGCGCCGCTGTCATCCGGCAGCAGGTTCTGCTCGGACACGTAAGCCACGTATTCCGTTTCCGCGTTCTCGGCGAGGAGATGATAGAAAGGCTGATCCTTGCGCGGGCGGATATCTTCCGGGATCGACTGCCACCATTCCTCGGTGTTGTCGAACACCGGGTCGATATCGAAGACCACGCCGCGAAACGGATAGAACCGGTGGCGCACCACCTGTCCGATCGCATACTTCGCCAGACGGATTTTGTTCATCTCGGAACCGATCGCGTCGTCTCTGGTCTCGGCCCCAGAGAAATCAATACCGGCGACCTGAGCCCGAATATCCGGGCTACCATAACGCATAACTCTGCCCCCTCCTGTTGCATCAACCTCACATTTGGACTTCAAAACGCGTACGCGGCGGCCCGTTCAGGGTCCTTGGCTGCGACGAGTTTCGCCAAGTCCACGATGACTTTGGCCTGTTTCCAGGTCGCATCATCCTGCATTTTGCCATCAAGCATAACGGCGCCGGTTCCGTCCGGCATGGCGTCGAGAATGCGTCGTGCCATGGCGACTTCAGCCGGATCCGGACTGAACACGCGCTTGGCGATGGCGATCTGTTTGGGATGAAGCGACCACGCCCCGGCGCAGCCCATCAGGAAAGCGTTGCGGAACTGGCTCTCGCACGCATCGTCGTCGGAGAAGTCCCCGAATGGGCCGTAGAACGGTCGGATGCCGTTGCGCTGACAGGCATCAACCATCTTCGCAACGGTGTAGTGCCACAGATCCTGCTGGAACAATGTCCGAGGCGCGCCTCCCGCCGCATCGGCCAGCACGCCGTAGGCCGGATGTCCCCCGCCGACGCGCGTGGTTTTCATGCCGCGCGAGGCTGCGAGGTCGGCCGGGCCGAGGCTCATGCCGTGCATACGCGGACTGGCCGCGGCGATCTCCTCGACGTTCGAGACGCCCTCGGCGGTCTCGAGAATGGCGTGGATGAGGATCGGCTTGGGCAGTTTGTGGCGGGCTTCGAGCTGTGCCAACAGCTGATCGAGATAGTGGACGTCCCAGGGCCCATCCACCTTAGGCAGCATGATCACATCAAGCTTTGCCCCGACATTCGAGACAATCTCGGTGATGTCATCGAGCGCCCATGGCGAATTGAGCGCATTGATACGGGTCCAAAGCCCGGTCGCGCCGAAATCATGTTCGTTCGCCATCTCGATGAAGCCGCGCCGCGCGGCCTCTTTGTCATCGGCGGCGATGGCATCTTCCAGGTTGCCCAGCACGACGTCGACCTGGCCGATCACATCGGCGAGGCGAGCCCGGATCTTCGCGTTGTGCGGCGGCACGAAGTGAATCATC
>JAFAFW010000090.1 GCA_023423275.1 Pseudomonadota bacterium
TCCACCCTCAGCAGCGTACGCCGCGCTGGGAGCATGGTGGTTTCCTTGAGCTGCTGCGCATTCATTTCGCCGAGGCCTTTGAACCGGCTGATCTCGATCTTGCCGCGGCCGTTGAAGACCGACTTCAGCAACTCATCCTTGTGCCTGTCGTCGCGCGCGTATTCGGAATGAGCGCCCTGCGTGATCTTGTACAGCGGCGGCACAGCCAAAAAGAGATGCGCGTTCTCGATCAGCTCCGGCATCTCCTGATAGAAGAACGTGATCAGCAGCGATGCAATGTGCGCACCGTCGACGTCGGCGTCGGTCATGACGATCACGCGCTCGTAGCGCAGATCCTCGTCCCGATATTTCGCGCCCGTGCCGACGCCCAGCGCCTGGATCAGATCCGACAGCAATTGATTTTGCGCGAGTTTGGCGGAGGAGGCGTTGGCGACGTTCAGGATTTTGCCGCGCAACGGCAGAATGGCCTGGGTCGCACGATCGCGCGCGCTCTTGGCTGAGCCGCCGGCCGAGTCGCCTTCGACGATGAAGATCTCCGTGCCCGAAGCCGCCTGGATGGTGCAATCGGCGAGTTTGCCGGGAAGCCGCAGCCGACGCGTGGCACTCTGGCGGCTGACTTCCTTCTCGCGCCGGCGTTTCAGACGTTCCTCGGCCTGCTCGATGGTCCATTCGAGCAGGCGCGTCGCCTGCTGCGGAGAATCGGCCAGCCAGTGATCGAACGCATCGCGCATCGTGGTCTCGACGATGCGAACGGCTTCCTGCGTCGCGAGCTTGTCCTTGGTCTGACCCTGGAACTCGGGCTCGCGAATGAACACCGACAGCATCGCGACCGACGTTCCCATGACATCCTCGGCGGTGATCTGTGCCGCGCGGCGGTTGCCGACCAACTCGCCATAGGCCCGCAGTCCCTTCATCAGGGCCTGACGCATGCCTTGCTCATGGGTGCCGCCCTCGGGGGTGGGTACGGTATTACAGTAAGAGTGCTGGAAGCCGTCGTCATTGCTGACCCAGCCGATGGCCCATTCGACCGAACCGTGTTGGGCGTCGGTTTTGATGGTGCCGGAAAACAGATCCTTGGTGACGAGGATTCGGCCTTCGATGCTGGCGGTCAGGAAGTCCTTCAGACCACCGGGGAAGTGGAACACGGCTTCCGCGGGCGTATCGTCCTTGATCAGCGAGGGATCGCAGAACCAGCGAATCTCGACGCCGCCGAACAGATAGGCCTTGGAGCGAGCCATCCGCATCAGGCGCCCGGGCTTGAAGGCGGCGCCCTTGCCGAAGATCTGCTCGTCCGGCTTGAAGCGCACCTTGGTGCCGCGACGGTTCATGACAGAGCCGAGCTTCTGCAACTTACCCTGTGACTTGCCGCGGCTGAACGTCATCCGATAGAGCTGCTGGCCGCGCGCGACCTCGACTTCGAGCAATTCGGCGAGCGCGTTGACCACCGACACGCCGACGCCGTGCAGGCCACCCGACGTGTTGTAGGCCTTGCCGTCGAACTTTCCGCCCGAGTGCAACATCGTCATGATGACTTCGAGGGCGGACTTGTCTTTATATTTAGGATGCGCATCGACCGGGATGCCGCGGCCGTTGTCGTTGACGGTCAGAAAGCCGTCCGCCTCCAGGCGCACTTCAATCCAGTTCGCGTGACCGGCGACGGCCTCGTCCATCGCGTTGTCGATCACCTCGGCGAACAGGTGGTGCAGCGCTTTCTCGTCCGTCCCGCCAACATACATGCCCGGCCGGCGGCGGACCGGTTCCAGACCCTCGAGCACTTCAATGTCTGCAGCCGTGTAGCTGTCGGAGGCGTCCATGATTTTGCGGGCGCGCGCCGTCGTCTTGTCGTTCATATCGATCTCTGACCTTGCAAACAGGTCGCGTTGGGATTGGGCCATGCGCGCTGAGCCTTCTCGTCGTGTCGCACCGGCATCTTGTCCGACGCGGGCCTTCGAGAGGTCAAAGTCCGCGCCAGCGAATCTCACGCGTTAACCGAGCCCGTGACCTCGCACGCCGGTGTAGGGGTTGGCAAGCCGCCGAGACACCCGCCTGTCGCCGCAGCCCGAAAACGCGGGGGTTCCCGGCGCCTCACGCCGTCGCGTGAGTTGCGCGGGCGCCACACATGCGTCCGCAACGATACAATCATAGGTAGCGAAATGGAACCATATGCACGCGGACGCGTTCAGCAGTCGATTTGGGCAATGTGCGGATACTCCCGCACGCGTCTGCTCACCTCGTGACCAAGCTAGGCGCCGTCAAAAGCGCCGTGCGGCATGACCTTTCGAAAGGTGGCCGGGAGCCTCACAGGGATCTCCGGACATCGCGCAGAAAGCAAGCCCGGCGGGCTTCATGAGCCGCACTACCAGTAGTTCCCAGCGTCTTGTCCTGTCGCGTCCCGAGTATCGCGTCCAGTCGGAGTGGCGTGCGCACACGCGCGTGCGTGCACCTCGGACCGGACGTGGCTGATCGCCGGGCAGCGCGTGCTGCTTTCTGCAAACCACGGATCAACGATCGGAGATCGCAATGATTGGGGGACTGATGAAGACAACAAGTCGCTTGGCCGTCATGGCAGCGGCAACCGTACTCGCAACGACAGGCGTCATGGCAGCCGACCTTGGTGGAAACTGCTGTGCCGACCTCGAAGAGCGGGTTGCGGAGCTCGAGGCCACGGCCGCCCGCAAGGGCAACCGCAAAGTCTCGCTGACCGTTTATGGTCAGGTGAACGAAGCGGTTCTGTTCTGGGATGACGGTGAGGAAACCAACGCCTACGTCGTCACGAACGAGAACAGCCGTACGCGCTTCGGCTTCCGCGGCGATGCCAAACTGAATGCCGAATGGAGCGCCGGCTACCTGTTGGAAATCGGCGTGCGCATCGGAAACAGCGCCGCCGTAAGCCAACTCGTCGATGACAATACGTCCTCGACGGCCTCGCTGGATCTCAGGCACAGTGCCTGGTATCTGGAATCCAACCGTCTCGGCCGCATGTGGGTGGGTCACACCAGCATGGCGACGGACGGCATCACGGAAATCAACCTGTCGAATGCCGGCTCGTTTGCCGCTCCCGACATCAACAACTTCAACGGTGGTTTCTTTCTGCGTGCCAAGAGTATCGGCCGGCTGGCCGTCGCGCCGAGCTCGTCGATCATTGGTCTGACGTGGGCCAACATCAACTCGCAGGCCAATGCCAACGTTGGCGATGGTGATCGGCGTGACCTGGTTCGCTACATTTCACCTGCGTTCTGGGGCTTCACGTTCTCGTCGTCGTGGGGTGAAGACGATTTCTGGGATGTCGCGCTGCGTTACGCCAATGAGTGGAACGGCGTGCGGGTGGCAGCCGGTATCGGCTGGCAGCAGTGGACCGATGGTAATGCGTCCTCGCGGTTGCCGACGTATCTGGGGTCCGGAACCACCAATCTCGTCAGCACCGGAAGCCAGAACGATCGAGGCTGCGCGGACTTGAGCTTCCTCTCAAGCCACAATGGCTCCGATGTGGACTGCGGCGCACTCGGCTTATCGGCAAGTGCGATGCACGTTCCGACCGGTCTCTATATCGCCGGTTCCTATGGTATGCTCAAGGACGACAACAGACGCGAGCTGTTCGACATCCAGACGAGCGGTCTGATCGACAACGCCAAGGATAAGGACGAGTTCTGGTACGTCCAGGCCGGCATCGAGCGGAACTGGTTGGGGATCGGTAAGTCCACCTTCTACGGTGAGTACTTCCACGGCAATACGGGAGCCGGGCTGAATGGTGGCAATGTGCGCAACGTCGGCGCGTTCATTCCTCCGCCAACCCTCGGACCGGGCGACACGTATACCAGTGACCTGTGGGTCGCCAAATCTGAAGTCGACATGTGGGGGTTGGGCTATGTGCAGTCGATCGATGCGGCTGCCATGGATCTCTATATCAACTTCCGCCAGTACTCGGGTAACGCCACTGGCGTGTTCCGGACCCAGGTATTCGAGGAAGGCGAGGAACTCGAAGAGACCACAATCGGGTCGGGCAAGGTCAAGTTTGATGACTTCAGCGCTGTAATGGCTGGAGCGATCATCCGCTTCTGACGGGAATCAACTCGCCCATCGACTGACCGGAAAGCCGCCCTGCGAAGGGCGGCTTTCTTGCGTTTGCACGGCGGCGCGAACAGCGGGGCAAAGAGGCGGCAATAGGAACAAACCAGGAATCTTTATGTGGCCGTAACGAAACTCGTGATATCGTGGCCACAGTTCCGGTCAATTGGGTGAAGAACAGGCACCGAGCGTTTGCCCGTGCCGCGGAGGTCGATTAAGGATCATCACAGTCAAGAGTCGTGCGGCAGGACCTTATGTAAGGTCATGCAATGGACAGACAGGGATAACCAGAGTTGGTTTCCGTCGGTCCAGCAGGAAGCAAGCCCGGCGGGCTATGTGTAGCCGCACTTAGTAATCAGCGTCCAGTTTAGTTGCGTCCCGTTAGACGCGTTCAGTCGGAGTGGCGAGCGCACACGCGCGTGCGTGCTTCTCGGACCGAACGCGGGCTGTCGCCGGGCAGCGCGTGCTGCTTTCTGCACTTTCTATTGGAACTTAAGGGGAGCTAACTTGATGATTGGGGGACTGATGAAGACGACCAGTCGCTGCGCCCTCGCCACTGCAGCCGTCGGACTGATGGCTTCGGGTGCGATGGCTGCCGACCTCGGAGGCAACTGCTGCGCCGACCTCGAAGAGCGCGTGGCTGAGCTCGAGGCAACGACCGCTCGCAAGGGCAACCGCAAGGTGTCGCTGACCGTGTACGGTCAGGTCAACAAGGCGGTCATGTGGCATGACAGCGAAGAGATCGATGCCTATCGTTCGGAAGAGCTGTCGGTCTATGACAACCAGGCTGCGACGACCCGCTTCGGCTTCCGTGGATCTGCCAAGATCCGCCCGGACCTCGAAGTTGGTTACAACATCGAAGTTGGTCTGAACGAGAATAAGAACACCAGCTCGAACAACGCCAACAGCGCACTCAACATTCGTCATAGCTACTTCTACATGGACGATACCCGGTTGGGTCGCTTGTCGGTTGGTCAGACGTCGCAGGTGACAGACGGCCTGTTCGGCATCAACCTCGGCAACACGATGCTGACGCAGCTCGGCACCGACCAGGACGGTTACCTGGGTCAGGCGTTCGAGAACACCTTCGGTGACGTCTATGACGGCGCTCGTCGTCAGGGCATCTACTACCGGTCGCCGACGGTTGCTGGCTTCGTCCTTGGTACTGGTTACAGCCACCAGACGCGGAATAACAACGCGATTGACTCGACGGATTACTGGGAAGTCGCGCTGCGTTATGCTGGCGAATTTAATGGTGTCCGCATCGCTGCCGGTATTGGTTACCGTAATGAAGACAACGAAATTACGGGAATTGAGAACGACGTATGGCTGGGTTCTGCATCCACGATGCACGTCCCGACCGGTCTGTTCATCTCTGGTGGTTATGGAGACATCGACTCAAATGATGTCTTCACCTCGCAAAAGGGCTGGTGGTTGATCGCTGGTATTCAGCGTAACTTCTTCGGTCCAGGTGCGACCACTCTTTACGGTGAATACGGCGACGTAAACTACGGCGTGCAGTCCATTCTTGCCGACGAGGACGATCCTTTGGTTAGTGATGGCACAAGCCGCCGTTCCGATGGTACCTATTGGGGTCTCGGTGTCGTTCAGACGGTCGATGCTGCTGCCATGGATCTCTATCTGCAGTACCGCAAGTATGACATCGATGGCGGCACGTTCATCGAACGGGAAACCAGTGAAATCTTCACGGGACCCGGCAGCGACACCAGCGTGATCAAAGCAGGCGCTATCATCCGCTTCTGATCTGATCGCTACAAATCTCTACCAGGGAGCCGCCTCATTCGGGGCGGCTCTTTGCGTTTGCATCCATCCTCGCGCGCTGGCGACGGACCGTATGATCCCTCTCTTTCTTGCCTGGCAGGATAACTCGCGCATATGGTTTTGGTTCCGTTAATTGCAATTAAAAGTTGTGACAAGACACTCCGTGCTTTATTTGCAACATTGCGGGCTATGACCCCGTACTTAGCGGGCTGTACCGGCCCGTGAAATCCTGCTTATTGCCGATTCACCACACCCCCCGGGACAAACGTACACAAGTCCTTCATTGTTGTTGGTTCATGCTTGCGCTTACGCGAGGGGCGGACCACTTTCCGTTTCAGATGCGTGCGTGATTTGGACCTTGCGGAGTCCACTATGAAGAGGGTTCGTATTCTGGTCATAGGCGCGGTTGTTGCGCTTGCCAGTACAGCCGCGTTGGCTTTCGATGTTCAGCAGGGGGCTAAGCAGCCATCCCAGCCTGCCGCGAAAGCTGCGCCTGCCGAAGCCAATGACCTTGGCGCCAACCTGTCGATGTCCGAGTCGGGTGCACCGGCATCGGGGACGGAGGTTCGGATTCCGGGTCTCGGACGTCTGGGCGTTCTCCCGAAGATGGATTTCGGGCTCGAGTTGCTCTATGGCGCGACCGACACGAAACAGGCTCAACCTGAGACGCCGTCCAACCCGGCGGATGACCTCGTCGTCCGGGGTACGGTGAAGCATCGCTTCTGAGGATTGTTTCACCATCCATGGCTTGGCATAAGGAGGCTTCGGCCTCCTTTTTTAGTGTCGCCCCGAGTTATTCGCCAGGGTGTGTCATGCCAGATCGTCCAAATGCCAGGCAGCCTCGTGCGCGTCGCGCTTTGACGGCCTGGGCGCTGCTTCTGTCCAGTCTGGTCGTATTGGCGATTGCAGCCGTCCGTGCCGAGGCAGAGGACGTTGCCCAGGAGCATGCGGGGCTCGAACTGCTGGGTCGTTTGGAGATCGCGTCCGGAAAGTCCCTGCAGGCGGACGGCGTCGCGCTGATCGTGCACGGGACATTGGCGCATCATGGCATGGAGATCATCCGCGACCTGCAGGCCAACCTGAAGCGCCAGGGGATCAACACGCTTGCGATCACCTTGAGTCTCGGCCTGAACCGCCGCACGGGAATGTTCAACTGCATGCTGGAGCACGACCATCGTTTCGGTGATGCGGTTGAGGAATTGTCCGCCTGGTCGGACTGGCTGAAGACGCGGGGCGCGAGCCGGATCGACATCATCGGCCATTCGCGCGGCGGGGCGCAGGCAGCGCTGTTTGCCGTCGAGGAGCCCGCGCAGGTCACAGGAAAAGTGGTTCTTGTCGCGCCACTTGTGGAGCTGCCTCCGGCGGAGGCTGCCAGGAGATATGCCGATCAGTTCGGTGGCCCATTGGCACCGGCCATTGCAGCCGCGCGCGAACGCGAGGACGGTGGCCAGGGAGACATGCTGATCGACGTGCCGGGCTTCCTCAACTGCCCGCAGGCCCGTGTCACGGCGGGAGCTTTCCTGGATTACTACGAGGGATCGCGGCCGGGCATCGTGGAGCTTCTTGGCCAGATCACCCGTCCGACTCTGGTCGTCGCGGCCGGCGCGGATGAGATGGTGCCTGGGGTCGCCGAGAAACTCGGTGGCAGGTCCGACAAGGTCGAAATTGCCACCGTCGAGGGGGCGGATCACTTCTTCCTCGACCTCTACGGCGAGGATCTGGCGGAACGGATCGCCGCATTCCTCAAAGCGAACTGACGACCCATCGCGAACGCGCCCTCGCGGCTAGCGGATCTGCAGCCGCTCGTTACGCTCACCGACGCGGCGGCAGCTATCGCTCCATTGCTGCCGGGTCATGCCGGTGCCGGAGTCGTAGATCCGCTCGCATTCGCTTTGCGTGTATCCTGCGCCCGTGCGCCGGCCGATCTGGCGACGCTGAGCGGCCGACCGGCTGGCCTCATCGGGGTTGCCCGGCGGCAGGTTGAGGCGCTCGCGTTCTCCTTCCTCGGCGCTGCCTGGACGCACGGGCAACATGCGCGATGCCGGATAGCGATCGGTCGAGCTATTGGAAAAATTGCGCCCGCGAGAACCGGACTGCGTGCCTTTGGAACGGTCGAGCGAGTCGGGCCTGCGATTGCGCAGGTCGCGCGCGCTTCTCGCGCCCGTCATGTCCATGGGGCGGCCGCCTGCCTGGCCGGATTGCCCGATACTGGAGGGTAACCCGCGTTCGGCGGGCCGGGCGCTGAGGCCGGGGGTGAGGGTCGTTGCCCGCGTCGTGCCGGAGGAACCTGCTGCCGGGCCGGTGCTTGGTGTACTGCCGTAGCTTCCGGAGGTCTGCGCATGAACCGTGCTTGCGCCAAGGGCAACACCGACAAGCAGGCAGGAGGCTGCTATGCTGCGAGGGTGCATGGTTGAAAAATCCTTTCCGCAAAAGTTAAGGTTGCAACTCGTGACCATGAGGCATGTTCCTGCGCGTTCCGGAGCCGCCTCAGGAGGGCCTGGCGGGCGGGAATGCGTGCGATTGCCTCGGAGAAGGGCTCTGAAATGAGCAAAAACTCACAGCGCGAGGTCTTTGGAACGCTGGTCGATGGAACCGTCGTTGAGCGCGTGCGGCTGATGCGGTCCGGCTTCGAAGTGAGCGTGCTGTCCTATGGCGCGGCTATTCAGAGCATTACCGTACCAATGGCCACCGAGGCCAGACGGGTTACGCTCGGGTTCGATACGCTCGAGGACTACGCCCGTTATTCACCGCACATGGGCGCAATTGCGGGACGCTTTGCCAACCGCATCCGTGGCGGACGGCTTTCCCTGGATGGGGTTCAATATCAACTGACCTGCAACGAACACGGACGCAATCACCTGCACGGCGGCAAGATCGGCTTTGGCCACCGAGCCTGGTCTGTGGATGACGTGCAGGATCACAGTGTGCGGTTGCGTTTGGTTTCGCTCGCGGGAGACGAGGGCTATCCCGGCCGCGTTGACGTGAGCTGCACGTATCGTCTTGCCGGGCCGCTACAACTGTCTATCGAGCTGACTGCGACGACCGACGCGCCGACGATCATCAATCTCGCGGGGCACAGCTATTTCAATCTCGCGTGTGGAGGCGACGCGCGCGATCATGTGGTGCAGATCTTTGCCGATCGCTATCTGCCGGTCGATGCGGAGCAAATTCCGACGGGCGATATTCTCGCGGTGGAAGGCACTGCCTACGATTTTCGCACTCCGCGCCGCGTTCGCAGCACGCCGCCGACGCGGTACGACCACACGTTCGTTGCCGCCATGACGGAGACACCGGAGCCGCGCCGGATGGCGCGATTGACGGCGCCGGACGACAGCATCGCCTTGGACGTCTGGTCGACCGAGCCGGGAGTGCAGTTCTACGACGGCGGGAATATCGCGGTTCCGGTACCGGGTGCTGGCGGCCAGCATTACGCGCCCTTCAGCGGCCTGTGCCTGGAGCCGCAACGGTTTCCCGATTCGCCGAACCATCCCGGTTTCACAAACGTTGTCTTGCGGCCGGGGGAGCGTTACCGGCAGGTAACCGAATACCGGTTCACCGGGTGAGGGGCATGACGTCGATCGCGCAGCAGACTGAAAGCCACGCGGATGTCTGGCACGAGACCTGCCACGAGTTGGCCGAAGGGCCTGTCGCGCATCCCGAGCGCAGCAGCATCCTCTGGTTCGATATCCCGCACGGTCTGCTTTACGAACGGCCCTTCTCGGGCGGCACGGTGCGGCAGCACGCATTGGGCGTGATGGCGTCCGTCGCGGCGCTGGTCGACCGCCGCCGGATTTTGATCGCGACCGAACGGGATCTCAGGCTGTACGATCTCGACAGCCGGGACAGCCGGGCCATTCATCCGTTCATCACGGATCATCCGCATCTGCGTTCCAACGATGGCCGCGTGCATCCGTCCGGTGCGCTGTGGATCAGCAGTATGGGCAAGCAGGCCGAGCCGGAGCAGGGTGCGATCTGGTGGTTCCGCGAGGGTGAGTTGCGGCTCTTGTTCGAGCGCATCACGATCGGTAATGCGATCTGCTTCGGGAACGGCGGCCGCATCGCCTATTTCGCCGACTCCGCCAGCCGGACGATCTGGCGCGTGACGACCGATCCCGAGACGGGGCTGCCAACGGGCGACCCCGCCGTCTTCAAGCGCTTTGCAGACAGCGAGGGCGAGCCTGACGGCGCGATCGTCGATGCTGACGGTCGCCTCTGGTCGGCGGCCTGGGGCGCCGCGGCGGTCTATGTCTGGAACGTCGATGCAACTTTGTTCGATTACCACAGATTGCCGGTCAGTCAGCCGACGTGTCCGGCGTTCTTTGGCGAAAATCTCGACGCTGTCGTCGTCACGTCGGCGTATCAGAACCTTGCAGCCGATGCTAGGCTATCCGCCGAACCGCTCGCTGGCGCGCTCTTCAAGCTGCGCTGCAAGGCGAGGGGTATTCCGGAGCCCTATGTGCGGTTGGAGTGACGATCGTCCTACGAACGGCTCGCGCGTCTTTTCTCCAGGAGAATGGCCATCCGCGCGAAGTCTTCCACCTGCAGCCGTTCACCGCGTTCGTCGGACGGGATGCCGGCCTCTCGCAACAGATCCTCCGCGTCAGGTGTCAAGGATTTGAGGCTCGCGCGCAGCATCTTGCGGCGCTGGCCGAACGCTGCCGCCGTCACTTCGCCAAGGACTTTGACCGAGCAGGGTGGGGACGGATCGGGCCGCGGCACGAATTCCACCACAGCGGAGGCGACTTTCGGAGGCGGGGTGAAGGCCTCCGGTTTCAGCGTCATGGCGATGCGGGGTTTCGTCCGCCACTGTGAGATCACGGCGAGGCGGCCATAGGCCTTGGTGCCGGGTTGCGCAACGATGCGCTCGGCGACCTCGCGCTGGAACATCAGCGCCATGCGGTCATACCACGGTGGCCAGGGCTCGCTTTCCAGCCAGCCGATCAGCAGGCGTGTGGCGATGCCGTAGGGCAGGTTGGCGATGATCCACGCTCCGCTGTCGGGGGCAACGAGCGTGCGCCAGTCCATATCGAGCGCGTCCGCCATATGGACGTCGAGTCGTCCGGCATAGCGTTCGGCGATCTGCTCTAGCGCCGGACGGCACCTGTCGTCGCGCTCGACAGCAATAACTTTTCCAGCGCCTTCAAGCAGCAGCGCGCGCGTGAGGCCACCTGGTCCCGGTCCAATCTCGACCACCGTACGGCCGCTGATGTCTCCTGCCGAGCGCGCAATGCGCCGCGTGAGATTGAGATCGAGGATGAAGTTCTGGCCGAGGCTCTTTTTGGCCGACAGTCCCAACGTCGCAATCACCTCGCGCAACGGCGGCAAACCGTCGGTGGACGCACGACCTGCGAACTCCGAAGCCTCGTCGTCGATCATGTTCGGGTGCTTGTTGAGCGGTTGATCGCCAGGCGTGCGGCGAGGTCGAGGGCCGCGGCAAGCGAGGCGGGGTTCGCGCGTCCGCTGCCCGCGATATCAAAGGCCGTCCCATGATCGGGCGAGGTGCGCACGAACGGCAGCCCCAGCGTCACGTTGACCCCGCTATCGAAGGCCAGTGTCTTGATCGGGATGAGGGCTTGATCATGGTACATGGCCACCACGGCGTCATATCCCGTGCGCGCCGCCGCATGAAACAGCGTATCGGCGGAATGCGGGCCGGTGACCGCATACCCCTCGGCCTGCAGTGCGGCGATGGCAGGCGCAATGATCGTCTGGTCTTCCGTGCCGATCGATCCATTCTCGCCGGCGTGTGGATTGAGACCGGCAACGGCAATCCGGGCAGGGCTCTGCAGGCCGAAGTCGCGTTCGAGACCGCCTGCCACGATCCGGACCGTATCCAGGATCAGCGTCCGGCTGATGGCGCGCGGGACCGCGGAAATCGGAACGTGAATGGTCAACGGCACAACGCGCAACTCATCGCAGGCGAGCATCATGACCGGGAGCCAGGATTTGCCACCGGTTGCACGGCTCGCCAGATGGGCCAGGAACTCCGTATGCCCCGGGTGCGCGAAACCCGCCTCATACAACACATGCTTGGCAATCGGATTCGTGACGATCGCAGACGCCGCCCCATCCAGGACCGCAGCAGTCGCTGTCTCGATGGCCGAGATCACGGATCTGGCGTTGGCCGGGTCGGGTTGCCCGGGCGTGGCGGGCCTTGCGAGCGCGATCGGCAGGACCGGAAGCTGGCGCGGCCATCGCCCGCGGGCATCCTGAGGCTGTTCGACGATCGTGCTCGGGTCGGCGAGGCCGACGCGCCGGGCGCAGGCGGCGACTTCGTCCGGATCGGAGAAAAAGACCAGATCGTAGCCGGTCGCGTTGGATGCGGCGGCATGCGCGCGCCAGACTTTCAGCGCGATTTCCAGACCAATGCCCGCCGGGTCGCCCATGGTCAGGGCAAGCAGCGGGCGCTGGGATTCGGTATCAGAGGGCGTGTTCACACCTCAACGATACTCGATATGCGCGTCCTGGCGTAGATCCCTCAGGTGACGGCGGGCCAGGACGCTGAATTCCTTCTGCTGAAGCTCCTGGGCGACCTCATCGCGCTTCTTCTCATCGGCCGAGGTCACTTTCTTGTCGCACAACGCATACAACTCGACGCCCTGCGCAGACATGTTTGGCGGCACCATCTCGCCTGCCTTGGCATTCAGGAGGAGGCTGCGGGTGGGTTCGGGAATGGTGGACGGCTTGCGGACCCCGAGGTTGTCGAACTTCGCCTCGTGAACCTTGGCCACCGCGGCCGAGGAGCTGCATCCCTTGTAAGCGCGCATGATCTTGTCGGCGTCTTCCAGCCGCTTGGCCATCACGGATTGATTGATCTTGGCCGGAACCGGCAGTGTGATGCGATGCAGCGTCAGCTCGATCTCATCCTGCTTCTCGTCGGTCGAAGAGGAGATCATACGGTCGATCTCGCGCTGATTGACGGCGACTTGCGCGCTGAAGCGCCGTCTTACGACCTGGTTCCAGGACAGCGTCGCCCTGAACCGTGATCGCATGGACTGGATATCGCCGCCGGTGTTCTTGAGATGCTGTGCGAACTGATCCGGCGTCATCTTGTTGCGTTCGGCGATGCTCTTGACCAGCGTGTCGACCTGATCTTCCTCGACAACTGCGCCGATCCGCGCCGCCTCCTGCAGCTTCAGCCGCTCCTCGATCAACTCCTCGATCGCCCCTTTCTTGAACTTCGGCAGCATTGCGGCCTTGGCACTGTTCATCGCCTGCCGCTGGAGACTCTGGCCGTAAGCCTGCTTGCGCTCTTCGAAGATCGCAAGGACCTGTTCGCGCGATTTACCTGGATTGGCCTGGATCGTCTCCTGCAGGATCGCACGCAGGCGTTTCGTCGTGCTTTCTTGCTGAATGAGGTGCTTGAACGTCTCTTGAGCCTTCTCGGCGACGTCGGCGCCCATCGACATCAGCCGCGAGCGCTGTTCGACTTCGTAGGCCGTGATCGGATCGTCATTGACCAGCACGACGATCGATTGAGTCGCGCCGCCACCAGTGCCGGAGCCCGATGTGTTGAGCGACGCCGAACGCTCCTTCGGCTTTGTGGCGGGCCTTGATTTGCTGCTCTTGCTCGGAGCGGGGGTAGGGGCTTCCTTCTGCGGAGGCTGCGCTGCCGCGCCGCCGCTCGGCGGAACCGTCACGACCAAGCCAGGCAAGGTCTGATGGGAGCCTTGTGCGAAGGACGTCGAGGTGATCACCAGGGGCAGTGCAAAAAACAGGCATGCACCTCGGAGATAGGGTCGATATCGCAGTTTGGGACCTCGCCTCATTTTTGATCTGCTCTATGCCTGACCGCTCGATTCGTGCGCCTAGCATACCGGGTTGCCGCATCAATGGACGGCATTATCCACACTTCGCACGGCAATGCGAACACAGTGTGGCCTGTCCGGCGGAGCTTAGGCCAGCGTCAGCCAAGGATGGCTACTGCTGCGTCGTCTGGTTCTCGGCGAAGAAGAAATCCAGAGAGTCGGTCTTGTAACGGAATTCACCGAGGTGCTTCAGCTCGAAGCGGAGCATCAGGGTCCGATCCTGCTCGAGCTGACGGGATGGGTCGTCGATGAACGTCTCGGTGTAAGTTGCGGTCAGTACGAAGCACTCGTCGGCATAGCGCAAGGCGATCGCGTCCTGGATGCGCTCGCCGGCGTCGATATCAAACCGCATCGAGCCCAGGAGAGTCCAGTTGTCGGTCAGGCGCAGACCGCCAAGCGCGAAGATATCCTGCTCATCCGTGCGTTGTCCGGTGAGCGGCGAGAATGCGCTGTAGGTGTAGGTCGCCTGGGCCAGCAGCGGACCGTAGTTGAATTCGGTGAAGACGTCGGCGCGACGAATATCGAGGTCTTCCTCGTCAAATCGGGTCTGGGCGATCGTCCGGAAGATCGAGGAGGGCGCGAAATAGCCAGCCAGAACGTAGTCCGACTTGCTAGTTTCGAGGCCGTTGATCGGTGAATAGATCGGGTTGCCGTCAGCATCGACACCCGGGTTGTTGTAGATATTGTCGCCTGCCAGATGGAAGCTCTGGCCGGCCAGCAGCCGGGCATAGCCGCCGGAATTGGCCTGGAAGGTATATTGCAAGCCGACGTTCGCGCGCGTTCCGGTTTCGACACGGTCCAGGCCGGACATCTTGTCGACCTCGAACAGGTTCGTGTCGTCGAACACGATGCTGCGGGCGTCCTCGTCCGGCAGACCACGCTGATCGACTTTCTTCTGGCGGGCAATGATCTGGCCGACCGGCTCGACCACGTGTGAACCGGACTGGGTGTTAGTTACAAAGGGATAGGCATAGAGCAAGCCTGCCGTGGCAAGGCCGCGCGCCATCACATCATCATCCACCAGCGTGTCGGTGACGGGATCCACATAATTCGTCAGGGCATAGACATCGCCGCGCAGGCTGGCGAATGGCGTGAAGGTCTGCCCGATCGGGTCGATGAACTTCCGCTTCCAGTTCACATCGGCGACGATGCGGCTCATCGAGGATTCCTCGGAATGAGTAGTGGCGAAAGCATCCGTATAGTTGAGGCTTCGCGTGAAGCTCAGCGCATTCATGTTCATGCTGAGCTCGCCGCCGAGGATCGGGTCGGCAAAGATGTAGTTGTAGTCGACGATTGGGTGAACGCGGCCGTTGCTCAGATCAGAATCCTGAAAATACAGGCTTCCGAAATGATACAGGTTGACGCCGAAGTAGTTCCGCTCGCTGATGCCGGTCAGGTACACGTTGTTGACGCGATCGGTCTGCAGGATGTTGTCGAGCTTGTAGAACCGGCGGAAGTAATCGTCGCTTTCCAGCGTCACATCCCAACCGAAATTCCACCATGAGGACAGTGAGAACTTGCCCTTGGTCTGGATGCTGCCACGCCAGCCGTCATAGCGCTCCGGGTTGACCGTGCTGCTGGGCAGATCGTTGATATCCTGATCGATTGCCGCGACTTTGACGGTGTAGGTGCCCGTGATGCCGTTGAACGACACCCGGTGACGCCAGTCTCCCTGCCACAGCACGCCCTGCTTGGCCAGGTACATCGGATGGAAGGTGAAATCGTAGTTCGGAGCGAGCGCGAAGTAGTACGGAACCTCGACACCAAAGCCGAGTGTCGTCGAGTTCGAATAGGACGGCAGCAGGAAGCCCGACTGGCGCTTCACCGACGGATCGGAGTGCTGGAAGTAGGGCAGGTAGAAGATCGGATAACCGAACACCTCGAACTGCGCGTCCTGATAGGTGATGGTGGCCGCGGACTGATCGTGAATGATGCGCGAAGCGGTGATGCACCACAGAGGCGGCATCGCTCCGTCGCTCTTACACGGCGTGAACCGCGCGTTCTCGAATTCCGTCACGTTGCCGTCGCGCCGGTTTGCACGTTCGGCGGCGATCCGGGTATCGTCGCGCGCCGTGACGCTCAACGACTGGACGAAGCCGTCCCGGAAGTCGTCGGTGAGAGTGATCCGCTCGCCGCGGGTGATCAGGCCGTTGGGTTCCTTCAGCGTGACGTTGCCGGAGGCAGTCAGCGTGTTGGCATTCTGGTCGTAGGTGACCTCGTCCGCCGTCAGAATGTAATTGTTATAATAGATCTCGACGTTGCCGCGGGCCGCGATACGGTTGCCCTGGTTGTCGTAGATCAGCTCGTCGCCCTGCAGGAACAGCGGCTGATTCTGATCGATTTTTTTGATCGGACCGACAAGTGCGTTTTTGCTCTTCGGGAACGAGGAGGGGGCTGAACGGTTTTGCTTGATCTCCGTCGGCAGGATGGTGGTCGCAGGCGTAATGACGCTCGTGTCCTGAGCGCTGGCCGGGGCCGAGAGGGTCGTAGCTGACGCGACAGCGAGCGCACAGATGCTCAGCCTCGCTAGAATATAGCGAGTTGATGATCGCCGCGTGGTGCTACGACCGGGCATTGGCCGTGCTCGACGCCTCACTCAACCGTCCTCCTGGTGCAGTAGCACCGTCAAAGTCGCGAGGGCAGCTGTCACCACCGGCACCCATATCGCCACCCTCGGCGAGACAAGCCCGGCGACCCCAACCTGTCGGGAAATTTCTGCCAGCAGAAAGAACCCAAAGCCCCCAATCATCCCTGTGATCACCATAGTCTGGATGCCGCCGGATCGGAATGACCTCAACGACACAGTTGCCGCCAAAAGAACCATGCAGATCAAGAGCAGCGGCCGGGACAACAGCAGCTCGTACTGGATCCGGTAAGGGGAGGCGGATAATCCGGACTGTTCGGCAGCCGCGATCAGTCCAGGGAGTTCCCAGAACGACACCGAAATGACCGTGCCCAGCGCGTCCTGCAACCGTTCCGGCGTCAGATATGTGCTGAGGAGATACGTGTCAAAGCGCTCCGGCTCACGGCCGGAGCCCGCGACGGTCACCTTTTCGAGGCGCCAGTAGCCTTCGAGCAGGGTGGCGCGCTCCGCCTCGATCTGTTCGACGAAGCGGCCGTTCTTGTCGTACTGGATGATGTCCACGGAGAACAACTTGAGGCCGCCGTCCGTGACCCCTCCGGCGCTGATCACCGATGATCCGTCGGCGCCGTCCTGACGCAGCCACGATCCGGCCCCCCGGGTGCGGAGGAAGTTGGCTTCGCGTCCGAAGGCTTCCGAG
The DNA here is from genome assembly GCA_023423275.1 of Pseudomonadota bacterium. Taxonomy (GTDB): domain Bacteria; phylum Pseudomonadota; class Alphaproteobacteria; order Rhizobiales; family Hyphomicrobiaceae; genus ZC4RG25. Next base: position 16,937 of record JAFAFW010000090.1, read on the forward strand.
AACAGCCGTTCGGCCTCGGTGCGAGCCGATGCGGCCAGGGGATTGTAGACCACGACCGCGAACACGCCGAGCACGAAGGCAAGAATGAGCCCGGGGGCCAGGAACTGCCAGACGGACATGCCGGCGGCACGGATGACGGCCAGCTCGCTCTTGCGGCTGAGTTGCAGCAGGCTGCCGATGCTGCCGACGAGAACCGCGAAAGCCAGCAGGATTTCGGTATAGGCCGGCAGGCGCAGCAGCGTGAGCCAGACCAGCGTGATTGCCGGGACGCTTCCGCGCTTTCCGGCCTGACGCAGCATCTCCACGAAATCGATCATGAAAATCAGGATGCAGCAGATCAGGAACGTGGCGACGATCGCCAGCAGAAACTTGCGCGCGATGTAAAGCTTGAGGGTGAGGCCCGACATCATGTCAGCTTCTCGCCCCCAGCCGCCCGACGGCACGTGGCCTGGCGCTCCATGGATTCCGAACCCAGCCGAAGAGCGCGCGCAGGTTGGCCAATCGGTCGAACAAACCGGCTCCGATCCGCGGTTGCGCCCCCAGCCGGATCACGACGAGTGCGAGAAGCATCGCGGCGATCGGCAAGAGGTACATGAGCACGGCGGCCCAGGCGTGCAGCACGACGAGATTGTTGACGGCCAGACCTCCGCCACGGCAGAGGGCGGCGATCAGAAATGCCAGGACGACGCCCTCCATCCGGTTCTGACGTGTGGAACGCGCCTGTCCCGCGAATGCGACGGCGATCAGCACGAACGCCAGCGGGTACAGCGGACTTGAGAATCGCTCATGCAACTCGGAGCGGATGTGTCCCGCCTGATTGCGCCCTTCCAGATCCTCGGCGGACGGGTTCAACAGTTCGGAGAGGTAGCGTTCGCGCGGCTTGAGGCCCCTGACCTCGTCCTTGGCATCGAACCGGTCGAGATCGATGGCGTAGTTGTCGAAGGTGACGATATGGGGCGCCGCATCGCCTTCACCCCGGCGCACGATATGCCCTTGGGACATCACGACGAACGATGAGTCGCCGCGCTTCATGATCGCGCCGCGCTCGGCAAGGTAGGAGACGACCTGTTTGCTGTCGCGCGCATCGTGCATCAGGATGCCCAGCAACTCGCCGGAATAGGTGCGCTCACGGATATGGAAGGTCAGATTGTCTTCCGGACTAGAAAACTCTCCAGGCTGAAGGACTTGCGAGATCAGATCGGTCCGAACCTCGATGACGTATTGCCGGAGTAGCTGCAGACTCCAGGGAAGGCCAACGTGATTGACGAGGCCGACGGCGACCGACACCAGAGCGCCGAGGAGGAGCAAGGGGCGCGCAACTGTCCAGATGGTTGCTCCCGAAGCCGTCAGAACGATCAGCTCGCTGTCGCCATTCAGCCGGTTGAGGGTATGGATGGTGGCGATCAGCAGCGCGATCGGCGCTATGAGGACCATGAGGTTGGGCAGTGCCAGCGTCGTCATGACGAGGAACACCCAGGCATCCTGGCCTTTGCTCGTGACGAGATTGAGCTGACGCAACGCGAGAGAAATCCAGACGACGCCTGACAGCGACAGCAGGATGAGCAGCAGGGCGCCACTTGCCTGGCGAAACACGTAGCGGCCGAAAATAGTCATGGCGACACGCCGCCCCGTTCCCGCAGTCGACCTAGATCCCTTGCAGCCGGCACAAGTCTTCCTGCTCCGTGCTCCCCCGTCTTCCGGGTCTCATAGCACGGTGGCGGAAATTCGGCCTCGTGCAGGTTCCCCAGAGAGAGATTTCCTGATGCCACTCTTGCACTTCCTGGGCGACGGTCTAAGCTCGGTTTCAGCGAAACTCTCCACAGCTTAACCGCCCCACCGCGCTGCGCATTCTCCCGGGGCTGCACCGCGGTTATCCGCGGCTGGCGAAATCAGGCTCTCTCAGGATTGCTCATGTCTGACGCTCTCGTCGTTGAATTCGTCCCGCTCGCGTCGCCTCTCCAATCGGCGGCCGTCGTGTTGTGCGAGCAAGAGCTTGTGCTTGGTCCGCGGGCGCGAGCGTTGAACGACGCAGCAGACGGCGCTCTGGTCAGGGCTGCGGAAGCGGCTGATTTCACGGGCAAAACGAAAACGTCCTACGAGATCCTGGCTCAGCCGCAGCTCGACGCCAAGCGCGTGCTTGTCGTCGGTGTCGGCGCGTCGGCACGCGCCAAGGAGACCGATTGGGTCAATCTCGGCGGTGCGGTCTATGCCCTGATCGCGGCGCGGAAAGGCGACAGCGCCAGCCTGGTCGCCGAGGTCGCCGATTTCGGCGAACGTCCAGCAGCCGACGTTGCCGCCGATCTCGCGTTCGGCGCGATTCTGAGAAGCTATCGCTTCCGCAAGTATGCGACCAAGCCGCGTGAGGACAATGGCGACAAGAAGCCGGCGAACGGACTGACGAAGCTCGTGATTCATACCGAGGACGCCGACAAGGCGCGCGCCGCGTTCGCCAAGCGCAAGGCCGTGGCTGACGGTGTGTTTCTGGCGCGCGATCTTGTCAACGAGCCGGCGAATATGCTCGGGCCGGTCGAGTTTGCCGAGCGCGTCCAGGAACTTACGGCGTCCGGGCTGGAGGTCGAAATCCTCGACGTCGACGCCATGAAGGCGCTCAAGATGGACGCTCTGCTGGCCGTCGGTCAGGGCAGTGTACGGCCATCCCGCGTCGCGGTCATCCAGTGGCACGGGGCCAAATCCAAGCGCGCCAAGCCTATCTGCTTTGTCGGTAAAGGGGTCTGCTTCGATACCGGCGGCATCTCCATGAAGCCTGCCGGCGGTATGGAAGATATGAAGGGTGACATGGGCGGCGCAGCCTGCGTCACCGGCTTGATGCTGGCCCTGGCGCAGCGCGGCGCGGCTGTCAACGCCGTCGGACTGCTGGGGCTTACGGAGAATATGCCGTCCGGTTCCGCCCAGCGCCCGGGCGATATCGTGACGTCGATGTCTGGCCAGACCATCGAGGTCTTGAATACCGACGCTGAAGGCCGCCTGGTTCTTGCCGACGTGCTCTGGTACGCCCAGGAGCGCTTCAAGCCGCGCCTGATCGTGGATCTGGCGACGCTGACCGGCGCCATCATGGTTGCGCTCGGTAAGGTCTATGCGGGCTTGTTTTCCAACGACGACAAGCTGGCAGCGGATCTGACCGAGGCTGGCGCTGAGACCGGCGAGCTCGTCTGGCGCATGCCGTTGGCGAGTGCCTACGACAAGATGATCGACTCGCGCACCGCAGACATGAAGAACATCGGCGGGCGGCTGGGCGGTGCCATCACAGCGGCGCAGTTCATCCAGCGCTTCATCCGCGAGACGCCGTGGGCGCATCTCGATGTCGCCGGCGTGGCGATGGACTCCACCAAGACCGACATCAGCCAGAGCTGGGCGTCGGGATGGGGCGTCCGGTTGCTCGATCGGATGGTTGCGGACAAATACGAGAAGCCTGAGAAGGCGTGACGGCCACGGGTTGGCGACCGTCAGACGCTGAGTCCGTAATGCATATGATATTTAATTCTTATATAGCCTATATTTTCCATAATATATATTATGCGAATGACGTGTGCCGCGCCACGAACGCTTGACTTATGTCCGTTGAGACGACTTGGCGGATGCCTGGATAGCGTTCGCGCATCAACGCTATCGCCGTCGATCCCAGTTTGAATCCAACCCTCTCCGTCGTTCCGGCGGACGGCCTCAGAACCGCCTGCGCAAATTCCCGCCCGGGTACGATTCCGGCAGGAACCCGCCTCGCATCGCCACGTTTCGGCGGCACCTGCAACTAAAATCCAAAGGAGAACGCCCGTGAAGACTTCGCTCTATGTGGCGGCGCTTTGCGTGAGCGCCGGATTATCTCCGGCCGCCCTCGCCCAGATGGGTTCCGGCCAGCAGCAGTTGGGTCAATCGCAACAGCAGATGGGGCAGCGCTCACAGCAGCCGATGAACCAGCCCAATCAGCAGCAAACAAGCCCACAGATGAATCAGCAGATGGGGCAGCGCCTGACTGATCAAGGCATCCGTCAGTTCTTCGGCAATGTGCAGCAGGTGCTGCAGCAGACCGCGCGGTCTCAGGATCCCGCAGCGCTGCGTCAGTACCTCAGCCAGTACATGGATGACGATGCGCAGATCACGTCGACATCCGAGCTCTATCTTGGCGACCGGCACATCGCGACGACGGTCGCGCACGCCACTGAGGACACCGTGACCGAGGCGCTCGGTCATGCTGCGACGGCGCTGCAAGGGCGCAAGCTGGTGAACAATTACAACATCGATATTCGTGTGCGTGACATCCAGATGATGCCCGGCCAGCAATCGGCACGGGTGACGGCGGTGATTCAGGAATCGGGCAATTTCGGCGGTCCGATCGCCAGCCGCGTGGCAGAGCGTATGCGCGAACGCTTTGGCGGACAACAACAGCAGCAGTCGAACTGGGGCAGTATGCAGCAGCAGACGAGCCCAACGTCGTCCCAGCAATCATCGACCAGCGACAACCAGCAACCGCAACAACAGGAGCGCAACCTGGGTATCGGGTTCGGCCAAGGGCGCGGCGGTGGTGCGGATCAGCAGGGTATTCACTTCGAGAACCGTGCGACCTGCCTGATGGACGTCGGACTGGACGATGGCCAGATGCGCATCGGCAATACATTCTGCCGCGGCATCATGCGTCTGGATTCGTAACGTAAGTCTCCCGTCCCGGCTCCCGCGCGGAGCCGGGATTTGTTTTGTCACGTCGCAACAAGCCACCCGTGATGTGCTAGGCATGCCCTTTCTGGCTGCGAGCCTCCGAAGGGGAGCATGACCGACAGACCCTCGCCATCGCGCGACATCGCCGTGCTGCTCGACATCATGCGGCAGCTCAGAACACCCGTCACGGGCTGCCCCTGGGATATCGAGCAGACCTACGCGACCATTGCCCCTTACACGCTGGAAGAAGCCTACGAAGTGGCGGATGCCATCGCGCGCGGCAATCTCGACGATCTCCGGGAAGAACTGGGCGATCTCCTGCTTCAGGTCGTCTACCATGCCCGCATGGCCGAGGAGCAGAAGGCGTTCGATTTCGGCGACGTCGTACAGGCCATCACGTCCAAGATGATCCGTCGGCATCCGCACGTCTTCGGCGACGAGGCAGCGCGGTCGGCAGGCGTTGCCAAGGGATTTTGGGAGGAGATCAAAGCGGCGGAGAAGGCCGCGCGCGGTGATGATGCCCCCGAGCGAGGTTTATTGGAAGACGTGCCTTTGGCGCTGCCCGGACTGACGCGTGCGATCAAGTTGCAGAACAAAGCTGCTAAAGTGGGGTTTGATTGGCCGAACCTGACCCCGGTCCTCGCCAAACTCAGGGAGGAGTTGGCGGAGCTTGAGGTGGCACTGGCTGAACGCGAGCCCTCAGATACGGTCGACCCGAAGGTCGAGGAAGAGTTCGGCGACCTCCTGTTCGTCGTGGCGAACGTGGCCCGGCATCTTCATCTCGATCCCGAGGCGGCGCTACGAGGGGCGAATGAGAAATTCTCGCGCCGTTTCCGCTATATCGAGCAGTCGCTGGCGGCGCGCGGCGTAACGCCCCAACAGTCCACGCTGGATGAGATGGATGCCCTCTGGGACGAGGCCAAGCAGCGCGAGCGCGATCAGACGTAAGCCGCCCGCGTCCTCATAGCACCTGCGCGATGCCCTCGCGGCGAAGGCGGCTGGCCAGCCTTCCCTTCTTCGCGGACTCGATCCGCACGCGGCACAGAGTCTGCCCACTGTCGGCAGTTTCGCGGGTGAGAACTTCGGTGTTCTCATGCAGCCACGCCAGCAGGCCCCCCGCGCTGGCGGGCAGGCGAATGGTGAGAATCTCGTCGGCCCGCCCCAGACGTGCGTCGATGCTGTTGCACAGATCGTCGAGCCCCTCGCCCGTGATGGCGGAGACGAGGAGTGGTTTGCTGTCGGCGCGGTCGGCCGCATGCTCCAGTTGCTCGCGCTCTTCGTTGGTGAGCAGATCAGACTTGTTCCAGACCTCCAGAATGCGCTTATCGGCATGTTCGGTATCGATGCCGAGATCGGTCAGCACGGTTTCGACGTCCGCGCGCTGGGCTGCGGTCTCCGGGTGGCTGATGTCGCGGACATGGAGAATGAGATCCGCCTCGATGACCTCTTCCAGGGTGGCACGGAAGGCCGCGACCAGCGACGTCGGCAAGTCTGAGATGAAGCCGACCGTATCGGACAGGATGATCCGGCGGCCGCCGTCGAACCTCAGCTCGCGCATGGTCGGGTCAAGGGTCGCGAACACCTGATCCATCGCCAGCACCTCGGCACCCGTCAGCCGGTTGAACAGGGTCGATTTGCCCGCGTTGGTGTAGCCGACGATCGCAACCAGGGGATAGGGAACACGCCGCCGCCCGCGCCGATGCAGATCGCGCGTACGCACGACCACATCGAGTTCCTTGCGAATGGAGTCGATGCGCTCCTGGATGAGTCGCCGGTCAGTTTCGATCTGGGTTTCGCCGGGACCGCCGAGGAAGCCGTAGCCGCCGCGCTGGCGTTCAAGATGGGTCCAGCTCCGGACCAGCCGGCTGCGCTGGTACGTCAGATGAGCGAGTTCGACCTGCAGGCGCCCTTCCCGCGTCCGGGCGCGCCGTCCGAAGATCTCCAGGATCAGTCCGGTGCGGTCGAGGACCTTCGTGTTCCAGGCCTTCTCCAGGTTGCGTTGCTGAATGGGTGAGACCGCGTGATCGATGATCACGAGCTCAGCCTCATGCTCCGCAACGAGTTGCTTCAGCTCCTCCACCTTGCCGGAGCCGAACAGCGTACCGGGTTGTGGCCGTGGGAGCGGCACCAGAAGCTTCGCCCGCACATCGAGATCGATCGCCGAGGCGAGACCCGCTGTCTCGGTCAGCCGATCCTGAGGGGAGTGGATGCTGTTGGCGGCCGCCGAACCCGCGGTGGAGCGCGAGGCGTGCGCCTGTCCCGTACGCGACAAGACAGGCACAAGCACGATCGCGCGCGCCGAGCGGACACCGGACCCGTTACTCGCTGCTTCGTTGCGTTGACTCAAACGCGTCGATCTCGCCACCTGGAAACCATCCGGCGCCCGCGGCAGGCGCCAGAAAGTTTGTTGCCTATCCCTCGATACGCCCAATGGGCACTGGCATCGAGGTTAATCGCGTGCCAGGCAGGCCTCAGCTCTGCGGCGCCTCGGCAGGGTCATTCTCCATCAGATGGACGGGCTGGCCCGGCATGATGGTGGATATGGCGTGCTTGTAGACGAGTTGTGAGTGCCCGTCGCGACGCAACAGGACACAAAAGTTGTCGAACCACGTAACGATTCCCTGCAGCTTGACTCCGTTGACAAGGAAGATGGTCAGGGGGGTCTTGTTCTTACGAACGTGATTCAGAAAGGTATCTTGAAGGCTCTGTGCTCGCTCAGCCATTTCTTGTTATCCATTTTTTCTCTGTTTTGTTGTCGGGTGGCGCTCCGACCACCTCCGAGTTATCTTATCCGAAATGACGGCAGGACGCAGCACATCATGTGCCTAAACATGCGTTGGGATCGCGCTTTGCCGCACTCTGGAGACGCAACGGGCGGCATTCGACGCGAGTTCCGGCAACTCTTGCCTTAAAAATAGTCAGGACTGACCCGGAAGAGCTGCTCAACCTGACGGACCTGATCGGAACGCACGAACAGAATGACGCGGTCCTTGGGCTCCAGCTCGGTCGTTCCGGTCGGCACCACGAGCTCACCGTCCCGGACAATGGCGCCGATGCGGACGCCCTCACCCAGATCGAGCTCCTTGATCGCCTTGCCGACCACGGGAGCCGTCTCCAGTGCTTCAGCCTCGATCAGCTCGCCTTCGCCGTTGTGGATCGAATGGACCACCCGGATACGGCCGCGGCGGACGAACTGCAGGATACGCGAGACGGTGGAAGCGCGCGGGTTGATCTGCGCATCGATGCCGAACGAGCGCACCATCGCAGTGTATCCGGCACTGTTGACCAGACTGAGGCTGCGCTTGCAGCCAAGATGCTTCGCCAGCACGGACGTGAGAATGTTGACCTGATCGTCGTTGGTGACCGCAACCATGGTGTCGGCGGACTGGACCTCCGCCTCCAGCAGAAGCTCTTCCGACAAGGCGCTGCCGTGCAGAACGACCGTCCGTGACAATTCTTCCGAAATCTCGATGGCACGTGCACGGTTGGCTTCGATCACTTTGGCGCGTACCAGGTTCTCCCTGGCCTCGATCGCGCGCGCAACATAAAGGCCGATATTACCGCCGCCGGCGATGACCACCTTGCGCGCCAGGGTTTCCTCGTGTCCGAAGATCTTCAAGGTGCGCGAGACCTGATCGGCAGGAACGACGACATAGGCATCGTCGCCGACTTCCAGCTCCTGCTCGGTATCGGGAACGAACAGGCTGCCTTTGCGCACAACGGCGACGATGACGGCCGGCAGATCCGGGAACAATTCGCTCAGTTGCCGGATCGGGGTGTTGACCACCGGGCAATCCTCGCCGCACGCGATGCCCAGCGCAAGTACGCGCCCGTCACCGAACGACAGCGTCTCGAAGGCGCCCGGGAGCTGCAGCCGGCGCAGCACCATGTCGCCGACTTCGATCTCGGGCGAGATGATGAAGTCGATGGCGAGGCTCTTGCGCGAGAACAGCGACGCCTTCTCCTTGTCGAAGTAGGTCTGCGCCCGGATCCTGGCGATCTTCGTCGGTACGTCGAACAGCGTGTGGGCGACCTGACAGGCCACCATGTTGACTTCGTCCGACAGCGTTACCGCGATCAGCATGTCGGCGTCACGGGCGCCGGCCCGTTCCAGCACGTCGGGATGCGCGCCGTTGCCGACGGTGGCGCGCACCTCCAATGCATCATTGGCCCGCTGTACCAGCTCGGGATTGATGTCGATGATCGAGACGTCGTTGCCTTCGGCGGCCAGACGTTCGGCGATGCCGATTCCGACCTGGCCTGCGCCGCAGATGATCACCTTCATGGCTGCGCAACCTCGCTGCCGGAAACCGGCGCCCGGTTATGGTCGGCGGCCGGCGGCGCCGTCGGGATCTTATAGTTGCAGGTCAAATTCCGGACTCGATATCAAACTTGCCCGACGGTCCCCGAGCGGTGTTCGGAGCTGACGCCCAGCGCCCGGAGCTTCCGGTGCAGAGCGGAGCGTTCCATACCGACGAATTCGGCGGTGCGCGAGATGTTCCCGCCAAAACGGTTGATCTGGGCCAGCAGATACTCGCGCTCGAAGATCTCGCGGGCCTCGCGCAGCGGCAGCGACATCAGATGCTCCGCCCCGCCATTGACCGGCAGAGGCACGTTGGAGCCGATTTCGTCCGGCAGCATGTCAGCCGTGATCATGCCGTCGGAGTCACCGCCAGACAGGATCATGAGGCGCTCGATGTTGTTCCTGAGCTCACGGACGTTACCGGGCCAGTCATGCGCCTGCAGGACCGCGATCGCATCCTCTCCGATGCGGCGCGGGGCCAGTCCCGAGGTCTGCGAGATCTGCTGCACGAAATAGGCGACAAGCTCCGGAATATCCTCGCGGCGCTCGGCGAGGCCCGGCACTCTCAGCGGAACGACGTTGAGGCGGTGGTAGAGGTCTTCCCGGAAGCGCCCCTCGCCCATCTCCCGTTCGAGATCACGGCTGGTCGATGAGATGATGCGAACGTCGACGGACACCTTCTGGCTGCCGCCGATGCGCAGGAATTTCTGCTCGACGAGGACACGCAGGATCTTTCCCTGGGTCTCCATCGGCATGTCGGCAACCTCGTCGATATAGAGGGTGCCTCCGTGCGCCTCCTCGAGCGCGCCGACCTTGCGCGGACCACCGGTCCGATCCTCGGTGCCGAACAGCTCCTCCTCGACGCGCTCAGGCACCATGGCGGCGGCGTTGAGCACCACGAACGGACCATCGGCGCGATGCGACTTGGCGTGCAGAACACGGGCGGCGAGTTCCTTACCGGCTCCGGATGCGCCGCGGATCAGCACGCGGCTGTTGGTCGGCGCCACGCGCTCGAGCTGTGAGCGGAGCTGGTTGATCGCGGTCGAGCGCCCGACCATCTCGGAGCTCTGTGTCGAGCGCTCCTTGAGTTGCTTGACCTCGCGGCGCAGGTTGGACGCTTCGAGCGCCCGCATCGTCACCAGCAACAGGCGATCGGATTTGAACGGCTTTTCGATGTAGTCGTAGGCACCGCGCCGGATCGCCGTGACCGCGGTCTCGATATTTCCGTGGCCGGAAATGATGACCACCGGCAGGTCCGGATGGACCTTCTTGATGATGGACAGCACCTCAAGCCCATCGAGCCGGCTGCCTTGCAACCAGATATCGAGAATGACGAGGTGCGGGCGCCGGTCCTCGATCGACCGCAACGCCTCGTCGCTGTCGCGTGCCAGGCGACAGCGATGTCCTTCGTCTTCCAGAATACCGGAAACCAGCTCACGGATGTCGGCTTCGTCATCGACAACCAGGATGTCAGTCGCCATCGGTCACTCCTTGCCTTCTTGGCGATGGGCGGGCTGTGGACTCGAACGCCTACTCAGCTGCCACGGACGTCATATCGGTTTTGCTGCGAGACTCATTGCGAATGGGAATCGTTATGCGAACCAGGGCGCCGGAGCTGCGATCCGGGGCAGACGGAGCATCCGTCGCCTCCAGAATTCCTTCGTGCTGCTCGACGATCTTCTGCACGATGGCAAGTCCAAGGCCGGTGCCCTTGTTGCCCTTGGTCGTCACGTAGGGTTCGAACAGCCTCGACCGGTTCTGCTTCGGCAGGCCGATCCCATTATCGATGACCTCGATCACAAAACGATCCTCTACCGGGCGGACACTGGCCTCGATGCGCCCGGACCAGCCGGGAGCCGCGCTCTCGGCCGCGGTTTCGACGGCTTCGGTTGCATTCTTCACGAGGTTTGTGACGGCCTGCGTAATCAGGCGGCGGTCGAACGAGCCGACGAGAGGTTCGGCCGGCATGATCAGGTCGTACGTCACGTTCGGATGGCTCTCGCGGAAAAGAATGACCGGCTCCTGCACGGTGTCGCGCAGATCACCGGGCTCCATGACGGGCTTGGGGACGCGTGCAAATGAGGCGAATTCGTCGACCATGCTCTTAATATCACCAGCCTGGCGCTCGATGGTCGCAGTCAGCTTATCGAATGTCTCACGGTCTTCGATGATGACTTTGCCATATTTGCGGCGAATCCGCTCCGCCGAGAGAATGATCGGAGTAAGTGGGTTCTTAATCTCATGCGCAATGCGCCGGGCGACATCGGCCCAGGCGGACGTGCGTTGCGCGGAGACCAGCTCGCTGATGTCGTCGAAGGTGACGACCGTGCCCTGCTCCTCGCCGCTTTCGGCTTCACGCGTGACCCGCACGGAAAACGTCCGCTCATCTCCGTTGCTGATGAGCTTGACCTGATGCTGGCCGCGATGACGGCTGCCTTGATCCTCTGCTTCCGAGAGCAGCGGCCCGAACTCGGGTACAGCCACCTCGAGCTGCTGTCCGACGAGATCCTCTGCGGGAATACCAAGCAGCTTTTCCGCCGACCGGTTGGCGAGCGTGATGCGGTTGGCACCATCAACACCGAGCACGCCTGCCGTCACACCGGACAGCACCGCTTCCATGAACCGGCGGCGCTCGATGAGCTGCTCGTTGGCCGTGACCAGGGCATCGCGCTGGGTCTTCAGCTCGGTTGTCATCGTGTTGAAGGTCTGGGACAGGCGGCGCAAGTCGCCCTCGCCGCGACGGATGGGAAGCGTCACCTTCAGATTGCCGCGTGACACCTCCTGCGCGCCCGCGATCAACCTGCGGATCGGTGCAACGAAACGCCCCGCGAACCATAGACCGACCCAGATCGCGGCAAGCAACGCGGTCAGCGAGATCATGAAGTACATCATGCCGTGGGCGAATTTCAGTCCGCCGCGGCGACGGCGCAGTTCCTCGTATTCGGCGACGCCCGCCTGGGTTCGGCGCAGGTGTCCCATGACGTTGGGGCTGACGCCACGGATGACATAGAGATACGAGCCCGGATAAGCGGACAGTTTCGCAACCGCTGCCACGCGGTAGGTGTTCAACGGCATGAGCAGCGGGATATGACCGGCTTCGGCCTGGGCCATGACTGACGCTGGCGGCGGCACATAGGGCAGCCGGTCGTCTTCCAGCGCCGTCACGATCGGCTTGCCGTCCTTATCGATCACGTACGCGGCCGGGAGATCCCGCAAGCCCGATTGGGCAATGAGCTGACTACGAAGCTGCTCGGGATTGTCCCGCAGCTCGTTGGCGGCATCGTCGAGATCCTTGGCCATGTTGACGATGTCGGTGCGGATCACCTGGCCGTGTTCTTCGACATAGGCATTGGCGACGTCGAGCGAGCGTTCGACGATTTCGCGCGTGCGCGTCGAGAACCATCCGTCGAGCGAGCGGGAGAATGTCGTCGTGGCGGCGACGGCGAGCAGGATCGCCGGCAAAGCGGCAATGATGCTGAACAGCAGGACGATCCGGACGTGCAATCGCGCGCCGGCCACGTGGGCTCGCCAGGCACGCGCCAAGCCGATGGCCTGCCAGGCGATCACCGCGATCATCGCCACGATCAGCAGCACGTTGGTGAACAGGACGACGACCACGATTTCGTCGCGCGGGACGATCGGGGTCAGGCCGGTCAGGATGAAATAGGTCGCGAGGCCGGAGATCATCGACAGGACGACGATCACCAGACCGATCCAGAAGCCCACCGGGTTGGCCTCCGGGAACGGCAATCGTCCTTCGTCGAGGACGCCATCCGCCGCCGGAGTGGGATCAGCAGCCGCCATTAAAACGGTCTCTCCTCGAACTGCCGCGAAGGGGACATGATGCCCGCCTGCCGCCCCTGCAATGCTAACGCACTGCGTCGTTCCCGGGTCACACGATCGATGGCACGGTGGCGCGCAGTGAACACACAACAGCGCTATAACTGTGACATTTTCGCGACATAACCATCGATACCCAAGTGCGGTATCGCATGTCAAGGCGAAGTGCGCGGATTGGCTCAAAACGGCCATTCTGCCGGGAAGCCTGTGGAAGCTCCTGGCCGTGATGGCAGCAAGCGATCCGTGCCGGGCAGCCCCTATAGCTCAACCGCCCGGGGACTTGAAGACCTGAATATCAAGCGCCCGGATGCGGCTGCGCAGCGTATTGCGGTTGAGCCCCAGCAGCTCGGCAGCCCGGATCTGATTGCCGCGCGTTGCAGCCAGCGCGGCCGCCAACAGGGGCTGCTCCACTTCCCGGATGATGCGGTCATAGAGGCCGGGCGGCGGCAATTCCCGGCCGAAACGGGCAAAATAGCGGCCGAGATGGCCTTCCACCAATTCCGACAGTGTCGCCGCCTCGGCGCGTTCGTCATCGATGCGCGGCATGACGGCTTCGCCAAGCTCGGTATCGACGATGTCCGCCGTGATCGTGTCCTGCGGATAGAGAGCCGTCAGACGCCTGACGAGGTTTTCGAGCTCGCGCACGTTACCGGGCCACGTATGCCGCTTCAGGCGTTCCAGTGCGGCGGTCTCGATTGCTTTCTGCCCCTGACCATTGCGCCCGAGACCGCGCAGGAAGTGACGCACGAGATCGCCGACGTCCTCCAGCCGCTCGCGCAGCGGCGGCAGGCGCAGCGGCACGACGTTGAGCCGGTAGAACAGGTCCTCGCGGAACAGGCCCTGCTGGATCTGGCTCTTCAATTCCCGGTGCGTGGCGGCGATGATCCGCACGTTGGTGCGCAGCGGGCTGCGGCCGCCAACGGTTGTATATTCGCCTTCCTGGAGAACGCGGAGCAGACGGGTCTGCGCTTCCATCGGCATATCGCCGATCTCGTCGAGAAACAGCGTCCCGCCTTCAGCCTGCTCGAAGCGGCCCTGCGTCCGTGTTTGCGCCCCGGTGAAGGCGCCTTTCTCATGGCCGAACAGCTCGCTTTCGATCAACTCGCGCGGGATGGCCGCCATATTGATGGCAACGAACGGACCGCTGCGCCGGCGGCCGTAGTCGTGCAGCACGCGCGCCACGAGTTCCTTGCCGGTGCCGGACTCGCCGGAGATCATCACCGTCAGATCCGACTGCGTGAGACGGGCGAGAACACGGTAGATTTCCTGCATGGCCGGTGAGCGGCCGATCAGCGGCAGCTCCTCGCCTTCTGCTTCAGCCGAGCTGCGCAGAACCCGCCGTCCCGGCTCGGCCAGGGCACGGCCGACCACGCTGACCAGTTCGTTGAGGTCGAACGGCTTGGGGAGATATTCGTAAGCCCCCTTCTCGGCCGCGGTCAGGGCTGTCATCAGCGTGTTCTGCGCGCTCATGACGATGATCGGCAGCTCGGGCCTGAGCTTCTTGATGCGCGGGATCAGCTCGAAGGCGTTTTCATCGGGCATCACCACGTCGGTGACAACCACATCGCCCTCGCCTTGGCTCACCCAGCGCCACAAGGTGGCGGCGTTGCCGGTGGCGCGCGGCGCATATCCCGCGCGGGCCAGGGCCTGATTGAGCACCGTGCGGATGGCGCTGTCGTCGTCGGCAATGAGAATAGTGCCACGGGCCATGGGCTAACCTTCTGACCTGTTCGGGAGACGGATATCCTGCATCGGCAGGAGGACTCGGAAGATGGTCTTCTTGGGCTCGGATTCGCACTCGATGATGCCGCCGTGATCGCCGATGATCTTGGCGACCAGGGCGAGTCCGAGCCCGGAGCCGGTTCTTTTGGTCGTCACGAACGCATCGAACAGATGCGGCTTCAGATGATCGGGCACGCCCGGGCCGTTGTCCTCGATCTCGATCATCAAGGGCAGACTGACGCGCGCGCTGCTGCCCGGAACCGAGAGCCTGACACCCGGACGAAACGCCGTCGTCAGCATCACGCGGCCGGGTTCGTTGCCCTCATGGACGGCTTCGACGCTGTTCTTCACGAGATTCAGGAACGCCTGCACCAGCTTGTCCCGGTTCGCGGGCACCGGCGGCAAGGACGGATCGTAGCGCTCGATGATCTTGATGCCGCTGCCGAAGCCCGGCTCGGCGATGCGGCGCACGTGATCCAGTACGTCGTGGATGTTGACCGGCTCCTTGGCCAGCGGGCGCTCGTCGCCGAACACCTCCATCCGGTCGACCAGATTGCGGATGCGGTCGGTTTCCTTGCAGATGAGCTGCGCCAGCGCGCGGTCGGAGTCGCTCAGCGCCGGTTCGATGAGCTGCGCCGCGCCACGAATCCCCGACAGCGGGTTCTTGATCTCGTGCGCCAGGACGGCGGCCATGCCCGACACCGAACGGGCCGCAGCGCGGTGCGTGAGCTGGCGTTCGATCATCTGCGCCATGGAACGCTGCTGCAGCATCAGCAGAATGATGGCCGGCTGCTCGGGTAGTGGTCCGCTGTGCACGTCCACCAGCCTCACGCCATCGATGCGCGGGCTCGTCACTTCCACGCCGTACTCGTTGACGGACGCCCCCGTGCGGCGCACCTGCTCCACCAGGCTCGTCAGCGGACAGCCGAACGTGACCAGATCGGGGAGCCGGTGGCGTTTGAGCATCGCCTGGCTGCCCGAAAAGAACTGCTCCGCGGCCGGGTTTGCGTAGACGACGCGGTCATCCTCGGCGAGCGCGAGGATGGCATGAGGAAGCGAGGCCAGCAGAAGATCGTGCTGGACATGACGCGGTCCGCTGCTCTGCTGGGGACGCTCGCGGGCCATGTCCATGCTCATGCGGCTTGCTCCATGGCGTGCTCGTAGAAGGCATCGAGGCCATCGAGCACACGGTCGGCGTCATCGTCCTGGCAGAGACGGGCGCGCCAGGATTTGGCGAGAGCGGTGGCGATGCCGCTCTGTTCGAGATACCAGCCGATGTGCTTGCGCGCGTTCCGCAGACCCAGCGCGCTGCCGTAATAACTGAGCATTCCGCGCACGTGGGTGACGGCGATGCGGGCCTGCATGCGCAAACCGGGCGCACCAGGATCCTGTCCCTCGTTCAAGGCGGCGGCGATGCGGCCCGGCAGCCATGGCGCGCCGTAGGCGCCGCGTCCGATCATGACCCCATCGGCACCGGATAAGGAGAGCGCGCTGACGGCATGATCTACGGAGCACACATCCCCGTTGACGATCACCGGGACGGAGACGGCCTGCTTGACCTTGCGCACGAAGGCCCAATCCGCCGTGCCCTTGTAGAATTGACAGCGGGTGCGGCCGTGCACCGTGATCATCTGCACACCTGCCTCTTCCGCCTGACGGGCGATCTCGGGGGCATTGAGCTGGGCTTGATCCCAGCCCATCCGCATCTTGAGCGTCACGGGCACCTGCACGCTTTTCACGACGGCTTCGACCAGCGAGAGCGCATGGCAGGGGTCGCGCATGAGTGCCGAGCCGGACAGTTTTCCGGTCACGTGCCGGGCCGGGCAGCCCATGTTGATGTCGATGACGTTGGCACCCAGATCCTGCGCGACGCGAGCGCCTTCCGCCATCCAGCGGGCTTCACGGCCGGCGATCTGTATGACAAAAGGCTGGATGCCGTCGCCCACGGCCTTCCTCAGGACGTCCGGGCGGGCGCGTACCAGTTCTTCGCTGGCCACCATTTCGGAGACCACGAGGCCAGCGCCAAGCGTGTTGGCTTGTTGACGGAAAGGAAGGTCCGTAACACCGGACATCGGCGCAAGCAGAACCGGGTTCGCGAGTTGCAGCGATCCGATGCGCAAAGAGTTGCAGGTGCTGTGCACGAAGCGTCTGCCTACAATTTGATCAATCAAAGGAAGTGATCAACAGTTGGGCAGATTAGGCTGCCGGTTTGTACTTCGCAAGTGCGAAATTGCGCGTTTTGGCGTCCAGATTGCCTCAGCCTTGCCACCACAGTAAGCGTGGGGCGCATAACTCGGCATCATATCGAGAAGAGGATTGGCTCCGGTGCGCAGTGCTGCGGTGATCGTTGCTGGCGGACGCGGTGTCCGGGCAGCGGCGGACGGTGGAATTCCAAAGCAGTATCGCGACCTCCTCGGACGCCCGGTTCTGGCTTGGACTGTCGAAACCTTTGCCCGTCACCCCGCGATCGATGCCGTGCAGGTGGTCATCGGTGCTGAGGACCGTGCGCTCTATGATGCCGCAGTTCAGGGCATCAGCGCCCAGTTGCTGCCCCCGGTTGTCGGCGGTCGCACGCGGCAGGCGTCCGTGTGGGCCGGGCTTCAGGCGCTTCAGGCCAGCCCGCCAGATCGCGTTCTGATCCACGATGCGGCGCGTCCGCTTATCGATGCGGACATCATCAGCCGCGTGATCGATGGACTGGGCCGGCACGATGGCGTCATCGCTGCGACGCCGGTCAGCGATACGCTGAAGCGCGCGGACGAGGAGCGACGCATCACCGATACGGTGGCTCGTGACGGGTTGTGGCGTGCCCAGACCCCGCAGGGGTTTGCCTACGCAAAGATCCTTGAGGCACACGTTGTCGCGAGGTTGAAAGGGTATGAGAAGCTTACGGATGACTCTGCAATTGCTGAGCTGGCTGGCCTACGCGTGGCCGTTACCGAGGGCAGCGCCCGCAACATCAAGATCACGACCACGGAGGACTTCATTTTGGCGGAGCGCCTGATCGGGGCAACGGCCGAGACGCGGACAGGCACGGGCTTTGATGTGCATCGGTTTTGTGACGGCGATCACGTCTGGCTGTGTGGTGTCAGGATCGCACACGCACACGGGCTGGAGGGTCACTCCGACGCGGACGTCGGACTGCATGCGCTTACCGATGCGGTGCTCGGCGCGATCGCCGATGGCGATATCGGACAGCATTTCCCTCCCAGCGATCCGCAATGGAAGGGCGCGGCGTCGCATATTTTCCTGCGTGATGCCGCAAGACGCGTCCGCGCGCGTGGCGGACGCGTCCAGAATGTCGACGTGACGATTCTGTGTGAGGCGCCGCGTGTCGGTCCCCACCGGGACGCCATGCGTGCCGTTATCGCCGACTGCCTGGGCGTCGGTGTCGATCGGGTGGGCGTGAAAGCAACGACGACGGAGGGGCTTGGCTTTACCGGCCGCCGCGAAGGCATCGCGGCCATGGCGAGTGCGACGGTTGCGTTGCCTGTGGGCAAGGGCCCTGATTCAACAGTGGAATGACGAACGTTGACTTGCATCGGCCGGCAGAATCGCCGATCAAGGACATCTACGTTGTATCTCCACTGGCCATCCGGGGGTTGCCCTATGAACATCATGACACAGGAGCCGGCGCCAGCGACGGCGGAGATTGCCAACATCGCGGAAGAAACGGCCTCGAGCTGCATCGCGACACGCGTGCGCCAGCTCAGCCGGATCATCACGCGGGTTTATGACGACGCGATGCGTCCTCTCGGCATCACAGCCAGTCAGTTCACATTGCTGACCCAGCTCGCGCAGCAGGATGGCATCACGGCGGTCGAGATCGGTTTCACGCTCGATATCGAAAAGTCGACCCTGTCGCGCAACCTGAAGCGTCTGCTGGCGTTGAGCCTGATCGACATGGACCCTCCGGCGGGACGTCGCGGCCGCGGGCTGCACTTGACGCCCAAAGGGCAGAGCGTGATCAAGGATGCCTATCCCGTGTGGCTGGCGGCGCAGCAGCGCGCGGTCGGCGTGATGGGCAGCGACAGTCGAACGACCCTCGACGGGCTCCTGCATCAGGCGGAAAAGCTGGCGGTTGTCTGATCGCACCGTCGGCTGAGTGCGCGTGCGGGGGACGCAACTGTTCCCTGCGTAACAGCCCGTATTCGAGCGTCCGTATATCGCCTACTCTGAAGCCATTCAGGCTGTCAGGATAGGCGTGAAGGACGTTCCATGTTTCCTGAAGACCTCTTGAAAGACGCGCGGCAACTGCTGGATCGCATGCGTGCGCGAAATGTGATGCTCGTAACGGCCGAGAGCTGCACGGGCGGCCTGATTGCGGGTCTTTTCACAGAGATTGCCGGCTCGTCCGACGTCGTTGAGCGTGGATACGTGACCTACTCCAACGCCGCGAAGATGTCCTGCCTTGGTGTCGGCGAAGACCTGCTCGCCAAATACGGCGCCGTCAGTGCCGAGGTGGCTCGGGCCATGGCGCAGGGTGCGCTTGCCAATTCCAATGCCAGTCTTGCCGTATCTGTCACGGGTATCGCCGGTCCTGGCGGCGGATCCGCCGAGAAGCCGGTTGGTCTTGTTCACCTCGGTGCCGCGCTCAAAGGCGGACCCGTGCTGCATCTGGAGAAACGCTTCGGGGATATCGGGCGCGCGGACATCCGGCTGGCCAGCGTCCGGGCGGCCCTGAAATTGATCGGCTGCGCGATCTCCCCGCCGGGCTAGACGATCCGTTGACGACTTAAACCTGGTGGATCGCCGGGTTCGGGCGGCCGTAAACGACGTCGGCGCGGCTCTCGAAGGCCTCGGCGAATTTGCGAAATGCCTTGTCGAACATGGCGCCCATGATCAACCCGAGTCCGATCGACCGGAATTCGTAGACGATCGAGAAGTCGACGCGACATCCTTTGGGGTGGGGATTGAACGTCCAGGTATTTTCGAGGTGCCGGAACGGCCCGTCGACATAGTTGACCAGAATGCTCTCGTTGGCCCGATCCAGGCGTACCTTGGTCGTGAAGGTTTCCCGGACGGGGCCGTAGCCGACGGCCATCGCCGCCACGATCTCCTCGCCGCCATCCGCGAGCTGACCGCGCGAGAGGATCTTGAGGCTTTCGCACAGCGGTAGGAACTCCGGATACCGCTCCACATCGGCCACCAGATCGAACATCGCCTTCGGCGGATGCGGAACAATGCGCTGGGTTCGGAAGCTCGGCATGGGTCCTATCCTGCTGTGGCTACCGCTTGCGCACGAATTCTGTCCGCAGGACAAGTCCTTTGATCGAGTCGTGGCGGCAATCGATCTCTTCGGGGTTGTCCGTGAGCCGGATGGATCTGATCAGTGTTCCCTGCTTCAGGGTCTGGTTCGCGCCTTTGACTTTGAGATCCTTGATCAGTACGACGGCATCGCCGTCAGCAAGGACATTGCCGGAGGCATCGCGCACTTCGACGCTGCTGCTCTCCTGCTCGCGAGCGGCGAGTTGTGAAGCCGGCACCCAATCTCCGCTCACTTCGTCATAGACGTAATCGTCGTCGGCCATGGTGCGTCCTATCGTTGTGTCCCGTAAGGGCACGGGAAGCGGCAGCGGTCAACCCGCCGCGAGCCCTTCTAGAATCATCTGCGCCTCGGCGTCGCTGCGAATGATCCGCGTGCGACCGCACGCCTCGTACTGGTCGAGCGCGGCGAGGATGCGCGGGCGGCGCGTCGCGTTGAAAAACCAGACGTAGCGCAAGAATTCCCAATCCAACCGTTCCGGGCAGCCCGGCGCCATGTCGCTCCTGACCTGGCCGTAGGAAGAGACGCTCCGCCTCAGCACACGGTAGAGGCAGAACACGCGCGTCCGGTCGAACCAGAAAATGTGGTCGGCCGCCGGGATCCGCAGATCGAACGTATTGGAATAGGTTCCATCGATCACCCAGCGCTCCTGTGCAACGGCTTGTTCGCAGCGCTGACGGAAGACCTCGGGTGCGGCGACGACCCATCCCGCTTCCCAATAGAGCTGGTCGAGATGCACCAGCGGCAGCTCCAGGCGGGCTGCGAGCGCGGCGGCGAACGTCGATTTACCCGACCCAGGAGCACCCAGAATCGCGACGCGGCGCATGGTTGTCCTGACTGGGAAAGACATGGCCTGCACGCCGTTCGAAATCAGGCCTGCGCCAGCCGTGCGGCGCGCAGCCGGGCGAAGTCATCGCCCGCGTGATAGGACGAACGCGTCAACGGACTGGCGGACACGAGAAGGAAGCCTTTCGTCGCCGCGATCCGCTCGTAGGACTTGAACTCATCCGGTGTCACGAATCGTTTCACTTCGGCGTGCTTCCGCGTGGGTTGCAGGTACTGCCCGATGGTGAGGAAATCGACGTTGGCTATGCGCAGATCGTCCATGAGTTGCAGGACTTCCTCACGCTCCTCGCCGAGACCGACCATGATGCCCGACTTGGTGAACATGGTGGGATCCAGCTCCTTCACCCGTTGCAGCAGGCGCAACGAGTGGAAATAGCGCGCACCGGGCCGGATGCTGAGATAGAGGCCCGGCACCGTCTCCAGGTTATGGTTGAAGACGTCGGGCTTGGCCGCCACGACGACCTCCAGCGCACCGTCCTTACGCAGGAAGTCGGGCGTCAGGATCTCGATGGTGGTGGACGAGGTTCGGGCGCGAATGGCGCGGATCACCTGTGCGAAATGCTCTGCCCCGCCGTCAGCCAGATCATCGCGGTCAACGGATGTGATGACGACGTGCTCCAGCCCCAGCTTGCCGACGGCCTCGGCGACGCTTTCAGGCTCATGCGCATCGAGCGGCTGCGGCAGACCAGTGCGCACATTGCAGAAGGCGCAGGCACGCGTGCACGTATCGCCCATGATCATCATGGTGGCGTGCTTCTTGGTCCAGCATTCGCCGATGTTCGGGCAGCCGGCCTCCTCGCACACCGTGACCAGGCCGTGCTCGCGCACGATCTTGCGCGTCTCGCTATAGACCGGTGAACCGGGAGCCTTGACGCGAATCCAGTCCGGCTTGCGCAGCACCGGTGTATCCGGCCGCTTCGCCTTCTCCGGGTGCCGCTGGCGCGTATCGAGGACTGTGACCATGCTCAGATCGTTGATTTTATTGCGGCTCAAGTCAACCTGACACAGGCCACGCGCACTAAGTGGCCTGTGCAGCCGCAATGATCAACCGTCATCTCGCCGCGGCATAGCAGAAACGCGCGACGTGTCAGCGTGCGATGGCTCGCGCCAGCAACGTCACGACGACCGCGCCAATTGTGGCAATGGCGATCTGATCGACCAGCGGATTGCCGAGATCGATCCGAATGTTGAGGATCTGGTAGAACAGATAACCGCCGACGAAGGCGCCGATAACACCGACGATCAGGTTGCGGATAAGACCGCCGCCGCCGAGCAGAAGCCCGCAGAGCCATCCGGCGACCAGGCCGATGACGGCCAGCATGATGTAAGGCGTGTAAGGACCAAAATCCATCGTTCCCTCCCTTGAGGGTTGTGTTGGTTCAATAGCGCAGATGTGCCTGCCAGCGCCGATTTAAGCGATCAAGCGCGCCAGGATGATGACAATGATCGCGCCGATAGTGGCGGTTACGATCTGGGAGGCGATCGGGTTGCTGATACCCAGGCTCGCACCCGTCGATCCGAGCAACAGTCCTCCGATGAACGCACCGACCAGGCCGACAATCAGGTACCAGACCAGGCCGCCGCCACCGCCAACGACCACGGAGGCGAGGAAACCGGCAACAATGCCGATGATCGCCATCACAATCAAAGATTGCATATCAGTTTTCATGCGTCCGTCTCCTCTGGAACGGGTGGGAACCCGAAGCCATAGAACGAAGCCCCCATGGATATGGTGTCTGACTCGCGGTTCGCCGTCGAGAGAACTCCCTCCTGACCGGGACCGGGCAGCTTGAATGACCGTGCAGGATTTGCGACCAAGATCATCAACTGCGCTTTTAGAGCCACAAGAACTTGCTGGAGGATACGCCTTGGCTGCACCAACCCGATCCGGCCCTCTCAAGGGCATGCGCGTCCTCGATCTCAGTCACGTCATGGCGGGGCCGGTGTGCGGTCTCATGCTGGCCGATATGGGCGCGGATGTTGTGAAGGTGGAAAAGAGCGCCGGTGGTGACGATACCCGCCGCATGCTGCCGCCGGACATCAATGGCGTGCCGGCCGCGTTCATGATGATGAACCGCAACAAGCGGGGCATCGCGCTCGATCTGAAGCACCCTGGCGCGAAGGACATTCTGAAGCGCCTCGTGGCGAAGGCCGACGTGCTCATCGAGAACTACCGGCACGACACCATGAAGCGGCTGGGGCTCGGCTACGATGTCCTGAAGGAGATCAATCCGGGGCTGATCTATTGCGAAATCTCAGGTTTCGGACGCAGCGGTCCCTGGGGTGAGCAGGGCGGATTCGATCTCGTCGCGCAGGGCATGTCCGGCCTGATGGCGGTCACGGGCGAGGACGCCGGACGGCCGCCCGTCAAGGTTGGCGCTCCAGTGACCGACATCACGGCGGGAATCCTGGCGGCGATGGGTGTGTGTGCTGCCTATGCCCACAAACTGAAGACCGGCGAAGGGCAGCGCGTCGACACCTCACTGTTCGAAGCCGGGATCACGCATACCTATTGGCAATCGGCGATCGCTTTCGCCACGGGCGTTTCGCCGGGCCCCCTGGGCTCGGCCCATCCGCTGTCGGCGCCCTACCAGGCGTTCGAGACCAAGGATGGCTGGATCAATCTCGGGGCATCGAACCAGAAGATCTGGCTTCAGTTCGTCGCCCTGCTCGAAGATCCCGAGCTGGCGGGCGATGCGCGCTTCACGGACAACAAGGCGCGGATGACTAATCTGCCTGCGCTGGTCGCCGCGCTCGCGCCGCACATGAAGAAACATACCACTGCGGATTGGCTGACGATCCTCGAAGATGCCGGGGTGCCTGCAGGCCCCGTACTGTCGATCACGGAGATGCACGCCCATCCGCAGGCTATCGCGCGGGATATGGTGCCCGCGGTGGAGCATCCGGTCGCGGGACGCGTGCAGACGATCGGCCTGCCGGTGAAGTTCTCCGGAACACCGGGCAAGGTTGCCGGTCCTGCGCCGCTCCTCGGCCAGCACACCCGCACGATTCTCGCGGAAGCCGGTTATTCGGCCGCCGAGATCGAGGCCTTTCTCGCCTCGGGTGCGGCAGGCGAAACGGTGGCGGCAGACGGCTGAACCATCCGGCTTCGCGCGGGTTGACATGAGGCCCTGGACGCGAAGCCGGTCTCATGCCGACAGACCTCTCCGAACCCGATGTCGAACTGCGGGACGTGGCGCAGGATGCGCGCGATTGCCAGCGCTGTCCGCTTTATAAGCTCGGCACGCAAACCGTGTTCGGCAGCGGCTCCTCCGGCGCGCGGGTCGTGCTCGTGGGGGAGCAGCCCGGCGACGTCGAGGACCGGCGCGGGTTGCCGTTCGTCGGTCCGGCCGGACGACTGCTCGATCAGGCCCTGGAGGCGGCGGGGCTCAACCGCGACCGCATGTACGTCACGAACGCCGTCAAGCATTTCAAATATGTCGAACGCGGCAAGCGCCGACTGCATCAAAGGCCGAACGTCTATGAGATCGATCGCTGCAAGTGGTGGCTGGATCTCGAACTCGGGATCATCTCGCCGAAACTCACGGTGGCGCTGGGCGCAACGGCGGTCAGATCGTTGACCGGGCGTCCGGGGAAAATCGAACAGATGCGCGGTCATGTTTGGGAGACGTCAGACGGACGGCCGTTGCTGGTGACCGTCCATCCCTCCGCGCTCCTGCGCCTGCGCGAAGACGAGATGCGACGGCGCGGGATGACGCGTTTCGTGGCCGATTTGCAGATGGTCGGAGATATCGTGCCGTCGGTGAGGCGGTAGCACTCACCGAGGCGCACGCGGGCCTATCGAGCACTCTCGGCATTGCTGCCGGATCTGCGTGAGAGCGATCCGACCAGACGTTGCCGTCCTTCGGGCATCACAAGTCCGCCGGGATCCATGACACGGGTTTTCAGAAATGCCCCGGTGACCGCCAGACCGTCGAGCACGTCGCGCAGCGTAACCGTTTCGCGGTAGGCGCCGGTCAGGAACGGCGGCAGGCGTAACAGACGATCGCGATAGGGTTCTCCCGCGCTGGCCGATACCGCGCGGCCGGATTTCGGCGACACCCAGATCAGGTTGTCCGTTGCTCCCGTTGCCGCACAGGAGGTCAGATCGAGGCCGAAACCCAACTCGCGCAACAAGCTCAGCTCCCAGCGCACATACAGTGCTGGCCAAACGTCTATGTCGTCGAGATAGCCAAGGACGAACAGCGTGATCTCGAAATGGTTGGGATGCGGATCACGTTCCGGCAGCAGCCGGGAGAGTGCGCACAGCGATGTCAGGCCGTTCAAGGCCGCCGCGTCCTGCATGGCGGCGGCGGCGTAACCCTTGCGTAGCTCGACGGTGAAAAAGCCGAGGTTTTCCTCCAGGCGGCCCTTCCACGTCACGTCGATATGGTTGCCGACCTGCAGGACAGGCCGCAACTTGCGCCCTTGCCCGCCGTGAACCAATCCAAAATGCCGGCCGTGGCCGCGCGTCAGCAATTCGGCGATCGCTGCGGTCTCGCCGTGCGACTTGACCGACAGGACAACGCCTTCATCGGACCAGTTCATGGCTCGGCTCTCGATGATCGGCCCGGCAGGCCAGCGCGTGACGGATCATTCCTTGGGGAACTCTAGTCCCATCTCGCGGTAGCGTTCAGGGTCGTCTGCCCAGCTCTCCCGGACTTTCACGAAAAGGAACAGGTGGACCGGATGCTCCAGCAAGCGGCTCAATTCACCACGCGCATCCATGGAGATCTGCTTGATGGTCGCGCCGCCCTTGCCGAGTACGATCATACGCTGGCTTTCGCGCTCGACGAAGATCGTCTGCTCGACCCGCGCCGAGCCGTCCTTGTGCGTCTTCCAGTCGGTGGTCTCGACGGTGACCGCATAGGGCAGCTCGTCGTGCAGGCGCTCGTAGATCTTCTCGCGCGTGATCTCGGCGGCCAACTTTCGTTCGCTGAGATCGGAAATCTCATCCTCGGGATAATGCCACGGGCCCTGCGGAGCGGTATCCGCCAGATAGGTCTTGAGGTCTTCCGTGCCGCTGCCGTTCAGGGCGGAGACCATGAAAACGCGATCGAAGGCCACACGCGAGGTCAGCTCCTGCGCCAGATCCAGAAGCGTCTTCTTGTCCTGCAGGCGGTCGACCTTGTTCAGCACCAGAACCTTGGCCGCGTGCGAAGCCGCAAGCCGCTGCAGAACGCGCTCGACGTCCTCATCCAGGCCTTTGAGCGCATCAACGAGCAGCACCACCGCGTCCGCATCGAGCGCCCCGGCCCAGGCGGCCTCGACCATGGCGCGGTCAAGACGGCGGCGCGGGCGGAAGATGCCCGGCGTATCGAGAAACACGAGCTGGCTGTTGCCGGAGATGACGATGCCGCGCACGGGAATACGCGTCGTCTGCACCTTGCGCGAGACGATGGTGACCTTGGTGCCGACGAGCTGGTTGACGAGGGTCGACTTGCCCGCGTTGGGCGCTCCGATCACGGCGATGAAGCTGCAGCGCGTGTCCCGCGCGGCAACCGGTGATGCCATATCGTTCTCAGCCATGCGACAGCTTCTTGGTTGTGCGTTTGGGTGTCGCAACGTCGAACTGTACGCCCTCGCGGGCCAGCAATGCACTGGCGGCGGCCTGTTCGGCCTGACGTTTGGAGGCCCCCTCGCCGCGCGCCGGCTTGCGTCCGTTGATGTGCACCTCCGTGATGAAGTGTGGTGCGTGATCGGGACCGGTACGGGAGACCGCAACGTACTCGGGAAGCTCCAGGCCGCGTCCTTGCGCCCATTCCTGCAGCGCCGATTTGGGATCCGCGACGGCGTGCGGCAGTTCCTCGATCTGGGCGCCCCACAGTTTGCGCACGACCGTCCGCGCGACATCGAAACCAGCCTCGACGAACACCGCGCCAAGCAACGCCTCGACGGCATCGGCAAGGATGGTTTCCTTCTCGCGGCCGCCGCTTTCGTCCTCGCTTTCGCTCAGGATGAGAAACGAGCCCAGCCCGAGCCGCCGCGCCACGACGCTGCATGCGGCGCCGCGAACCAGTCTGTTGTAGCGGCGCGCCAATTCACCTTCATTGGCTTCCGGATAGGCCTCATGCAGCATTTCGGCGACCGCAAGTCCGAGGACTCGATCGCCGATGAACTCGAGCCGCTCGTTGTCGTGCTGCATGCCGCGCTGGGACCGGACACTGGCATGCGTCAAGGCGCGATCCAGCAACTCGCGGCCCTTGAAAGAATAGCCCAGCCGCTTCTCTAGCTCAGTCGTCGTCTTTTTCGGGCGTCTCACGTGGGTTCAGCGCACCATGGTGAAAAACCTGTTCCAGCGGATATCCCAGGGCCAAGTCCAGGGGGCGTAGAGGGGGAAGGCGTCCGGATCATCGAAGGCGCCGGAGAAGAAGATGATCTCGGCCCGGCCGACGAAGTTCTCGAAGGGTACGAAGCCGACGCCCCATTGGGCGCGGCTGTCCGTCGAGTTGTCCCGGTTGTCGCCCATCATGAAGTAGTGGTTGGCCGGAACCTTGAATACGCCGGTGTTGTCGAACGCGCCGTTGGGCTCGGCATCAAGCACCTTGTACTTGACGCCATTGGGAAGTGTTTCCTCGTACTGGGGAATTCTGCGCACGATCCCATCGTCCTCGCGCGTTACAAAATCACCGACGCGAGTCTTGGGAACTGGCGTGCCGTTGATGTAGAGCACGCCCTGGCGCATCTGAATTTCGTCGCCCGGCAATCCGATTACCCGCTTGATGTAATCGGTCGAGTTGTCCCGCGGCAGCTTGAAAACGGCGACATCGCCCCTCTCAGGTGGGGCCGACCAGACGCGGCCCGGAAACAGGTTCACCCCGAACGGGAACGAGTAGCGGCTGTAGCCGTAGGACAGCTTGGAGACGAACAGATAGTCGCCAACCAGCAGCGTCGATTTCATCGAGCCGGATGGGATGTTGAACGGCTGGTAGAAAAACACCCGCACGATCATGGCAAGCGCGAGCGCCTGGATGATGATCTTGACGGTCTCCCACCAGCCGCTCTCATGCTTTTTGCCGGTGTCGGTGTTCAAGCTCATGTCGTGCTCCTCGGTGGTGCTCCGATGACGCCGGAGCAGCCCGCAGTCAATCCCGGCCCGCTATAGCCCTTCGCGACTCGTCACGCAAACATGACACAATCGGGCTTCCACTGCTCAGTCACGCTACACGTTCGGAAGGCACGGCCGAAATGATGACAAAGGCCTGCGCCAGCGGGTAGTCATCCGTCAATGTCAAATCGATGCGCGCCGAGAAGCCCGCGGGAGTGATGTGCCGAAGCTGTTCTGCCGCGCCGCCCGTCAGAACCATCGTTGGACGGCCCGACGGCAGATTGATGACGCCCATGTCGCGCCAGAACACACCTTTTCTCAATCCTGTCCCGAGCGCCTTCGAGCAGGCTTCCTTGGCCGCAAACCGCTTGGCGTAGGAGGCGGCTCGCTGAGTGCGGCGGTCGGACTTCGCGCGCTCGACCTCGGTGAAAACGCGATCAAGGAACCGGTCGCCGAACCGCCCGAGCGTGCGTTCGATGCGATCGATGTCGATGATGTCGTTGCCGATGCCGAGAATCATAGTGGGTCAGGCGCTGCGACGGCCTGTGACGCTTGCGCGCGCCTCGTCCATCAGCACGCGCATCCGCCGCACAGCCGAGTGCAAGCCGCCGAAAATCGCTTCGCCGATCAGGAAATGACCGATGTTGAGCTCCACGATCTGTGGGATGCGGGCCACGGGTGCGACCGTGTTGTAGGTCAGTCCGTGCCCAGCGTGCACTTCGATGCCCGCATCGGCGGCGATGCGCGCGCCGTTGCGCAGGCGCTCCAATTCCTGGGCCGCCCCTTTGGCGTCGTCGTCCAGTGCATGATCGCAATAGCGGCCGGTATGCAGCTCGACGATGTCGGCTCCGACCGTGGCCGCGGCCTCGATCTGCCGCGGATCGGCTTCGATAAACAGGGACACGCGGATCCCGGCGTCCTTGAGCTTGGCCGCATAGGCGGTCAGGTTTTCGCGTCCGCCAGCGACGTCGAGCCCGCCTTCGGTGGTGCGTTCCTCGCGTTTTTCCGGAACCAGACAGCAGGCGTTCGGCACATGGCGCAGCGCAATGGCCAGCATCTCATCGGTCGCGGCCATTTCGAGGTTGAGCGGCCGGGTCAGCTCGGCCTTGAGCCGGGCGATATCCTGATCGGAAATATGACGCCGATCCTCGCGCAAGTGCGCGGTGATGCCGTCGGCCCCCGCCTCTATCGCCAGATGGGCGGCGCGCAATGGGTCGGGATGCCGGCCGCCGCGCGCATTGCGGATGGTGGCCACATGGTCGATGTTCACGCCAAGGCGCTGGAAGGGACTATCCGGAAACTGGGTCATCGGACTGTTCTTCTCCTCCTGCTGACCTCAGGCAACCGTCTGCCTGATATCGCCGTTCAATCGAACGAGCGCTCCACATTGCTGACGACCGGCTTCGATCGCAAGCCTGCAATGATCCGGTTGAGATGCTCCAGATCCCAAACTTCGACCTCGATGGTCATTTCCGTGAAATCCGAAGCCCGCCGCGTCATGCGCAGATTATCTATATTACCGTCAGCCTCGCCGATCACCTGGGCGATCTGAGCCAGCGTGCCGGGCTCGTTGATCACGGTAACGACGAGGCGCGCGGGAAACCGCTCCGGGCGATCCGGCGAGATGTCCCAGGTGACGTCCACCCAGCTCTGATGCTCGAAATCCTTCAGACGCGGCGAATGGATCTGGAAGATGCGGATGCCTTCGCTGGGCAGCAGTACACCGACGATACGGTCGCCGGGCACTGCACCGCCTTCCTCGAAGGTCACCGGTACGTCATTGCGCAGGCCCCGGATCGGTACGCCGCCGCGCCGCTTCCCGCCGTCCGCGCCATTGCCAAGCCGGAACTTGAGGCCCATCACCTTGCTGAGATTGAACCAGCCTTCCTGGCCTTCGGCACGATCCTGGCGGTTCTTGGGCTTATGCGGCGCGGCCGGGCGCTCCGTTGCAGCCTCCGGCGCGATGGC
This sequence comes from Pseudomonadota bacterium, assembly GCA_023423275.1. Taxonomy (GTDB): domain Bacteria; phylum Pseudomonadota; class Alphaproteobacteria; order Rhizobiales; family Hyphomicrobiaceae; genus ZC4RG25. Next base: position 46,598 of record JAFAFW010000090.1, read on the forward strand.
CCGCACCACATCCTGAATGGTCAATTCGCTGCGGCCGACCGCGGCCAACGTATCCTCGACGGTCTTATGGCCGAGCCGCGGAAGAACCTTCTTCAACTTCTCGTCGCTGTAGGCGATGCGGGAATTATCGAGGTGAGCCGTCAGAAGCCTGCGTCCGAGTTCGGAATACTGGCGTCGCAGCGCATCGCGGGAGGCGCGGCGGATGGCCGACCGGGCGCGGCCGGTGACGGCCAGCCGTTCCCATGCGGCAGGCGGGGTCTGGCCAGCGGCGGTTAGCACATGGACCTCATCGCCGTTGCGCAGGACGGTCGACAGCGGCATCTGGCGGCCGTTGATGAGCACGCCGACGGTCGAATTTCCAACGTCGGTATGAACGGCGTAGGCGAAATCGATCGGCGTCGCGCCCCGCGGCAGCGCAATCAGGCGGCCTTTCGGCGAAAAGCAGAAGACCTGATCGTGGAACAGCTCGAGCTTGGTATGCTCGAGGAATTCTTCCGGATTGTTGCCGTCGAGAAGGGTCTCCACCAGGCGGCGCAGCCACATGTAAGGCCCGCTGTCCTTATCGTAGGTGACCTGGGCGCCGCCGGTGCCGTTGGTCTGATCCTTATAGAGCGCGTGCGCGGCAACGCCGTATTCCGCGATGTGATGCATCGCGCGCGTCCTAAGCTGCAGCTCGACGCGCTGGTGCCGGGGGCCGACGACCGTGGTGTGGATCGACTGGTAGTTGTTCTGCTTCGGAGTCGAGATGTAATCCTTGAACCGTCCGGGCACGGTGCTCCAGGTCGTGTGCACCACGCCGAGCGCGCGATAGCAGTCCGCCACGCTGTTCAGGATCACGCGGAAGCCGAAGATATCGGAGAGCTGCTCCAGCGAGATCTGCTTGTTCTGCATCTTGCGCCAGATCGCATAGGGCTTCTTCTCGCGCCCGGAGACCTCGGCCTTGATGGTGGCCTCCGCGAGCTTGACCATCAGGGCCGCGCGGATCTCCTCGACGATGCCACGATTGCGTTCCCTGAGATTGGCGAGCCGGCTGGTGACGGTCTTGTAGGCTTCCGGGTGCAGCCAGCGGAAGGCGTGGTCTTCCAGCTCCTCGCGCAAGGCCTGCATGCCCATGCGCCCGGCCAGCGGCGCATAGATGTCGAGCGTTTCCTGAGAGATGCGCGCGCGGGTATCCGGCTTGACGTATTCCAGCGTCCGCATGTTGTGCAGACGGTCCGCCAGCTTCACCAGCAGGACGCGGATATCGCTCGATATGGCGATCAGAAGCTTGCGGAAATTCTCGGCCTGCTCGGCGCGCTTGGAGACGAGATCGAGCCGTTTGATCTTCGTCAGGCCGTCGACAAGGGCCCCGATTTCCGGGCCAAAGAGCTGGTCGATCTCGGCGCGCGTCGCCTCTGTGTCCTCAATGACGTCGTGCAGCAGCGCGGTGGCGATGGTGGCGTCGTCGAGCTTCAGGTCGGTGAGGATCGCGGCGACTTCGAGGGGATGCGAGAAGTACGGGTCGCCGGACGCACGCTTCTGATGGCTGTGCGCCTTCATGGCGTAGACGTAGGCGCGATTGAGCAGCGCCTCGTCCGCCTTGGTGTCATAATTGAGGACGCGTTCGACGAGCTCGTACTGGCGCATCATGACGGGCGCCCTTCCCGAGCCTTGGACGTGTCGGCGCGCAACGTCGCGGGCACCCTTCCCGTTAGGCGGCACCCATGACCGAAGCCGGCCGAAACCTCAGCGCCCGTTCCGGCCTCCGCCATTTCCGCCCAGCGCTGCTGAAGGTTCCGTCGGGGTCAGGCTTTCCATGCCGCGAAGGAGCTGTTCTTCCGTCAGAACATCCACCACCGTGTCGCTCGACTGATCGTCGCGGCCCAGCAGTGGTGTGCGGCGGTCCGGAGTCATCACCGGTGCTGCACCGGCTTCCGGCTCGTCCACCTCGACGTTCTTCTGGATCGAGTGGATGAGGCCTTCGCGCAGGTCGTCCGGCGGGATCATCTCGTCGGCGATTTCGCGCAAAGCAACGACGGGGTTCTTGTCGTTTTCCTGCTCGACCGTCATCGGGCTGCCGTTGGTGATGGAGCGGGCACGATGCGCAGCGAGCAGCACGAGCTCGAAGCGGTTCGGAACCTTGTCGACGCAATCTTCAACGGTAACGCGAGCCATGACTATGCCCTCTCAATCAAATCAGAGCCGGGGCATACGTAAGCTGCCCGACTTAACCCTCTGGTTCTCAGGATTCGCCTTCATGGCACGAAATCCAGTTTGGATCAATGACCCGCCGTACACCGCGACGTTGCGACCCGAGCCGGGAGACCAAGGTACTCGCCCGGACGTTGAGTGCCGGATGGTGCCATTTGGGCATCACTTCTGAGACCGGAACGAGAACAAATGCGCGCTTGTGCGCCTCTGGATGAGGAAGGATCAAACGCCCGCGTGTTCTCCGGCCGGGCGGCCATGCGATCACCGTGCCACCGAAATCGACGATATCCAGATCCAGGGTCCGTGGCCCCCAGTGGACGCCCAGACGGCGCCCGGAGTTCCTCTCAATCGCTTTGAGGAAACGGAGCAAAGCTGCTGGCGCAACGTTGATTTTTGCCAGAACCACGGCATTCAGATAGGATGCCTGGCGGACACCGCCGATGGGGGCGGTGACGTAGAGCGACGAGACGCGCACGATATCGATGCCATGGTCGCGCAATTGAATTACCGCGGTCCGCAAAGTGTCGATTGGTCGGCCCCACGGTCCGCTCAAATTGGCGCCTAAAGCAATCAGTGCAAATCTCATTACGCATCCGAGATTCATTTGTTCGCGCAATATGTTTTTCTTTGTGGTGCGCGGGGTGATCTGTCACAAAAAGACCGAATCGTTAATCACGGTGTCAAATCATGCTGATGTGAACTTACACGGATAAGATATCAAGCTGTTTTGTTCACGTTGAGACTATGTCGGTGCGGGGAGTACGACGCCAAGGATTTGCTCCCGAGGTGAAGAATGCATTTTTATCAGAATGAACGGATTGTGCTGTTTATCGACGGCGCAAACCTGTATGCGACGGCCAAGGCTCTGGGGTTCGATATCGACTATAAGAGGCTTCTGTCCCTCTTCCGTCAGAAAGGGCAGTTGGTTCGCGCTCTGTACTACACGGCCCTGGCGGAAGATCAGGAATATTCCTCGATCCGCCCGCTCATCGATTGGCTGGACTACAACGGCTACACGATGGTCACCAAGCCGACGAAGGAGTTCACCGACTCCACCGGCCGGCGCAAGATCAAGGGCAACATGGATATCGAACTGAGCGTCGATGCCATGCGCCTGTCCAAGAGCATAGACCATATCGTGCTGTTCTCCGGCGACGGTGATTTCCGCTCGCTCGTCGCGGCATTGCAGCAGGAAGGCCGACGCGTCAGCGTTGTCTCCACCCTGCAGACTCAGCCGCCGATGGTGGCCGATGAACTCCGGCGACAGGCGGATCAGTTCATCGATCTCGCCGGCATCGAGCAGTTCATCTGCCGGGATCAGTCCTCGCGGCCCGGGCGGACGGAGCGTGGCCAGTCCTCGCGGCGTGATTATCAGAAGGACGAGTTCGAGGACCAGGACGACCTGCCTGAGGAAGTCTGACGCGAGGAGCGGGAATGGCCGTTTCCATCGAGGTGCAGGCTCCCGCCAAGTTGTCCCTGTTGGCCGAGCCCGGGCATGACTGTCCCAACTGCCACCGGTTGGTCGCCTACCGGCAGGCCAATCGTGCTGCGGAGCCCACGTGGTTCAACGGTCCCGTCCCGTCCTGGGGAAACACGAGCGCGCGCCTGTTGATCGTGGGGTTGGCGCCGGGAGTGCGCGGGGCCAATCGGACCGGCAGGCCGTTTACGGGTGACTTTGCCGGTGAGCTTCTCTACCAGACGCTGACGGACTACGGCTTCGCGGTCGGGCGGTATGGGGCAGACCCCGGCGACGGGCTCAAGCTGGCGGACTGCATGATCACCAATGCTGTGCGCTGTGTGCCGCCGCAGAACAAGCCGACGCCGGCCGAGATATCGACCTGCCGTCCGTTCCTGAGCGCGCGGATGGCGTCGCTCGGCAGCCTGGCCGCCATTGTCGCGCTGGGCCGGATCGCACATGACAGCGTCCTGTCCGCCGTTGCCGCGCGAAAGGCCGCGTTCCCGTTTGCCCATGCGGCCCGCCACGAGCTGCGGCCGGGGCTCGTGCTGTTCGATAGCTATCACTGCTCGCGCTACAATACGAACACCGGCAAGCTGACGCCGGAAATGTTCCAGGCGGTGTTCCGTGCAGTCCGCGGCTACCTTGGCTCGGCTCCGTAGCGCATACCCGCTGCCTTGAGTGGCCGTTGGAACCAAGCGGACCTCTGGCCGATTGTCTCAATGCGGAATGCCAGAGATCGTGAGGCCAGGGGATCGCTCATGCTCGAAATCGCGCCGGAAAAAGTTGCGCACGTCATCATCAAAGCCCGTGAGTACGATGCCAAGGTTGCCGCCGCGAACCCGGACGACGGCAGTGGATCGGATGGCGAACCCATGGATGTGCTGGAGGAGCTGCCGGGTGATCTCGCGCGGCCCGAGCTGATCAGCTTCATCAACACGTTGAACGAGGACGAACAGGCCAACTTGGTGGCACTGGCCTGGGTCGGCCGCGGTACTTTCGAGGCCGAAGAATTCGACGAGGCCGTCTCGACCGCGCGCCAGGAGCGCGTCAACGCGACGTCCAGCTACCTGCTCGGCATGCCGTTGCTCGCGAACGATCTCGAGGACGGGCTGGAGAAGCTCGGCTTTTCCGTCGAGGATATCGAGAGCGATCTTCTCTAGGGATTATGGCGTGCTGCGATCAAACGCGATTCCTCGGCGTAAGTTGCTGTGGCCGTGATGTAGGCGAGCACTTCGCGCGCGTGCGTGTCCGGCGGATGCACGGGATAGAACGTGCGGTCGATCGCGCCGTCGCGCAGCACCAGCGTGAGACGTTTCAAATAGGTTGTGCCGCCTGTCTCGAAGACCGGCAGGCGCAACGCGCGTTGCAGCGTGCGGTCGGCATCGCTCAACAGATCGAACGGCAATCGCATCCGCTCCGCGAAGTCGCGCTGGTCCGCCGAGGATTGGAGCGACAGCCCGAAGACCGCCGTCGGCATTTCCTCGAAGCCAAGGTATACATCGCGAAAGCCTTCTGCCTCGGGTGTCGAGCCATGGGCGCCGGGAATGACGTCCCAGTCCGGCGGGTTGGGAAGGCCTGGCCGCCCGGTCCATGGGTAGCAGAAGACGATGGTGCGGCCGGTGAGTGCCGCCAGCGAGACCTCGCGGCCGCTGGTCGCCATGACGGAGATATCGGGAAGCCGGAATCCACGGATCAGATGTTGCGTGCCGCCGTCATCGGCGGGAGGCGGCCACGGCCAGCTCATTGATCGGCTCCAGGGTTGTCTTTCAACCATTGCAGGACATCGGAGGCGTTCCGATCGGGCGGAAATACCGGATAGAATACTTTCTCGATACGGCCATTCGCGATGACCAACGCCATCCGCTTCAGGAGCGTATGTCCGGCGACGTCCATGGTCGGCAGGTTGAGAGCTTTGCTCAGTTTCAGATCGGCGTCGGACAGTACCGGGAATGGCAAATGCAGCCGTTCGGCCATCTCCTGCTGATAGGCGGTGTCTTGTGTCGACAGGCCGAAGATCTGCGCGGCACCGGCGGTCGTCAGTTCGGCATGATGATCGCGGAAAGCACAGCTTTGCGGTGTGCAGCCGCGCGCGCCGGGGATCATATCCCAGTCGTCGACTAGGCCGATCTGCCCCGGCCGGCCGGTGCGGGGATAGATGAAGACGACGATGCGCCCGGGCCGACGTGCCAGCGAAACGGCCTCACCGCTGGTCGCGGACAGCGGAATGTCCGGGAGCGTCATTCCCGTCAGGTGTTTGGCGGCGCCATCGTCCTCGGGTGCCGGAATCTTCGACCAATCGACGGCAAGCAGATTGTGTTGAGTGTTGGTCATGAGTGCCTCCGGGTGACGCTCAGCGGTTGAGAACGCGATAATGGTAGCTGTTTGCCGCGCTATAACCGAGCCGGCTGTAGAGTCCCTGTGCCGCGGTATTGGCTGTGACAGCCTGCAGCCCGCAAAGCCGTGCGCCCTGCTCCGCGCCCCAGGCTTCGAGCGCCAGCATCACCGCGCGCCCAGCGCCGCCACGCCGTTCATCGCTGCGCGTGCCCACGCATTCCGCCACGACCACAGGGCCGTGTAGAACGGCCAGCGCGGTGCTGAACGTGCGGCCGCCGCGCCGAATGCTCAGGAACGCGGACGGCGCTGGAACCGATGCGAGGATGCGCGGCGCCGGAGGACGGCGATCGGGCGTGATGTTGGAGAGGTAAACCTCCATCCATCCTTCATCGGGTTTATCTGCGAGCACGACGTCGTCCGGCATGGGCGTGCGCTCGATCGGTTTCATCAGCGTCGTGACCGGATCATGGACGTAGTAGCCGCGCCGCTCGAGGCGGTCATCGAGATCGGCGGGGCTGGCGTAGCCGCTTCCGACCTGAAAGCGGCTGACGGAGTCGCGCGCAAAATACAGCTTCTCGGCGGTTCGGATCGCCGTATCGACATCGTCGCCGTGGAACATGAGCGGCGAGACCGAGTTGGCGCGCTGCGAATTGCCGCCCGAATAACGCCAGAGCCAGCCATCGATGTCGCGTGTCTCGGAGGCTGGCCAGGCGTGAACGGCTGCCCGCTCGACAGCGAGGATATCCTCGGTGGTGAAGGCCATCATGCCACCTCCCCTCCCCCGGCCGCTATTCTGGTCGGGTCAGCCCTTCTCACGCATCAGCCGCGCTTTCTGGCGCTGCCAGTCACGTTTGGCGGACGTCTCACGCTTGTCGTGAAGTTTCTTGCCTTGCGCCAGCCCGAGCTTGAGCTTGGCCATGCCGCGCTCGTTGAAATACAGCTCCAGCGGAATCAGCGTCATGCCCTGGCGATCGATCGAGATCGCCATCTTGTGCATCTCGCGCATGTGCAGCAGCAGGCGGCGCGGACGGCGCGGCTCGTGATTGAAGAACGGACCAGCCTGCTTGTACTCGGGGATGTAAGCGTTGATCAGCGCGAACCCGCCGTTTTCGAGGGCGGCATAGCTTTCCGTGATATTGGCCTGGCCGGCGCGCAACGACTTCACCTCCGTGCCGGTCAGGACGATCCCGGCCTCGTAGGTCTCCGTAATGAAATATTCGAAGCGCGCCTTCCGGTTCTCAGCGATCAGCCGGCGGCCGCCATCTGATTTGGCCGCCATTCTCGTAGCACTCCTGCTCTTAGCGTAACGCTCGCTATTCCGCGGCTTTGGCCTGCAGCAATCCGCAGCGGACCAGCGCCGCGTCGACGGCCTTGCGCGAGGACTCGCTGATTGGAGCCAGCGGCAGGCGAACGTCAGGGTTGCATAGGCCTAGGCGCGAGGCCGCGTATTTCACCGGTCCCGGACTGGTCTCGACAAACATCGCATCATGCAGCGGCATGAGTTGATCCTGGAGCCTCAGCGCTTTCGCAAAATCGCCCTTGAGGCACGCCGCCTGGAATTCCGCACACAGCGCCGGTGCGACATTCGCCGTTACCGAGATGGAGCCCTGCCCGCCGTGAGCGTTGAAACCCATCGCGGTGGCGTCTTCGCCGGACAGCATGACGAAGTCGGTGCCGCAGGCCAGGCGCTGCTGGGAAGCCCGCGCCATGTTCGCGGTCGCATCCTTGACGCCGACGACGTTCTTCAGTTTCGCGCAGCGCGCCATGGTCTCGACCGACATGTCGGCAACCGTGCGCGAGGGCACGTTGTAGAGCACGATCGGAATATCGACGGTGTCGTTGATCGCCTTGATGTGGAGGTACATGCCCTCCTGCGTCGGCTTGTTGTAGTACGGCATCACGATCAGGACGGCGTCGGCGCCGACCTTCTTCGCGTGCTCGCTGAACTCGATGGCCTCTGCAGTCGAGTTGGAGCCCGCACCGGCGATCACCGGCACACGCTTCTTCGTCACCTCAACGCAGATTTCAACCGAGCGTTTGTGCTCGTCGTACGACAGGGTTGGGGTTTCGCCGGTCGTGCCAGCCGGCACCAAGCCGTTGGTCCCCTGCGAGATCTGCCATTCCACAATCCGCGCGAAGGCGGTTTCATCGAAAACGTCATTCGTGAACGGCGAAATGAGCGCCGTATACGATCCCTTAAACATGAT
>JAFAFW010000091.1 GCA_023423275.1 Pseudomonadota bacterium
ACTGCCATAGCAATAATACCCAATACCCTTGGTACACTAATGTTCAGCCTTTGGGTTGGTTCATGGCAGATCATATAACCGAAGGAAAAGAGAAATTGAACTTTGATGATTTGCCAAATTACAGCCCGAGAAGGATAAACTCAAAGTTTAGCCAGATTATTGAGCAAATCGAGAAAGGTAAAATGCCGTTGAGTTCATATACGTGGATGCATGGGGGTGCTCGTCTAAGCATGGAAGATAAGAAGCTGTTAGTTGAATACTTTAACTCGTTGATGGATAATGAATAAGTTTAGAGTGTTAATAGTACAGACGGTTCCTTCGGAAATAGACTCAAAACGTAAATTTTAATAACAGGAAAAGTGGAAAACCAATCTAATATCTTAAAATACAAACATCTCGGAATCTACACTCAAAACGAGAATGTAGTATATATGCATGAAAACTGCCACGTTTGTGCTTCAGAAGGCTTTGAGGCACTTACCCGAATTAGAATATCCACTGCAACGGACTCAATCGTAGCAAGTCTTAATGTAATTTCATCCAATCTTCTATTGACTGATGAAATTGGGTTATCGGACGCCGCAGCAAAAAAACTGAATGTTTCCCCAAATGAAACTTTGTATGTTTCACATTTGGAACCTATTAAATCTTTAAGCCACGTACGGGCAAAAATCTACAATCAGAAACTGGATTACTTGGCGTACAATGAAATCATTACGGATATAGTTCAGGGCAATTATTCCAATATCGACCTCACAGCATTTATCACCGCCTGTGCCGGAAATAGAATGGATCTTGATGAAATCACCTATCTTACAAAAGCCATGATTGCTTCTGGTATGCAATTGCACTGGAACAAGGAGATTGTTGTTGATAAGCATTGCATCGGAGGGTTACCAGGCAATAGAACAACACCGTTGGTAGTTGCCATTGTTACTGCCTTTGGCCTTACAATGCCCAAAACGTCTTCCCGTGCCATTACCTCGCCTGCCGGTACTGCAGATACCATGGAAGTATTTACCAATGTAACGCTTTCCCCTGAAAAAATAAAAGAAGTGGTTCATAAGGAAGGGGGGTGTATCGTTTGGGGTGGAACAGCCCAGTTAAGCCCGGCAGATGATCTGCTGATAAAAATCGAAAAAGCCCTCGATATAGATAGCGAGGGACAGCTAATTGCTTCGGTACTCTCAAAAAAAGCAGCGGCGGGTTCCACGCACGTTGTTATAGATATTCCTGTAGGTGAAACTGCAAAAATGAGAAGTACAAAAATGGCGCAGGAATTACAGGATCATATGGAAGCAATAGGCAAAGAAGTGGGATTGAATGTAAAAGTAATAATTACAGACGGTTCCCAACCTGTGGGGAGGGGAATTGGCCCAGCGCTTGAAGCCATTGATATCTTGAAAGTGCTGAAAAATGAAGCCGATGCCCCTAAAGACTTGACAGAAAGATCATTGCTTTTAGCTGGAGAACTATTGGAGCTTTCGGGAAAAGTCGATTCGGGAACCGGATACCAAACAGCGAAGCAAGTGTTAGAATCGGGTAAAGCTTATAAAAAATTTATTTCCATCTGCAAAGCCCAAGGTCGCTTCTCACAACCTGTTTTAGCACACTATAAAAATGAAGTTAGAGCCGAAAAGCCGGGAGTTCTGCAAGTAATTGATAACAGAAAAATTGCAAAACTCGCCAAACTTTCGGGTGCACCTCAATCTAAATCCGCAGGGATTCATTTAAATGTCCGTCTGGGAGAAAATATTGAAAAGGGCCAGCTACTATATACTATTTATGCAGAATCCAAAGGCGAGCTTAATTATGCTTTGGAATATAAAAACCATCACGACAATATTATAACCTTAATTTAAAGAACATACTATGAACACGATATTATTTAGTCTTCCGGGAAATGAAGAACTCACAGCGCTTTTGGCAAAAAAAATGAATGCGGAAATTGGCAATGTGACGTTTCGCAAATTTCCAGACGGAGAAACCTATACCCGTATCTTATCTGATGTTAAAGACAAACGTGTGGTACTAATCTGTACTTTACATGAACCTGATGAAAAATTGTTGCCACTTTACTTTTTAAGCCATACGGCAAAGTCGCTAGGTGCGAAATGTACCTGTTTGGTAGTTCCATACCTCGCATATATGCGACAGGACAAAGTTTTTAATGAGGGTGAAGGAGTAACCTCTGGTTTTTTTGGAAAATTAGTTTCTGGTTTTGCCGATAGCATTATCACAGTTGATCCCCACTTGCATCGAATAAGTTCTTTGGAAGAAGTTTATGACATTCCAAATAAAGTCGTCCGTGCAGCAGATGCTATTTCAGAATGGATAATTGAAAACATCGAAAACCCTGTCCTTATAGGTCCAGATTCTGAAAGCGAGCAATGGGTTTCAGAAGTTGCGAAGAATGCGGGAGCACCATTTACGGTACTGCAAAAGGTGCGTCATGGAGACCGTGAAGTGGAGGTTTCTGTCCCCGAGGTGGGTAGATACAAAGATCATACCCCTGTTTTAGTGGATGACATAATCTCAACTGCACGCACAATGATTGAAACTGTGGAACATTTGAAAATTGCTGGAATGAAACCACCGATATGTATAGGCATACACGCTGTTTTTTCGGGTAATGCCTATCAGGAATTAATGGATACCGGAGTGAACAACATAGTAACCTGTAACACCATTCCACACCCTTCAAATGCTATTGATTTGAGTAATGTATTGGCAAAAGAGGTAAAACAAATAATGGACCAGATATGATTAAGTAGAACTTCAGAAAAAAACATTTTAAAGAAAGTAAATCAGTAAAAGTTATAACAAAAGCAAGAAAAAATGTAATAGCTCACTGTAAATGATTCAATATCTTTATATTAATAAACAGAAAAGAGAAATTCTAACTCTAAACTAAAAATCATGAAACATCTATGGATGATTATTGGATGTATCCTTCCACTATTATTGATTTTTTTAGCTCCCGCATTAGGGCTGAGCTCACAAGTTTCAATGTTTATTTTCATTGTATTCATGTTTGCCTGCCATTTATTAATGCCGATGCTTCATGGCAGTCACGATCACAAGCAACAAAATTCAGAAACTACTAAATCAGAAAAAAAACATGGACACCATTAATGTTAAAAGGTTCGGCCTTGCAACAGGGCTTACTGCAACACTGCTTTATGTTGGTTGTATTTTGGTAATGGCCACCGTGGGTCATAGTGGCACAGTTTCATTTTTCAACGGTATTCTTCATGGTATAGACACAACGTCAATTATCCGGACGGATGTTTCTTTTTGGGAAGTATGTATGGGTATTGTTGAAATTTTTATTATCGGTTGGCTGGTGGGTTCGTGTATTGCAGCTATTTATAATATCAGTTCAAAAACCAAATTGTAGTTATGAAAAAGATCAAAGTAGCCATCAATGGGTATGGCGTAATAGGGAAACGGGTAGCAGATGCTGTCAGCCTTCAGGATGACATGGAATTAATCGGTGTGTGTGATGTTGTTACAGATTGGCGCATCAAAATGGCAGTAAGTAAAAGTTACCTTGTTTACGGTTTTGACCAAGCAGTCAGTAATCAAATGAAGGAAGTCGGGATTCCGGTAGTAGGCAGTTTGGATGATATGTTGCAGGCAGCCGATATTGTAATTGATTGTACACCAAAAAAGATAGCGTCCCAAAACCTTCCAAAATATAGGCTAATGGGTATAAAATTTATTGTACACGGAGGAGAAAAACATGAAACCACGGGGCACTCTTTTAGCGCGGAAAACAATTATGAAACTGCCATCGGACGTGAAAGCACTCGCGTTGTATCTTGCAATACAACTTCTATTGTGCGTACGCTTACGGCATTAAAAAATGCCGGACTGCTAAAGAAAGCAAGAGGCACATTGCTTCGAAGAGCAACCGACCCATGGGAAAGTCATTTAAATGGTATAATGAATACCCTCGTTCCTGAAAAAGATATACCCAGCCACCAGGGGCCGGATGCACAAACGATTGATCCTTCTTTGGATGTAATTACTACCGCTATTAAAGTGCCGCAAACCCTAAGCCACCTTCATTACTGGAATGTGCAGCTTTCCCGGCAGGCGGCAAAAGATGAAGTATTGCAGGCATTCGCCAATTCCACCAGAATAGCTATGATTAATTACAGCGATGGGCTGCCAGCCAACAATACGGTGAAAGAACTGATGCTTGAAATGGGTCGTCCGTATGGCGATATGTATGAAGTAGCTGTATGGAAAGATATGCTGAAAGTACAGGGCGATGAATTGTTTTATGCTTACATAGTGGACAATCAGGCCATCGTAATCCCCGAAACCATAGATGCTATCCGTGCATTGACTGGAATAGAACCTAATGCTGAAAAGTCAATTATAAAGACGAACGCGAGCCTTGGCATAAAGCAAAGTTTTTATTAGTCGGAAAACAAAAGAAATAAGCAATCATATAATTAAAACGGAATAGTATGAAAAAGAAATGGGCTTTGTATCTCGGAAATATTTTAGGCATAAAGGTGTTTATTCATTGGACGTTTGTGATACTTCTGGCTTGGGTATTCCTGATGCACACACAAATGGGTCATGGCTTTTCGGAAGCAATATGGGGAGTAGTTTTTATCCTTGCTTTGTTTGTTTGTGTGATATTTCATGAATTTGGACACGCTCTTACAGCTAAGCGGTACAATATTCAGACTAAAGATGTTACGGTTTACCCTATTGGTGGTGTCGCTACTCTTGAAAGCATGCCGAGAAAACCAAAACAGGAATTGATGGTGGCATTTGCAGGTCCCGCCGTTAATATCGTTATTGCTGCTGGTCTGTGGATATATATGCAGCTTTCTGCTACGATGCCTGATTGGACTGTGCTAAAAAACGTGGATCACATGCAAACCGAGTCTTTTGTTTTCAATCTCTTTGTAGCAAATATCATTTTGGCAGTATTTAACCTTATACCGGCTTTTCCAATGGACGGTGGCAGGGTATTGCGAGCGCTTCTTGCTTTCAAAATGGATAGATCCAAGGCCACACGAATTGCTGCCGAAGTAGGTCAATTTCTAGCAATTTTGTTAGTTTTCCTGGGCTTTTTCTTTAATTTCTGGCTTGTTTTTATCGGATTGTTTATATACCTAGGAGCCAGTAGCGAAGCTACTTATGAAGCTACACACAGCATACTGGAAGGCTATGATGTTCGAAAAGTGTTGATGACACGGTTTACTACCCTGCTTCCAAACGACAGCCTTGAAAAAGCAGTTCAGATACTGCTCGACGGGAAGGAGCAGGATTTTCTTGTCGCTACAGATGGCAAAGTTCAGGGCGTGCTTTCGCGGAAAGAACTGATACAGGGGTTGTCTGCTTTCGGAAAATCGTCTCCTGTAAGGAACAGCATGCGGACGGACTTCACAATACTTTCACCGGAGATGAGCCTGCAGGACGTTTTCTCAAACATGACAACAAAGGGTTATAAGGTTTATCCAGTACAGGATAAAGGCGTACTGGTTGGCATGGTAGATAAAGAAAATATAAGTGAATTGATTTTGGTGCAACAAGCCTTATCAGGAAAGAAAAGTTAACTAAGCCTATCAATCTGGCTTAAAGAAAAAAAACGAGATATGAATAAATCAATTTATAGCATATTATTTTTCACTCTGTTCCTATTTCCTTTTGCGACATTGAAAGCTCAGGACAATGCAATGTTGATTGAGCAAATAGAAGGCAAAAAGATAACAAGAGAAAGTTTTGACAAAAAGGGAAAACTTACAGGGAAGCAAATATTTACTGCCGGAAAAATGGCCCGAAGGGGCGGGACTTTCTTTATAAACATCAAAACTGAACTTTATGACGAAGCACAGAAGTTAGAGTCAACCTACACGACCAATTATGAGTGCCGTCCCGAAGACGCTGACGTGCTTTTATCGGTCTTTGCAATCAATCCCAAAAAGAGGAAGGTCAGGGTGTCCGTGAAATCCGGGGATTTTAAAAAACTTTATGCTTTAGCGGCTGATGAAATGATACGCAGTATGAGTTTGACGATGTATGTGGAAACAGGCATTATCAATTTCCTTGGGTCAAAAAACAATGTAGATGTCACCAATCGTGTGCTCATTAAAGAAAATAACAACCTGAAGATTACAGAAAAAATTTCCATTAAAGCTTATCTAATGGGCATACAGGTAAGAACAATTAATTATGACGTAACGGAATATTTAACGCTTTCGGGTTTATTGCAGAAGCAGGAATTTAAACAAGCGAACGGTGGTTATTTTACTGTTAGCTATAAATAAAATCAACTTGGAATGGCACATAAAAACAAGAAGCAGTTAAGTTCTTGAGCAAAAGGATTTTGAGAGCAACGGGTTGGTCTAGTTATGCACTTTCCGGAATTGAAACCGATACGGCAACGTCCTTTTCCAAAACAAATAGAAGTTTATGAATTAAGTAAAGTTAAAAAAATGAAAATAAGCGAAAATATTGCAGAGCTATTAGGGAAAAAGGCATCCTTCTATTTGGATCACGTTTGTGAAAAAATAACGAAGGATGAATTACAAACCCCCGGTAAGGATGGTCTTGACCAGGTATTTGGAAATAGCAATAGAAATCCACAAGTACTGCGAAGTCTTTCCCAGTTGTACAAACACGGGAATCTGGGAAGCACAGGCTACTTAAGCATCCTGCCTATCGATCAAGGTATTGAGCATAGTGCCGCTTTTTCGTTCTATAAAAACCGTGACTATTTTGACCCCGAGAATATAATAAAACTAGCCATTGAAGCTGGTTGCAATGCTGTGGCATCTACGTTTGGCGTACTGGGATTGAACGCCCGAAAATATGCCCACAAAATCCCATTTATTGTAAAAATTAATCACAATGAACTGCTTACCTATCCAAATTCCTATGACCAAACACTATTTGGAAAGGTTAAATCGGCTTGGGATATGGGAGCTGTTGCTGTGGGTGCTACCATTTATTTTGGTTCAAAAGAAAGTAACAGACAGCTTAAAGAAATAGCCGAAGCCTTCGAAGAAGCACATAGTTTGGGAATGGCAACCATTTTATGGTGCTATACCCGTAATGATGCTTTTAAAACCGAAACTGAAGATTATCACACGTCTGCAGATTTAACGGGACAAGCCAATCATTTGGGTGTGACCATTCAGGCTGATATAATCAAACAAAAACTTCCGACCAACAATTTTGGATTTAGAGAAATAGGATTTGGAAAGTATGACGATGCTATGTATAAAGCGCTTACCACAGACCATCCTATTGACTTATGCAGATTGCAGGCGGCCAATTGCTATATGGGCAAAATAGGATTGATCAATTCAGGAGGCGGATCCAAAGGTGAGTCTGATTTCGTTGAAGCAGTTATAACGGCCGTAGTCAATAAACGAGCAGGAGGAACTGGATTGATTATGGGAAGAAAGGCATTTCAAAAACCATTCGCTGAAGGGATAGAATTAATCAATGCGGTCCAAAGTGTTTATTTGAACGGTAAAATTACAATAGCGTGAAGTATTTGGTTAAAACATCAGTCCTTTAGGATTTCTAAGCTTATTTTAAAAAATCATTGCCGAGGTCATAACCAATTCATTCAGCATTACCAGTAATGACAATACATATAAAAAAATGAAACACCCAATCAACATAGTGAAGTATTCTGGCGACGTGGTAGCTTTTAATGTAGACAAGCTTATTAATTCCTTAAGGCGTTCCCAAGCAAGTGAAGAATTGATTCAACATATAGTAGCGCAAGTGGAAAACCAATTATATGATGGTATTTCCACCAAAAAAATTTATCAAATGGCGTTCAAGATGCTGAAGGATAAATCAAGGGTTAGTGCTTCAAAGTACAAGCTCAAAAAAGCCTTGATGGAATTGGGGCCATCCGGCTTTCCGTTTGAAAAATTGGTAGGTAAATTGTTGTCCCACGAAGGGTTTGATGCAAAAGTTGGTGTGATTGTAAAAGGTAATTGTGTACAACACGAAGTGGATGTGGTAGCACAAAAGGATAATGATCATTATATGATAGAATGTAAATACCACAGTGACCAGGGACGTTTTTGCAATGTGAAGATTCCCTTATATATCCATTCAAGATTTTTGGATGTAGAAAAACAATGGCTACAATTAAAAGGCCACGAGGCTAAATTTCATAAAGGAGGTTTGTACACCAATACCCGATTTACAAGTGATGCCATACAATATGGAAATTGTGTTGGATTATTATTGACAGGTTGGGATTACCCAAGAGGAAATGGTTTAAAGGATAGAATAGATAAATCCGGGCTACATCCGTTAACCGCTTTAACAACACTCACAAAAGCTGAAAAAACAAAGTTATTGGATGAAGGTATTGTGCTTTGCAAAGAAGTTTACGGAAACCCAGGTTTATTAGAGAAAATAGGGATACCGAAAGCAAGACATAAAAATATTCTCGAAGATTCAGAAGAATTATGCGCCACTCATATATGAAGTCACAAATAAACAATTATTAATTTAAATACAAAAAAGATGAAAATTGGAGAATCGCTTACACACCTTTCTGGTGGTGGACACTATAAAATACCGGACAAATGAAAAACAATAAAATAAATATCCATTTTTTGGGTGCGGCAAGTACCGTAACCGGCTCAAAATATTTAGTGGACACGGGAGATCGTAAAATTCTAATAGACTGCGGTCTTTTTCAAGGGTTGAAAGAATTGCGCTTTAAAAACTGGGAGTATCTGCCTGTAGAAGTTTCAAAAATAGATGTGGTACTGCTTACCCACGGCCATTTAGACCATACAGGTTATCTCCCTCGATTGGTAAAACAAGGGTATAATGGGCCTATCTATGGCACCAATCCAACATTGGATATTGCCAAAATCATACTGAACGACAGTGCAAAAATACAGGAACAGGAAGCCGCGCGTGCCAATAAGGAAGGTTATTCCAAACACAGTCCCGCCGTACCACTTTACGATTTAAAGGATGTAGAAAAAACCATTTCACATTTTAAGGGTGTTCCACAATCACAATGGATTCCATTGTTTGATGGTATCAGAGCCCGATTTAAGTATAATGGACATATTTTGGGTGCTACTTTCATAGAGCTGGATGTACACGGAAAACGCTTTGTTTTTTCGGGCGATATTGGAAGAACAAATGATTTACTATTGTACCCACCCTTGAAACCGAAAAAGGCCGATGTTCTTTTCATAGAATCGACCTATGGAGGAAGGTTTCATCCTGATGAAGTGGAAGCCATTCCACAGATTGAAAAATTAGTCAACGACACCATCAATAGAGGCGGCTGCTTATTTATCCCAAGTTTTTCTGTTGAACGGGCCCAACTGATGATGCTTGTTTTTTGGACATTGCTCAAGGAGAACAAAATACCAAAAGTACAAATGATAATGGACAGCCCAATGGGAGCCAATATATTGGAGCTGTTCCACCGCACAAGGGATTGGCATCGATTAAAGGACAATGAATGTGATGAAATGTGTTCGTATTTTACAGTGGTAAGCAGCTATCGTGAAACTATGGAATTACGAACTGACAATAAACCTAAAATAGTAATTGCAGGTAGTGGAATGATTACAGGTGGAAGAATGCTCAACTATCTCGAAACACAAGCGCAGAACCCCAAGAATACCTTGCTGTTTATAGGTTATCAGGCTGAAGGTACCCGTGGAAGAAAATTATTGGAAGGGGATAAGGAATTAAAAGTATACGGAAAATGGGTGCCTTTTAATATGGAGGTAGCTGAAATTAAAGGACTCTCGGCACATGCAGACCATGCAGAACTTATGGATTGGATGAGCAAATTAAACAATAAACCCGAGCGAATCTTTATTGTACACGGCGAAAAAGAAAGTGCGGAAGCCCTTCAAAAAGGGATAAAGGAAACACATGGATGGGATGCTGAAATCCCAGAACTCTACAGTATTGAAGAAATAGAATAGACTTTTAAACCACACTAAAAGGTAACCTTGTTAAAAATACATTATTCTTCACTATAGCTAATAAATTTAAAAAATCTTAAATCTTTTTTTATGAAAAAATACGTTTGTCCAATGCACCCCCAGATACTCAAAGATGAGCCGGGAAAGTGCCCATTGTGCGGGATGGCTTTAGTTCCTTTTGGGAAAACCGATAATCACGACC
Organism: Pseudomonadota bacterium; assembly: GCA_023423275.1. Classification (GTDB taxonomy): domain Bacteria; phylum Pseudomonadota; class Alphaproteobacteria; order Rhizobiales; family Hyphomicrobiaceae; genus ZC4RG25. The sequence continues at coordinate 10,168 of JAFAFW010000091.1, forward strand.
ACAAACACCATGATCATGGGGAAGACCAGCATTCAGCACACCTACATGATAAACACGAAGGCCATCAGACACATGATTTCCTGAAAAGATTTTGGATCAGTTTAATTATTACTGTTCCTATTCTGGCTCTTTCACATATGATCCAAAACTGGCTTGGGTACAGTTTGGAATTTACCGGAGACAAATACGTGCTGCTCGCCCTTGGGACTTTAATTTACCTGTACGGAGGGATGCCTTTTTTAAAAGGAATGGTGGGGGAAATCAGAGCAAAAGCCATTGGGATGATGACGTTAGTTGCCATCGCTATTTCTGTAGCCTATTTTTATTCCACGGCAGTCGTATTTGGCCTTCAAGGAATGGATTTCTTTTGGGAATTGGCAACGCTGATCGTCATTATGTTGCTTGGTCACTGGTTGGAAATGCGTTCGCAAATGGCAGCCTCCAAGGCATTACAATCCCTTGTGGCTTTGTTGCCAAATGAAGTAACTGTTGAACGAAATGGTGAAGCTCTGAAAATAAAACTGGAAGAACTAAAAAACGGTGAGACCGTTATCATCAGGCCCGGTGAAAAAATCCCGGCTGATGGGGTAATTTCAGGAGGAAATTCATCTGTAAATGAAAGTATGCTGACAGGAGAAAGCGTTCCTGTAAAAAAGCAGGCAGGTGGAAAAGTGATTGCCGGATCTATTAATGGCGATGGCATGCTAAAAATAACCGCAACCGGTGTAGGGAAGGATAGTTATCTCAATAAAGTCATCAATCTTGTACAAGAGGCACAAGAGGCAAAGTCCAATACGCAAAACCTTGCTGATAAGGTAGCAAAGTGGCTCACATTCATCGCCATCGCAGTAGGTGTAGGCACCTTTATTTATTGGTTCAGCAGCAGCGGCGACCTTGCTTTTGCTCTGGAAAGAATGGTCACGGTTATGGTTACAGCCTGTCCGCACGCATTGGGTGTTGCTATACCATTAGTGGTCGCCATTTCGACCACCCTTTCAGCAACAAACGGTCTGCTGATCCGCAATCGAACCGCGTTTGAAACTACACGGAATTTGTCTACCATTATTTTTGATAAAACAGGAACGCTTACCCAAGGCTCTCACGCTGTGGAAAGGGTAATCCCGGTAACCGATGAATATACAGCTGACGACATCATCATGTATGCGGCGGCGGTTCAACAAAATTCCGAGCATCATATTGCCAAAGGCGTGATGACAACCTTGAAAGAAAGGAGCCTTGAATTATGGAACTCAGAAGATTTTCAATACATGCAGGGTATCGGTGTCCAAGGCGTCGTAAATAAGAAAAAAGTTGTGGCTGCCGGTCCCAACTATTTTAAAGCAAATAATTTATCAATGCCTGAAATTCCAACAGAGATCAATCAAGATGCTGAAACCGTGAATTTTGTTTTGATTAACGATAAGGTAATTGGAATAATCACCTTGGCGGACAGTATTCGTCAAGGATCTCAAGAGGCAATTGATGAATTAAGAAAGATGAACATCAAATCTTTCCTGCTCACGGGCGATAATGAACACATAGCCAAAGCGGTTTCCGATAAATTAGGGATGGATGGCTTTATGGCCAATGTTCTGCCCCACCAAAAACAGGAAAAGGTAAAAGAGTATCAGGCAGCCGGAGAAATTGTAGCAATGACCGGAGACGGCGTGAATGATGCGCCCGCTTTAGCACAGGCAGATGTCGGCATAGCAGTGGGTTCCGGAACAGATGTAGCGGCCGAAACTGCGGATATTATCTTAGTAAACAGTGATCCACGGGATGTAATGAAATTAGTGGATTTTGGAAAACGGACATACAAGAAAATGGTTCAAAATCTTATTTGGGCTGTAGGTTACAACGTGGTAGCCATTCCTTTAGCAGCAGGGATATTGTATCCAAATTTCGTACTCAGCCCTGCAATGGGTGCGGTGTTGATGAGCGTTAGTACCATTGTAGTAGCGATCAATGCGAGCCTCTTAAAATTAAAACCGCTAAAATGATGGTGGCAATCAATCCTTGTCGAACAGTAACAACAACAATATGTTATGAGATATAATTTAATACTGCTACTTATGCTTGTTACGATAAACAGTAGCGCTCAATCAACACACTCGTCTCATGAGCAAAAAATGGGTAACCCACAAATAAATGTAAATGAGGGCGAGACGGAACAACAAAAGGCATACACCTGTCCAATGCATCCAGAAATACTCTCCGATAAACCGGGAAACTGTCCCAAATGCGGGATGAAGCTTGTTCCTAAAAAGATGGAGGGTAACGAAAGCCACGGAGAGATGAATATGAACAAGCAAGCCCAAGAAAATGTCC
>JAFAFW010000020.1 GCA_023423275.1 Pseudomonadota bacterium
CATCACCGTGCCCGCGCGCGGCCAGCCGGTATTTCTGCAGCGACTCCAGATAGAGCTGGAACACGATGGGCTCGGCGGCGCCGATGAAGCCGACCTCCTTGGCCCAATCGAGATACGCCTTGTTGGCGTGCTTGTAATAGCGCTGCTCCGGCGTCAGGTGATGCTGATAGAAGCAGCCATTGGCCACGTACTGTTCGAGCTGCTTCGGGTTCGGCGCGCCTTTGCCGTAACTCTTTCCATCCACCCCACGGAACCCCGCCAGCGGACCGATGCCGGGGCCGCGCTCGTGGTTGACGATGTAGTCGGCATAGCCGCCAGGATAACGCGGCTCGCCTTTGTCGTTGACGAAGCCCGGCAGTTTCAGTCGCGCACCGATGTCGATCAGCACGGTCTGGAACGGGCGGACATCACGATCCGGCTCCACGACCGGCTGACGGATGGAATCGGCGGCCCCATCCGGCTCCGAGATCGGCCGGTCGAGCATCGAAATGCAGTCCCAGCGCTCCAGGTAAGTTGTATCCGGCAAGATCAGATCCGCATACGGCACCATCTCCGAGAAGTAGGCGTCGGAATAGATGATCTTCGGAATCTTATACTCGCCGGTCGCGGGATCCTTCTCGGTCAAATGGCTGAGCACCGCGGGAACATTCATCGACGAGTTCCAGCTCATGTTCGCCATGTACATGAACAGCACGTCGATGGGATATGGGTCACCCTTGGCCGCATTGGTGATGACCATGTGCATCAGGCCGTGCGCGGCGATCGGCGCATCCCAGGAATACGCTTTGTCGATACGGGTCGGTCCGCCTTGCTCATCGACCAGTAAATCTTCAGGCGCCTGGGTGAAACCGAGCGGTGCTCCCGTCAGCGGGGTGTTCGGCTTGACACCGGCGAGCTTGCCCGCAGGCCTGTTCGGCGGTGGCGTCGGGCGCGGGAACGGTGGCTTGTAGCGGAACCCCCCAGGGCAATCGATCGAGCCGAGCAGGATCTGCAGAATGTGGATCGTCCGGCAGGTGTGGAAGCCGTTCGAATGCGCTGAAATCCCACGCATGGCGTGCATTGCGACCGGACGGCCGATCATTTTCTCGTGCTTGCGGCCGGCCCAGTCGGTCCACGGAATATCGAGCGTGACCTCTTTCTCGAAGGCAGCTTCGGCCAGCTCCGCAGCGAGACGGCGGATGGTTTCGGCAGGAACGCCTGTGGTTGCAGCGGCCTTCTCTGGACTGTACTCGCTCGACAGAAACCGTTCCGCGAGTAGAACGAACGACGGCACCGCCTTGCGCCCGTCAGCAAGCTTGAACTCACCGACCATCGCCGGAGAAATATCGACGCGCGTGGCATCAACGAGAGCCTTCGACTGCTTGTCGAACGCCAGGGGCTTGCCCTTCTCGTCGCGTGCAAACAAGCCGTCGTCGGCAGCGCCCGGATCGCGGATCACCAGCCAGGGCGCGTTGGTGTAGCGCACCAGAAAATCGAGATCGACCTTCTGGTTGACCAGCAATTCATGGATCATCGCACCGACGAACAACCCGTCCGTGCCCGGCCGGATGCCGACCCATTCATCTGCGATGGCGTTGTAGCCCGTCCGCACCGGATTGACGGCGACGAACTTGACGCCGCGTGCCTTGAGCTTGCCCAGCGCCGTCTTGATCGGGTTGGAGGCATGATCCTCCGCGACGCCGAACAGCATGAAGTATTCGGTGCGCTCCCAGTCCGGCTCGCCGAACTCCCAGAACGAGCCGCCGAACGTATAGAGCCCGGCAGCCGCCATATTGACCGAGCAGAAGCCGCCGTGCGCCGCGAAGTTGGGCGTGCCGTACTGCTGCGCAAACCAACCCGTCAGAGCCTGGGATTGATCGCGGCCCGTGAACAGCGCGAATTTCTTGGGATCTTCAGCGCGAACTTTCCCCAGCCAGCCAGTGGCCGTGCTCAGCGCCTCTTCCCAGGTGATCTCGACGAACTCACCGGAACCGCGCGGGCCGACGCGCTTCAGCGGTGCCTGCAGCCGCGCCGGTGAATAGTGCTGCATGATGCCGGCAGAGCCTTTGCCGCAGATCACGCCCTTGTTCACCGGATGATCGCGGTTGCCGTCGATGTAGCGGACCTTGCCGTTCTTGAGGTGCACTTTGATGCCGCAACGGCACGCGCACATGTAGCATGTCGTGGTTTTGATTTCGTCCGCAGACGGCGCTGACAGCGCCACTTTGGGTTCGCCAGTCGACATGAGACACAGTCTTCCCTGCTGTGCGTGTGTCGCAGGGCGACACGAAGAGTTTCAGCAGATGAGACTGCCACTTCACACGACAGCGCTCAACTGGAATTCTTCAAAACTATATATCGATATCTCAAATTGGAATATGCCCGATGTACAGACGCATCGAGCATCCCCAACCTCGAGGACGAGCGCGTGCGGCCTACTCTGCACGCAGACGCTCGGCCTTCGCTTGCTCTTCCGCATAGTTCAGAGGTAACGCCGTCGTATACTTGATCTGTTCCATGGCAAACGCCGAGGAAACATTCGAGAGTTCGATCCGGCTGATCAGCTTTTTATAGAAGGCATCATAGGCCGCGATGTCGGGCACAACCACACGCAGCAGATAATCGACCTGACCGCTCATGCGGTAGAATTCGACCACTTCGGGAAAATCGACGATCGCAGCGTGAAATTTCTCCAGCCACTCCAGCGAGTGCTGGCTGGTCGATATCGACACGAAGACCGTGACGCTCGCCTCGACCTTCTGGGGATCCAGGACAGCAACGCGACGCCGGATGACGCCCGCTTCCTCCATCTTCTGGATGCGCCGCCAGCACGGCGTCGTCGACAGTCCGACCTCCTTGCCGACATCCGCAACCGGCCGGGTGCAGTCCTGTTGCAGGATGCGCAGGATCTTGATGTCCATAGAGTCGAGCACGCGAAGCCTCACAAAGAAGATATTTCTATAAAATTCGACTGTAGCCGAGGTCTGCGGCCGCAAACATCGAATGAATGTGTACAATGGAGCAATTCATTCTCTTGGCAAGCCCTCTGCGTCTTGTCGGGGCGCACATTCCTCCGCATAATGAGACCGGGAGCAGACCGGATTGCATGCTTCAGCTCGATTGGCGCGGGGCCTATGGACAAAATCACTTACATCACGCCGCACTTCGCGGTCACAGGCATGCCGGCAGCCGACGATTTTGCCCAGCTCTCCAAACTCGGCTTCAGGACGGTGATCAGCAACCGCCCAGACGGCGAGGAGCCGGGCCAGATGACCGGACGCGAGGAAGGCGCCATCGCCGCACTCGAGGGGCTTCGGTTTGCTCACGTTCCTGTCGTCAAGCACGACCTGTTCACCGATGACGCCATCGACGCGATGGTCGCAGCAGTCCGCAACGGAGACGGCCCGATCCTGGCGCACTGCAAATCTGGCCTCAGATCGGCAATTCTCTGGGCGGCTGCCAGCGCACTTCCCGGCAAGGTCGACTGCGTGATCAATGCGCTGACACGTGCGGGATTTGACCTCGAGTTGTTGCGTGACGACCTCCAGGAGGTCTCGGAGCGGCAACCAGAGCGCGCGCCTACGCCAGCGCTCGACTGTACCGAAGCAGACCGCTTGCCTCCGCGCGCATAGCCAATCACATCGGATCAAGCGCCGCGCGAACACGGCTGCGCAGCTCTGGCAGCAGCTCCGTTTCGAACCACGGATGCGCCTTGAGCCACGCATTGTTGCGCCAGGACGGGTGCGGCAGGGGGATCATGAGCGGCTGCCCGGACTGTTCAAGAATTGCCCGCCAGTCGCTGACCGTTTCCGTCAGCGTCGATCGGGCCAGCGCTCCCAGATGCCAACGGTGCGCATACTGTCCGACAAGGAGAATGAGGTCCAGCCTGGCAAGCCCCGCGAATACACGCTCACGCCACGCCGGTGCGCACTCTCGGCGCGGGGGCAGATCACCACCCTTGGCATCAAGGCCTGGAAAGCAGAACCCCATCGGAACCACGGCGACACGCGACACATCGTAGAACTCATCCGGAGTGACACCCATCCACGCCCGCAGACGGTCTCCCGACGGGTCCGTAAATGGCATGCCGGACGCGTGAACCCGCGTTCCCGGAGCTTGCCCGCACACCGCGATCCGCGCCGTCGCACTGGCGCGTAAAACCGGTCGCGGTTCGTGCGGCAACGGCCGTCCCACAGGCGCATCGCGACACAGCCTGCAGTGCTTGATCTCCTTCAGCAGCCGTTCCAGACCATCGGCCCGGCGGCGCTTAGATGTCGACAACAAGACCGTCATCAGCAATCAGCACACCCGCAGCACGCGCCTCATCGCTGTGCGCCAGCATCTCGGTGTTCATGTGCGTGACCAGAACCCGCTTGGCACCGATCCGCTCCAGGTTCGGCTGCAAGGCCCGCCAATTGAGGTGATACTTCATTGGCCGGTCGTAGCCATAGCACTCGCAGATGAAGAGATCCGCATTCTTCCCGCAGGGGATCAAGGTCTCGACCCACTCCGTATCGCCCGAATACGCGAGGATCTTTCCCTCCAAGGCCAAACGAAGCGCACACGACGGCGCGCCGGAGGGGTGGCTGACCGCGAACGTCATGACGTCCGCAGGGCCAACGCGCATCGGGATGCCGACTTCATATTCCACAAAGGTCAGCGGATGCCTGCGCTCCACGCTGGTCGAACCCGGAAACAGGATTTCGGACGCCGCTTTGTAGCGGTCTTCCAGACCCGGCGGCCCGGCGATGGTCAGGGGCTCGCTGCGGCGCGCAACATACAGCGCATGCATCAGGAACCAGACCAGCCCCGAATAGTGGTCTCCATGCAGATGCGAAATGTAAATCGTGCCGATGCTGTTCGGATCGATATTCAGACGCTGCAGCCCGATCAATGTCGTAGCGCCGCAGTCGATCAGGAAGACTTCTGTTCCGGTCGTCACATGGAAGCTGGTCTGCAGTCGGCCGCCGGAGCCGAACGCATCGCCAGAGCCGATCATGGTGAGCTTCATACCTGCTCTCTTTTCCTTGTCGTGTCTCAGGCCCGGGCGCTCGCCCGCGCAGAAACCTCCGCGTGCCAGCGGTCGAGGCTGGTCAAGCCCTCCGGTCGGGCAATCCGGGCCGGCTTCATGAAATCGATGGCCACCAACGCCGTGATATCGGCAATACTGTAGTCATCCCCTGCGATATAGGGCCGCTTGGACAGCTCCCGGTCCAGGAACGTCAGCAACTCGATCACCCTGGGACGGTTGGCCTCGCCCCACTCCTTGACTTGAGGCCGCTCCAGCTCGCCCATGGCCGGATGCGTGTGGCGAAAGCACTGCGTGATGCGGAAGAAGAGGCCGAGCTCCATCCGCCGTTGCCACATCTCGATCGTGACGCGGCTGAGGGTGTCGCGTCCGAACAGCGGCGGCTCGGGCTGCATCTCCTCGAAATAGCGGCAAATCGCGACCGTCTCTGAAATCGCCGTGCCGTCGTCAAGGATCAAGACCGGGACCTGCTGAAACGGGTTCTGGCTGCTGAAGGCCTCGGAGCGCTGATCGAGTTTCATGATGTCGATCTGCTCGCAGGGCACCTCGATGCCCTTTTCCAACAGAAAGATGCGAACCCGCCTGGGATTAGGCGCCTGCCTCTGCTCGATGATCTTCACGGAACCCTCCGCCCGTCAGGCAATCGGCTGCAAGCCGTCACTGTCCCACGCCGCCCGGATTGCGCCAACCCCTTTGCCCGAACCAACAAATTGTTAAGGTCTTGGATACGAAAAATTCATCAAATCGATGTCAGTAAAAGAAGAATTAGCATCTCTTGTGAATACTCCGCCGTACACGACGGCCCATAGAAACCATTTTGGTTGGCCGTTACGCACGACTGTCTGGCGCGCTCAGCGCTGCGAATGGCGAACCGATGACGCTCGAGTCCACGACACCCGCCGGCCGGGGCGAGACCGGCGCGGCCAGCATGAGAGCCCGCCTGCAACAGGCGCGCGCACACCTGTCCGCATCCTCATCGGTCGCTCCCGAATTCCAGTATGAGCTGCTCGCCATGTTCGTCCGCAACGAGCTGGCGGCCCAGGCGACCATTCTCATGCTCGCGGGTATCTTCTCGCTCGCCTCGATGTTCTGGGCGCCATGGACGCAGGCCATCATCTGGCTGTTTCTGGTGATCTCCGCGAAAGTGATCCTGCTGGAATGTTGCCGCCGCTTTCTGCACGCCCCCGAAGCCGACGCAGCCCTGTGGCGCCGCCGGCTGATCATCGCGGAAGCGATCAACGGTCTGGCCTGGGCAGGATTCGCCCTGGTCGGCATGAACGCCGAAGATGGGATCTCCCAGGGTTACGTGTTTTCCTCGCACGTTTTCATCTTCGCCTCGCTGATCGTGGTCTTGGCGATCCGCATGACGTTCGCGTCCTACGTGATGCCGATCCTCTACGTCGGCACCATCCCCATGACGCTGGTCGTGGTGACGCGACTGATGCTGCTCAACGATCCGTTCTATCTGGCGCTGGCTGCTATGGCCGTCGGCGTCCACGTCTACTTCATCTTCCTCGCCAAGGGATTGAATTCGACGACGCTGGCTATGCTCAAGTTTCGCGCGCAGAAGGATGACCTGATCGCGGAACTGGAGGAAGCCAAGGCTATTTCCGACGAAGCCCGCCGGCGCGCCGAGGCCGCCAATCTCGCGAAGTCGCGGTTCCTGGCCACCATGAGCCATGAGTTGCGGACACCGCTGAACGCCATCCTTGGGTTTTCCGAGGTCATGCGCGAAGAGGTCATGGGTCCGCTGAACAACCCCACTTACAAGGACTACGCTGGCAACATCCACGAGAGCGGCAGCCATCTGCTCAAGCTGATCAACGAGATCCTGGATCTGTCGCGCATCGAGGCCGGACGCTACGACCTCCATGAAGAATCCGTGCGGATCGTGGATCTGGTCGAGGATTGCCACCGCCTGCTCAAACTGCGGGCGGAGAACAAGAACCAGCTCGTTCTGGAGCGCTTCGACGAGAGCCTGCCTCCTGTGTGGGCCGACGAGCGCGCCATCCGCCAGATTTGCCTCAATCTGCTGTCGAATGCGCTCAAGTTCACCCCGCGTGGCGGACAGATCACCTTGACTGTCGGCACGACGCCCGATGGCGGGCAGTTCCTGAGTGTGCGCGATACGGGCCCCGGCATCCCGAAGGATGAAATTCCGAAAGTCCTGCAGGCGTTCGGACAGGGGTCTCTCGCGCAACAGACGGCCGAAGGCGGCACCGGTCTCGGCCTGCCCATCGTGCAGAGCCTGATCGATCTGCACGGCGGCTCACTCGAAATCCGCTCCGAGCTGCGCAAAGGCACCGAGGCCATCGTCCGCCTGCCGCGCAAACGGGTGCTTCACCCCATGCACCTCCAATCCACGTTCAACCGGGAAACTCTGCGGCCGGGCGCGCGCATTTCACGCCCAGCTCGTCCACCGCGCATCCGAACCACGCCGCCGCCGATCCCTGCCGTCATCCCCGCGGACACGCGGCCTCACCGGCCAACCCCCTCGACTATTCAATAACATCGCCGCATCCTTGGGAGCGGCAACCGCCCGCCTCCACGCACATTGTAGATCGGGCGCGCGTCGCCTAGATTCCCGCAAGTTGCAGCACTACGAATCTCCGGATCGTTCGCTTGGAAAGCCCTTGCATCAAAGTCTGCGTGATCAATCCTGAAACCCGGTTATGCGAGGGCTGTTTCCGGACACTTGCGGAAATCACGCAGTGGGCCGGGTTTTCCGCCGACGAGCGCCGCCGCATTATGGAGGCACTGCCCGCGCGGCGTACACGGCAGAGGACGGAGTGACATCATGCTGTGGTTTCTTCTCCTCGTGCTGGCTGCAGGTGCCGGGGCGCTCGTACTGATGGGCGACCAGGGCACCATAGCCGGGCTTGAACCGGCAGCCATCGCCGCGATGATTGCCGGTGGTGCTCTGCTGATCTACTTCGCAGCCTCGTTTGCCGGCGCCTATCGCGGCCGCGCGTTCCAGGCCGTCAAGGACATCACCATCTGGACCCTGTTCGCGCTGGCGCTCATCGTGGGCTACAGCTTCCGCGACGAAGTCACATACGTAGCCCGGCGCGTCGTAGGCGAGCTTATGCCGCCCGGTGAGAGCGTGACGGTGGAGAGCACCCAGCGCGGCGACCAGGCCGTGCGGATCCGCAGGCGCCCGGACGGGCATTTCTCTGTGCGGATGCAGGTGAACGGCGCCCCGGTCGTCATGCTGGTCGATACCGGCGCCTCGACCGTGGTTCTTCGTCCTTCGGATGCGAAGCTGGCGGGCGTCGACGTCGACCGGTTGTCGTATTCGGTTCCCGTACAAACGGCGAACGGCACGGCCTATACGGCCCCGGTGCGGCTGCGCGATGTCAGCATCGGGCCTATTCATGTCGATTCCGTCGATGCGCTCGTTGCCCGGCCCGGCGTGCTCAACGAAAGTCTCCTGGGTATGAATTTTTTAAGGCGCCTGAGGTCTTATGAGTTTTCGGGAGAGTTTCTGACCTTCCGCAGCTAGGCACGGTTGCCGGTCGCGGTCGGTCTTGAACGGAAATCGGGTGTGATGCGTCTGTCGTCCGGCGTTCGGAATGTCATGACCGAGGCTGCCACGTGGCTGATGGCCATCGCTGCGTGCGCGGGCACCTTCATCTATTTCGACGAGATCAGGACCAGCGTCGCACACGCGCTCGGAAAACCGCTGACGGAAGACGTCGCGGTGATTGCCGAGCCGGAAGCCGATCAAACGCCCGCGGGAAGCGTCGCACTGCACGCCGATTCCCGCGGCCACTTCGTGACCGTCGCGCAGATCAACGGCCGCCCCGTCGATGTGTTGGTCGATACCGGCGCGACGATGGTTGCCATGAGCTATGAAGATGCGGAGCGGGCCGGCGTCTCCGTCCGCTCCAGCGACTATACCCAGCGCGTTCGCACCGCCAACGGCATCGCCCGTATCGCGCCTGTCATCCTGGACAGCGTCAGCATCGGTGACATCGAACTCAGAAACGTCGAGGCCGCCGTCAGCGAACCGGGCCTCCTGGGAACCACCCTGCTCGGTATGACGTTCATCAAGCGTCTCGGGCGAGCGGAAATGCGCAGTGGCATCCTCATCCTTCAGGAATAGCGCTCCGTCACGTCCTCGCCCATAATACGGGTTTTAAGACTGCCAGCATGATCTGGTAGCGATTCGCTTTTCCTGATCTCACCGATTGATCTGAACACCTGCCAAGAGGTTTCCTCGATGCTTCCCCCACCGCGTGCCGATCTCAAGCCCAATACGGCCGATTTCGAGCGCCTCCCCCTCGTCAAGCCAACCGGCTTCCGGGAGTATGACGCGCGTTGGCTGTTTCCCAACGAAATCAATTTGATGGGCCTCAACGCCATTGGCTTGGGCCTGACGACGCTGTTTGCCGAACGCGGCGTACCGAAACGGTTTGTGGTCGGACATGATTTCCGGTCCTATTCCGCATCGGTCAAACAGGCGCTGATCATGGGTCTGCTGGCCGGGGGCGCCGAGGTCCACGACATCGGGCTGGCACTCTCGCCGATGGCCTATTTCGCCCAGTTCGCGCTCGATGTGGAAGGCGTGGCGATGGTGACGGCCAGCCATAACGACAATGGCTGGACCGGCATCAAGATGGGCATGAACCGGCCCTTGACGTTCGGTCCGGAAGAAATGACCCGGTTGAAGGAGATCGTTCTCGGCGCCAAATACGAAACGCGCGTCGGCGGCCGCTATCTGTTCGTGCCCGACATTGCGGAACGCTATATGCGCGATCTCATCGACCGCCCGCGCTTGAAGCGCCCTCTGCGGGTGGTTGCGGCCTGCGGCAACGGAACCGCGGGCGTCTTTGCACCTCAGGTGCTGGAGGCGGTTGGCTGCGAGGTCATCCCGCTGGATACCGAGCTCGACTACACGTTCCCGCGCTATAATCCGAACCCGGAAGACATGGAGATGCTGCACGCCATCGCCGATGCCGTGCGCAAGCATGGCGCGGACGTCGGTTTCGGCTTCGACGGGGACGGCGACCGCTGCGGCGTCGTCGACAACGAGGGCAATGAGATCTTCGCCGACAAGGTCGGCGTGATGCTGGCCCGCGATATCTCGGCGCTGCATCCCGATGCGCGTTTCGTGGCTGACGTGAAGTCGACCGGCCTGTTCATGACCGATCCAGTTCTGCAGGCCAACGGCGCCAACACGACTTACTGGAAGACCGGTCATTCCTACATGAAGCGCTTCAGCTTCGAGACCAAGGCTCTCGTGGGATTTGAAAAATCCGGCCACTTCTTCTTCAATCCGCCGCTCGGGCGCGGCTATGACGACGGCCTCGTCGCTGCGCTGGCGGTGTGCGACATGCTCGAGCGCTCGCCGGATAAAACGCTCGCCGATCTCAAGAACGCCCTGCCAAAAACGTGGCAGTCGCCGACCATGTCCCCACATTGCGACGACGAGAAGAAGTATGGCGTCGTCGATCGCATCGTGCGCCACTACATGGTGCTGAAGGATGAAGGCGTGGAAGTTGCGGGCCAGCGCATCGCCGATCTCATCACGGTGAACGGCGTCCGGGTCGTTCTTGAGGACGGAACGTGGGGGCTTTTGCGCGCCTCATCGAACAAGCCGGAGCTCGTGGTGGTCGTGGAAAGCCCGACATCCGAAGCCAATATGCGCGCGATCTTCGAAGACATAGACGGGGCATTGTCCCAGATCCCCGAAGTCGGCGCGTACAATCAGAAGATCTGATGGAGTTTGCTGCCCTGGGTCCCGGCTCTACGCGCTAACGCGCTTCGGCCGGGATGACAGTTTGAGATGGCAATCACCATCCTGTCATCCCGGACGCGATATCCGGAACCCAGGGCAGATACTCCAAACACTGAAATTCAAGCAGGACAGGCGCAGCGGCCGTTCACAGCGCCTTCTGCATCTCGCGCACGAAGGCGCTGAGGCCGAGAAGACGTTCCCGCTTCAGCCGCTCCGCCGACAGGATCGCGCGCAAGCCGGCGACGCTCGCCTCAAGATCGGCGTTGACGATCACGTAATCATATTCGGCCCAATGGCTGATTTCGGCGGCCGCATCGGACATACGCCTGGCCACGACGTCGGGATGATCCTGATTGCGCGCTTTCAGGCGCTGCTCCAGAACCTCCCCCGAGGGTGGGAGCACGAACACGCGCACGAGATCCTGCGCCGCCTTTTCGCTGAGCTGCTGCGCGCCCTGCCAATCGATGTCGAACAGCACGTCGCGGCCCGACTCCAAAGCACGTTCCACGGCCGCTCGCGGGGTGCCGTAGTAGTTGTCGAACACGCGCGCCCATTCCAGCAGTTCGCCCGAGTCGCGCAAGCGCGTGAACTCGCTCTCGCTGATGAACCAGTAATCCTTGCCCGTCACCTCGCCGTCGCGGGGCGCGCGCGTCGTCACCGATACGGACAGCTCGATGTCCTTTTCAGCCGCCAACAGGCGGCGCGCCAGGGTGGTCTTACCAGCGCCGGACGGCGACGAAAGCACCAGCATGATGCCGCGACGATCGATAGTGGGCGATGGTGCCGACACTGGGCGTCTCACTCGATGTTCTGGACTTGCTCACGCATCTGCTCGATCAGTGCCTTGACCTGCAAGCCAAGGCGGGTGATCTCGGTATCGTTCGACTTCGAGCAGAGCGTGTTGGCCTCGCGATTGAACTCCTGCGACAGGAAGTCGAGCCTGCGCCCGACAGGTTCATCCGTATCGAGCAATTCCCGTGCCGCCGCAAGATGTGCGCCGAGCCGCTGCAGCTCCTCCTCCACGTCGGCGCGGGTCGCGAGCAGCACGGCTTCCTGATGCAGGCGCGCTTCGTCGAAGGTCGACGAACTCTCAAGCAAACGGGCGACCTGCTCCCGCAGCCGCGCCTGGACCGCCTCCGGAGTTCGGGCTGGCGACTGGCCGATCACCTTGACCAGCTTCTCGATCTCGGCCAATCCGTCGAGGAGAATGGTGCGCAGGCGGTCCCCCTCGGCCGCACGGGCCGCGATGAGATTGTCGAGCGCCTCGTTGAGGCTCACCAGCATGGCTTTGGACCGCGCCTCAGCCTCCTCCTGGCTCTCGGTGGCCTCCACGACTTCCAGCACGCCTTTGATCCCCAGCAGCGTATCGACGGTGGGTGCGCTGCCGCCGACAGCATTCCTGACACGTTCGGCGATCGTGCGAACCTGCTGCAGCAGGTCCTCGTTGAGGCGGATCTGCGAGACGCCCTCATCCCGACGGATCGTCAGCGTGATGCCGACATTTCCACGCGCCAGGCGCTTGGTCACAGCCTGACGGGCGCCTGGCTCCAGGCTTTCGAGCCCAGGCGGCAGCTTGAGACGGAGATCCAATCCGCGTCCATTGACGCTGCGCACTTCCCAGTGCCAGCGCGTGCTGCCCTGATCTCCATCGGAGCGGGCAAATGCAGTCATGCTTCGAGGAGCCATCAGAACCGTATGCCTTGCGTCTCGACCGGACCCCGAGGCTCCGGTGCGCTGGGATTTGCGCGGACAGTAGCGGCTCCAGCCCACAGCAACAAGCCGGAGCGGGAGCAACCGCTTCTAGCGCTTCGGTTTGCGGACGGGGAGCGGCGGCGCCTGGCGGTCTGCCGTTGCCGTCGGAGCTGGCGCGGGGGGCCTTTCGCTGGCGGCCGCCAATGGCGGCACCGTGACAGCCGGAGTTTCGGGCGCCGCTGGGGCTGTTGTACTTCCAGTTTCACCGGCCTTGGCTTCCTCTGCAGCCTTCGCCGCTTCGGCTGCCTTGGCTGCTTCAGCCTGCTTGGCGCGAATATCCTTCTCGATCTTGCGCCAGTTGGAGACCGCTGCGTTGTGCTCTTCCAGCGTCGGCGAGAACACGCTCGCCCCATTGCCGCTGGCGACGAAATACAGATGGTCCGACTGCGTGGGATTGAGTACCGCGTCGATCGCCTCACGGCCCGGGTTGCAGATCGGCGTCGGAGGCAAGCCGCGCATCTGGTAGGTGTTGTGGCTGGTCTTCTGCTGGATCTCGCTGCGATAGATCGGGCGGCCCCAGTCCACCTGCCCACCGAACATGCCGTACAGGATCGTCGGATCGGATTGCATCGGCATGCCCCGCTTGATGCGGTTGACGAAAACCGATGCGATATCGGCGTGCTTGTCGTTACGGCCGGTCTCACGCTGAACGATAGAGGCCAGGGTGATCGCTTCCTCGACGCTGCGCAGCGGGAGATCCGCTTGCCGTGTCGCCCAGGCCGCCTGCATGTACTTGGTTTGGCTCGACTGCATCATGTCGAGAACCGCCTGCCGAGTCGCACCGCGAGGCACATGGTACGTATCCGGCAGCAGCGTTCCTTCGGCGGGAACAGCAGAGATGTCCCCGGTCAAGGATTGCTCGGCCTTCAGCCGTTCGACGATCTGGTGACTGGTCAGCCCTTCCGGAATGGTCATCTTGAACAGCGAGACCTTGCCCTCGCCGATAATGTCGCTGACTTGACGCATGCTGACGCCGGGACGCAGCTCGTAGTCACCTGCCTTGAGTTGCAGTGGCTTTCCGCCGAACCAGGTCGCGAACTGGCGCACGACATAGTGGCCGACAAAGACGTGCTGGCTGGAAATGACGCCTTCCTGCTCCAGCCGCTGCGCAATATCCCGCGCGCCCTCGCCGCGGCGAACGACGACCGTGCGGACCTCTTCCAGCGGGCCTGCCTTGTCGAGTTCGGACGACATCCACAGAACGCCCGTCGCGCTCAGCGCGAGCACGAGGAAAGCGAAGGTCATCAGACCGTTCACGAATCTCAGGGTCGGACCCAACCTCTTCACCTCACGTCGCGTTCTCGATCCCTTCGGCCTGGAGGGAGCGCGTGTCGGCTCCAGCGCTTCGGCTGGACTGCGCGGCATCACGCCCGGCGGCCGCGTATAATTATCGCCTCCCCGCCCACCGTTCCGCATTACCCGGCAACCTCTCATCCATCGCAGTCACACGGTGGAGGGTGCGCGGCCGAAACGCAACCAAGGGCATCGACACCCACAACACGCAGTCCACGAATTGGTTTCGTAAAGATGACGACGGAATGTGGCGAAAGGCGGCAATTCCAGCCGCCCCGCCTCACGCGACGCCAATACTCGGGAACACTGCGGCCCGACGGCCTCAGTCCACCAACCGGCGCAACACGAGTGACGCGTTCGTGCCGCCGAAACCGAACGAATTCGACAGTACCGTGTCCACCTGCCGCTTCTTGGCGGCGTGTGGGACAAGATCGATCGCCGTCTCGACGGACGGATTATCGAGATTGAGCGTCGGCGGCACGATGTTATCGCGAATCGCCAGCGTACTGAAGATCGCCTCCACCGCACCCGCAGCTCCCAGCAGATGCCCGATCGCGGACTTGGTCGAGGACATGGCCAACTTGCCTGAGGAATTGCCGAATATCCGCTCGACCGCGCCCAGTTCCAGCTCATCGCCCATTGGCGTCGAGGTGCCGTGCGCGTTGACATAGTCGATGTCGCTCGGATCGATGCCCGCGCGCGCAATCGCCATCTTCATGCAACGGTAGGCGCCGCCGCCATCCTCGGCCGGCGCCGTGATGTGGTAGGCATCGCCGGACAGACCATAGCCGATCACTTCGGCATAGATCCGTGCCCCACGGGCGCGCGCGTGCTCGATATCTTCCAGCACGACGATGCCCGCGCCCTCACCCATGACGAAGCCGTCACGATCCTTGTCATAGGGCCGGGAGGCGCGCGTCGGCTCATCGTTGAACCCGGTCGACAGCGCCCGGCAGGCCGCAAATCCGGCCATCGCGATTCGGCAAATCGGGCTTTCAGCGCCACCTGCAACCATCACGTCGGCGTCACCCAGCGCGATCAGGCGCGCGGCATCACCGATCGCATGCGATCCGGTGGAGCAGGCCGTCACGACAGCGTGGTTCGGCCCCTTCAGCTTATGCTTGATGGAGACGTGGCCGGACGCGAGATTGATCAGACGCCCGGGGATGAAGAACGGGCTGACACGGCGCGGCCCCTTCTCCTTCAGCAGGATGGACGTCTCGGCGATCCCGTTCAGTCCGCCGATACCGGAGCCGATGAGAACCCCGGTCCGTTCCTGTTGTTCTTCGGTCTTGGCCTCGTAGCCGGAGTCGGCCATGGCCTGATCGGCTGCCGCGACGGCATAAAGGATGAAGTCGTCGATCTTGCGCTGTTCCTTCGGCTCCATCCAATCGTTCGGATTGAAGGAGCCGTCGGTGCCGTCACCCCGCGGGATGAAGCAGGCAATCTGGCAGCTGATGTCGGAGACTTCGAACTCCTGGACCCGTCGCGCGCCGCTTTTACCGGCCAGCAACCGAGACCACGAGGCGTCGACGCCACTTCCCAGCGGCGTGACAAGACCCAATCCAGTAATGACAACCCGTCGCATGCGTTACCCTCGAGGCCGGCGCTTCTGTTCACACGGCAACGGCCGGACGCTCTATCGACTTGCGTCTGACTGCAGGCTTCAGCGTCCGACGGAGCCGTTCAGGCTGCGTTCGCGTTCTTCTCGAGAAACTTCACGGCGTCGCCGACCGTGAGGATGTGCTCAGCGGCATCATCCGGGATCTCGCAGCCGAATTCCTCCTCGAACGCCATCACCAGCTCGACCGTGTCGAGGCTGTCGGCGCCAAGGTCGTCGATAAAGGAGGCGTTTTCCGTCACCTTCTCGGCTTCGACGCCGAGATGCTCGACCACGATCTTCTTCACGCGCTCGGCAACATCGCTCATAGCATTTCCCTCGTCTCGTCAGTTTTTCACTTGGGTTGTCTTGCGGTCGCCCCGATGTGTTGCACGTTATCGGGACGGAGTTTCCGAGCGGGCTACCAGAGTCCTGGTTCGAATGAACCTAAAACACTTAAGCTTGGCAGGTTTTCCCCAGGTACTCCTCACGAAAGCAGGCGCTCCTAACATACTTCCCAGGACTTGGCCAGCATCCCCGAAACACCTCCACAAAGCCTACCGGCGCAGGGGAGACAAGTCCCGGAAATACGGGGATCCGCGGCCATTCATACCATGACCATACCGCCGTTCACATGCAGTGTCTGCCCGGTCATATAACGTGCTTCCTGACTGGCCAGAAACAATGCCGCAGCGGCAATATCGTCCGGCGTACCGAAAGTCGTTGCCGGAATGTGCTGAGCGATGGCCTCAACCTGCTTTTCGTTCAGGGCATCGGTCATGGCCGTCTTGATGAAACCCGGCGCAATGCAGTTCGCGGTAATGCCGCGCGAGGCGACCTCGCGGGCCAGCGATTTGGTCATGCCGATCATGCCCGCCTTCGCCGCCGCATAGTTGCCCTGCCCCGGGTTGCCGATGATGCCGGAAATCGACGTAATATTGATGATCCGGCCCCACTGGCGGCGCATCATGTTGCGCACCGCGGCACGGCTCAGGATGAAGGCCGACGTCAGGTCGACGGCGAGAACCTGGTCCCATTCCTCATCCTTCATGCGCATGAACAGGTTGTCCTTGGTCATGCCCGCGTTGTTGACGAGAATATCGAGCGTTCCGACCTTGGCTTCGGCGTCACCGGCAAGCTTCTGCACCGCAGCGCGATCGCTGAGGTTGCATGGCACGATGTGCACCCGCTCCTTCAGGTCGGCGGCAAGCGTCTCCAGTCGGTCCACCTTGGTGCCGGAAATCGCAACGGTCGCCCCCGCGCCGTGCAGCACACGGGCGATTGCCTCGCCGATACCTCCGGTCGCACCTGTGACAAGGGCACCCTTGCCCGCCAGATCGAACATCCTGGTTATCCTTTCAGTGCCGCCACGGCCGCGTCGACATCCGCGACCGTGCCAACCGGCGTTGCATTCGCATCCTTTAGGATGCGCTTGACCAGCCCAGCAAGCACTTTGCCGGATCCGATCTCATAGAAATCCGTCACGCCCAGCGCTCCCATGCGTATGACGCACTCGCGCCAGCGCACGGTTCCCGTCACCTGCTCGACCAGACAGCGCCTGATCTCCTCGGGATCGGAGATCGGCTCGGCAACGACATTGGCGATCACCGGCACCACGGGCGCCTTCACCTGCACCTTCGCGAGCTCCTCCGCCATGACGTCGGCTGCAGGTTGCATCAGCGCACAATGAAAAGGGGCGCTGACGGGCAACGGCAGCGCCCGGCGCACGCCATGTTTACGGCCAATCTCCCCGACCCGGTCAATCGCCGTCTTGTGGCCTGACAGCACGACCTGCGTCGGCTCGTTGTCGTTGGCAACCTGGCAAACATCCCCCTGGGCAGCCTCGGCGGCGACCTTTTCGGCAACGTCCACGCCAACCCCTAGCAGCGCCGCCATCGCACCCTGTCCGACAGGGACGGCCTTCTGCATCGCTTTGCCGCGTGCCCTCAGCAGACGTGCCGCATCCCCCAGCGACAAGGCCCCGGCGGCAGCCAGCGCCGAATACTCGCCAAGCGAGTGGCCTGCAACATAGTTCACCTTGTCGGCGAGCTTTAGGCCTTTTTCCGCCTCCAGCACGCGGATGACGGCCATGGAGACGGCCATCAATGCCGGTTGGGCATTCTCGGTCAGTGTCAAAGTCTCTTTCGGACCGTCCCAGATGATTTTCGACAGAGACTCACCCAGCGCTGCGTCGACCTCGTCGAACACGTCGCGCGCCGCCTTGAAATTGTCCGCCAGCTCCCGGCCCATGCCGACATCCTGGCTGCCCTGCCCGGGAAATACGAAAGCCACTGCCATCGCGCGTTGCCCCGTCCCTTGGAGTGGAGAATGCGGCCGCGGACCTCGCGCAGCCGGCGAAATTTTCCGGGCTTAAGACATGGCCGCGCAGCGGATGTCAAGCGATCATCAGATTTCTGACCGGGCTTGTTAGATGCCCTCACTGCTTTTTGTTTGTTGGTTTTGACGGCCGCTTCGCCCCTTTGGGCGTCACAGCAGTCCTAGCACAAAGCGTTCCCGCCAGCAGGTGGATGTCGTGGGGACCGATCGCCTTTAGGGATGCGGACGAGGGAAACCATGCCGATCCGACAGCGCCGCCAGAATAGCGTCCTTTTCAGCCACCAAGGCCCTTCCGCGATGGTTTCCGGTCTGGTGCGGCGATGTCGCGCCAGGAGCCAGGACGAGTAGCGGAAGCGATTGGTTCTCCTCCCCGGCGACGTCGACCACATCACAACGCGGGCGCGGCCAGGAAATTCGCCGGACATCCAACCGCTTCGCCAGATCTGGAAACGAAACAAGAACTCCCTCTAGCAACGCGCAATGCCAACAGTAGAATGTCTGACCCGGATATGCGGGATCTTCGAACCCGGGTTGCAAGAGATAAAGCGTGTCTCCCGATGCCACTGTGTCCACCTTCCCCACCTCGGCTCAGCACTTCATGCCCGTGAAATACTTGCAACCTCGCCGAATTTCCGTATAACCGCGCCTGCAAGCCATCATGGTTGGAGGCTGAACGGCGAACGCGTCTTCGGACGCGGGAACGGACCTTAAGGTCCAATCCTGCCGGTGTCTCCGCTCTTTGAGGTCGTCTTTTTAAGGCCTTTCCTGCCGCCCAGCGGCGAGATCCGGCCTTTGAAGGGGCTCCGCGCCATGATGGACAACCAGAGAGGAAAGGCTGTTTCATGCCATTGTATGAGCATGTCTTCCTGGCACGCCAGGAGGTCTCGAGCCAGCAGGTCGAGACCATGATGAAGGAATTCTCCGACGTCATCACCGAAGGTGGCGGCACTATCGGCAAGACCGAATATTGGGGCCTCAAGGGCCTCGCCTACAAGATCAAGAAGAGCCGCAAGGCGCATTACGCGCTCATGAACATCGATGCCCCGTCGGCCGCAGTGGCCGAAATGGAGCGCCGCATGGGCCTGTCCACGGACGTTATCCGCTTCCTCACGCTGCGCGTCGATGCGCACGAGGCCGAGCAGTCGGTCCAGATGCGCAAGAGCGATGACCGTCGGGACGGTGATCGCGGCGGCTTCCGCGGTGGTGATCGTGGCGGCTTCCGCGGTGGTGATCGTGGCGGTTTCCGCGGCGGTGATCGCGATGGCGATCGCGGTGGCTTCCGTGGCGGCGACCGCGAAGGCGGCTCCACGTTCCGCGCCCGTCCGCCGGGCGGCGGCGGTTTCCGTGGCGGTGATCGCGATGGCGGCGCTCCGCGTCCTCCGCGCCCGCCGCGTGACACGCAATCCGGTTCGGAGGAATAAGCCATGGCTGACGTATCCGCCGCCGGCGCCCGCCGGCCGTTCCATCGCCGCCGCAAGACCTGCCCGTTCTCGGGCGCCAATGCACCGAAGATCGACTACAAGGATGTCCGGCTGCTGGGCCGCTACGTCTCCGAGCGCGGCAAGATCGTGCCGAGCCGTATTACGGCTGTTTCCGCCAAGAAGCAGCGTGAACTGGCCCGCGCCATCAAGCGCGCGCGGTTCCTGGGTCTGTTGCCTTACGTCCTGAAGTAATCGGGACACTGGTGTCGTCGCATCGGCGACACCAAGAACACACATGGTTGAGTTGGGACTGCGCAGAACGCGGTTCCCATCTCTAACCGCCGTACGCGCGGGACAGCTCGTATCATGCCTATCGGACTACTCATCGGTCTTGGAGCCGGCCTCGTCTCGGCGGCGTTGTTCGCGTCGGCATCGACGGGAACGTTGCTTGGGCTGCTTGTCCTCTTCTTCCTGACGCCTTTGCCGGTCGCCATCGCCGGGATCGGTTGGGGCTGGCCGGTCGCCGCCGTCGCCGCCGTCGCCGCGCCTGTCGTGATTTCCGCACTGCTGACCCCGCACGGAGCCCTGCTCTACCTGCTGGCGTTGGGCCTGCCGACCGTTGTCCTGTCCTATCTCGCCTTGCTCAACCGGCCTGCCGATGACGGCGCGGACGGCGCTGTCGAGTGGTACCCGATCGGCAGGATCGTTGCCGTCGCCTCACTCTGGGCCGGCGGCCTGGCGGCGCTGGCACTGCTGACCACTGCAACCGACCTGGACAGCCTGCGCGCGTCCTTGCGCTCCAGTTTCGAGCGGGTCTTTCTCGATCAGATCAAGCAATCATCTCCCGAGACGCCATCCATCGGCCCGGCCGAGATCGAGGCGTTCACGGAGCTCATGGTCGTCAGCTTCGCCGGGGCGATCGCCACGATGTGGATGGCCATCGCGATGCTGAACATGTGGCTCGGCGGTCTCGTCAGTCGCGCCTCCGGACGTCTGATCAGGCCTTGGCCGGATCTGTCCGCGATCACGCTTCCGCGCATGATGCCGCTGGCTTTCGCGCTGGCCGTCGGCTTGACGTTTCTGCCCGGTTACATGGGCTTGATCGCCTCTGGGTTTGCCAGTGCCTTCCTGTTCGCCTTCCTGCTGGTCGGCCTCGCGATCCTGCATAGCGTCACGCGGGGTATCGGGGCGCGCCCCATGATTTTGAGCGCCGTCTATGCGTCGCTGGTCTTCCTCAATCCGTTCAGCGGCCTTGTCGTTGCGACCATCGGCCTTGCCGAGCCGATCTCTCCGTTCAGGCGCAAGCCACCGGCTTCGCCGAATTCTTCAATCTGAAACCACACACCTTCAAACAGGAGTTCGTATCATGCAGGTTATTCTTCTGGAGCGTATCGGCCGCCTCGGCCAGATGGGCGACGTCGTCAACGTCAAAGACGGCTACGCCCGCAACTTCCTGCTCCCCCAGGGCAAGGCCATGCGCGCCACCCAGGACAACATGACAGAGTTCGAATCGCGGCGCGTCCAGCTCGAGGCCAACAACCTCGAACTGAAGAAGGAGGCCGAGGCCATCGCCGAGAAGCTGAACGGCAAGCAGTTCATCTCCATCCGCCAGGCCGGCGACACCGGTCAGCTTTACGGCTCGGTGTCCACGCGCGATATCTCGGAAATCGTGACCGAAGGTGGCTTCACCATCGACCGCAAGCAGGTCGTCCTGGAGCGGCCCATGAAGACGCTGGGCGTCCATGAGCTGAAGGTCGCGCTGCATCCGGAGGTGCTGGTCAAGATCGCGATCAACGTGGCACGCTCCGAGGACGAGGCGGCCCGTCAGGCGCGCGGTGAGGACGTCACGGTGGTTCGCGAAGAGCGCATGGAACTCGAGACCTTCGATCCCGACGCCGCGTTCGAGGAAGGCACGAGCCCGGAGGAGAACACCGAGGACGACTCAGCACGCGGCTAAGTCCGCGTTTTCTGAGGCGCTTCAGGGCCGGACCCCAATAGGTTGCAGCAGCACAAGAATCGGGCTTGCTGTGACGTGTTGGACGGGGCACATTTTCCTTCGTCGCACGTTTAAGAGCTGTCGAAGGTCTGCAACCGTCCCAGGGGTCCCGCCATGTTTTGGCCACTGGAGCTCGTTCTGCGCAGGATCATCGCCAAGGGCGATCTCGCTGTCATCGATGCCGATGGACAGCAGCATGTCTTTGGCGACGGGTCCGGTCCGCCTGTCGTCATTCGTTTCACAGACAAGGCGACCGAGCGCGCGATCGCTCTCAATCCTCAGCTTGCAGTCGGCGAAGCCTATATGGATGGCCGTCTGCTGATCGAGACGGGTGATCTCTACACCTTTCTCGATCTGGGTATCCGCAACATGGATACCCATCGCGCGCCGTACTGGTCCCGCTTGCTCGACCGGTTTCGACTTTGGCTGCGCCGCACCCATCAGTTCAACCCGGTCTGGCGCAGCCAACGCAACGTTTCCCATCACTACGATATCGACGGCACCATCTACGATCTGTTCCTCGATCCGGATCGCCAATACTCGTGCGCCTACTATCTTCCGGGAGCGGATCTCTTGGAGGCGCAGGAAGCCAAGAAGGCGCATATCGCGTCCAAACTGGCGATGGCTCCGGGACAGCAGGTGCTCGATATCGGCAGTGGCTGGGGCGGGCTTGGTCTCTGGCTCGCCAAGCACACGGGCGCCAACATCAAGGGCGTCACGCTGAGCACGGAACAACTCGCCATCGCCAGGGATCGCGCGCGCAAGCAAGGTCTGCAATCCACAGTCCGCTTCGATTATGAGGACTATCGGCGGATTGAAGGCACGTTCGACCGGATTGTCTCGGTCGGCATGTTCGAGCACGTCGGAGTCAACCATTACGCCCGCTTTTTCCGCCGCATCAATACGCTGCTGAACAAGGACGGTGTTGCGCTGCTGCACTCGATCGGCCGCTCGGACGGTCCCGGCTTCACCAATCCGTTCATCGAAAAGTACATTTTCCCGGGCGGCTATTTCCCAGCGCTCTCGGAAGTACTCCCGGCGATCGAGCGCGCGGGCCTCGTCGTGTCCGACATCGAGATCCTGCGCCTGCACTATGCCGAAACGCTCAAGGCGTGGCGCGAACGCTTCATGGCGCGACGCGAGGAAGCCGTGCGGCTCAAGGGCGAAGCTTTCTGCCGGATGTGGGAGTTCTATCTCGCAGGCTCGGAGATCGCCTTCCGCCATCAGGGGCTCATCGTGTTCCAGATCCAGCTCGTCAAGAGCGTCGATGCCTTGCCGGTAACCCGCGATTATATGCTGGAGACGGAGCGTCGATATCGCCGGGAGGGTGGCCAGTCCGTCGAGCCCGAGCATCGTCTCGCGGGCGAGTGACCGGCCCACTCCGATCACGCCGCGACTCGGAAGGAGTGCTGATTCGCATCGCTGCAAGCATGATTCTCGACCGCTGTGCATTGCGGGGATGTTTCTGCGATTCGCGTGCTTCTCAAGACCGCTGTGCGGGAGCGATCTGTTACCTTCCCGCGCATGACACAGAACGCCCTCCTCGCCCCTCAAAAGCTCCGCGCTCAAGCCGCCGCCTCCGAGCCGCTCGAATTCCGGCAGCCGCCGCACAACATCGAAGCGGAACAGGCACTGCTTGGCGCCATTCTCGTGAACAACGAATCGATGGACCGCGTCGCCGGCTTTCTCGATCCGCAACATTTCTACGATCCGATCCATCAGCAGATCTACGAGGTCGCCGGCAAGATCATCCAGGCCGGCAAGCAGGCAACACCGATCACGCTACGCACGTTCTTCGAAAACGCCGAGCCGATCGATGCCGACCTGACCGTCCCGCAGTACCTCGGCCGCCTGGCCGTCAACGCGACCACGATCATCAACGCCGCCGACTACGGCCGCACGGTCTATGATCTCGCCACGCGCCGTTCGCTGATCACGATCGGCGAGGAGATGGTCAACACGGCTTACGACAGCCCGGTCGACTTTCCGCCCGAGCAGCAGATTCAGGAGTCGGAGGGGCGTCTCTACGCGCTGGCGGAGAGCGGCAAGTACGGCCAAGGCTTCCTGAGCTTCAATACGGCGCTGACGCAGGCCATCGAGATGGCCAACAATGCCTATCAGCGCGACGGACACCTTTCGGGCCTCTCGACCGGCCTCGCCGATCTCGATGCCAAGATGGGCGGGCTGCAGAACTCGGACCTGATCATCCTGGCCGGACGTCCCTCGATGGGAAAAACGGCGCTCGTCACCAACATCGCCTACAACATCGCAAAGGCCTACAAGTCGGAGATGCAGCCTGACGGCACCGAGAAGACCATCGACGGCGGCATTGTCGGCTTCTTCTCACTCGAAATGTCGGCCGAGCAGCTCGCCGCTCGTATCCTCTCCGAACAGTCGGAAATCCCGTCGGAAAAAATCCGGCGCGGCATGATCGACGAGAACGAGTTCAAGCGGCTGGTTCAGGTCAGCAAGGTGATGGGACAGTCGCCGCTGTATATCGACCAGACGGGCGGTCTTTCGATCGCCCAGCTCGCGGCCCGCGCCCGCAAGCTCAAGCGTCAGCGCGGCCTGAGCCTGCTGATCGTCGACTATCTCCAGCTCCTGACCGGCTCGTCCAAGAAAGCATCCGAAGGCCGCGTGCAGGAGGTGACGGAAATTACCACGGGCCTCAAAGCACTGGCAAAAGAGCTGGCGGTGCCGGTGATCGCGCTATCGCAGCTGTCGCGTTCGGTGGAACAGCGCGAAGACAAGCGCCCGCAGCTTTCCGACCTGCGCGAATCGGGCTCGATCGAGCAGGATGCCGACGTGGTCATGTTCGTTTTCCGCGAGGAATACTATGTAGAGCGAATGAAACCACGCGAGGGGACGGCGGAATTCAATGATTGGCAGACGAAAATGATCGCCGTCGAGGGCAAAGCCGAGGTCATCATCGGCAAACAGCGTCACGGCCCCGTTGGCACCGTCCAACTCGCATTCGAAAGCCGATTTACGCGATTTGGAAATCTCGCACGCGAGTATCAACTGCCAGATCGCGACTAGTTGAGCTAGAAAGGCGTCTATGAGCGCCGCCACACATACCGCTTCGCATCCCAGCGCCGAGGGCCTCGATGCCTTCACGCCACCGGATGCCCGCGCTGTGCTGCGGATCGACCTCGATGCGCTGCGGGCGAATTGGCGCAAGCTCAACGATGCAGCCGGGGCGGCGGAATGCGCCAGCGTCATCAAGGCGGACGCCTATGGCCTTGGGATCGAGCAGATCTGCCGGGCGCTGATCGATGAAGGCTGCCGGACCTTCTTCTGCGCTACCGTGGATGAAGGACATCGGATCCGGGCGGTCGACCCCGGCGTGGCGATTTATATTCTCGACGGCCTGCTGCCCGGAGCATCGGCCTACTACTCCGGGTTCAATCTCCAGCCCGCACTGTCCAGCCTGCCGGAAATTCAGGAATGGGCGACATACTGCACGTCGATCGGGCGCCGCCTTCCTGCGGCCGTGCACATCGATACGGGCATGAACCGGCTTGGACTGCCGGACTACGAGATCGACGCGCTGGCCTCGTTGCCCGGACTGTTCGATAACTTCGAGCTGACATTGATCCTCAGTCATCTGGCGTGCGCCGATTACCGTGACAGCCCGATGAATACGCTGCAGCGAGAACGCTTCGATCGGCTCACCGCGCGCCTGCCCGGAGCCCGGCGCAGTCTCGCCAATTCAGGCGGCATCTTCTTGGGACCGGCGTTTCATTACGACCTGGTGCGCCCGGGCATCGCGCTTTACGGCGGGCGGGCGTTCGAAGGCTCCCCCAATCCGATGCGGACGGTGGTGAAACTGTCCGCCAAGGTCCTTCAGGTCCGTAATGTCGCGGCAAGCGAAACCGTGGGCTACGGCGCCGTCCACACAGCCCGCAAGCCGACACGTGTCGCCACGATCGCCTGCGGATATGCCGACGGCTTCCTGCGTGCTCTGGGCGGCTCGACCGATAATCCAGGGCCTGCGGGCTATATCGGTGCTCACCCCGTTCCCATTGTCGGCCGCGTGTCGATGGATCTGATCACCCTCGACGTCAGCGACGTGCCCGAAGAGCTGGTCTTTCGCGGTGCATGGGTCGAGGTCATGGGAGACCGGGTGACGCTCGACGACCTTACGGATCGCGCCGGCACCATCGGCTATGAACTGCTGACGCGGCTGGGGCGGCGCGTACATCGCATCTACGAGGGAATCGGGGCGTGAGGGACAGAAGCCGGGGCTTGGCCGGGTGCCAACGTGTCATTTCTCGACGTCTGTGTGCGGCCGCCATTCCAGCACGACGGCGCGGATAAGACATGGCCAAGGCCGCCAAAACCTCGTTCGTCTGTCAGAACTGCGGAACCGTATCGGCGCGCTGGGTCGGCAAGTGCGCGGGATGCGGCGAGTGGAATACGCTTGTGGAAGAAACCGAAGCCGCGGTCGTCCCGGGCTCCGGTTTGTCGCGCACGACCCGCGGCAAGGTGATTACTCTGGAGACGCTGGCCGGCAGCACCGAGCCTGCGCCACGCATTCCGACCGGACTGGCCGAACTCGACCGGGTCACAGGTGGCGGGATCGTCCCGGCGTCCGCCCTGCTGATCGGCGGTGAGCCGGGGATCGGCAAATCGACGCTGTTGCTGCAGCTTACGGCCGCCATGGCCAATGCGGGCCGCCGTGCGGTCTACTTCTCGGGCGAAGAGGCCGTGGCGCAGGTCCGCTTGCGCGCCGAACGCCTCGGCCTCGCTGCGGCCGACGTGGCTCTGGCTTCGGAAACGAATCTCGCCAACATCCTCGCCACACTGGCAGATGGCCGGCGGCCCGATCTCGTCGTCATCGATTCCATCCAGACGCTCTGGTCGGATGAACTGGACGCGGCCCCCGGCACCGTCAGCCAGGTGCGCGCCGCTACCCAGTCCCTCATCCGCTTTGCCAAATCACACGGCAGCGCACTGCTTCTCGTCGGCCACGTCACCAAAGAAGGCCAGATCGCCGGTCCGAAGGTGGTCGAGCACATGGTCGATACCGTGTTGTACTTCGAAGGTGACCGTGGACACCCCTACCGGATCCTCCGGGCGGTGAAAAACCGGTTCGGTGCGAGCGACGAGATCGGCGTCTTCGAGATGGCCGGCCAGGGTCTGCGCGAGGTCGCCAACCCTTCAGAGCTCTTTCTCGGCGACCGCGATGCCAGTAGCCCGGGTGCTGCCGTCTTCGCCGGTATCGAGGGAACGCGGCCGATCCTGGTGGAAATTCAGGCACTCGTCGCCCCATCGACATTGGGGACACCGCGCCGCGCCGTGGTCGGATGGGACACCAGCCGTCTCGCCATGCTGCTGGCCGTGTTGGATGCACGCTGCGGCGTGTCCTTTGCGCAGCACGATGTCTACCTCAACATCGCGGGCGGACTGAAGATCACCGAGCCGGCTGCAGATCTCGCCGCGGCCGCTGCCCTTCTCTCGTCACTATCAGGTGTTGCCCTCCCGCCGCACCACGTCTACTTCGGTGAAGTCAGCCTGTCCGGCGCCGTGCGCGCTGCAGCCCACATGAACACGCGCTTGAAAGAAGCGCAGAAGCTGGGTTTCAAGCACGCCATGCTGCCTCAGGCCGGTGACATCGACGCAGGCGCGCTGAGCCTTTCGTTGCACCGTTTCTCGCATGTGAAGGCGCTTGCGGAGCGGTCTCTGGCGTGCGACTGAACGTATGGGGGATGCCCCGTACATCGATGGACTTGAGGAGCCTCGACCGATGATCGGGCCGCTGACATATCTCGATGCCGCCCTTATTGCGATCGCCTTCCTTTCGGGGCTGCTCGCGATGTACCGCGGCCTGACGCGCGAGATTCTTTCGATCCTGTCCTGGATCGCGGCGGCAGCCGCCGTGCTTTATTTCGTGCTCTTCCACCGAAATGTCGCAGAGGGTCTGGCGGCCGAGATCAACGCCCCCGTCTCAATTGCTCAGATTGCCATCGGCGCGATCATCTTCCTGATCGTCCTGGTCGTCGTTCACCTAATTACGGCACGGATCTCCGACACGATCCTCGACAGCCGCGTTGGCATGATCGATCGGATTTTAGGCTTTGTTTTCGGTGTGTTGCGCGGCTTCGTCCTGGTCGTCATCCCGTACATGTTCTACGTCTCGTTCGTCCCCGACCCGCAGATGCAATACCCCTGGATCCGGGAAGCGCGCTCGCTGCCGATGATCCAGAGCACCGGCGACACGCTGCGCAACCTGCTCGAACAGTATATGCCATCCAGCCTGTCAGACGGCCCGGCCCAGCAGGGCGCGACGACTTCTCCCAGGATTCAGGATGTTGCGCTGTTGTCTAAGCGTAAAATTCCTATATCAGTCGTGATGCCTGAGAGGGCGGCGGGCTAGGCCCCACGCGGATGCCCTCTCAGATCGCGTTGACGTCGTTGACACGAACTGCGGGAGCTTGGCGATGACGGACTCGGCCGACCACGGCGATACCCTCGATGACGCAGCTTGGCTCCGGTACGGTGACGACCGGCTGCGCGAGGAGTGCGGCGTTTTTGGCGTGATCGGCCACGAGGACGCAGCGGCGCTCACCGCGCTGGGCCTGCACGCCCTCCAGCACCGCGGCCAAGAGGCCGCAGGCATGGTGACCTTCGACGGCAAGCAATTCCACTCCGAGCGCCGGCTTGGTCTCGTCGGCGACAACTTCAACAAGGTTGACGTTATCCGGCGCCTGAACGGCAGCATGGCTGTCGGCCACGTTCGCTATTCCACCACGGGCGACACGATCCTGCGCAACGTGCAGCCGCTGTTCGCCGACCTGGATACCGGCGGCTTCGCCGTCGCCCATAATGGCAACCTGACCAATGCACTGGCGCTGCGCCGCGACCTCGTCAATTCCGGTGCCATCTGCCAGTCCACGTCCGACACCGAAGTCGTGCTCCACTTGATCGCGCGCTCCAAGAAACGCCGGATCGTCGAGCGCCTGGTTGACGCCCTGCGCCAGATTGAAGGTGCCTACGCATTCGCCTGCCTCACCAACGATATGCTGATCGGCGCGCGCGATCCGGTCGGCATCAGGCCGCTCGTCATTGGCAAGCTGGGTTCCGCCTACGTGCTGGCATCGGAGACCTGTGCGCTGGACATCGTCGGTGCAGAGTTCCTGCGCGAAGTCGAGAACGGTGAGGTCGTCGTCATTACCAAGGAAGGCGGCCTCGAAAGCCATCGGCCGTTTCCCAAACGTCCGGCCCGGCCGTGCATCTTCGAGTACATCTACTTCGCCCGCCCAGACTCCATCGTCGGCGGGCGAAATGTTTACGAGGTCCGCAAACGCATGGGCTTCGAGCTGGCCCAGGAATCACCCGCCCATGCTGACGTGGTCGTGCCGGTCCCTGATTCCGGCGTGCCCGCGGCGATCGGCTTCGCCCAGGCTGCCGGCGTGCCCTTCGAGCTCGGTATCATCCGCAACCACTATGTCGGGCGGACCTTCATCGAGCCTGAGCAGCGCATCCGTCAGCTCGGCGTCAAGCTGAAGCACTCCGCGAATATGGCGGCGGTCCGTGGCCAGCGGATCGTGCTGATCGACGACAGCGTCGTGCGCGGGACGACTTCGAAGAAGATCGTCACCATGATGCGCGAGGCGGGTGCGCGCGAAGTGCACATGCGCATCGCCTGCCCGCAGATCAAATATGGCGACTACTACGGGATCGATACGCCCACCCGGGACGAATTGCTGGCCGCCACCATGTCGCTGGAGGAAATGCGCCAGTTCATGGGGGCCGATTCCCTTCAGTTCCTGTCCGTTGACGGCCTCTATCGCGCCATGGGTATCGAGCATCGCGATAACATCACGCCGCAGTTCAGCGATCATTGCTTTACCGGCGAATATCCAACCGAGCTCACGGACCTGAACGGCGGCTCCTCGCCACGTCAGCTTTCGCTGCTGGCGGAAGTGAGCTGAGCCGTATTGCGGTCAGGCATCGCGACCGCCATCTAACGCCTAGATATCGGCTAGCGTCCATTGCTGCGATGGGAGGTCCGTCCGTGTCAGCGCTGCACAAACTCGCCGCCGCGTGTTTTGCGTTTACCGGCCTCATGATCACTCCAAGCCATGCCACGCAGATCAATACGGTCGCCGATACCGAGGTTCTGCAAACGCGCTACTGTCCCGAGCTGGCCACCCAGCTCTCCCGCGCTCAGTTGAATTACACCTGCGCCGCGTCCTCGGGGACTGCGGAGGCCGTGAAGCGCGTCGTTGCCGATCCACGCCAGATCGGCATCGGACAGCTCGACGTGTTCGCGCATGAGATGGCCAAGCTCGGCAACGCCGGTGCGATCGAAACCATGCGCAGCGATGACTTGCGCCAGTGCCTGTTTGCCGTCACGCGGCAAAAACAGCTCCAGACGTTCGGCGAACTCTCCGTGCGCGCCCCGCAACTGCGCTTCGTCCTGCCGCCGCCCGAGACCGGCAGTGCCGATACCTTCCGCATTCTGCAGCAGGCAGATGCCTCCGGCTTGGGTCGTGCGATGCGGGTCGAGCACACGACGAACGCGGAGGAAGCCGTCCGCCATGCTCTTTCGGCTGACGATACGGTCGCGTTCTTCGTACAATTTCCGGACCCGGAGGATCCGACATTCCGGCTGGTGCGGGAGATGGGTGGCCATATCATCCCGCTGATCGACCGGGAAGTGCTGCGCCAGCAGGTCAGTGGCCAGAAGATATATTTCGCGCAGGAAACTCAGGTCGCCAATGCGGATTGGCTCGAAAGCGGCAAGAAGGTCGTCACCACCTGCACACCGACTGTCGTATTTACCGGCGCCCCGTCGATGTTGCCGGATGGCCAGGCGCGACAGGATCAGGCGGATCTGATTGCCACCGTCCGCGCGCTGAGAACGTCGGCGCTGCTGCCCCAGGAAAGCGGCTTTGCGCGTGTTCTGAAGCGGACGAAAGAGTTGTCGGCCTCCAGCGCCGAGCAACTGATGAAGGCATCCGAACAGGCGCGCGAAAAGGCAGGCCCGTATATCGAGAGCGCCAAGGACGCCGCCGACAAGGCGATGGAAGCCGCCAAACCGGCTCTGGAACGCGCGAAGGAGTACGGCATCAATGCCTATCAACGCGCGCGCGAGGGGCTGAAGGATCTGATGGCCCCCAAAAAGGAGGATGCGCCAGCCGCAGCGCCACCCGAAACACCCAAGCAGTAGTCCGTTTCGGCTCTGCGGGATGCAGCGATGGGGCTCGAAGCCGTTTCATTCCGGCCGATTTCGCGTCTAGACTGCCGCAATCCTACTCCCCGACTTTCGCGCGATGGCCGAAAGCCTTGGTCGCCCGATAGTTTCCGGGCATACAGAACAGATCCGATGTTCGCTCGCTTCAAGAGTTGCCGACACTCATGACCTCTCTGACCCTTGCTGGCCGTCTTGCCCTCGTGACCGGAGCGTCGCGCGGAATCGGCCGCGCCGTGGCGCTGGCCCTCGCGAAGGAAGGGGCGCATCTCATTCTCGTGGCGCGCACGCAAGGCGCACTGGAAGAGGTCGACGATACGATTCGCAAGATGGGCGGTTCAGCCACGCTGCTCCAGCTCGACATGCGCAAGGGCGATAAGCTCGACGCCCTTGGCCCGACGATCTTTCAGCGCTGGGGCAAGCTCGACATCGTGATCGGAAATGCGGGCATCCTCGGACCACTCTCGCCACTCGGCCACATCACCTCCGATGCCTGGAACGACGTGATGGCCATCAACCTGACCGCCAACTGGCGATTGATCCGCACCTGCGATCCGCTGCTGCGCCGTTCCGATGCCGGACGGGCGATCTTCGTCACCTCAGGCGCGGCGCAGGCCAAAAACGCCTACTGGGGGCCGTACGCTGTTTCCAAGGCGGGGCTCGAGGCGCTGGTCAAAAGCTACGCGCACGAATTGGAGCGCACGCCGGTGCGCGCCAATCTCATCAATCCGGGCGGCACCCGCACCGCGATGCGCGCGAAGGCTTTCCCAGGGGAGAACCCGGATACGTTGCCGACCCCGGAAGATCTCGCGCCCTTGTTCCTTGAGCTCGCGAGCCCCGATTTCCACGGCAACGGCGAGGTGATCGATTTCCGGACGTGGCAAGAGGGTAAAAGGCGTGCGAAAGCCGCGATCGTGAACTCCCCGCCCGTGCACTTCGGTGATGAGGACTGATCCGCGGTCAGCGGAACTCCACGACCATGCCATCGTAGGCCGGCTCGACGTGAGACGGCAGTTCCCGCTTAAGGCTGGCGTAGTCGAGTTCGGCGGTCAGATGAGTCAGGATCGCGCGCTTCACGTTCAGTTTCTCGATCCAGCCCAGCGCCTGTTTGACACTGAAGTGACTCGGATGCGGCATCGGTCGCAACGCATCGACGATCCACAGATCGAGGTTTTCGAGATACGGCAGCGTGGTCTCTGGGATTCCGCTGATGTCCGGTGAGTACGCAACGTTACCAATGCGGAAGCCGAGAGAGATGACATCGGCGTGGTTCTGCTGCAGTGGAATGGCTTCGATCACACCGCCGGCGCCCTCAATGCGGATCGGTTCCGGCGCGCGGATGTCGTTCGGCTCAAGGATCGGCGGGTAGCTGCCGCCGGGAGGCGTCATAAAGCAATATCCGAAGCGCGAGATCAGCGTGTCGCGCGTGGCGGCGTCGAACCACACCGGCACGCGCTTTTTCATCGCGAAGGCGATGCCGCGCAGATCATCGATCCCGTGCGTGTGGTCGGCGTGATCGTGTGTGTAGAGAACACCATCCAGATGCCTCGCGCGGACCGACAGGAGCTGCTCGCGCAGATCGGGTCCCGTATCGATGAGCACCGTGGTAACGCCGTCCGGTCCACGCTTCTCGAAAAGAGCCGAGCAGCGCAACCGCCGGTTTTTGGGATTGGACGGATCGCATTGGCCCCACTCGTTGCCGACGCGCGGCACGCCACCTGAGGACCCGCAGCCCAGAATGGTCAGCCGATAGCTCATGCGGCGGCACTTGATGCGGCGCTCTCGCGCGGCACCTTCCGGAAGACGCGGAAGAAATTGTCCGTCGTCGCTTCAGCCAGCGCTTCGGCGGAGATACGCTTCACGCGCGCCAGCATCGCAGCCGTATGGGCGACGTGGGCCGGTTCGTTGGTCTTGCCACGGAATGGCTCGGGCGCGAGGTAGGGCGCGTCGGTTTCGACCAGCAATTTATCCATCGGCACATCGGCGAATATCTCGCATAGTGCTTCCGATTTGCGGAACGTGATCACGCCGGACGCGGAGATCAGTCCTCCCAGCCCAATCGCCCGCATCGCGAGATCACGGCCGCCCGTGAAGCAATGCAGAATGAACGGGAACGCGCCCTTGGCATGTTCCTCCTCCAGAATGCGCGCCATGTCATCATCGGCATCGCGCGAATGGATTTCCAGCGGCAGACCGGTGATGCGAGCGGCAGCGATGTGATTGCGCAAACCTTGCGCCTGCGCCTCAGGCGGACTCTTCTTGTAGAAATAATCCAGCCCCGCCTCTCCGATCGCGACCACTTTGGGGTGCTGTGCCAGCCGCACGATCTCATCGACCGGCACGTCGAGCTCCTCGTGCGCGTTGTGCGGATGCGTGCCTACGGAGCAGAACACGTTCGAATACTGCTCCGCCAGCGCCAGAAGCTCCGGCAACTGGCGGATGCGGGTCGAAATCGTGACGACCACGCCGACACCGGCCGCAGCAGCACGCGCGACGATCTCGTCGCGTTCGGTCGCGAACTGCGGAAAATCCAGGTGACAATGATGATCGACCAGCATCAGGGCTAAGCCTTGCTTCCTTCCTCGGGCTCGACATAACGCGGAAATACGCCCACCGGAGGCGGGAGCGCAATGCCCGCCCTGAGACGGCTCGCGGCTCCGAGCGCCGGGAAGCCACGATCATCCGGCCCCTGCCCCAGCAGGTCGAGCAGCTTGCCCGCCGACGTGGGCACCACCGCCTGCGCCAGGATCGCAACCTGACGAACGACCTCCGCCGTCACATAGAGGATCGTCTCCATGCGCTCGAAGTCGGTCTTGCGTTTGGCCCACGGCTCCTCGCTCGCAAAGTAGCGGTTGGCATCGCCAACGACCCCCCACACGGCGTCGAGATACTGCTTGATCGCCTGCTTATCCATCGCCGTCCGCGCGGCCTCATAGAGCGCATCAGCGGATGCCAGCAGCGTCTTGTCGGCGTCGGTGAAGTCACCCGGCGTCGGTACGGTGCCGGCGCAGTTCTTGGCGATCATGGACAGCGAGCGCTGGGCCAGATTGCCGAGATCATTCGCCAGATCCGCATTGATCCGGTTGACGATCGCCTCCTGGCTATAGCTGCCGTCCTGACCGAACACGACCTCGCGCAGGAAGAAATAACGTAGCGGATCGACGCCATAGGCCTTCACCAGATCGAACGGGTCGATGACGTTGCCGACTGACTTCGACATCTTCTCGCCGCGGTTAAACAGAAATCCGTGCGCGAAGACGCGATGCGGAACCGCAATCCCCGCAGACATCAGGAATGCCGGCCAGTAGACGGCGTGGAAACGCACGATGTCCTTGCCGATGACGTGGACGTTCGCCGGCCAGAATCCCGCGCGCGGTGCGTTCGCATCCGGAAAGCCCGTGGCGGTGAGGTAGTTGGTGAGCGCGTCGACCCAGACATACATCACGTGACGCGGCGCGCCCGGAACAGGGATGCCCCAGTCGAGCGTCGTGCGCGAGATCGATAAATCCTCCAGCCCACCTTTGACGAAGCTGACAACCTCGTTGCGCCGTTCCGGCGGCAGGATGAAATCAGGGTTTGCCTCATAATGCGCGAGCAGGAGATCCTGATAAGCGGACAGGCGAAAGAAGTAGGATTCTTCCTCCGTCCATTCGACAGGCGTTCCTTGCGCGCCAACACGGATCCCATCAGGACCGACGGTCGTCTCGCTTTCCGCGTAGAACGCTTCATCCCGGACCGAGTACCAGCCCGCGTATTTCGCGAGGTAGATGTCGCCCGCCGCCTCCATCCGCCGCCAGATTTCCTCGGATGCCCGGTAGTGGCGCTCTTCGGTCGTGCGGATGAAATCATCGTTGGACAGATCGAGCGCCGTTGCCATCGACTGGAAGCGTGCGGCATTGCGGTCGGCCAGAGCGCGCGGCGCCAGCCCTTCCTTGACGGCGGTCTGCTTCATCTTGAGACCGTGCTCATCGGTGCCGGTGAGGAAAAACACATCCTTGCCGTCCAACCGTTCAAAGCGCGCGATGGTATCCGTCGCGATGGCCTCGTAGGCGTGACCGATGTGGGGCACACCGTTGGGGTAGGAGATCGCAGTCGTAATGAAGAATTTCTGTTGCCCGCTCATGGTGGCAGGTTCCGTTCCAGTTGTTGACCCCGGTGGGTGAACGGGCAGCCCGCAGCAGGGCGGACCCGTAGAACAGCAACGCCGGTCTCAGGCGTTGCTCAACGCATTCGGCCGCAAAGGCCAGTGCCGATGCGCCGTGCTGTGGAACGGACGATGATCGCAGCGAGGGTCATGATCTCGGTTCTGAAATGCAGCCGCGGTTCCTTATCACGATCCCCGCGGGCACGCCACCCGATCTCCCACATAAGTTGCCGATGCTATAGTTGCCGATGCTATTTTTGGGCCACCGCCCGCAGCAGGCCGATGACCTCGAGGATCAGGCCTTTACGGTCGAGATTGAGGGCCTGCACCTCGGCTTTGCGGCGCCCGATCGTCTGCCACAGCTCGGCCCACGCTGCGACGCCGCCATTGCCAACGAGGCGCTGGGCCAGAGCAATCTCGCGCGGCGTGCCCTCTCCCGTTGCAGCCGCCCGCGCAAGAGCCGCCGTCAGATCCAGCAGCAGATCGAAAAACGCCTCGAACTTCTGCTCGGCGGCGGTGCTCCCCAGTTCATCGCCCAACGTGTGGACGGCATTCCAATCAACCTTGGGCAGCGCTTCCATCAGCGCATAGACCCGCTCGGAGAGCTTCAAACCATCTCCGGACAGCAGCCCCAGCAACCTCCTGACGCTGCCACGCGCCATATGCGTCAGCTGCTGCCAGTCTGCCCCCTCCGGCGGTTCGAGGTCGGCCGCCGTGAGCGCCTGCACGGCCGCGGCGCGCATACTGTCGGCCGAGAGCTCGGGCAACGTCAGCGTGCGGCAGCGCGACCGGATCGTCGGCAGCAAACGGCCGGGCTGGGAGGTGATCAGCAGGAACAGCGTCTGCGGTGGCGGTTCTTCGAGCGACTTCAGCAGCGCGTTCGCGGACGAGATGTTGAGTTCGTCGGCCTGATCGACGATGACGACGCGCTGCACGGCAGCTCCAGCGCTCGCATTGCCACCGGCGGTGTGCGCCAGAAACCCGCGCAGCTTGCGCACTTCATCGACCGGAATGTTCGCCGCAAAGCGCTTGTCCTTCATCGAATACGGACGCCGGATGATCAACAATCCGGGATGCGACATGGCGCGGATCAATCGCAGCGCCGGTGATTTTTCCGTCAACGACAGCGGTCCCTCGGTGCCGCCGCGTTCTTCCGGCCTGGCGAGTGCATACGCGGCAAAGCGATAGGCAAGCGTCGCCTTGCCGATGCCCTCAGGCCCGGCGAACAGCCACCCGTGGTGAATGCGCCCGGACGCGAGCGCATCGGCCAACGCTTGTTCGGCAGCCTCCTGGCCATGAAGAAACCGCGTCTCGCGCGGATGCGGAAACCCTTCCAGCCGGTCCGCCTCGGGAAATGGTTCGATCTCCTGGACGGCCGGGCTACGCGCCATCAGGTCTGCCTCCGCAGCAAGCGGGCCTCGATGGCAGCCCAAACTTGCGCGGCGACCGAGTCGGGGGAATCGAGCGCGTCGATCACGACGCAGCGCTCGGGCTCGGCGGTGGCGATGACCAGAAAGCCATCGCGGAGCTTTTCATGGAACGCCAAAGGCCGGGCTTCGTAGTTGTCCACCCCCAACGCCTCTGTCTTTGCGCCGCGATCACCTGCACGGGCCAAGCCATCGGCCGCCGGGAGATCCAACATCACCGTCACATCCGGAATCGTCGTGGCTACGACGAGTTGCTCCAGCGTGACGATGATCTCCTTGGGAAGGCCGCCAGCCGCCCCCTGATAGACGCGCGTTGAGTCGGAGAAGCGGTCGCAGACGACCCATTTGCCTTCCGCCAGGGCCGGGCGGATGGTGCGCTCCAGGTGATCGGCTCGAGCAGCGGAGAACATCAACGCCTCCGCCAAGGCGCTGTGATCGGCCGTATCCCGGCTCAGCAGCAGCGCACGGACCTGTTCGGCAAAAGCCGACCCGCCGGGCTCCCGCGTCTGCACGACGCTGATCCCTTCGGTCTTGAGCCGTTCGGCAAGCAACTGGGCCTGGGTCGATTTACCCGAACCCTCCCCGCCTTCGAACGTAATGAACTTGCCTGTCATCGCACGGTTCGCCAGTTTGATCCGGCCAGAATACCTCGCAGGAGGCGGCTGGCCGTGCTGTGGACATGTACGGCCAGCACGGGATTTTCAATGCCCGCGCTTCCCGTGTCGGCCCGTTAGCGGATCAAGCGGAAGGCCATGTAGGCCAACGAGTCAAGCCCGCGGCGGATGGTGCCGCCCTGGTCGATGTCTTGGGCAGCGTACAGCGGAACCTCATTGGTCGTATGAGCGGCATTCGTAACGCGCAGCTTGGCGACCTCGTCCCCTTTCTTGATCGGCGGTTTCAGCGGGCTGTTGTAGATGATTTCGGCTTTCAACCGCTCATTGCCGACAGAGAGCGGCAGGAGCACGTGCACGTTTCCATCGCCGGTCAGCGGCACATAAAACTGACTGCCGCCCCAGACCCGCGCCTGACCGATCACCTCGCCCTGATCGAACAGACGGAATTCCCGAAAGCCGCGAAAACCCCATTCAATCAGGCGGCTCGCCTCCTGCTCACGCCGCGCTGCGGTCGGCAAGCCATTGACCACGGCGATCACACGCCTGTCGCCCTGCTTGGCGGACGCCACCAGCCCGTATCCTGCTTCCTTGATGTACCCGGTCTTCAGGCCGTCGACACCCAGCTCTGCTCTGAGCAACGGGTTGCGATTGATGAAGCGATGCTTGCGGTACCTGAATTCCTTCTGCGCGAATGCGGGATAGAATTCCGGATAGGTTTTGAGAATATGCCGGGCCAGGGTCGCCAAGTCCCGTGCGGTCGTCAGATGTTCCGGATCGTGCAGGCCGGTGGCATTCTTGAAGGTGGACGACGTCATACCAAGCGTCCGCGCATGATCCGTCATCTGCTTGGCAAACGCCACCTCGGAACCAGCCATATGTTCGGCAATCGCAATCGCAGCATCGTTGCCGGACTGGACGACAATGCCTTGGATCAATTCCTCGACCGTCACCCGCTCGCCGACCGGAACGAACATCGCGGACGTGCCTGACGGCGCTCCGCCGCTGCGCCAGGCGTTCACACTCATCAGGACTTCGTCGGTCGGTTTGAGCTGACCGGAACGAATCGCCCTGTACATCTGCACGAGCGTCATCAATTTGCTCATGCTGGCAGGATGCATGAGCTGGTCGGCGTTATGTTGAAACAACACCGCACCGGAATCGGCATCAACCAGAATGGCTTGTGCGGCCTGAGTGGTGAAGCCAGCGCTCTGCGCGTGCGCCGGACGCCCGCTGACTGCAGCGGCGGCAACCACCAACATGACGAAAAACAGCTTGCAAGCTGCCAACATGGCCCGCCTCCGGGTCATTTTGGGCATTATGACACTCCCGTCGCGCTCGTGCGAGTCACGACGGGACTATCACGTTTGCATGTCGCGCGCGTCAATGCCGGGCGACCAGAAATACTGTAAGGATTGTTGACGGGATGCCTTCAATCGAACGAACGCCCGCCTGCCACTTATTGAGGACGGCGCGCGAACACCGTCCTCCTTGTGGTCACGTACACACGTCTCAGGAACTAGGCGGCGGGCGGATAGTAGCCCATGACCGCCTTGACCTCCAAAAACTCAGCAAGGCCCCATTCACCCCATTCGCGCCCGTTGCCCGACCGCTTATAGCCGCCGAACGGCGCGCCACGGTCCATCGGCGGATAGTTGATGTGGACGTTGCCGGCGCGAATCTGCCGGGCGACGGCCTGTGCCCGCGCGCGGTCACCGCCCTGGACGTAGGCTGACAGGCCATAGGGCGTGTCGTTGGCGATCCGGACCGCTTCGGCTTCGTCGCGATACGGCATGATGACGAGCACCGGTCCGAAGATTTCCTCCTGCGCGATCACCATGCCGGTGGTGACGTCGGCGAACACGGTCGGCTTGACGTAGAAGCCCCGGTTCAATCCTTCGGGCCGGCCAGGACCACCGCAAACAAGCCGGGCGCCCTCGTCGATTCCGGTTTGGATCAGCCGCTGCACTTTGTCGAACTGCGCCTGACTGACAAGCGGCCCGAGCACCGTATCGGCATCGGCCGGAGCGCCAACCCTATAGGTCGCCGCGGCCTTGGCTGCGAGATCGGCAACCTCGTTCTGGCGTTCGGCGGGAACCAGCATGCGCGTCGCCGCGCTGCAGGACTGTCCGGTATTGCCAAAGCAGCGCGCCACGCCGAGATCGACGGAGCGGGGAAAATCGCAATCCGGCAGGAGAATATTCGGTGACTTGCCGCCGAGTTCCTGGGCGACACGCTTGACGCCATCCGCTGCAGCCTTCGCGACAAGAATGCCGGCCCGCGTCGATCCAGTGAACGACACCATGTCGATGCCGGGATGTGCCGCAATCGCCTGTCCGACACCAGGGCCATCGCCGTTGACGAGATTGAACACGCCGGCCGGAACGCCCGCATCATGCAGGATCTCAGCGAAGATAATCCCGCTCAGCGGGGCGATCTCGCTCGGCTTCAAAACCATCGTACAACCGGCAGCAAGAGCCGGAGCGACCTTGCACACGATCTGATTGATCGGCCAGTTCCACGGCGTGATCAGCCCGCAGACGCCGATCGGTTCGCGGGTGATCAGTGTCGTGCCGCGCTGCTCCTCGAAGGCGAACGTCTCGAGCACGCGGATCATTTCGTTGATATGGTTCGGACCGCTTGCGGCCTGCGCATTCCGTGCGAATTTCATCGGCGCGCCCATCTCGCGCGAAATCGCCGATGCGAGTTCCTCGCGCCGCGCTTCGAAGCCCTTCACGATGCGTTGCAAAAGAGCGATCCGCTCGGCAACGGGGGTTGCGGCATACGCGGGAAATGCCCGGCGTGCAGCGCTCACCGCGCGATCGACGTCGGCGGCTGAGCCGACGGCGATCTGCGCGAATGCCTCCTCGGTCGCCGGATCGATGACATCAATGACTTTCGGCTGCGCCGGATCAACCCAGGCGCCGTCGATGTAGAACTGCTTCGTGTGCATCGGACCTCTCAGTTTCACGCGCCGGCAAATACGTCGCCGTACAGACGCAGCCAATTGCCGGATGTGATCTTCTCGACCTCGGCCGGAGAAAATCCCGCCTTGCGCAATCCTTCCGGAATACGCGCGAGATGCCGGACTTCCGTGAACCATTCGGGCGGCGGCGCCTTGCCCGGATTGGCTGCCGAACCGGCACCGTAATCCACGCTGCGGGTCCAGCGGCCCATCCGCATCCAATCGTAATCGGCTTTAACATGGTTATGGCTGCGATCGGTCCCAACCGCGACATGATCGATGCCGATCAGATCCACCGTGCGCGCGACCATCTCGCCCCACGCTTCGACCGTAGCACAGGCGGCGGGCGGCGTAATGTTGCGGTAGGCAGCACAGCCAAGCACACCACCTTTTTCCGCAAGGGCCTTCAAAACCGCATCGCCCTTGTTGCGCTTATGATCGAACAACCGTTTCGGATTGGCGTGCGTAATTGCGACAGGCTTCTCCGAGCATTCGATGGCGTCGAGCGACGTGCGGTCGCCGACATGCGAAAGATCCACCAATATCCCGCATCGGTTCATTTCGCGAATGACTTCGCGGCCGAAGCGGGCGAGCCCGGAATCCTCCGCTTCATAGCAGCTCCCACCCAGCTCGTTCTGGTTGTTGTAGGTGAGCTGAATGACTCGCACGCCAAGCTCGGCGAACAACTCGACAAAGCGGATGCGCCCCTCGAGCAGGTTGGAGTTCTGATATCCGAGGATCAGAGCCGTGCGGCCGCTCGCACGAATATCGCGGATCTCCTGGGCAGTGCGAGCGATCGCGACGAGGCCGGCATTCTCCGCAACGAGATCACGCCATCGCGCCAGCTTGTCGAGCGACTCGACGGTCCCTTCCCAGAAGCCGCACGTCACGGTGACGCCGCCGACGTCCGCTTCCCGCAACTCCTCGAAAACCTCGTGCGTAAAGTGCCCGCATTGCAGACCATCGATCAACATCAGGTGTCGCTCTCCACTACTTTCCCCAGGCTCGGCTAAGATGAACTGCGCACGATCAGCTTCGACGGAATGAGGCTGAGCAGCGGCACTTCGCGCTCCTCGACGAGCGCCTTGAACGCCTCGCCGACGGCCACAGCCAGGGCGTCGACATCCAGGCTGACCGTGGTCAGCGCCGGACGCGTAAAGGCGCCCCAGGCCAAGCCGCCGAAGCCGACGAAGGCGACATCGTCCGGTGTGCGCATTCCGTGATCATGGACCGCCGCCATGGCACCCAGCGCGACCTCGTCGCTGGCCGCGAGGACAGCGCTGACGTCGAGCCGCTTCTTCAGAGCGCTCGCCATCATGGAATATCCGGCCTCCGAGCGGTCTCCGCGCGAGATGTCCCAGACGAGGTCGTCGCGAATGGGACGTTTCGCAGCGGCCAGCGTCGAACAATAGCCATCGAAGCGCAGTCGTCCGACCGCGGATGTTTCAATGCGGCCGAGGTAAGCAATAGGCTCCCGTTCGCGCTTCAGGAGGTGCTTCACGGCCTCGACGGCGCCGCCCCGGTCATCCGGCACGATGGACGCTATGCCGTGCTGATCGAGCCGCTGGCTGACGGAGATGATCGGCGGGCCGGCCTCGGCGGATATCCGCATCAGCGTCAGCAGATCCTCCGCCCTGATGAGACGC
Source organism: Pseudomonadota bacterium (assembly GCA_023423275.1). Lineage (GTDB taxonomy): Bacteria > Pseudomonadota > Alphaproteobacteria > Rhizobiales > Hyphomicrobiaceae > ZC4RG25. The sequence goes on from JAFAFW010000020.1 coordinate 41,140, forward strand.
GGAGCGGCAAGCAGGATACCCCGGAGCCCCAATGATGATGACCGCTCGATGAGATGCGTCAGCCGCTCCTCGCTGTGCGCCATGTCGAACAGCATCAATTCAAGGTCGAGTTCCGCCAGAACTCTCTGAACAGCCTTGGCAAGTGCCGCATAGACACCCTGCGCGATGTCGCCGGTGACAAGAGCAACCGTGCGCCCGCGGCCCCGCCGCAGGCTCTGGGCGATGGCATTCGGTCTGTAGCCCAGTTCCTCGACCGACAGCATCACACGGGCACGGGTATCCAAGGCGACCGCCGCGCCGCCGCTCAAGACACGCGATACCGTGGCGGCGGAGACCCCCGCGTGTCGCGCAACATCCAGTACACTCACCACAAGCGCTGCTCCCGGCTGTGGCGGCCTTTGTTCTGGCCGCTCATTTATCCGAACACGTCACGGTAGAGGCGCTCCCAATTCCCGCCGAGCAATTTCTCGCATTCCTCCGCGGAGAAACCGGCGCGGGCAAACCCGTCGCCGACCGCTGCCAGTGCGCTCGTGCGCGGCAGCCAGTCCGGCTTTGGCACCTTGCCCGGCTTTGCGGCAGAGCCCGCGCCATAGTCCACTCCGCGGGTCCAGAAGCCCGCCCTCATCCAATTCAGATCGGCTACAGAATTGTTGTGACCTTCGTCTGTGCCAATTCCCACATGGTCTATGCCCACAAGGTCGACAGTGCGCGCCACCATCTCGCACCAGCCATCGACGCTTGCGCACGCGTCCGGCGGTGTGATGTTGCGGTAGGTCGCGCAGCCGATCACGCCGCCCCTGGCAGCCAGAGCTTTCAGGACCGTGTCGCTCTTGTTGCGCTTGTGCGGGAACAGCGACGCCGCGTTGGCATGACTGATGGCGACCGGCTTTTCCGAGCATTCGATAGCGTGCAGCGACGTCCGGTCGCCGACGTGGGACAGGTCGACAACGACGCCGCAGCGGTTCATTTCGCGGATCACTTCGCGGCCGAAACGAGCAAGCCCGGAATCCTCCGCCTCATAGCAACTGCCGCCCAGTTCATTCTGATTGTTGTAGGTGAGCTGGATGACGCGGACTCCGAGCTCCGCGAACAGCTCGACGAAGCGGATGCGCCCCTCCAGCAGCATGCTGTTCTGGAACCCGAGGAGAATGCCGACACGGCCGGTCTCCTGCGCCTTGCGGATATCGTCCGCGGTACGCACGATCAGCATGACATCCGCGCACGCGCGCTCAAGGTCGCGCCAGCGCGCGATAGCATCGAGCGACGCCACCGTACCTTCCCAGAATCCCAGCGTGACGGTGACACAGGTGAAGCCGCCGCGCTTCAGCTCCTGGATAACGGTGCGGTCGAAGTGCCCGCATTGCAGTCCATCGATCAGCATGCGTTCGACACTCGCTCGGATCGCGACATGTGCATTACGAGGTTCCTTTCGCTCAGCCTTGCGGGAAGAGGAGCGTATCCTCGATATTCCACGCCAGATCGATATTCGATCCCGGGCCGACGGCGGGATCGAGATCCAGGCGGGAGCTTCTCACCAGCAGCTCGCCGGCCGCACAAGACACCGACAGACGGATGCTTGCGCCGAGAAACTCGCGCAGACGCACCTGACCACTGATGGTATTGGCCGCGCCGGGACGGGCCACGCCAAGCGCCTCGGGCCGCACCATGGCCACGAGTTCGGGCGCGTTGTGCGCATCTTCCGAGAGGACACCCGTGAAGCGCAACGACTCGTCGCCTTTGCAGACGACCTCCGCGAGCCGTCCATTCATGGAAACCGGCTTTACCGGAATGAAATTCGATTCCCCAAGGAAACTCGCGACAAATGGCGATGCCGGCCGCTCGTAGACTTCGTCGGGAGTGCCGAGCTGGGCGATATGCCCCTGCCGCATGATGGCGATGCGGTCCGACATGGACAGGGCTTCCTCCTGGTCGTGCGTCACGTAGACCACGGTCACGCCCAGCTCGCGCTGAATGCGCTTGATCTCGACCTGAAGCTGATCACGCAGCTTGCGGTCGAGAGCTCCCAGCGGTTCGTCCATCAACAGCACCGGCGGCGAAAAAACGATCGCGCGGGCCAACGCGACGCGCTGCTGCTGGCCTCCGGACAGTTGACCGATGCGCCGATCGCCGTAGTCGGAGAGATCGACCAGGGCCAGAACCTGCTTCACGTGCCGTTCGACGTCTGCTCCCGCCATGCCGCGCAGGCGCAGGGGAAACGCGATGTTCTCGAAAACATCATAGTTCGGAAACAGGGCATAGCTCTGGAAGACGACGCCGAGCCCGCGCTTCTCCGGCGGCAGCCGCGAGATGTCCTTGCCGTCGATGCGGATCTCCCCGGAATCGGGCGTGACGAAGCCGGCAATCATCATCAGCGTCGTCGTTTTTCCAGACCCGCTGGCGCCGAGCAGCGTGACGAACTCGCCCGCGCGAACGTTCAGAGAAACGCGATCGACCGCGACCTGCGATCCGTACGTCTTCAACACATCAGCAATATCGATTGCTGCACCGAAGGCCATCGTTCTGCACTGCCCTTTCTGGCGTCGCGCCTTAGCCGCCGGCCTGCGCACCGTTACGCCGCACGAGCGTGAACAGGCACAGGATCAGAACGGAAAGCGAGAGGAGGATACAAGAGGCAGCCGCCACCGCGGGGCTCACCTCGAAGCGGATGCCATTCCACATCTGGACCGGCAAGGTGACGGAATCGATACCGCTGACGAACAGCGCGACGACAACCTCATCGAAGCTGGTCAGGAATGCGAAAATGGCGCCGGCGACCACTCCCGGCAGGATCGCGGGCAGCGTGACCTTACGGAACGCCGTCGCGGGATCCGCACCCAGGCTGCGCGCCGCATCGACGATCCGCCAGTCGATTTTCTGCATCACCGCCGACACGTTGATGATCACGAACGGCAGTGTGAGGATCGTGTGCCCGACGACGAGACCGAGTTTCGTTCCCACGATGCCGAGCTTGGCGAAGGCACTATAGAGCGCCACCGCGATAATGATGCTGGGCACGATCATCGGCAGCAGGAAAAACCAGATCACCACGCGGCCAACGGTCCCGGAGAGCCGGCTCAGGCCCAGCGCCGCCAGTGTACCGATGGCGGTTGCCGCGATGGTACTCGCCAACGCGATGATGAAGCTCGTGATTGTCGCCGTACGCCAGGGGCCCTCACCCAGGAAGACGCCATACCACTGCAGAGAGAAGCCTTCGGGCGGGAACGTGATGTAGTCGGTCGACGTGAACGACACCGGGATGACCGCCAGCGTCGGCACCACGAGATAGGCACAGACCGCGATCACGACCGCCGCGAGCAGCCGGCTTGTCATGGCGCTGCCGATGCTCATCGCTGCATCCCCCAGATGGCGCCGAGATTGAAGAACCGGTCACCGATCCAATAGAGGATCAGCGTCGTCACCAGCAGGGCGGCCGAGAGCGCCGAAGCCATGCCCCAGTTCAGCGCACCGTTGATGTTGAACTCGATGAGCTGCGCCCAGACCAGGCCGCGCGCTCCGCCGAGCAGAGCCGGAACGACAAAGAAACCGAGGCTGATCGTGAAGACCAGAAGGATACCCGCCATCACACCGGGCAACGTGAGAGGAAAGTAGACCTTGATGAACGTCGTCAGCGGGGACGCGCCAAGGCTGCGGGCAGCCTGCGCCATGCGCGGATCGAGCCGCGTCATCACGGCGTAGAGCGGCAGGATCATATAGGGCAGCATGATCTGCGACATGCCGATCAGCACGCCCATCGTATTGTAGACAAGCTCAAGCGGCGTATCGATCAGACCGATGCTCATCAGCACCTGGTTGATCATGCCTCTCGGATTGAGGATCAAAATCCAGCCGTAGGACCGCACCAGAAGATTGGTCCAGAACGGCACCAGCACGCAGACGAGAATGATGCCGCGCACGACAGGCCCGGACCTCGCCATCATGTAGGCGACGGGATAGCCAGCCAGCAGACAGATCGCCGCCGTCGCAGCGCTGAACATCAAGGTGCGCAGCAGAATCTGGACGTAGCTCGGCACCTCGATGAGCCGGATATAGTGCACCCACGGACCCTGCGGATCGGAGAAACTGCGGGAAATCAGATCCACCAACGGCCAGACGAGTATTCCGCCCAGCAGCAGAAGCGCCGGTGCCAGAAGCACCAGCGTCGCCAAACTGCTACTACGCTGCGGAGAATGACCCATCATTCGTTTGAAGGAGCGAGGCCGGCTTTGCAGCAGACCTCCTCCACCATCTCCAGTTCGCGATTATCCAAGCAGCCATTGACGGAACTGTTCCGTCGTCTTCTCCAAATTCTCGGCCCACCACTGTCCATTCTGGAACACGGCCTTACCTTTGGTCGCGGGGCCTCCCGAAATGATGTTGAGGCGTTCCTTGGGAATCTCCTCCCACGCCGCCGGCACGATCGGTCCGTAGTTGTAGGCCATCGCAACGGCGACCTGCTGACGGATCTGAAGTACGAAGTTGATGAATTTCATGGCCGCATCTTTGTTCGGCGCACCTTTGGGCACGACGAACACCGACCACGTCAGGATGCTGGCTTCCGGAGCCATATCGACCGGCGCACCGGAATTCTTCACGTTGAGCGCCCGGCCGTCAGCCAGCAGACCCATCGAAGCCTGTCCGTCGCGCATGAGCTGTTCGCTCTGCGTCACGGTCTCATACCAGATGATGTCGTTGCGGATCTCGCCGAGCTTCTTCAGCGCGCGCGGCACATCGATCGGATAGAGCTTATCGGCGGGAACGCCATCTGCGAGCAGCGACATCTCCAGAAGGCCGCTCTCGACGCGATTGTAGAGTGCGCGCTTGCCCGGGAACTTCTTGGTGTCCCACATGGCCGACCAATCCGTCGGCTTTTCGGGCAGCTTGGTGCTGTACGTCAGGATGCGGCCGAAGATCACCTCGGGGACCGAGTAGTCATTGAAGAATTCCGGCCGCTTCATGATCTGGCTGCGGTCGATGATGTTGAAATCGAGCTTCTCCAGCAGACCTTTTTCCCCGCCGACGCGTGCCAGCTCCGGCAGTCCTTCAATCAGGTCCCATTCGACTTTCTTGGCATCGACCATGGCCTGCAGCCGGCCGAGTGTGTTGCCGGAAGCGCCGACAACCTGGATGCCGGTGTCCTTGGTGAAAGGCTCCCACCAGGCTTTCTTCATTGCGGTTTCCCAGGAGCCGCCCCAGTTCGCATACACGATGCGCTTGTTGTCCTGGGCGCGCAGCAACGACGGCGACGCGACCAACGCGCTGCCGGCTGCGGCTGTCGAAAGGAAACCGCGGCGGCTCATTCCAGGCCGTTTTGAATCCGAATTGTCCATACTGACCTCCAATCTGACGGATATGTTCTGCTCTGCTTCTCTCGTCTCAATCGATCTCACCAGTACCGGCGCCGCGCGTCGGTGATGAGGTGCGGCCCCGTCGCATCGATCACGACGGTTTCCTCGAAATCGCCCAACCAGCCGTCGCGCATCAGCGTCTTCTCGATGCACATCACCATCCCGGGCTTGATCCCGGCGGTCTCGTCGGGCACGAGCCACGGAGAATCCCAGCCCAGTCCAAGACCATGCCCAAGCCCGCTGAAGACACCCTTCCAGGCAAAGCCGGCGTCTTCCTGAGCCTTCTGACCAGCGCGCGCGACATCTGCAGCCGTCGCCCCTGGCGTCATGGCTGCCATCCCCGCCTCGACCACCGCAATCGCGGCTTCGAAGGCCGGGATCTGCTCCGGTACCGGCTGACCAATGGGACGCGCCCGGGCGAGATCGAAACAATAGCCGTTGAGCACGCCGGACAAGCCGACGCGGAACCATTCACCCTCGGCGAGGGGTTGCTTGGCGCCCCACGTTGGGAAACTGCACCGTGTCAACGTGGGACTGTCTCCACCACGGCCCGACGCCATGAACGAGTTGTACAGCGCCCCGCCTGCCGGCACGATCACGTTCATCGCGGCGGCGACCACATCTCCGTGCGTGGCCCCAGGAACGGCGGCCTCCATCATCGCATCGATGGCCCGCGATCCGAGCTTCGAGGCCGCGCGAAGTTGCTCGATTTCGGCGGGCGATTTCAGGGAACGCAGGTCCATGAGAATGTGATCGGCCGGCTCGAACGTCACACCCGGCAAGGCGGCTTCGATCTGCTTGGCAACCGGTGCCGGCAGCGCATCGCCCGACACGAGACCGATGCGGCCCTTCGATAACGTCTTGCGCAGCGCTTCGATGGCCGCCTCGGTGACGAGATCCGCAATCACGATCCGGTCGCGCGGCATCGCAACCGTCTCGATATAGGGCAGATCCACGATCAAGGTCGGCTCGTCTCCGACGGGCATGATGAGGAAGGAGTGCGCACGGCTCGTCCAGGCGCCCGGCATATCCGGGATGAAGGGGAACGATGTGTAGTGGTTGGTCAGATAAAACACATCGCCGTAGCGATCGAGCCCGCCCCCGCCCCTGCCGCAAACGAGAAGCCCGGCCAGCCCTTGCCCGGCAGCCGCGGCGAGTGCCTGGCGCCGACGCTCGGCAAACTCTTCCGTTGGCACGGGGGCTGCATCAAAGCCACTCATGTGAACTCCGGAATGATCGTTCCGCCGGGTTCAGCGACGTCGTCACGTTAGTGTCACGATGCGTCGCGCCCGACAAATGCAGAACAAGGTTGCGCTGTCGCTTATTTGGAGTGAAAACGTTTGCAGTCGTCAAGCGGAATATGGATCGAGGCCATGAACGCGCATGATGGAGGTCTGCCAGATCAGGGTTCGCCTGCCCTGAATCTCGCACTGCGTCCGGCTGCGCTGGTCATGGCTCCAGAGCGCGCTGCGGCCGCCTACCCCAACGCGCTGAGCTTCTCCCGCAGCACCCTGCGCAAGATGCTGCGGGAGCGCTGGCGCGTCGAACGGGTGCGTCTCGATCTCGACCCCGAAGGTCGTGGTGAAGCGCTTTACCAAATCACGGCTGGTGATTTTGTCTTTACCTTTTTTGCAATCTCCAAGGTGTTTCCGCCCGGCACCAAGGTCGACCGCAGCTTCGGCATCAACTGGGACGTGAGCGCCGCCATCTGCCAGGGAGACTGGACGGAAGAACGAGAGGCCATTCTGCGCGAGGAAATCCCCAAGCAGTACGACGGCCGCTATGACGCTGACGTGCTGTGCTTCTGCCGGGGAAATCGCAGCGAGCGCATCTTCGATGAGGTCGTCGACACCCTCGCCTCCGGAGAACAGCCAGACACGGCGATGCTGGCAAGCGTCGGTTACATCCTTCGCTCCACGGCCTTCGCAGGCAACGGCCTGTTCGGCATGGCGCCCTTCGAAGGCCTGGGTTCGGATCATCCCCTCGGTGCGCCGTATCAGGTGCAGATCCTCGCCGCGTTCATGTTGCGCGAGTTCGTTTTCGACCTTGTGGATTCCATGTCGCTCGCGCGTGGCGGCAAGGCCGTGACGCTGGACTCCAAGCTCAAGCGGTATCTGGGAGTAGGTAATTCTGCCGGGCTCGGATTGATCCCGTTTCTGGCCAACCATCCCAGGATCATCGATCGCTGGGTTCGTACTCACGAGGAAGCGCTTGCATCCGCCCGCGCGCGGCCGGTCTCGGCGCGCGACCCGCTCGCAAACCAGTATCTCGGCCTCATCGACAAGGCCGCCACCTATTTCCGTGAAGATCCGCGCGACGGCAACGGCATCTTCGCCAGCTTCGAGCAGCTTGGCGCGGAATTTCGATTGATCGGTTCGCGGGTACGGGAGCAGTTTGTCCGGCAGCCGCAGCCCGTCCTGTGGTCCTCAGTGATCGATCCGGCGTGCGCCGGCCTTCACCTCGAGACCGTCGAGATCGCCAACGGATTGCTGCTGGAACTGTATGCCGATCTCGTAAGCCGCGGCGAAGCTGCGATGGCCGCGAACGAAGTGGCGGATCTCGATCCCACGATGCCGGTCGCCACGCTGCGCGAGATCGCCGACCGCGATTTCGCCTGGCTGCAGGCTAGCCGGTCCGCGGCTCCCGAAGACACAGGCTACTTCTGGTATTATCCGGTCGAAGCGCCCTACGAGCCCCGCCGTGCCGTCCGTGGGCGGGGACTTGGCTACGAATACGAGACGCCGATGGATCTGCCCCGCGCCATTGCCGCGCTCAGTAGCACCATCGCACAGGCACCGGCAAACATGACAGTGGCCGAGCTGGCAGCGCGGCATCCGGATCTCCGCGCCATCATCAGCCGCGTACAGGCGACAGCCGGCTTCGGCTATGCCGACCTTCACCAGAACTACATCGCCGGCAGCTTCACACCGTTCGCGGCGTGCCGCTTCCTGCTCTCGTTCTACGGCATGGAGAAATTCGATCCGCGTCTGCCACGCTCGACCAAAGGTGCATTGCTGCAAGGTGCGCCTCTCGCCGGCGAAATCGAACACGGCATCGAAGGCGAATGGCCGTTTCCGTTGGCCCCGCAGTTTTCAACCGGTGGACCGGATCGCGACGTCAAACTCACGCCGCTGCGGTCCCTGGAGTCGCCGGAGGTCTCGGTCAAAGCCATTCAAGAGCTCGCCGATGCGCCGATCGTGCAACGCGATCCGACGCATATCTTCCCGCTGGAGCTGCGCAAGCTGTTCACCAAAGCATTCCTCTCTCAGGGCTGCACTCTCGGCGTCGCGGAAGACCTGACCCGTCTGGTGCAAACAGCGGCAACCGTGGGATCCGACAGCCTGGATAACGTTCTCGACGGCTTCGATCATTGGTCGCCCGCGTCGACGCCCCAACTCCTCTCGCCGCTGCGCATCGATGGCGCCAATGGGCCTGGCCTCACGTCTCTCCTGTCAGCGATGGACCTGGCATGCGTCGCCGCCCAGGATGGCGAAACATCGGTTTGCCGGATCGACAACGCGCGGCCCTCTCCGCTTCTTGGGGCGGCGGCACTCATCGCGGCGCGCCGCGGCTTTCTCACCGTGATCGCCGACTGCAATACTGGCGAGACCTGGGCATCCGGCATGGGGCTCGAGGGACCCTGGCTGATGCAGTCTCCTAATCCGTGGCAACCTCCGGCAAGCGAGACGCAGTCCGCCCGCGACATTGCCAGGCTCCTGGGGGCGATCCGCGTCGCGAGCGGTGCGAGCGTCGTTGTCGCCTGCGAGAAGCCGATGGGTTCGATCGATCCAGAGGACGTCAGTTGTGTGCGTTGCTGGAACGCGCAGGAACTCGCACGCGCCACCGAAATCATGAACACGCGAGGCCTGCCTATCGGTCCGGCAACGTTCAAACGGCTATTCGCTCTTGCCAAACGCGCGCTGGTGCCCGAACACATCGAGAAGCAGATCGTCCCGACAGCATGAGGTCGCAACGTGTCCCGGGGGAAATTCACCAGCATTTGGGCAGCCACGGCTAACGTCCCTGCCACGACTTATGATCGGCTGGACGGGCAGATCGAGGCCGATGTCGCCGTCGTGGGCGGCGGCTTCTGCGGGCTGTCCACCGCACTGCATCTGGCGGAGGCCGGCGTATCGGTCTGCCTGCTCGAAGCCGAAACGATCGGCTTCGGCGCCAGTGGACGCAACGGCGGTCATGCCAATCCCGGCTTCAAGTTCGGGCAGGAGATCCTGGAGAAGAAATTCGGCGACGCCGGGCGTGGCATGTTCCGGATGGGTGAGGATGCGGTGGATTTCCTCGCCGACCTGATCGCGCGAAAGAATTTGGATTGCCGTTTCCGGCGACCCGGCGTCATCCGCCTCGCGCACAGCGCCCACGCCCTGCAGTATGTGAAAGAGGCACACAAAGGGCTCGTCGCCCGCGGCATCGCGGCTCGACTTCTTTCGGCTGAGGAAGCTGCGGAACTGGTGGGCACCAACCGCTATCTCGGCGGCCTGATCGATCCGCGCGGCGGCAACCTGCATCCGCTCGATCTCTCGCGCGAACTGGCGCGTGTTGCGGCGGAAGCGGGCGTCCGCATTTATACCGACAGCCGCGTCACCGCACTGACACCCAAAGGGCATCGCTGGCAGGTTTCAAGCCCGCACGGTCAGGTTCTGGCGAGCCAGGTCGTCGTGGCCACCAATGCCTATACCGACGGGCTCATTCCCGGGCTTGCCCAGAGTGTGATCCCGGTCAACAGCTTCCAGGTTGCGACCGAACCCGTCGAAGGCTCAGCCGGTGACGCGATCCTTCCCGGCGGCCATGCGGTCTACGACAGCCGCCGCCTCGTGCTCTATTTCCGTAAGACGCCGGAAGGGCGCGTCATGGTCGGCGGGCGCGCGTCATTCTCCGGAAGCGCCGATGATCAGCGCAACGCGGGCGACTATAGCGTCCTTGAACGGGTTGTATCTGACATCTTCCCGAGCCTGAAAGGTGTTCCGATCGTCTATCGCTGGACCGGCCTCGTTTGTATCACCCCGGATTTCCTGCCTCACTATCACATGCCGGCCCCAGGGTTGCACGTCGCGCTGGGCTTCAACGGCCGCGGCGTGGCGATGGCCAATCGCGTCGGAGCGTGGCTGGCCAATAACCTGACCGGCAAGGATGACGCGGGCAGCATCCCGCAGACACCGATCAGCTCTATTCCCTTCCATGCCTTCCGCCGTCCTGCGCTGGACGTGTATATGCGCTGGAATGCTTGGATGGATAAATTAGGGCGGTAGGTCTGCCTTATTTTCGCTGGCGCCAGCGCCGCGAACTAATTCGTTGTTGTTTCAGCACTATCGCCGCCGCCCCCGGGCGCACAGCATTGCGCTGGACAATCTTCCGCGATCTGATTTCATGTTGATCGTCCGAATTGCGCCGCGGTTCAGTCCCAGGCGCACCCGAATCCCCCGGCTATTTAGAGGTCGTTAGTCGAATCAGCGTTGAGTAAGCGTCGTCGGGGGCCTCGCGGGCCCTTGGGGGGCGCGAGGAGGACGGGGTCTATGTTGATGAGCGTGATTGAAGCTGGCGTGTGCGTCGGTGCGTATCCGGAACTGGCCGGCAAAAGAATCCTCATTACAGGGATGGAACTTGGCAGCGGTGTCGATCTGGCCCGCGCGTTCGCCGAACAGGGCTGCCGCATCGTTCTCCATACCACCGCGGTCGGAGAAGAATGCGACGCCGTTCTCGAGATGCTGGCGCGCAACGCGTCCGACTTGCAGGTCTATAACGAACCCCTCGATACGATGGATTCCGCCATCCGCTTCACCCAGCTCGCCGCCAAGGCCTATGGCGGGCTCGATGCTGCCGTGAACCTGGTCAAGCTTGACCTGTCGGGCGGCAATCACGGCACAAGCGCCGACAGTGCGGAACGCGTCATGGCAGACCAGCTTCACAACGCGTGCCTCATGACGCGGATCGCTGCCAACCGGATGCGGCTGACGTGGGCCGAAGGACTGATCCTCAACGTGGCGGTCTGCCCGACGCCGCGGACGGGGCGCGAATCAGCACTTCTTTCCATCGCCCGCGCGATGCTGGCGAGCATGACCCGCGCCGAAGCTCAACACTGGGCCGAGCAGGCCATCCGCATCAACGCAGTGGCCCCGTGTGCGGATTCGTTCCTTTCCGAGCCGTGCCTCACGTCGGAGCCGGATGTGGCCGCGCTCGCGCTCTACCTCGCGACCGGACAGGGCAAGGAATTGTCGGGCCTTGTGTTCGACCTCGGGCAAAGATCAGCGATGAGCCGGGCAGCCTGAGGCTGCCTCGCCTCAGAGGCGGCCTGCGAACGCGGCTTCGTACAGCTTGCGGCAGGTGGCTTCATCAAGGGGAATGGGGTTTCCGCCAGCGGTGGGATCCTTGGGCGCCATCCGACTCATTTCGTCGATCTTGGCATCGTCGACCTTGAGCCCGCCGAGTGTATGCGGCACACCGGTTTCCTCGCGCAGCTTCAGCACCCAGTCGAGGAATGCGCCGAACTCGGGCTTCAGCCCGACATAGGCCGCGAGACGCACGATCTTGTCCTCGATCGCCGGGCGGTTGAACGCCAGCACGTAGGGCATGAACACCGCGTTGGTCATGCCGTGGTGCGTGTCGTACATCGCGCCAACCGGATGTGAGAGCGCATGGATCGCGCCCAGCGCCTTCTGGAAGGCGGTCGCCCCCATGGCTGCCGCCGACATCATATCGGCGCGCGCTTCCAGATCCTGGCCATTCGCCGCCGCACGCGGCAGGCATTCCTTCACAAGCCGGATACCCTCGACGGCAATGCCGTCCGCCATCGGGTGATAGAACGGCCCGCAATAAGCTTCGAGACAATGGGCCAGCGCGTCCATCCCGGTGCCAACCGTAATGGACTTTGGCATGCCAACCGTCAGTTCCGGATCGCAGATCGTCACCCTCGGCATCATCAACGGATGGAAGATGACCTTCTTGGTATGAGTGGCCTCATCGGTGATAACGCCCGCACGGCCGACTTCGGAACCCGTGCCCGCCGTCGTCGGCACAGCGACGATCGGCGCAATACCGACCGGATCGGCGCGCGTCCACCAGTCGTCGACATCCTCGAAATCCCACATCGGCCGTGTCTGTCCGGCCATGAACGCGATGACCTTGCCCGCATCAAGCGCCGAGCCGCCGCCGAACGCTATGACGCCGTCATGCTTGCCATTGCGCAGCACAGCGATGCCAGCCGCGACGTTGGCCGACACCGGATTGGGCTTCACATCGCTGAACACAGCAGCCGGAACGCCATCGCCGCTCAGAACGTCGAGCGCCCGCTGGGTGATGGGCAGTTTTGCCAGGACCGGGTCGGTGACGAGCAGCGGGTGCTGCATCCCGGTTGATTTCACGGCCTGCGCCAGTTCAGAGATACGGCCTGCACCGAAGCGCACTGCTGTCGGATAGTTCCAGTTGCCAACGAGTTTCATGGGTATCGTGCTCAGTCCTGAAAAGGAGATCGAATTCTCAAACTTCGCGCAGATGATAGCTTTTCGGCCGCGTCAGCGCCTCGTAGCCGATCCGCGATAATCCGGCGCCGCGGCCGGTATCCTTGACGCCGGTCCACGCAAGCGTCGGATCGAGGTAATCGCAGCGGTTCATGAACAGCGTGCCGGTTTCGATCTCCGCGCCGATTTGCTTCGCCGCCGCAAGATCAGTCGTCCAGACCGAAGCCGTCAGACCGTAGGGCGAATCGTTCATCAGCTTTACGGCTTCTGCGTCGTCCGACACCTTCATAATACCAACCACCGGACCGAAGCTTTCTTCCATCATCACCTTCATGCCGTGATCGACATCCGTCAGAACCTGGGGCGCCAGCCACGGGGTGCCGTCCTGATTGCGCCTGAAGGCTGAAGCATCAACGTGCCCCTTGGCCCCCTTGCCGACAGCTTCCGCCGTATGTCCGCGCACCAGATCGGCGAACCGGGTGGCGGCCATCGGACCGAGCGTCGTCGCCTGATCGAGCGGGTCGTCCAGAACGTACTGACGCGTCAGCGCCACGAATCCTTCGACGAACGGCTGGTAAATCTCCGCAGCGACGTAGATGCGTTCGATCCCGCAACAGCTCTGACCGGAATTGAAGAACGCCCCATCGACAAGGTTTTCGACGGCATGTTCAAGCTTCGCATCGGCACGGACGTAGGCGGGGTCCTTGCCTCCCAGCTCGAGGGCGACCGACGTGAACGTCCCGGCTGCGGCGCGCTCGATCGCACGCCCCGCCTCCACGCTGCCCGTAAAGGTGACGTGATCAACCGCGCCGGAGCCGAGCAGCTTCGCGGTATCCTGGTGGCTGAGGGCGAGGTTCTGGAACAACCCAGCGGGCAGCCCCGCCTTGTCAAAGGCCTGCTGGAAACGCTCACCCGTCAACAGCGTCTGCGATGCCGCTTTCAGGATGACGGCATTGCCGGCGATCAGTCCCGGAACGATGGTGTTGACGGCCGTGAGGTATGGATAATTCCACGGCGCAACGACCAGCAGCAGCCCCAACGGATCGCGACGAATGTAGCGCTTAAATCCCGCCTTGGGCTCGGGAACGATCGGCGCCAGTGCCTCCTCGGCCAAACCCGCCATGGTCGTGACGCGGTCCGCGAACGAGTTGAACTCACCGCCGTAACGCACCGGACGGCCCATCTGCACCGCCAGCTCATGAGCGATTTCGGGATTGAGCTCGCGCATGACCTCCAGAAAGCGCATCATGAGCGCGGCGCGATCCTTGACCGGAACACGGCGCCATTCCCGCTGGGCAATGCGGGCACGGTTCAGAGCAGCTTCGATCTGGCCCGCCGTCGCCGTGGCACGACGCGCCACCTCGCGTCCGTCAATAGGCGAAATACAGACGACTTCCGACATGGCTCAGACCCTGGTGTCCCGGTTCGCACTCGCGATAGGGTTATGGTTTCGACCGCACGGCGGCGCTGCGGTATTTGAACGCGTCAGTAGCGCTCGAAGCCGCGCATCAATTCCCAGTCGGTGATCCGGCGGTCATACTCGAATTGCTCCCAGCGGCCGGTGTGGACGTAGTGATCGACCACCTCGCTGCCGAACGCGCCGCGCATGAACTCCGACGTGTCGAGGCTCTCGATTGCCTCCCGGAGAGTCTTTGGCACCTCGGGAATACTTTCGCTGACGTAAGCGTCGCCCGAGAATGGCGCATCCAACGCGAGTTTCTCCTCGATGCCTGCAAGACCTGCCGCGAGCAATGCCGCAAAGGCCAGATACGGATTGAGATCCGCGCCGCCGATGCGGCACTCGATGCGGATACCCTTCGTGCCCTCACCGCAGAGCCGGAATCCCGCCGTGCGGTTATCGCGGCTCCACACCGCCTTGGTCGGCGCGAACGTGCCCGCCTGGAAACGTTTGTAGGAATTGATATACGGCGCGAGGAAGTAGGTCATGTCACGCGCGTACTTGAGTTGTCCGGCCACGAACGAACGCATCAGCTTCGACATACCGTACTCGCCGGATTCGTCCAGGAACAGCGGCGTCTTTCCGGCCTCATCCCACAGCGACGCATGCACATGCGCCGACGATCCCGCAAGGTCGTACCGCCACTTCGACATGAAGGTGACCGCCTTGCCGTGCAGATGGGCCATCTCCTTGATGCCGTTCTTCAGGATCACGTGCCGGTCGGCCATATCCAGCGCATCGCTGTAGCGAACGTTGATCTCTTCCTGACCGGGTCCCCACTCGCCCTTCGAATTCTCGACCGGAATACCGGCACCTTGCAGCCCCTTGCGGATGGCGCGCATGACGCCCTCCTCCTTCGTGGTCTGCAGGATGTGATAATCCTCGATGTAGGTGCCCGCGGTCTTCAGATTGTGGAAGCGCTTCTCGGCCGCGCTCTCGAACGTCTCATCGAACAGGTAGAACTCGAGCTCCGAGGCGAAATACGCCCGCATCTTGCGCTCGGCCAGCCGCGCGATCTGCTTCTTCAGGATCTGGCGCGGCGAATGCGGCACATCATGGTGGTGATGGTCCAGCACGTCGCACAACACCAGCGCCGTCCCTTCGAGCCATGGAACACGCCGCAGCGTCGCCAGATCCGGCTTCATGACGAAGTCGCCGTATCCCTTGGTCCAGCTTGCCGCCGCATAACCCGGCACTGGCTCCATATCGATGTCATTGGCGAGGAGGTAATCGCAGCCGTGCGTTTCCTGGGAGGCCCCGTCGACGAAAAATTCCGCCTGAAACCTCTTGCCGATCAAACGGCCCTGCATATCGATCATCGCGACAACGACGGTATCGATGCTGCCGAGCGCAACGGCTGCCTTGAGTTCGTCGAAGCTGAGCATGCCAGGCATGAACGCCCTCCCCTTCCAAACCATCTCCGCCCCCGACGGAGAACCAGCCCATTATGCTTGGGTTGCGCGCTCGATGATATCCAGCGCACGTATCATCTCGTCCGCGGTGGTGGTCAGCGGCGGGGTCAGCGTCAGGACATTGCCCATCGTTGTCTTGAAGGACAGCCCGGCATCGAGCGCACGATACATGACAGCTTCTGCCAGATCGTTGTCCGGCTCCTTGGTGTCACGATCCTTGACCAGTTCGATACCGAGCATCAGGCCGCGCCCACGCACGTCTCCCACGGCCGGCAGGCGGCCGAGCATTTGCTGCATGCGCTCCATCGCGATGTCGCCGACGCGCGCCGCGTTCCCGACGAGCTTCTCATCCTCGATGATCTGGATCGTGGTCAGCGCCGCGCGAGTCGTCACGGGATTCTTCTCATGCGTGTAATGGCCATAGGCAAAATCGCCCGCAACGTCGAGTTCTGGCTTCGCGATCACGGCCGCAATCGGCAGGATGCCGCCGCCCAGCGCTTTGCCCACCACCATGATGTCCGGAACCACGCCATCATGCTCCGACGCAAACATGCGGCCTGTCTTGCCAAGACCCATCGGAATCTCATCAAAGATCAGCAGCGTGCCATGCCGGTCGCACGCCTCACGCACACGTTTCCAGAAGCCGGGCGGCGGTACATACGGCACCGCACGAATGGGCTCCGCAATCAGGGCAGCGACATCACCCTCGCGCTCGAGGATGTACTCGATCATGCGCGCGCAGGCCTCGCCGGATTCCTCCGCGGTCTTCATGCCGTACGGGCAACGGTAGCTTCCGAACGGCGCGACATGATTGGCCCCAACCACCAGCGGGGCCGCGGGACCGGAGCGGAACAGCGCTTCACCGGACAATGCCGACGCACCAATGCCCGCACCATGAAAGCTGTCCCAGAACGACAGCGTCTTGAAGCGGCCGGTCGCGGTCCGCGCCAGCTTGATGGCCACTTCATTGGCATCCGAGCCGCCGGTCGTAAATAGAACCTTCGAAAGCGAGCCCGGAGAAATCTCGGCGAGCTTACGGGCCAACTCCACGGCCTCCTGGCAGGCGTAGCGACGCGGCGCGAACGGCAACGCGTCCATCTGCTCGGCGATCGCCCGCTTCAGGCGTGGATGGCCATAGCCGATGTGATGCACGTTGTTGCCGTGGAAATCCATGTAACGACGGCCGGTGACATCCTCGATCCAGATGCCCTCCGCCCGCGCGATGGCATTCAGGCACGGTGTCGAGACCGACTGGCGCAGGAAGTAACGCGTATCTTCATCGAGCAGCGAACGCGTCGACGGGTCGAGATTGCGCGATTGCCATTCCACGCGCCGGCTGGTGAGGTTGGTATCGCTTTCGGATTGCGCGACCAGCCGAAGTGCGGGCTTTTGACCTTTGGGATTCACACGCTTTCTCTCACCGTTTGCGCCAGGCTTGCAACTTATCGAAGACAAGCCAATTCAAAGCAAAGTGCAGAAGCTTTACGCCCAGCGCCGTCAGCACGATCATGGTTGCCATGCCCGCCGCACCCGCAGTGAAGCCGGCCTCATCCATATGAACGATCGACACAGACGCCAGTTTCGTGCCCGGGCCATAGAGAAAGATCACCGCCGAAACCGTCGTCATCGCGTTGACGAAAATATAGACGGCGATGTTGAGGATCGCGGGCATGCAGATCGGCACGGTGACACGGCGGAAAGTGCGCCAGAACGGCACTTTCAGTGAGGCGGAGACAGATTCGAATTCTGGATCGATCTGCTTCAAGGCCGTCACCGCTGTGATGTGGGCGGTCGTGTAAAAGTGGGCGATGGTATTGAAGGCAAGCACCAGGATCGTGCCGTAGAACACGTTCAATGGATTCCAAGGCGCATTGATGTAAAAGACGTATGCCAGACCGATAACCAATCCCGGCACCGCCATCGGCAGCATGGCCAGGAAATGAGCAAGTCCGCGCCCGTAACGGAAGCCCTGGGCTTTCTCGACCAGATAGGCACCGGTGAAGATGATGATCGTCCCGAAGACGGTAGCCATTGCTGCCATCTTCAGCGAATTGAAATAGGTATCCCATCCGTCCGGGTCGAAATTTCCGAACTGATAGTTATTGAGGCTGAGTGACAGGTTGTAAGGCCAGTACGTCACGAAGGACGCCCATACCGCGACGCCCAGAATGCCGACGATGAGAAAACCGAGAATTCCGCAATAGCCGACAAACGCCAGATCGCGGCCACGGACCGGCTTCGGTTCCAGCGGAACCGCGCGTGCCGAGAGCAATGCGACCTGCTTGCGCTGAATGAGCCGATCGGCCGCAAAAGCCACCACGGCCGGCACCAGCAGCACGAAGCCGACGACCGCGCCCATCTCGAAATTCTGCTGACCGACGACCTGTTTGTAGGCGTCCGTCGCCAGCACGTTGAACTGGCCGCCGATCACCTTGGCGATGCCGAAATCCGTAATGACGAGCGTGAAGACGATGAACCCGGCGCTGACAAGACCGTATTTGATTCCCGGAACGGTGACGGTCCAGAAGATACGCCAATTCGACGTCCCCAGCGCATTCGCGGCTTCATAGAGGCGGCCATCCGCCAACGACAGCGCGGTGACCAGAATGAGTACCGCAAAGGGGAAGCAATAGAACACCTGCGCCATCAAAATCCCGATCGCACCATAAACCGAGGCACCCATCATCAGGTCGCGCAGGAAGCCCTGATTTCCGAAGATATAAATCAGTGAGATCGCCGACAGGAGCGACGGTGCGAAAATCGGCAACAGCGCCACCGCCATGAAAAACCCTTTGAAGGGCATACACGTCCGCGTCAGCGCATAGGCATAGCCGAAAGCCAGAGGCAGAATGATCGTCGTCGCCGTGATCGCAATGAAAAGGCTGTTCCAGATCGATTGGACGAGGGTCGGCGTGGAGAAATAAACGATATAATTCGCCAGACCGACGAATTGCCCTTCCGAGTTCTGAAAGCTTTTGCTGAGCAACAGACCGATGGGAAGCGCGATTATCGTGATGAGAAACAGGATGAGGATCGAGACCCCGATCCGCATCACCCAATCTTCGCGGGAAAGCTGACGGGTGACCGGCGATAGTGCCGATTCAGCGATTGTCATTCTGCGGGTCTCTCGTCGCGTGGAAATACGCGCAAGGCCTCAGGGGGCAGCACCACCGTCAATGGTTGCCCTTCGGTAATCGCCAGGTCACGCATGGCATTCGCGGAAAAATCCGCCAGCAGTTTGATATCCGAGGCGGCGTCAAGGGCCAGGGTTGCGCGGCAGAAAGCACCGAGATAATCGAGGAGCTCGACGACCGTGGACACCTGATTGGGCGTATCGGCGGTGACGCCGCGAATCCTGATCTCTTCAGGCCTGAATCCAAGTTTGACCGGCGTGTGAACCGCATACCGGCCCAGGCTCGCGCATTGCAGCTCGATGCTGCCAACGCGCACCCGGTCCGCCCCCGAAACGACCGCATCGAGAAAGTTCATGGTGCCCACAAAGTCGGCCACAAAGGCGCTCGCCGGACGGGCGTAGATTTCCGCCGGCGCGCCGACTTGCTCGATGACGCCGTGATTCATGACGACAATCCGATCGGCCATCGCCAGCGCTTCCTCCTGGTCGTGCGTGACCAGGATGGTGGTGACGCCAAGACGGCGCTGGAGGGCCTTGATCTCATCGCGCAATCGTACGCGGACGCGCGCATCGAGTGCTGATAACGGCTCGTCGAGCAACAGCAACGCCGGAGACATGGCAAGGGCGCGCGCCAGTGCCACGCGTTGCTGCTGGCCGCCGGACAGTTGCGCCGGATACTTTGCACCCTGATCCGGCAGACCGACCAGCGACAGCAATTCCTTGACGCGCGCCTGGATCTGGTTGCGGGGCAAACGGCGATTGACAAGGCCATACCCGACGTTGGCATCGATCGTCAGATTCGGAAAAAGGGCATAGGACTGAAATACGATACCGAAGTCACGTGCCGACGGCGGCAGGCTCGAGACATCGCGCGCGCCCATCTCGATCACGCCTTCATCATGCATATCGAGACCGGCAACGGCGCGCAGCAATGTGGTCTTGCCGCACCCGGATGGTCCCAGAAAGCAGATCAGTTCGCCCTCCAGAACGTCCAACGACACGGACTTCAAAGCGGTGAAGCTGCCGAACGTCTTCGTCAGATTACGGATGCTGAGATACACACGCTTGCTGTCCCCCTTCCCACTGGCCGGCGGCGTGCGTTGCAGCGTCTGCAGCATGATGAGATCCTTTTGCATCGAAAATGGAAACGGCCGCCATGTGGCGGCCGTTCCCAGCGTCAACTCAGTTCTTCGGAGCCGCCTTGCTCTCGTACCGCTTCGACCATTCCTTGAGGATGCGCTCGCGGTTTTCAGCCATCCAGGCGAAGTCGTTCTTGATGAGCCGCTGCTCGGCCTCCTTCGGATAGTTTGGAGGATAGGAGCCCGCGCCCGGATAGGCGACAACGGCGTAGGTCTTCGAATAGAGTTCGTTGGCGGCCTTGGTTGCACCCCAATCCGCCACCTTCTTGGCGAGCTCGAGATTCTTCGTGCCCTTGACGATGGCGGTGGCTTCCATTTCCCAGCCCGTGCCTTCGGCCGGAACGATCACCTCGAGCGGCGCGCCCTTGGTCTTCTCAGAAGCGCCGCGCATATCGAGAGCGACACCGGCGACACGCTCGCCGCGCGCAGCCTGCACGCACGGCGCGCTGCCGGAATGGGTGTAGACAGCCATGTTCTCATGCAGGGCGTCCATGAACTTCCAGCCCGCGTCCTCGCCCATCATCTGCAGCCAGGCGCCGACCATCAGGTAGCCCGTGCCGGAAGACGCCGGATGCGGCATCACCAGCTTGCCCTTGTATTCGGGGGCCGTAAGATCCTTCCAGGTCGTCGGAGCCTTGATGTTGGCCTTTCCGGCCTCAGCCGTGTTGTAGCAGATCACGCCGAGATAACCGTCCATCCCCGTCCAGGTGTAGGGATCCTTGCCGTCACGGAATTCGGCTTTCAAAGCATCAACACCCGCCGGCTTGTAAGTCTCAAGGAGACCTGCCTTTTCGAAAACCAGCAGGGACGTGGCCGCGAGACCAAGCACGACATCGGCGCGTGGATTGTCTTTTTCTGCGAGAAAACGCGCGGTGATGACGCCGGTGGAATCGCGAACCCAAACGACCTCAGCCTCGGGCACCGCTTTCTCGATTGCCGCCTTGAAGGGCGCGAGCTGATCGTTCTCGATCGCGGTGTAGATCGTCACCTGGGTCTTTTGCGCAAGGCTCGCGGTGGCTGTCAAACCGAATGCGGCACACGCCGCGGCGGCAAATGCAAAACTCGTCTTCAACTTCATAGATACTCCCTCCTTCGCGACAAAAACAGAAACTGGTCTACGCTTGCATCCGGCTTCCAAGCCGGTGGTGCGTTTTTCATGAACCTGCTGACGGATGCGCCTCGCGCCTGCTGTGTTGAAGTTTATTGGAACGCATACTACGTCGGGTAGCTCGAATTTGCATAGGGATTCGATATCGCAAGTCGCGATTTCCGGCTAAAAAAATAGGCCTCCAAGGGAGGCCCATTAATGATTTTGGACACTGTGCATAATCGAGCAGCGCTTTGCCCTGGGTATGAGCAGCCTGGAAACGGGCGCAGGTATTCTCACTCATCCCGGCTTCCCGTTTGACACGATACGACGACATGAAGGAGCAGCGCACTTAATCTCATCAAAATTCCGAACACCACGCCCTTATCCCTGCGGCCAAGGCAGCGAATAGGTCTTGACGTTGGAATAGCTCTTCATCGCTTCCCAAACGCCTTCCTTGTAGCCGAGGCCGGAATCCTTGATCCCGCCGAACGGCGACATCTCGATGCGGTAACCCGGCACTTCCCAGATATTGACCGTACCGACATCCAGCTCGTTGACGAAGCGCGTGATGTAGTCGAGCCGGTTGGTGCAGACGCCTGACGACAGGCCGAACGCCGTCGAATTGGAAATGCGGATGACGTCGTCAATGTTATTCGGACAGCGAATGATCGGCACGACCGGGCCGAAAGTTTCTTCTTTCACCAGTTCGCAGGTGTAAGGAATGTGATCGACGACCGTGACCGGGAACAACGCACCCTTGCGGTCGTTGCCGTGCAACAGCTTTGCACCTTTGGCGACCGCGTCGTTGACACGGGCCTCGAATTCCATCGCGGCGCGCTCGTGGATGACGGTTCCGACGTCGGTGTTCGGATCCATCGGATCGCCGGACCGTAGTTTCTTCGCCTTCGCCAGAACCTTCTCAGCAAACGCGTCCGCGACCTTCTCAACCACAAGAATCCGTTTGACGGCCGTGCAGCGTTGTCCGGAATTCTTAGTCGCGCCTTGCACCGCCAGTTCGGCGGCCTTGTCGAGGTCCGCGTCCTCCATGACGATCAGCGGATCATTGCCGCCGAGTTCCAGGATAATGCGCCTGTAGCCCGCCTTCTCGGCAATGTACTTGCCGACCTTGACGCTGCCCGTGAAGGTGACGATGTCGGCGCGCGGATCTGTGATCATGGCGTCGCCCATGGTGCGCGGGTTGCCGGTGACGATCGACAGCATCTCCGGCGGCAGACCAGCTTCATAAAGGATGTCTGCGAGCAGCAGCGCGGTCAGCGGCGTCAACTCGGTCGGCTTGGCGACGACGCGGTTGTTGGTTGCGATCGCCGGGGCGATCTTGTGGCTGATCATGTTCAGCGGGTGATTGAAGGGTGTGATCGCCGAAATGCAGCCAAGCACCGGCGTGCGCGACGTATAAATGCGCCGCGCCTTGCCGTGCGGGGTGATATCGCAGGAATAGATCTCGCTGTCGTCGCGGATCACCATCTGCCCGGCGAGCAGATAGACGTCATAAGCGCGCCCCACTTCGTACAGCGAATCCTTCAGGCAAAGTCCGGATTCGGCCGTGATGAGGTGCGCAATCTCCTCGCGGCGCGACGCCAGGATTTCTGCCGTCCGCGTCAGGATTTTCTGCCGGTCGTAACGGGTCAGCTTCGACTTGTAGTCATTACCGATGCGGAATGCCTCGGCCACCTGCGCGGGGCTGGCGGCCGGCACTGTCCCGACGACTTCACCGGTATAGGGATTGAAGACCTCGACGCGCTCATCGGCATCCACCAGTTTGCCGGCGATGCGCATTTTTTCGTGTCTGGCCGTAGGCAGTTTCGGCGCTCTCACCTTTTCCTGCATCGTAGGCTCTCCGTTGGATCGCGGTTCTCAGACCACGTGATTGAGGGCGACGTCAAAAACGTCGAAATTCCGCAGCTTCCGGTCAGCCGGAAGCTGAATTTTGCGATTGGAAATCATCGGCACGCGCTGCTCGGTACGCCCACCATGCGAGCGCAGCGGCTCATCGAGGCCCGACAGGTCATGCTTCTCAGGCGCCGTGCCCAGCACCTTGTTGCGGGTCGACAGCACCACGATGTCACCGATGCGATCCGGCGGAAGCTCGAACTGCTCGCACGCAACCGCGCGGCTGCATGCCGTTTCGACACCGTCGACCTTCCAGAGCTTGTCCAGCAGCCCTGGCACCATTGCCTCGTTGGGAACGTGTACCGTCGCGAACGATCCCAGCGCGCCGTGATGCGCGACGTAAGGATCGGTGATCGGCAGGATCACCCGCGCCACGCCCTTGCCGAGCCATTCGTCAAACAGGGTCTGCAGGTAAATGACATCCGGTGAGCCGTCAGCCAGATGCTTGTTGTTCATCCCGTGATCGGCCGTCGCGACGATGATGGCGCCAGCCTTGTCCAGCTCGGCGAGATAACCATCGATCATCGCGTAGAAGTCGTTGGCGATCTGCGTGCCGGGTCCGGCTTTGTGCTGGATGTAGTCGGTTGTCGATAGATACATCAGGTCGGGGCGGAACGTGTTCATCAGCTTGACGCCCGCAGCGAAGATGAACTCCGACAGTCCGGCGGAGTAGACATCCGGAACCGGCTTGCCGACGAACTCCAGCACGTTATCGATGCCGTTGTCCGTCTTGGTCGCCTTGTCTGCCTTTTCCGAGGAAAACGCGATCGCACGGCCCGATGAGTAATCGAGGCCGTTGGACAGCAGCAGTCGCAGCTTATCCTTGGCCGTCACCATCGCGACCTTCGCTCCTGCGTCGTGGAACGCCCTCAGAATAGTCGGCGCACGCAGGAACTTCGGATCGTTCATCATCACTTCGGTCTGGGCGGATTCGTCCCAGAAGAAGTTGCCCGCGATGCCGTGGATGGCGGGCGGGCGGCCGGTGATGATCGACAGGTTGTTGGGATTTGTGAAGCTCGGGATGACGCTATCGGCGAGCAGGTTGGCGCCGTCCTTCATAAAGCGCGCGAACGTCGGTGCCCGCCCGGCCTTGATCGTTTCCTCAATGTAACCCGGCTCCGAACCGTCGAGGCAAATGACGACAGTCGGCGCACGCGGAAAGCTGTAATTGCGGCCGTTGCAGACGACCTGATTGGCCGCGCGATTGGCATTCATCGTTTGAATTCTCCTAAGCAGCCGATTTCAGGCTGGAAACACCCATTTCAGCAAGGACGTCCTGGATCGCCGCCAAAGCGCCGCGCATATGGTCGGCGTTCAGCCGTCCGATGCAGCCGATGCGGAAGCTGTCAGCCACCGTCAGCTTGCCCGGATAGATGACGTAGCCGCGGTCTTTCAGCGAGTCGTAGAACGTCTGGAAAACGAACTTATCGTCCTTCGGCATATGGAAGGTGACAATGATCGGTGCCTGCAGCTTCTCCGGCAGCAGCGGCTTGAACCCCATCGCCTTCATGCCGTCGATCAACACCCGGCAATTCTCCGCATAGCGCTTTCCGCGTCCGGGCTGACTGCCTTCGGCCTGGAACTCCTTCAGCGCCTGGTGGAACGATACGATGACGTGGATCGGCGGCGTGAAGCGATACTGACCGGTCTTGACGAAGTTCTGCCACTGATCGTGCAGGTCGAGAACCAAGGTGGTGGCATTGCCTTTGGTCTCAGCCAACGCCTCGGTGTGTGCGATGACGAAGCCGAGGCCCGGCACGCCTTCGATGCACTTGTTGGAGGAGGCGGAGACAGCATCGAAGCTCACAACCTTCGCATCCAGCGGCATCGCTCCGAACGCACTCATGGAGTCGATCAGCAGCCGGCGGCCATGCTTTGCGGCAAGAGCACCGATCT
Organism: Pseudomonadota bacterium; assembly: GCA_023423275.1. Taxonomy (GTDB): domain Bacteria; phylum Pseudomonadota; class Alphaproteobacteria; order Rhizobiales; family Hyphomicrobiaceae; genus ZC4RG25. The sequence continues at coordinate 65,994 of JAFAFW010000020.1, forward strand.
CGACGACCGGATTGAGAATGCCGCTGGTCGTCTCACAATGGACCGTAAAAACGTGCGTGATGGATTTGTCTGAGGCGAGGATACGATCAACCTCGGCCAGATCCGGAGGCGTATCCTCGGGCGTCTCGTGGACGACGACGGCGCGGCGAGCGATGTCGCAAATCTTCTTGGCGCGATGACCGTAGGCGCCGTTGATCAGCAGCAGCACTTTGCCATTCGGCGGAATGAACGTCGTCAGCATCGCCTCGACAGCGAAGGTGCCTGAGCCCTGCATCGGAACCGTGACGTGGGTGCCGGTCGCATTCACCACCGCCGGCAGCCCCTCCAACACTTCCTTGTTGATACGCAGGAAGGTGGCGTCGCGAGAGCCCCAATCGTGGACCATCACCTCCTTGACCGACTTGGCCGTGGTCAGCGGGCCCGGCGTCAACAGCAGCGGATCCCCGGTCTCCGACACAGCGCGTTTGCCAACCATGATGGCTGTCCCAGTTCCTGTTTAATGCGACTGGTGCAAACAGTAGCGCTCTCGCATATATTGATCCAATATACATCTTCGATCGCAAATATAGACCGTATCTATGAATCTGAACCACGTCCTGGCGTTTCACAAGGTGGCCGTCGCCGGAAGTTTCACGGTCGCCTCGCGTTTGGGCGGCGTCAGCCAGCCGACACTCTCCGCGCAGGTCCGGGCATTGGAGCGAACGGCCGGCGTGCCCCTTCTGGAGCGCGGCGGCCGCGGCATTCGTCTGACCGCCGCCGGCCAGGAGCTGTTCACGGCAACCCGAAAGCTGGCGGAGGCCATGGATGAGGTGGGCCGCGCCCTTGCATCGAGCCGCATTCCGTCGCGGGGACATCTGCGTATCGCAGCCGACAGCGCCGTTCACGTCCTGCCGGTTCTGGCGGAGCTGAAAAAGGGTACGGCATCGGTCAGCTTCTCGCTGCACATCGATAATTCTGCCGCCGTGATGGCGCGCGTGCTGTCCGACGATGCGGACCTCGGCATCATGGCGCGCCCGACCTCCGATCCGCGCCTCTTTGCTCTCAAGATCCGTGAAGACAGGTTGGTGCTTCTCGTCCCGACCAAAGATCCTCTGGCTCAACGCAAACTGCTGCGTCTGGGAGATCTCGCGGGTCGTGACGTCGTCATCCGCGAACGCGGCTCGATCACCCGGGAAGTCGCGGAGGCTCAGCTCAAGAACTCCGGCGTCCGGACCGGCCAGGTTTTCGATGTCGCGACGCGCGAGGCCGTCAACGAAGCCGTGGCCTCCGGCTTCGGTATCGGCCTCGCATTCGCCAGCGAAGTGGGCCGTGATCCGCGCATGGTCGCGATACCAATCCGCGGTTCCGACGTCTCCGTCGCGGAATACGCCATCTGCCTCACGGAACGCCGCGGATTGGGGTCTATCGCCCGGTTTCTGGAGGCCGCTCGACGGCTTGCACTCCGCAGTGGATGGCTCACCGAACGCGAGAAAAGCGGATCAAAACTGTGACTTAAGTGTTGTATCAAACAAGCTTAGAGTGTCACAAAACTGTCATACTAAAGGCACCTTCTGATTCGCCGCGCCTACGCGGGCATCTGGGAGAAGAAGAAGAACATGGCTGGTAGTGAGCTGCTTCTGACACTTTTGGGTGGCGTGGCACTGCTGCTATGGGGCGTGCGGATGGTCCGAACTGGACTGACCCGTGCGTTCGGCGCGCCACTGCGAGCTCTTCTCAGTCGCGCTTCACGCAACCGCGTGACGGCGTTCGGCGCCGGCGTCGGTGCTGCGGGCATTCTGCAAAGCGCAACCGCGACTGCACTGCTGCTCGCGTCCTTCGCGGGCCGGGGGCTCGTCACGCTTCCCGTCGCTCTGGCCATCATGCTCGGCGCCGATGTCGGAACAACGCTGGTAGCCCAAGTTTTCGCGTTCGACATCAAATGGCTGTGGTCGGCCGCGATGATCACCGGCGTCGTCGTGTTCTCCGTTTCTGACAGCGATCGCGCAAAGAGCATCGGGCGCATCAGCATCGGTCTGGCCCTGGTACTCCTGGCATTGACGGTCCTGGGCACGGTGTCCGGCGCTTTGCGCGAAAGCCCGACGGTGGCGATCGTGCTGTCCGCTCTGGGGACCGAACCGACGATTGCAGTCCTCGTCGCTGCCATCCTGACATGGGTCGCCCATTCAAGCCTGGCGGTCGTCCTCTTCATTCTATCGCTCGCCCTGAGCGGCGCGGTTGCCCCTACCCTGGCGCTCGCCCTGGTCCTGGGGGCCAACATCGGCGGCGCCATCTCGCCACTCACGGCCTTGACTGGAGCCCCTGTCACCGCCCGCCGGGTTCCGCTCGGCAATCTCATCGCCCGCGGCGTGGTGGCTGTCGCCATGATCCCGCTCCTCGGCTGGGCCGTTGCCATGCTCAGCCACATCAGCGCCGATCCCGCACGCCTGATCTTGAACTTCCACACGGCGTTCAATGTCGCCGTGGCTCTGGTCTTCCTTCCACTCCTGACGCCACTGACGCGCCTTGTCACCTGGATCCTGCCGCCCCCGGCCCAGGCCCCTGACCGCGCCGTCGCCCAACATCTGGAGACCAGCGTTCTCGATACACCGTCCGAAGCGCTGGGCTGCGCCATGCGTGAGACACTGCACGTCGGTGATATCGTTCTGGAAATGCTGCGCAAGTCGCTGCCGGCCATCGAGGGCAGCGACTTGAAGATCGTGAAAGAGCTGGAAAAGGCCGACGATGATGTCGATTCGCTCTACGAGGCGATCAAGCTGTACCTCATCCGCGTGTCCAAATCGAACATGGGCGAGGAAGAATCCCGCCGCTACGTCGAGATCCTGACGTTCACCACCAATCTGGAGCACGTCGGCGACATCATCGACAAAAACCTGATGGAACTGGCCTCCAAGAAGATCAAGAAGCGCTACTCGTTCTCACCCGAAGGGCTGGCGGAGTTGAAGCGGTTCCACGGCCAGGTGGTCGATAATATGCGTCTTGCTCTCAATGTGTTCGCCACCCGCGATGTCACGCTCGCACGGCGCCTGCTGCAAGTGAAGACGGCGATGCGCGCCAAGGAGTTCGAGGCCGCGGATCGTCATTTCGAGCGCCTGAAGCAGGGACGCGCGGAATCGATCGAAACCAGCTCGATTCACCTCGACATCATCCGCGACCTGAAGCGCATCAACTCGCATCTGACGTCCGTGGCCTACCCGATCCTGGAAGCAGCCGGCGAGTTGCGTGACAGCCGGCTGCGCGAAGGAAGCCGGGAGGCAGCATCGACGTCGTCCGACGATACGTCTCTGTTTCGTCCGGTGACAGAAGGCAAGGCCTGATAGAAGTCGCGGGGGTTAGTGCACGCGGAGCATGATCAGCCCCGCGACGACGATGCATCCGGCCAGAATGCGGACGCCGTTCACCGGCTCGCGCAGAAATACGACACCGATCAAGGCTGCAAACAATACGCTGGTCTCGCGCAACGCCGCGACAAGCGCGATCGGAGCAACCGTCATCGCCCATATCGCGATCGCATAAGCTGCAAGGGACATGGCGCCTCCGGCCAGCACCACCGGCCAGGATGACCTGGCTCCCTCGATCATGATGCGCGGTACGCGAATGAAGCCAAAGATGAGCATCGCGATCCCGTCGACGATGAACAGCCAGACGATATAGGGAAATGGCGACGGCCCGATCCGCGCCCCGGTTCCATCGACGATCGTGTATCCTGCGATCGTGACTGCCGTCAGCAGGGCAAAGCCGATGGATCGCCCCTGAAAACGGACAATGCCCGCGCTTCCGCGCCGCAGAGCCAGCGCCATGATGCCGAGCGCCAGCAGGATCACACCGGCCCAGCCCGCCAACCCAAGCGGTTCACCCACTCCAACCGCGGCGCCCAACGCCGTGATCAGCGGCGCGGTCCCTCGCGCGATCGGATACACTTGCGACAGATCGCCGAACCGATAGGCCTCCGCCAGCGCCACATAGTAGGCAATGTGCACGGCCATCGAGATGCCGATGAAGATCCAGGCTTCCGGCTCCGGAAAGTCGATAAAAAAGGCGATCGGCGCCACGACGATACCGCTCGCGACTGAAATCAGACACACCGTCGTGAAGGGATCGAGCTTGACCTTCAGCAGCGCGTTCCATCCGGCATGACAGGCCGCTGCGGCGAGGACAGCCACGAAGACGAACAGATCCATAGGCTAAGTCTCCGGCTGCAGCCGCAGTCCTTCAGCGGCTGTCCCGCTGATCGCGAGATTGCCGTCAGCGCGCGCCACGCGCCGCGACAAGGTCGATTGGGTCATAGGAAAGCCCGCAGGCAATGGTGTCAGGCCAGTCCATAGCGGAACTGACACAAAACTGTCATCATCTTGCATGCTTGCCGGGGACACGCGCCACGATTTTGCGTCTCAAATGCAGACAAGCGCATCAGGGGCTAGCCGGGCCGGAATGTTTCTGCTAAGAGCCCGGGTCTCAAGATGGTCTCCGGCTGATCCGCGGTAGCTCAGCGGTAGAGCAACCGGCTGTTAACCGGTTGGTCGTAGGTTCGAATCCTACCCGCGGAGCCATCTTTTTCAATGACTTAGCTGACGGGGCACGAAGCGCTAGACGCGCTGGGGTTCCAAACATGCACGATTATGCGTGCCCAAGACGATGCGCTCGCCCCACTTTGAGAGCCGTCGATTTCTGTGCTTCAGGTTACGATTGCCTGCGCCTTTGAACACCCGGACACGGTCGCGAACCACTGCAGGCGAGCCGCTCCTTCCTCTGTAGGGACGTGTGTTTGACTGATTTGGGGAGCGGCGATCATATCGCCGCCAATTGCTGTTCCTGCAAAGTCCGCAATTAGGATGCGACGAAGTTTTACGAGGGATGCTGCGCGGAGGAACCGGTGTCCGCGGCTGACGCTTTTCGCGGTATCCTTGAGATGGATGAGGCCGAACCGTCTGCGGTTCGCGGACAACAGCAAGCGACGTTCCGCACGACGTGATAATCCCATTGAAGGTCAAAGCTGCTTCATGAGCGCGCGAAAATGGGCGAAGAATGCGGTGGCTCGCGGGTGTCTCACATCGATCGCGGATGTCATCGGCAAGCTGGGGCGGCTCGACCGCTTCGAAACGGCCCAAGGTGAGGTTTAAGGCATGCTTCAAGCCTGGATGTCTTACGGCTACATCATTCTGCTCGCGATTGGCGTGCTCGCCTATCTCCTTTGGCGCAGGGGCGGAGCCCTTCTGGCCATCGCGTCGGTCGTGGTCGGCATCCCCCTCTGGTTCGCATGGGAGCACGCCCGCCCCACATGGACGACCGGCGTCGTGACCGGAACGGAAGTGCGCCGCAGCGATCCGGACGCCCGCGGCCATACGAGCGACATCCAATACATTTACATGCGCAACCGATCTGACCGCGGCCTCGAGTTGATCAACGAAGATTCCTGGTGGTGGTTGAAGCGCAATAGCGAGCGTGTCTTCAACGACGCCAAGACCGCCGAAGCTCGCAACACGGAGGTGACCTTCCTGTGGAACGGATGGCGCTCCACTCTTTTCTCGTTCTACCCTAATGTGATTGCCATCGGGCCCGCCGGCTCCTGGCCGCTGTGGTCGATCCGCACCGTGGTCTTCTACGGCCTCTCCATCTTCCTTTGGCTCGGCTACTTCTACGGCTTCATCAGGTTGTTCCGGTGGAGTGCCTCGGCAGATGCTCCCGCCCCCGATCGCGGGTAGGCGCGCACGCCACCACAGACAACATGATCTAAATCGGCGAGCGCGGCCCTGGTCATAATCGACTACGTCGAACACGCTCCCACGACGGAAAACCAGCCCGTATGCCCTCGGAACAACGGCAGCTCGTCGATGAAAAGCCACTGCTGATCCGTCGCGGCCAGCATCATTAAGCACTTCCACACGCGCAGCAGTTGCGGCAGTCACATGTACCGCGGTCTTGAGATTCAAAATCCCGAATACATCAACCGTCCAGGCACCGGCATCTCAGCGCGAAGAATTGTTCCGGTTTCGGACTCCGTGATGAACAAGCTGCGGCGCCCTTCCCCGCCGTAGGCCATGTTCGTCGTGTGGGATCCGTGGCGGGACTGGATGCGCAAAAGAGGCTCTCCGGCCGGGCTGAAAAGCCAAATCGCTCCGACGCCGATGTGCGCCACGGCGAGATTGCCGGCCTCATCCATGGCAAGGCCGTCCGGCCCACCGCCACCCGAGAGCTGAATGAACGTTCCGACTTTTGCGACGGTCCCATCGCGCATCAGTGGCACGCGCCAAATGGCATTCGCGCGTGTGACGGCGACATAGAGCACGCTTTCACTCGGGTCGAGCACGATGCCGTTCGGACTTGGAATGTTGTCGAGCAGACAATCGACCTGGCCATTGGCCCGAACTCTGAAGACACGCCCGCTCGGATCGTGCCAACCCGTGAGCCCCTGATCCGTGAAGTACATATCCCCATTCGAGGCGAAGACGAGATCGTTCACTGCCTTGAGCCGTTCCAGGCGAACACGCGGCAGAAATGGCGTGATCGTTCCGGCTTCGGGATCGAGAATCACGATTCCGTTTTTGTAATCGGCGATAAAGATGCGCCCGTCCTTATGAATCTTCAGGCCATTGGGTTCGCCATCGTATTCCGCGATCAGCGTGAACTCACCCGCCGCATCGATGCGGAACACCCGCCCCCATGGGATATCGACGCAATAGAGCCGACCCTCATGATCGAAAGAAGGACCCTCCAACAGGGAATGCGCGGGGAGGACACCTGGCTGATGTCGATGCCACTCCGAAGTGGGCTCTGATTTCCTGAATTTATCGGGGAGCCTTGTAAAAACGGCTGGCTCGACAACAGGCGGTGGCGCAAACATGCGATGGGCTCCGGATTATTTCAGCGCAGCGGGCAACCAGAGGACGATCTCGGGGACCGCGTATAACAGGAACGAAAACGCCACAATGATGATCGCATAGGGCGCTGACGCCCACGCGATTTCACCCAGCGTTTGGTCCGGCGCGATTGAACTGATCGCGAAGAGATTGAGCCCCATCGGAGGCGTCAGCGCGCCGAGTTCGATGAAGACCACGAGAATAATCCCAACCCATATCCCGTTGAAGCCAAGTGCCATGAGGCTCGGATACAGCAACGGCACCGTCAGCAGCATGATCGACAAGCCGTCGATCAACATGCCGATGATAGTGTAAACCACCAGGAGGATGCAGAAAAAGACGAACTGAGAGACATCGAGCGCTGTCATCCATTCCGCCAGTCCCCGTCCGATTCCCGACGAAACGACGGCGAAGTTCAGCACCTGCGCATTGATGGTGATGAACATAATCGTGGCGCTGGTCAGCACAGTATTACGCAGCGCGATCCAAAGCTTCGACCACGTCAATTCTCGATAGGCCATCGCCAGTATCAGCGCGAGCAGCGACCCAAAGCCGGACGCTTCGGTTGGCGTTACCACGCCAGCGTACATGCCGCCGATGACAGCGCTGATCAATCCTATAATTGGCAACGAGTCCCGGATCGCCACCCCGATCCCGAGGCCCGACGCCGGTTCTCGCTTGGGCGTGAGACTTGGGGTGATCAGAGTACGGACGGCAACGTACAGAGAAAACAGCAGAGCCAATACGATGCCGGGAACAATACCCGCCATGAACAGGTCGATGACGGATTCCTGGGTCATCGAACCGTAGACGATCAGTGGAATGCTCGGCGGTATGAGAATACCGAGACAGCCACCGGCCGTCAGTGTACCTAGCGTCAGGTTGTCGGCGTAACCGCGCGAGCGCATTTCCTTGACGGCGACAGTGCCGACGGTCAACGCCGTGGCAACCGACGAACCTGCAATCGCCGAGAAGATTGCGCACCCGGCGATGTTCGTCTGAGCAAGCCCACCCGGCACCCGGCTGAATAGCCCGGAGATGCCGGAATAGAACCGCCCCGCAATACCGCTCTGCAGGATCAGCTCGCCCATCAGCACGAAAAGCGGAATCGCAACGAGACTGAAATTCGTCGTGGTATTGAAAACGATATCACCGAAGGTCGGCCACAGCATCGTTCCGCTTGCCATCGTGACCCCCACGATGCCCACGAAACCCATTGCAGCACCGATAGAAACACCAAACGCCAGGGTCGCAACCAGCAGGATCCCGTAGATCGTGAGCAGCTCAGTCCACGGCATTCAGATGTCCCTCTTGAGGGATCTCGCCCCGCCAAAGCCGAATGGCGCATAAAGTGCCCCACTCGAGGAACGCGATCGCGAGGACGCCGAAGCCGAACGGCATCACCGCCTGCGGGATGACGAGTGGCGTCTCCGATGGTTGCAGCGAGCGGGTTCCGAAGGAAGCGCTCGCTGCGACGAGATCGAAAGTTGCGTCGGCGAGAACCGCGCAAGTTACGGCGCCGATAATCGCGGCAACCAACTCAATGATTGCCCGGGGGCGGCCCGGAAGGAGGGAGATGATCCCCTCAACCCGGAGGAAACGTCCTTCGCGCAGAGCTGGGACGAAACACAGCATCGTCGCCGCAGTGAAGAAGTAACCGGCGTATTCGTCAGCGATCTGGGTGGAGACGCCGAAGAGTGTACGGCCGGCAATCTCAACATTCATCAGCGCAGCCATTGCAACGATCATTGCTACGCCGATGACCAGCCCTATCCACTGAACGACATCGAGAACGCGGGATACAATCGGTATGCGATCCATGGAGTGTACCCGCCATCCCCGCTAATTTCAGACGAGGTTCAGCCGCACGCCTTCACTGCGACGGCAAGCATATCCTTGCCCACCGGGCCGACCTTGCCGACCCAGTCATTGGCGATAGGCGCAGTGAGATCGCGCAGCCGGGTGATTTCCTCTGGCGTGGCGTCCTTCAGGGTCATGCCTTTCTCCGTCAGCGTCTGACGCGCTGACTTGTCCGCCGCGATCAGCTCTGAGCGATACTTTGGCGCCCATTCCTCGCTCTTGGCGACCAGGATCTTGCGCAAATCCTCTGGGAGAGAACTGAGAGCCGCCTGATTGATCACGATTGCCTGGTGAGCCAGGGTGAGGTTGATCATGAAGCCGAACTTGGTCACCTCGTTGAACTTCCAGTCCAACGCTGGAACCGCGGCGGTGAATGCTCCGTCGACGACGCCGCGCTGGAGCGCAGGAATGACCTCAGCGGGGGTGATCGTGATACCCGAGCCGCCGGCCAATCGCATCATCTCGGCCTGTTCGCGGTTCCAGGAGCGAACCTTGAGATTCTTGAGACCGTCGACGCCATCGACCGGCTTCGCAAGCCATAGCTGCTGTGGAGGCATCACCCACTGCATGATCGACGTTGATTTGAACTTGCTTTCCAGCACATCGTTGATCGGCTTTTCGATGGACGGCGCGAGGGTGTCATAGAACTTATCCATCGACGTGCAGGAGAAGGGCATCGACAGCGCGTTCAGCTCCGGCACATCACCGGCCACGAAGCCGAAGGCGACATCGCCCATCTCGACTTGGCGCGAACTGACAACGCGCAATACGTCGGCCGCCTTGTAAGGCAATTCAGCAGCGGAAAACACGGTGATCTTGAGGCGCCCGTTGGTCGCTGTTTCAACATCCTTCGCAAACGCCCGATGCAGGGTCGTCGGCTTATCGTTGGCCGCGAAGTACGTGTAGAATTTCCAGGAAACATCAGCGGCACTCGCATCACGAACACCGAGGACCGCCAGCGCACCAGCCGCCAAAATTCCCAATGTTTTCACTTGCATTAGCCTATTCCTCCCGTGGCTCGTCCGTCGTCGATCCATCGATCGTGGCGTCGACTTTTGGCGGGAGTGTCGTTGTCTGATGGTTTCCTGTCAATCGATTTTGCGCGAGTTTGACATTTGATGACCGAGTTTGGTAGCAATCGCTCATTGGCGAAGGTGGCAAAGTGGAACACAGGCCGTTATCGGCGCGCGTCGGATTGATCCCGGCACAGCGCCACGCAGAAATCCTGCAAATTCTAAAGGCCGACGGTGCCGTGTCGGTGCAGCAGCTCGCCGGGCAGATCGGCGCGTCGGTTTCAACGATCCGCCGCGATCTCGAAACGCTCGAGCAAGGCGGTTTCCTCGATCGCTCCTTTGGCGGAGCAAGCCTGCGCGCCCGCGCACTCGTTACGCTGGAAACGGGCCAAGCGGTTGCCGAGCACATTCTGCGCAGCGAGAAGGAGGCGATCGCACGCGCCGCTGCAGCTCTTATCGAGCCTCATCAGGCGATCATCCTCGATAGCGGTTCGACTGTTATGGAGGTCGCGCGCGAGATCGCTCGCGGTTCGTTGCCTTTGACGGTCATCACAAACGATCTGATGGTCGGGCAGATCCTGTCCGAATCTCCGCGCATCCGAGTTCTTGTCACGGGCGGTACGGTGCGCCCCGGCTCGTCGACGCTACTTGGCTCTCCAGGTGAAGCGTTGCTTGAAACCGTTCGCGCTGATTTTGCCTTTGTCGGCGCACATGCCGTGACCGAAGCAGGCATCAGCGAAACCAACCTTGACGTCGTGCGTGTAAAACAGGCCATCTTGCGCGCATCGAGACGCGCAGTGATCGTTGCCGACCACTCCAAATTCGGCGAGCCTTCGGTCTTCCACGCTGCGAAATTGGAGACCGGATCCGTGATCGTAACCGATGAACGCGCAGACCCAGTCATCCTCGATAAGATCCGCGAAGGCGGCGTCGACGTCATCGTGGCACCGCTGGAGGCCATGTGATCTCAGCGCTCCATCTCGTCGCCGATGATCTCACCGGAGCCCTCGACTCTGCGGCGGCATTCGCTCGTCCTGCAATGCCTGTCGCTGTGTCATGGGCGCCATCGTCCGGCGTCGCGGCCAGTTTGTCGGCCTACTCGACCGAGACACGCGATTGCACCGCGGACATAGCGATCTCGCGCACATTGGCTGCGGCGGATATCGCCCGCGAGAGACTGGATCACCCCCTTCTGTTCAAGAAGCTCGACAGTCTGCTGCGCGGCCACCCCGTGCTTGAGCTCGCGACGTTCGCCGAAAAGATGGGTTGCGACCGCGTCGTGCTGGCCCCTGCCCATCCCTCTCTTGGCCGTATCACGCGGGAAGGTTGGCAGCACGCAAGAGATCTCCACGGAAGGTTCGGGCGCATTCCAATTGATCTCGCAGGCGAACTCCAGGCCGTGGGTTTTGAAACACGATGTGGTGACGCAGTCGCGGAAAAGCCGACGATCGTGCTCGCCGACGCGGAGACGGATACCGATTTGCAGACACTCGTCGTACGCGAGCGCGATCGAGGCGGCCGAATCTTGTGGTGCGGCAGCGGCGGCCTTGCTCAAGCATTGGCAGGCACATCGCATTGGCTGCCTGCACCTGCTGGCCGCGTGCTCGCGATCATCGGCACGGACCATCGCGTGACGCACGATCAGATTGAAGCAATAGCTCTACGTGATTCAACAGCAGTTCTGACCTGGACCGACGGTGACGATCCAGCGACTGTCGCTGACCGGATCAACCACCGCCTAGAAAGCGGAACGATGGCCGTCATCGCTCCCAATCTCGCACCCCGCTCCCGATCGGAGGCCACCCGGGCAATAGCGACAATGCTCACTCCCGTGCTGTCGCACGTCGTCAAACCGAACGCCTTGTTCTGCAGCGGAGGAGAGACATTGCGGACTGTTTGCAATGCGCTCGGTGCCGAGGCGCTGATGTGCGAGGGCTTTGTGTCAGGCGGAGTTCCACTCAGCCGACTTCGCGGTGGTCGATGGTCCGGAATCGCTGTCATGTCGAAATCCGGTGCGTTCGGATCATCGAATACCCTTGTCGACGTCCTCATGAGAGGCATGTCCGACGCCGACCTCAGCACGATTATCCAATGAGCCATCGATGAACCGAAGAGCACCTCGTCTTTGCATCACAATGGGAGACCCGGCAGGCATTGGCCCCGAAATTGTGCTGAAGGCTTGCTCGGCTCTCGTGCCGAGAATCCAAGCAGGTGAGTTCACGCTACAGATTGCCGGTTCGGGCACGGTCCTCGACGCTGCCGCCAAGGAGATGCGCCTCACGTCGATCAGCCAGTTGTCGGAGCATACCGCCATCCTCGACGTGGGTGCGCCACGCAATCCAATCGCTTTAGGCGAACCGAGCGCTGAAACCGGGCGCATCGCTTACGACTGCGTGGAACGTGCTGTCAGAGCCGTCCAGGCTGGCGAGGCGGATGCCATTGTAACGGCGCCATTGAGCAAAGAGGCCCTGCACCTCGCGGGCAAAGCATATCCCGGGCACACCGAGCTTCTCACCCATCTGACTGAGGGAAGCGGTGCGGTGATGATGCTGGCCCACGGTTCGTTCCGCGTCAGCCATTTGACGACGCATATCCCGCTCGAAGACGTACCCGCGCGATTAACGCCGGAGCGGCTCCATCGTGTCATCGATCTCACGCAAGAGGCTCTGCAGCGCCTGGGTATTTCGGCCCCACGTATCGCGGTTGCTGCACTCAATCCGCATGCCGGAGAAGGCGGCATCCTGGGGCGCCAGGATATCGAGGTGACGGCACCTCTCACAGCCGACTATCGTTCAAAGGGGATGACGGTCGACGGACCCGTACCCGGCGACACTGTTTTCGTAAAGATGCGTGGCGGCAGCTACGATGCTGTGATTGCGATGTACCATGACCAGGGACATATCCCGGTCAAGCTGCTCGGCTTTTCGGTCGACCCTGCCACAGGACGATGGAATGCGATCAGCGGCGTAAACATTACGCTCGGGCTCTCGATCGTCCGCACGTCCGTCGATCATGGCACCGCATTCGACATCGCGGGCCACGGCATCGCGAGCGAGACAAGCCTCATCGAAGCGATCGAATATGCAGCGGTCCTCGCGAACAATCAGGTTATCTCAATGGAGACCACCGCCTCATAAATCTCCTACTCTTGAACCGCGCAGCACTCAGCAATGTGGGTCATCCAACGAGGCATCGCTTGCAAAATCTCACGGCCTCTTCACAGGTCGAGGTCGAAGCGATGCAGCATCGGCCAGTTCAAGGAGTGGCCTTTCCTCACGAAGCAGCGCCGGATAACGGCTCTGCTGGAAGCGTGTGATAGGCTCCCTTCAAGTAGATCAGAGACTGAGCGTAACTGGTGGAGCAGCCCGATACCACGCGCGCAATGAAGATCGTGTGCGTGGCCACCTCCTTGTGCTCGATCAGCTCGCAATCGAACGCCGCCAGCGCACCGTCCAGAACCGGCGCGCCAGTGCTCAGTGAGCCCCAGTGGCTCTCCGCAAATCGGTCTTCGCCTCTGAGACCACTCTGGCCCGAAAACCGAACCGCGATATCACGCTGATTGGCCGCCAGAACATTAACGACAAACGCACGTTCGGAAACAATCAGATCGTGCGCCGCGGACTTGCGGTTGACGCACGCGAGCACCGTTGGCGGCGAATCCGACAGCGAACACACGGCTGTCGCCGTCAGGCCACGCCGCCCGCCCGGACGCCCGCATGTCACGACGGTCACCGCGCCGGCAACGTGACGCATCAGGCCCTTGAACTGCGCGGCTCCGATTCCGGGCGCCGCATCCGATTCAGTCATCATGTGCGTCGCCTCCTCCTCACGACGGTGCCACGACCTCGATATGTGCACGAACGGTGCCGTCTACCTCGTTAACCCATCCAAATTTTTTGGCGGACGAGATCATCTGCGCGAAGGATGCCCGCCATGCATCCGTGGCCACATCGCCCGCCATTGCCGGAAGCCGATCGGGCACGACCCAGGCGGCTTTCCCGTCCTCAGTAAGCGTGGCCAAGTCCGACAGGCATTTCGCGACATACGCCGCACCGCTACCGGTTGCATCGACGATCTTGAAGGCGCGGAAATTTTCCGCATCCCTCAACTCGACCACCCCCGAAGACGTCACAGCGATGATCATGATTGACTTCCCTACGCCGCCGCCTTGATCCGCGGAGCCGGCACGCCGACGTTGGACAGATCGCCGAAATGCTTCGTGAGCTGCGGCATCACCCTCTTGCCGAACGCTTCCATCGACGCCAGGACACGCTTCTGCTCGATGCCGGGAATGGCCATGAAACCGCTGATATGCGTCGGCTCCAATCGCTCAATCTCGGCTATCAACTTCTCAGCAACGACATCCGCACTACCAACCAGCATGCGATCCGCGACGACATCCAGTGGCGGCTCGTCCGGTGCGGGGATTTCCTTCAGGAACGAACCATCGAGTTCGCCGTATTTGTTGCGCATCGACATGGCGACACGACGGATGTAGCGCGCCCCGTCAGCCGCCTTCAGTCCCTCATTGCGGTCGTCGGTGACGAAGATATAGCGCTGCATCGCATACGGTGCTTCCTCGTGCTTGCCGCCGGCCGCGACAAACGCCTCGCGCAGCTTGTCGCGTGTCTGGGCAATAGTCTCGAGCGTGTTCCAGCCGGTCGTAAAGAACGGGATATAGCCACGCTTGCGAGCGCGCGCTTGCGTTTCCGCATCGCCGGCAAGACCTGCGACGTAGATATCCGGGCGCGCCTGCACGGGGCGCACGGAGAAATGAGTTTCGGGAAACTTGATGTGCTTGCCCTCATAGCTGACGGGATCACCCGCCAACAGCTTTTCGAGGAGGTCCAGCGTCTCGTGGAAAATGGCGCGGGACTCTTTGATATCCACGCCGAACTTGTGAAACTCGTATTCCTGGTACCCCGTGCCAAAGCCCAGCACGAGGCGCCCATTACTGATCTGGTCGATGAGGCAAATGTCCTCCATCATCCGCACCGGTTCATAGAGCGGCGCAACGATGACGGCGGGACCAAGCTTGATGGTCTTCGTCTGCGGCGCCAGATACGCGCACATCGTCAACGGGCTTGGGCACAGGCAGTAGTTCGAGAAATGATGTTCGGCAAACCACGCGATCTCGAAGCCAATCTGTTCCGCCATTTTCACGTGCTCGGCCATGTTGCGATAGATCTCGCCGACGTCTTGAGACCGTTCACGCTTCGTCATCAAGTTAAAGAGACCGAAATGCATGAGTGCGTGTCCTTTCAAATTCCGACGATCGTCTCGCCGCCATTCAAGCTCAGGGCCTGTCCGGTGATGAAGTCCGATTGCGCGCTCGCATAGAACGCGACAGCGTGAGAGATTTCCTCGGGCTGCGCCCAGCGGCCGAGAGGCACCTTCTTTTCCTTGATGCGGATTTTTTCCCATCCCTGGGTCTTGATCGGCATCTCGGTGATGACGCCGCCTGGGCACACCGCGTTGACGTGAACGTTCCAAGGCGCGAGTTCCTTGGCCCACGCTTTGGTCAATCCGAGCAGCGCCGTCTTGGCCGCGCAGTAATGCGATGCGGTATCCGCACCCACCTGCCCCCAGATCGACGAGATGTTGATGATCTTGCCGGACCGACGTTCCTTCATCGCCGGAATGACGGCCTGGCCGCAGAAGAACGAGCCCTTCACGTGAATATTGAACATGCGGTCGAAGTCCTCGACCGTGATCTCCTCAATCGATTTATGCTGACCGATGCCGGCGTTGTTGACGAGGATATCGATCTTACCGAGTGCCTTGGTCGCGTCGGCAACGAGCTGGTTTATCGCCGCCGGGTTCGCGACATCTGCATGGGAAACAAAGACGCGACGGCCGAGCTCTTCTATGTCCTTCGCCGTCGCATTCGCTTCGTCCTTGAGGACATCGTGTACGACGATATCCGCGCCTTTCCTGGCGAGAAGCAGCGCGTGCGCCTGTCCCATGCCGCGGCCCGATCCGGTCACCCATGCGACCTTGCCGGTCAGATCTTCTGATGTGTCTGCCATGATGACTGAGCTCCTCAATACCCGACGATCACTTCACCGCCATTCGGGCTGATCACCTGACCGGTGATGAAGTCCGCTTCCGGTGATGCGAGATAGGCGACGGCGTACGAAATCTCGATGGGTTCGCAGTACCGCTTCAGCGGCACCTTCTCTTCCTTGGCACGCAGAATTTCGGGGGTGTCGAACTTCTTCGGACCGCCGGACTTCACACCGCCCGGCGCCACAGCGTTGACGTGGATGTTGAAGGGCGCGAGTTCCTTGGCCCACGCCTTGGTGAAGCCGAGCAATGCCGCCTTCGCCGCGCAATAGTGCGGCGCGACCGGCGCGCCCGTCATGCCCCACATGGAGGAGATGTTGACGATCTTGCCGTAGCGGCGCTCCTTCATCGCCGGCACGACCGCCTGGGCCGCAAAGAACGATCCCTTGCAGTGCACGGCGAACATCCGCTCGAAATCCTCTTCGGAGATTTCGGCTGTTTCCTTGCGCTGGCCGTGGCCGGCGTTATTCACGAGAACGTCGATCTTTCCGAGCGCCGCGCTCGCCTCCTTGACCATCGCCTGGACCGCGGCGACATCCGAGATATCACAGACCGACACATGCGCCTTGCGACCGAGCTTGCGCACGCGATCTGCGGTTTCTTCGGCGATCTCCGGCTTGATATCGTGGACCGCGATATCCGCACCACGCTCCGCCATCAGCAGCGCGTGGGCGCGCCCCATCCCTTCGCCTGATCCTGTGATCAGCGCGACCTTGTTCGCCAAACTCGACATCGTGGTCTACTCCTTGGGGATCAGCAGAGTGTCATGCGACGTACACGTCAGCGTCACCGGCTGCCCGATTTCGAGATCCGGCACCCGACGCTGCGATGGTAATTTGACGATGAATTGCGCGCCGCTCGGTGTCGTCACGCGATAGCGGACGGTTCCGGCGGTAAAAACGACATCCTGAACCTGCCCGGCGATGCGAGAGCCATCGTTGCCGTGCCCACTTTCGGAGCCGGGCTGAACGCCAAGCGCTTCCGGACGAAGGCAGACGACCAACGATCCGGCCGCTTCGATTTCCGCCGCCGCGCTGGTGAGCAGCAAGCCCTCACGCGTCATGACGGCGTACGTTCCTGCGCCATTCGGTTTGACGTTCGTGACCTCGAAGAGATTGGCCTCGCCGAGAAAACCGGCCACGAAAGCGTTGCGCGGTTTTTCATAAAGCTCGCGCGGGCGTCCGACCTGGGCGATGCGGCCGTCCTTCATGATCGCGATACGGTTCGACATGGTCGCCGCCTCGTCCTGATCATGCGTGACGTAGATGATCGTCACCCCGAGCGCGGCGTGAAACTGGCGGATCTCGTACTGCATCTCCTCGCGCAGGTTCTTATCGAGCGCGCCGAGCGGCTCATCCATCAGCAGGAGGCGCGGGTCGTAGACCGCAGCACGTGCCAGCGCCACGCGCTGCTGCTGGCCGCCCGACAACTGCGCCGGCGTGCGTTTGCCGTAGTCCGCGAGCCGTACTGTTTCGAGCATCCGTGCGACGCGCTGCTTGATTTCGGCCGTACCGAGCTTCCGAAGCCGCAATGGAAACGCGACGTTCTCGAACACCGACATGTGCGGAAACAGTGCGTAGTTCTGGAACACCATGCCGATGTTACGGCGGTAGGGCGGAACGGAAACCACATCCTGCCCATCGATTTTGATGCTGCCGCCGGACGGCGGCAGAAAGCCCGCGATCGCGCCGAGCAGAGTCGACTTGCCGGACCCGGATGGACCGATCAGCGAGAAGAATTCGCCGGGCGCAACGACCAAGTCCGTCGGTTCAAGCGCGACCAGGGTGCCGTATGATTTCGTCACGCCCTTGAGGACGATCTCGGCGCCATGTCTACCCATGGGCGCCTCTCGAAGCAGCCGGCTGGCGCTTCTGGAGAAGCGCCACGGCACCCAGCAGGACGAGTGAGAACACGAAGACCAGTGACGCAGCCGCGGCGATGACGGGGGTCAGGAAGTCGGCCATCTGCTCCCACATCAGGCGGGGCAGCGTCCGCGTCGTTGCCCCTGTCAGGAACAGCGACAGCATGAGTTCGTCGAAAGACGAAGCGAAAGCCAGAATGCCTCCGACGATCACGCCGGGGCGGATCATCGGGAATGTAACCTTCCAGAAGGTCTGCCAGAGATTGGCGCCGCAGGTCATCGCCGCCAGCTCGAGCGCTCCGTTATAGGAGCGCAAGGATGCAACGACCGTAATGAATACCAGCGGCATGCCGACGACGGTGTGTCCCATGATCGCGGCAAGGTGCGTGCGCAGTAACCCCAATTCCAGCATCACCGGATAAAGGCCGATCGCGAGAATGACATGCGGCAGCATCATCGGCGCGACCATGACGGCTGACACCAGCGACGCCCTCGCGAACGATCCGCGCACCACAGCCAGAGCACCGAGCGTGCCCAGGATCATCGACAGGAAGGCCGTCGGTACGCCGATGATCAGACTGTTGATCGCGGAATTGACCCATAGCGAATTGGCCGCCAGGCGCTCATACCATTTCAGCGAAAAGCCTTGCGGCGGAAAGCTCAAGTACTCCTGCGCGCTGAAAGAGAGCGGAACGACAACAAACGTCGGCAGGATGAGATAGACCAGCGTCAGGCCGACGAAGGCGGCGATGAGCGGGCGGAGAATGCGGTGCGCGACGGGAGGCATGATATCGTCCTCCTACCGCACAGTCGTCGGCGCTGGCGCGGCACCGCCTGTGATCCGCGCGTACAGGAGATAGATCAGCACCGTCGCGACCAACAGGATCGTCGCCAGCGCCGATGCCAATCCCCAGTTGAGAAGATGATTGGCCTGCTGTTCGATCAGAACCGCTGCCATCATGTTCTGCGGACCGCCGAGCAGCGCCGGCGTCACGTAGAACCCCAGCGACATCATGAACACCACCGCGCAACCGGCGCTGATGCCCGGCAGCGACAGTGGCAGAAACACCCGCAGGAACGACTGGATCGGATCGGCCCCCATGACCTCGGCCGCGCGCAGCAGCGACCGGTCGATGGCACGCATGTTCGCCACCAGCGGCAGGATCATGAACGGCAGCATGATGTGCACCATGCCGACGTTGACGGCGAACAGGCCGGGAAGAAAGCGCACCGGCTCCGAAGCAATTCCCAGCGTCACCAGTGCATCGTTCAGGACACCGCGGCGCTGGAACACCACCATCCATGCGTACGATCTGATGACGACGCTGGTCCACAGCGGGACGATGACGAACAGGGCAATGATCTGCAGTTTCAGACCGCGCGCCTGTGCCATTGCATAAGATACCGGATAGGCGATCAGCAGACAGAGAAACGTCACGATCGCCGCCGTCGAGATCGTATTCCACAGCACGGTGCTGTGAACGGAACTGGAGAAAATCTGCCGGTAGTTCTGAAGCCCAAGCGTCGGATCGACGAAGCCGCGAACAACGACACGCACCAGCGGCCAGATGAAGAAAATCGACAGAAATAGCGCCGGCACTGCCAACAGCCAGGCGTAGGCGCGCGAGATCTGCCATGGCCGGCGATCCATACGCGTTTCACCTGACGGCATCCGCTGCCTCTTCCGTTCGATAATGCGTGGTTATGCGGAAGCCGGTTCTATCGACGCGGCTTCCGACCAACATCCGATGCGCGTCTCAGCCAAGGATCCACTTATTGAACTGCTCGACCACCTTCGGCCCGTTGTCCGCCCAGAACTCGAGGTTCAGCAAGCGGCCCTTCGGGAAGTTCTCCGCCGACGACGGCAGCGCGGCCAGTATCTTCGCGTCGAGCAGCTTCAAGGCCTCGCGATTGACGGGCCCGTACGGAATGACCTTGGAATATTCGGCCTGAACCCCGGGCGTCATGTAGAGAGCGATCACTTCCATCGCCTCCTTCTTGTTTTTCGCGCCCTTCGGGATCGCCCACGCGTCATTCACAAAGATCGCCTGGTTGAAGTGGAAGTCGACCGGCGCGCCGTTCAGCTTCGGATCGTGGACGCGGCCGTTCCAGATCGCACCGACGTCCACTTCGCCGTCGACGAACACCTGACCGCCCTGCGCTCCGCGCTCCCACCAGAAGATCTTGCTCTTGACCTTCTCGAGGCTTTTCATCGCGCGGTCGACATCCAGCGGATAGAGCTTGTCCAGCGCAACGCCGTCGGCCAGCAAGGCAACCTCCAGCGTCTGGAATGGACGCTTCCACAGGCCGATGCGGCCGTCATACGCCCATACCTCCGCCCAGGTCTTGGGGGCGTTTTCAGGCTTCACGTTCTTGGTATTCCAGGCGATGTGATAGGCGGCGACATCGGTCAGCAGGAATGTCGGATAGGCCGCACCGTCGATCAGCCCGTCCTTGCTCACGACGTTGTAATCGATCGGCTCGAACAGACCGTTGCGGCCGTGGAGTACAAAGTCTTCGGCCGGGCCCTGCATCAGATCCCATTCAACGGCCTTCTGCTCCACCATCGCTTTCAGCTTGGCGGCAGGATTGGCGGTCGTAACAATTGGGATCCCTGTCTTTTCAGTATAGGCCTTGAAAATAGAGGCCTTGTAGGCATCGTCGAGCTTCCCGCCGCCCGTCGCCATGACGAGTTGGGACGGCTTCGACTGGGCGCGCAGGATGGAAGGCGCGGCCAGAGATAGCGATGCCGTGGCGCCGATCGATGCCAGAGCCGTGCGCCGGGTAATTGATTTCGAAACGGGGAAGTCTTTTTTTGACATCTGCGTATCTCCCTTTTGACGCAACGATGACAGCCGTTTTTTTTGTAGACGGTGCAATACTACACCATGAGCAACCCGCCGTTGGCGACGACGGTTTCGCCAACCATAAAGCGGTTCTGCGGAGAGGCTAGGAAGAGAATCAGATTAGCAATTTCTTCCGGCTCGGCCGCACGGCCGACGGGAATTTGCTTGAGACGTTCCGGAAGCCAGCTCTGCCCCTTGGCCGTCTCTGTTAGCATCGCTCCGGGGCTGACACCATTGACCAGAACCTCATGCGGCGCGAGTTCTTCAGCCAGCGACTTCGTCAGAGAGACAACCGCCGCCTTCGCCGCTGCATAGTGCGGCAGCTTCACCTTCGGGCGATAGGCATCCGACGACGCAACATTGACGATGCGACCGTAACGCCGTGCGATCATCAGATCCATCAACGCCTGCGTGGTGAAGAATGCTGTCTCGACGTTGACGCGAAACGTCCAGGCCCAATCCTCAGGTTTGACTTCCGCCGCGGTCGCATAACGCCAGCCGCCGGCATTGTTGACGAGCGCATCGAGACGCCCGTCAGCCTGACGCTGGATCTCGGCTTTGAGCCCCTTCAGCGCCTCCGGATCGGCGCCGTCTACAGCATAAGGAATGACTTTTCCGCCAGCAGCACGAAGCGTATCGGCCGCGGTCTTCAGTTTATCTGCCTGAATATCCGTGATGAACACCGTCGCATCGGCCTCAACGAACCGGTGGGCGATGGCAAAGCCCAATCCCTGGGCTGCACCCGTCACGACGACAACCTGATCAGCGAATTCACCAGTCATGACAGGTCCCCCTGCACGATGTCTCACTGCGACACCATAAACTTGCAACGGATGGTTCTCTATGTCAATCTCGGCATCATTTGTTGCATTCACGCATTTAATTGTTGGATCGCTGATCGCAGTTGGCGTGCAAAACGGAAAAATGGAGCCACGCAATGCAGGAAAAAATTCATTCGGCTCACGTTTTTCACCGATTTCCGAAAATTCCACTGCGCACGGCTGCCGCTGGTGACGGCCCTTACATCATCGACAGCGATGGCAAACGCTACATGGACGCATCAGGCGGTGCCGCGGTGAGTTGCCTTGGACACAGCCATCCAAAAGTCATTTCTGCCATTGAGAAACAAATCCGCGAGCTACCGTTTGTTCATACCAGTTTCTTTAGCGCCGAACCGATCGAAGAGCTGGCGGATTTGCTCACAAAAAGCGCGCCGGGAGACCTGGGCCGCGTCTATTTCACGGCTGGCGGATCGGAAGCAGTGGAAGCCGCGATCAAGCTTGCCCGGCAATATTTCGTCGAAAAAGGGGAGCCTAATCGCTCGCGCATCATCGCGCGCCGCCAAAGCTATCACGGAAATACACTGGGAGCCCTCGCCGCCGGCGGCAACATGCTCCGCCGAAAGGCCTACGAACCATTGCTCAATCCGGTGACACATATCGCGCCCTGCTATGAATATCGCGAACGGCTGGAGGGCGAGAGCGAGGAAAGCTACGGCTTGCGCGTTGCCAACGAGCTCAAGATCGCCATCGAACAAGCCGGGCCTGAGACAGTCATGTGCTTCATTGCCGAAACGGTATCAGGCGCGACGCTCGGCTGTGCGACGCCGGTTTCGGGATACTTCAAGCGTATCCGCGAAATCTGCGATCACTACGGCATCCTGCTCATTCTGGATGAGGTCATGTGCGGGATGGGACGGACCGGCACGCTGCACGCATTCGAGCAGGAAGGCATCGTGCCCGACATCATGACCATCGCCAAAGGGCTTGGTGCCGGCTACCAGCCGATTGGCGCTGTGCTCTCGTCGAACCGCATCTTCGATACCATTGTTGAATCCAGCGGTGCTTTCCAGCACGGTCATACCTATAACGCTCACCTGACAGCCTGCGCCGCGGCGCTCGCGGTTCAGAAAACCATCCGCGAAGACAATCTCCTCGCCGCGGTGCGCGAACGCGGAGCGGAATTGCGCGCGACCTTGGAGGATCGTTTCGGCAATCACCATCATATCGGAAATATTCGCGGACGCGGCCTCTTCATGGCGCTGGAAATTGTCCAGGACCGCGCAAGAAAAACGCCCTTCCCTGCCAACGCGCGCATCGCACAACGGCTCAAGGGATTAGCGTTGGACAAAGGATTATTGTGTTATCCGACACAGGGCGTCGCCGACGGTGTCCTTGGCGATCACGTCATGGTGGCGCCGCCTTTCATCGTGACATCCACCCACATCGCCGAGATCGTCGACAAACTCGGCGATGCGGTCGACGAAGCCATCCGGACTGCGCCGGCTTCGTAAGATCCAACTCAGCGGGAGCCGGGCCGCCGACGCGGGAGGTCTTCCTGATAGACGCGGAATTGCAGCAATTGCTCCTCGCTGCGTTCGATCTGCTCGCTCGCAGATTCACCGTTCGATTCCACGACGATCGCCGTCAGTGCCTCGGCAATCGCCATGAACGGGATCACTGTCGGTAAAACGGACATCGAGGCATTGGAGGCGACGACGACCACATCGGCCAGATTCGCGATTGGCGACATCTTGCTGTCGGTAACGGCTATCGCCTTACCGCCCAGCCGCTTCATGAATTCGACTGCGCGCACGGTGTCCTTGGCGTACGGCCGGCAACTGAAAGCCAGCACCACGTCACCGGGCTGCGCATAGCGCAGGCTATCGGCAAACGTCCCGCCAGTGCCGGTCAGAAGCACCGTCTTGGTATTCACCATCTGGCAGGCGTAGTGGAGATAGAATGCTGCGGGAAACATGCTGCGCAGGCCGACGACATAAACCTGCCGCGCGTCGCTGAGCAGCCGTTTGGAGTTCTCAAGAGCGGCGACCGTTTCCGCGGAAAACGTCTTCTCCAGATTACGCTGGCCCTGCGCCAGGATTTCCGACACCAGCGCCGATGTGCTGGAATCCTCTTTCCGACGGCGAATTCTCTGCAGTCGACCCGACCACGTCCCGGCGCCGACCACCAGCTTGCGGCGATAACACTCCCGCAGATCGTCATAACCCGAAAACCCGAGATCCTGAGCCAACCGCACCATAGTCGACGGATCGACACCGGCACGCCCAGCCATCGCGCGCATCGAACGCAGCGCGACTTCCTCGGGATTATCGACGATATAGCGGGCTGCCTGCTGCTGGCGCGGGCTGAGGTCGTTGAACCGTTGCGCGATCAGCGCTTCGACCTCCTCGACATCGCCAGCCGTGCTGGGCTTATCCGTCATAGCATCAACATCCGCTTTACAGCCGAACTCGCACAATGGCCGAAGGCCACTCACCAAACCTCGCTCTAGCACGCTGCGCCGATATCTCACAGTCCGTCGCGACGAGAACGTCATCATCGCGGCTCTGCTGCACGATGCGATCGAAGATCAGGAGATCCCGGCGGAGACGATTGCCCGGATGTTCATCCGGGATGTGGCCGAGCCGGTGCGGAAATGACGGAGGACAAGTCACTCGAAAAACAGGTGCACAAGGCTCTGCAGATCGCCAGCGCGCCTCAAAAATGCCCGCGTTAGTCAAGCTGGCCGACAAGATCAGCAATGTGATCGAATATCAAAGTGAAGACCATCGATTCCACGCGTTTCTCGTTGCGTGGTCTCCTCAGCTTGATCGTGACAGTCCGCTCGATGAATCAATGCTTACGCACGTAAGCCATCTGCAATTGGCCCGTCTGTAAAATCATCGGGCAGACCTGTAACGCCCGCAACTTCCGTTCCGGACTTTGCGCAATGATTACGAGCTGATGTATGATTTCGTGTGACAATCGCATGTTCCAATAGCGGACGAGTTCATTCCGGACCGCACGGCTCACTCGCGTCTTCGCCAGCCCAACGCAGCGCTGTCAATTTCTCGCGGAAAGCAAACCGGACAATATGCGCTTCCACCACATGCTTCATGCGTTGCAGCATTTCGTCATCGGCAGCCTCGATCTGAAATCTGAGGATAGTGTCCGAAGCCTGCATTTTGAGACGGCCGTAGGGCATGGCCGTCTCGCCGTGATAAGCGTCATACTTGACCTGGACCTTGTGGGCAAAGTGCTTGCACATCATCTGCAGATAGCGAGAGGCCCTCTCTGTCTCGAATGTGCTGATTGCCTTGAGCATCCCGCTCTCTCGCGCATCCCTGATCATCTAAAGAGCACCGTCGACCGAAACTTGTACATAGCCGCCGGATGAGCGATCAAGACGTGCAGCAACTCCGTAGACGTCCGCAAACATGTTGGCCGTAAGGACATCGTCCGGTGTGCCAAACACCACGATCGCGCCTTGGTGCAGGACGGCAATCCTGTCCGCCCAGCGCGCAGCAAGGTTCAAATCATGCATGACGACCACCATGATACGATCGTCATCGGCCATCGCGCGAACGAGTTGCATCACCGAAACCTGATGGCGCAGGTCGAGCGCACTGGTTGGGTTCGTCGAGCAGAAGAACGCGCGGTTGGCGCACGATTGCCTGAGCAAGGCTGACGAGTTGCCGTTGTCCGCCGGACAGGCGATCGAGATTTTCAAGTGCCAGATCGGCAATGGATAGCCGCTCAAGCACGGCGATAGCCTGCTCGTGCGCAACGGAAGCCCGGACATCGGCGTCCGTCACCGGCGAGGCCTTCAGCGCGGCAATAACGGATTCCATCACGGTAAGCGCCACGCCTTGCGGTAGCGTCTGCGGCATGAAGCCCATCAGGGTCGCGCGCTCTGCGGCAGTCATCTTCAGCACGTCCCGATTTCCAAGCGCGATCGTGCCCGTGCTTTGAAGAAGACCCGCCAGTGCCCGCAGCAGCGTGGATTTACCGGCGGCATTGGGACCGACCAGAGCGACGACCTGCCCCGGCAGCAGCGGCCCGAGATCGAGGTCTCGGATGACAGGGCGACGCGGATAGCCGGCTGTCAGTCGTTCAATCCTCAGCGCATCGGCTTGGGAGAAAGCGGTCATGCGCGATCCCTGCGGCTGAGTACAAGGATCAAAAAGAAAGGCACGCCGATCAGCGAAGTGACGAGCCCGATCGGCATGATGATGCCTGGCACTATCAGCTTACTGACGCATGAGGACAGGCTCAGCACGAGTGCGCCGCATAACATGCTCGCGGGCAGAAAAAAGCGATGGTCCTCACCGACCAGCAGACGGGCGATGTGCGGCCCGACAAGACCCACGAATGCGATGATGCCGACGAACGCGACCGACGTGCCTGTCAGCAAACTGATGCGCAGAAGCGAGCCGAGACGGAGCCGCCCTACATTCACACCGAGACTTTGCGCGCGCTCCTGGCCGAGCCGCAGCGCGGTCAGTTGCCAGGATGCCGCCAGAGAAAGCGGAGCAATCAGCGCCAGAACCGCCGCAACGATCAGGATCTTCTCGGAGGTTGCGCGGGTCAGGCTGCCCATCGTCCAGAATACAAGCTGCTGGAGTGCCTGCTCGCTGGCGATGAACTGCGTGATGGCGACCAGCGCATTGAACGTGAAGAACAGCGCGATGCCGAACAGAATGATCGTTTCGCCGCCGGGGCCGCGCAACCGCGCCAGCCCCTGTAGCAGAAGCGCCGATCCGAAGGCTAAAACGAAGGCATTGATCGGCAGCACCCAGTTGTCCGGCACACCGGGCAAGCCGATGCCGAGGACGATGGCCAGCGCCGCGCCGAACGTGGCCGCCGATGACATTCCGAGCGTGAACGGACTGGCCATCGGGTTGTTCAGGATCGTCTGCAGTTCCGCGCCCGCCAGCGACAACGATGCACCAACGAGCAGAGCCATAAGGGCCTGGGGCAGACGGACGTCCCAAATGATGACGGCAGCGGACCGGCTCAGCGACGACGGCATGAAGACACCGCGCAAGGCGTCGACGGCACCGAGAGAGGACGGCCCGGTCGCCAGGTCAGAAACGAATGCGGTGAACGCAGCCAGCCCGACCGCAGCGACGAGGACCAGTCGCCGGACCAGCAAACTTCGATATCCGGTGAGGGCTAGAGAGCCTGCTGCCTGCTTCTGCGGCATGTCCCTGTTCGTCTCCGTCCCACCGCGCGTCACTCGAGCTCGACCCAGTACGTTCCTTCCAGTGGCACGGAGAGAAACTGCTCGTTCAACGTTTTCAGGCTGGTATCGGGATCGATATCCCGGAACAGATCGGGATGAAACCACTTGGCCAGCGCTTCGACGGCAAGAAAGTTCATCGGCATATTGCTAAACAAGTGCCAGATACCGAACACCCGCCCGGTGCGAACCGCCTTCAACGCAGCCAGGCCCGGATGCCGCACCACCGCCGCGAGGGCCTTGCGCGATTCCTCGACAGGAACGCCAGGTCCCATCACCAGACCGCCTTTGCCCATGAGATGCACGCCGCCGGTTCCGACGTAGACATCGGGATCCTGTGTAAGCACGTATTCCATGTTCAACTGCCCGAACGGCTGTTTCAGGACGTCAGCGGCGATGTTGTGCCCGCCGGCTGCGTCGATGAAAGCACCGATGGTCGCCCGTGCCGGCGAATTGCAGCAGTCGCCAAGCCCGGCGTGGGCATGCATCAGGACTTTCGGCAGAGGCGGTTTGTCTTTCGCGAGCCGCTCCGAAATCCTGTCCATGTGCGACCGATAGAACGCGATGTAGCGCTCGGCCTCCTGCTCGCGTTGTAGAAGCTGGCCCAGGATACGAATACTCGGGACCGTGTTTTCAAGCGGCTTGCCGACAAAATCGACAAATACGACCACAACACCGGCCGCTTCCAGACGGGAGATAATTTCGGTGGAGTGCGTGGACGGACCATATCCGCCACTCAAAATGGCAACATCGGGCTGAACCGCCAGCGCCTGCTCTATGGAAAACGTATCCGCGCTGCCGCGGCCAACGAGTGGAATGTCGGCGATGGCCGGGAATTTCTGACGATAACGCTCGTACGTCGTTTTGTCCTGGCGGGGGAGATCACCCGGCCATCCGGCAAGAAGCGAGACCGGATCTGGATGTATGAGTGACAGCGCCAGAATCTGGCGTCCTTCACCCAGCACGATCCGTTTGACCGGACGCTTGATCGTCACCTGACGGTTGGCGATATCCGTAATCGTGATGGTGTCCGCGCCCAATGCCGTGCGGA
Organism: Pseudomonadota bacterium; assembly: GCA_023423275.1. GTDB lineage: Bacteria > Pseudomonadota > Alphaproteobacteria > Rhizobiales > Hyphomicrobiaceae > ZC4RG25. The sequence continues at coordinate 93,566 of JAFAFW010000020.1, forward strand.
GGGGAAGTCCCGCAGCATCCAAAAGTGTGCAGATCGCGATGACGACAAATCGCATCATGGACGTTCAGGCCTTCCTGCCGGTTATGGATCACGCCACTTTCGGCGCCAGCGCAAATCGCAAAGCGGGACTGAGCAGCGCAGGAATGACCGACACATGATTTTCCCCGGCGATCTCACGATAGGCAACCGTCAATCCGTGGGGCTCAAGGTCGCGCAAGCGCGCAGCCATTTCCGCTGCATTGTCGACCATGCGATTTTGCGCAATCCATGCAGCCCTTTCCGGGGCGGACGTTGATTGGATTACGTCCTGCTCAAGGCTGCCGACACCGATCATGAGATGGAGGTCGCGCGGCGTATTGCGCAGCCGCTCCGCGAAATCACGCTCCATGGGCAGGATGGCCCGATCACCGAACCAGATGGATGGACTGGCGGCAATATAGGTTGAAAATGTCCCTGCCCCGCTGAATAGAGCGAACAGCGCGAACAGACCACCGAAGGAATGGCCGAACAGAGTCTGGCGCGCAGGATCGACCGGAAGCGTTCTGGCGATCTCAGACTTGACATCGGTGTCGATGAAATTGAGGAATTCCTCAGCTCCGCCCGTTTGTGGCCAAGCCGATCCATCGGACCGGACGCCAAGCGATCCAGGGGGAACAGTCGGCGTATAGTCGTAGCTGCGTCGGATAGGATCGTGCGGCCGATCCGTCGGATAGCCGATGCCGACCACAACAGCCGGCGCAACTCCAGTCACCGCCGTCCGGCTCGACTGCAGCGCGATCGCTTCCACAAGCGTGGCGAACATCGCGTTTGCGTCCAGCACGTAGATGACCGGATATCCCGCTGCCGGTGGAGGCTGGGTCGGCCTCGAAATGAAAATGCGAAATTCAGCGCCCGAGCGGAATCGCATCGGGCGCTGAATAGTCCGGGGGAGTGTGACCGGCAGTTCTATGCCAACATCTCCGTTACCACTGGTATTTCAACGTCGCCATGACGTTCCGGTCCGCGCCATAGTAGCAACCGGAATTCGTAGCGCCGGTCGCAGGGAACCCGCCGCCGAACGGTCCGCAAGAAGAGAGATATTCCTTATCCAGTAGATTGGTGGCATTGACCTGCAGCGAATATCCTTCGTAGGCGTGGGACAAGGCACCGAAGTCATAGCGGGCGGCCGCATCGACCAGGAAGATGTCGTCAACGGTCCAGGTGTTGATCCTGTTGCCGTAGGTCTCGCTCATGTAACGTACGCCGCCGCCGAGACCGAAACCATTCAAGGCGCCTTCACGGAACGTATAGAACGCCCACAGCGACGCCATGTGCTCAGGCACAGCGGTCGGGCGCTTGCCTTCATCGCCCGCATTAGATTTGGTAATTTCAGCATCGATGTACGTATAGGCTGCGGCGATGTCGAGGTTCTCGTTCAGGCTCGCGCGTGCTTCAACTTCGATGCCGCGAGAGCGAATTTCTCCGGTCTGCACGCTGCAAGCCCCGCCCGGGCTACCAGGGCATACGTGTGCAGAGTTCGGATCCGGCGTCTGCACGTCCTGAAGCGTGATATCGAATGCAGACACGGTGATGAACGCGTTGACGCCAACAGGCTGATATTTCACGCCGATTTCGAACTGCTCACCCGTCGTCGGCTTGAAGGGATTGCCGTCGAAGTCGACAGCGGTGCCGGTAATCGGTTCGAACGACGTCGAGTAACTGAAATACGGCGCCAGTCCATTCGAGAACTGGTACAGCAATCCTGCGCGCCAGGTGAAGTCCTCGTCCTTCTGATTGGCACGCGTTACCGCGCTGGTGGCCAGCGTGGTCGAGTCGTAATCGAAACTCGCCCAGTCATAGCGCGCACCGAGCACGCCGGTCAGATTTCCGATTTTCAGCTGTTCTTGCGCATAAACGCCGAGTTGATCCGTTTCGCTGGTGCTATGCGTGGCAATGGCCGGCCGGGTTACCGTCAAGCCGTATGTCGGGTTGAGATAGTCGATTGTGGGAGCCGCAGCAGCAGGCCCGCCGCCGGAACCCTGAGCGTCGGCTGATGCGTACTGGTAATCAAGTCCGAACAGCACTGTGTGTTTGATGCCGCCGGTCGTGAATCTGGCCTCAGCCTGATTGTCGACGGCGTAGGAGTCGACACTGTTGATCGTCAGCGACTTGTTGCGTGTGACCGTGGAAGTCCCAGGCGTCAGGCCCGAGGTCTGAAGAGCTGCGAACGTTGTATCCAATGTCATATAGCGGAAGTTCTGCCGGACGGTCCAAGTTGGATCGAACTTGTGCTCGAACTGATAGCCGACCGAGGCCTGTTCACGCTTGAACGTATCGTAGGCCGGATCGCCAGGATTGAAGAAGTGCGGAATCTTGCCAACCGCGGAGGGCAACGCCGATCCAAGCGCCGGCACACCAACTGAGTATGAGCTTTCCGGATCATTCAGATAGCTGGCGAGGAATGTCAGGGTTGTTGCTGTGCTCGGACGCCATGTAAACGAAGGCGCGATGGCATACCGCTCCTCATCGACGCCATAAATGTCGGTCCCGGTTTGACGCGCCAAACCTGTCAGACGATAGGAAAACTCGCCGCCCCGGTCGATCGGACCGCCGAAGTCGAACGCCAGTTGCTTACGCGCATGCGCCCCAAACGTAAGTGCGATTTCGCCGAACGGCTCGTCGGTCGGCTTCTTGCTGACGAAGTTGACGAGGCCGCCGACACCCACCTGTCCGTAGAGCACCGAGGCCGGACCCTTGAAGACCTCGATGCGCTCCAGAAGATAGGGATCGACGACGGGAACGTCGAAGTTGAGACCGCGCTGCAGCTTCAGACCGTCCTGGAAGTGCACAAAACTCTGTAGATTGCCCAGCCCGCGAATATTGACGATGTCGTAGCGCGATGCCGGCCGTACATCGACAATGACACCCGCCGTGTAGTGCAGCGCATCGGACACGCTTTCCGCGCCCTGCTGATCCATCTGATCGCGCGTCACCACGGAAATGGATTGCGGCGTCTCGATCAGCGGCGTGCCCGTCTTGGTGCCGGTCGCGCTCTGCCCGGCCACATATCCCTTGACCGGACCGGTTGCGGTTTCCATCGGACTACGGGGCGCAGGCTGTGGCATCACAACGGCAGCTGGCGCCGGAGCAGCTTTTGGCTGCGCTTGCTTGGCTTTCGCCTTAGGCGCCGATTTCTTCGCCTCGACACTCACCTGGGGCAACGTTGTCGGGCCGATCTGTTGCGCACGCGCAGCGGTTAGCCCCAACGACAGGACGAGACCTGCAGCCACAAGGGTCCGAATTGGCCCGCTCGCTATACGCCGCGGCGCGCCGACGAACGCCGCCTTGAAAAACACCGCCCTATGCATTGTTGCCACGCCCCCGACAGACCGTCGCTCTCCACCAACGGCGACGGATAGACCGACTGGCTGGGCGTTACCTGGCTACTCGGATCATCTGGAAAAACTTAACTGCAATCGTCAACATTAGTTTACCTCTGGAAGTATCTTTGATTGGCAACAGTTGTAGTGCGGCCACGCCTTTCAAAATCTCTGCAGCACTGATTAAAACGCGCGTCACTGCTCCCCCCTTCTAAGAATGTCACTCTGCAGTATGGGCAGAGTGTCGGGAATTTGGTTGAATTGGGCGCGGGGTCTGAATTATCCGCAACGCGCCGTTTGGGCATTTCCATTCTGCACGATGGGGTCGTCACCGCGACAGCGGTGCGGTTCACAAGCGTCATGCCGCGCGGTCTGCAGGGCGATTGGGATGTTGCTACCGTCACGCCGCAAGTTCAAACTGCATGACGTTAGGTTTCGCTGGGGGGCTGTGATGAGGCGATGGTTGCGCGTCGCGGTTGGGGCGCTAGTCGTGTGCTTGTGCTCTACCGCACCACTGATACCGGCCCGTGCTCAGACGCCACAGGAGACCGATTCCCTCAGGGCCGAGGTCGATCGTCTTGTCGGCAGCGGAAAGTACGCCGAAGCCATTCCCCTAGCCCAGAAACGACTTGCTCTTCTGGAGGCTTCGTTAGGGGCGGAACATCCCGATGTTGCCACCGCCCTCAATAACCTTGCGTATATCTATAAGAACCAGGGTCGTCTCGCTGACGCCGAGCCGCTTTATACGCGCAGCATTGGCATTCTTGAGAAAACCCTGGGTGCAGAGCATCCCCATGTGGCAACCAATCTCAATAACCTGGCGGAACTCTATCGAAGCCAGAGTCGCTACGCGGAGGCCGAGACCCTCTATCAGCGTAGCATTGCCATACATCGCGCGGCCCAGGGCCCGGATCACGTCAATGTGGCCACCAGTCTCAATAATCTAGCCAGTCTCTATAGAGGCCTCGGCCGGTATGCAGACGCCGAACCGCTCTACACGCGCAGCATTGGTATTTTTGAGAAAGCCCTGGGTGCAGAGCATCCCCACGTCGCCGCCACCCTGAATAACTTAGCCACGTTGTACATCAACCAGGGACGCTACGCAGAGGCCGAGCCGCTCTATACACGCAGCATCACCATTTTCGAGAAGGTCTTCGGCCCAAACCATCCGCGCATTGCCGTCAGTCTCAGTAATTTCGCCGAGTTCTACAGAATCCAGGCCCGTTACGCGGACGCCGAACCGCTCTACAAGCGCAGCATTGTCATCCTCGCGACAGCCCTTGGTGAGGAGCACCCCCAGGTCGGCATCAGTCTCAAGGGCCTTGCCGATCTCTACGTGATCCAGGGGCGCTATGCCGAAGCCGAGCCTCTGTACAAGCGCAGTCTTGCGATTCACGAAGCAGCGTTCGGCGCGCATCACCCACAAGTCGCCTCAAGTCTCGGTAGCTTGGCTGGTGTATATATGGACCAGGGTCGATATGCCGAAGCCGAGCCTCATCTCAAGAGAAGTCTCACCATCCAGGAAGCCGTTCTGGGTCCGGAGCATCCCGACCTCGGCACCACCCTGAGCAACCTGGGCACGCTGTACTTGAACCAGGGGCGCTACTCCGAGGCTGAGCCCTCTCTCAAAAGAAGTCTTGCCATTCGCGAGAACGCGCTGGGGGCGAAGCATCCGGACCTTGCCACCGGCCTCGGCAACCTGGCTCAACTGTATAAGAGCCAGGGCCGGTACGCCGAAGCCGAACCTCTATACAAGCGCAGCCTCTCCATCTACGAGGCCGCACTCGGTTTGGAACATCCCGACCTGGCCACCAGCCTCAACAACTTGGCCGGCCTCTACATGAACCAAGGCCGCCATGCGGACGCAGAGCCCCTTTACAAGCGCAGCCTCACTATCCGCGAGGCGGCATTGGGTTCGAAGCATCCCGATGTTGCGACCAGTCTCAATAACCTGGCCGGAGTGTATGTGAGCCAAGCGCGCAACGCGGAAGCAGAGCGCCTTTACAAACGCAGCCTTGCCATTCATGAGGCGGCGATAGGCCCCGAGCATCCCGATCTCGCAACAGGCCTGAACAACCTAGGCTTTCTGTATCAAAGCCAGGGTCGGTATGCGGAGGCGGAGCCCCTATTCAAGCGGAGCCTTGCCATTCGCGAGGCCGCATACGGAGTGGAGCATCCCGACACCGCAACCAGCCTCAACAATCTGGCATCCTTCTATAGCGATCAGGGCCGCTATACCCTGGCCAAACCGCTGTACGCGCGCAGCCTTGCGATCTTCGAGAAAGCCCTCGGCGTGGACCATCCGCTCATTGCTGTCGCACTCAATAATCTCGCCACCTTGGCTCTGACACAAAATGAGTGGCAGGAGGCAACACGCCATTGGCGCGCCAGCACGGCCATCCTGCAGCGCCGCGTCGGGCGAAACTCCGTTGGAGCGACCGAGAGCCCGGCGCACGAAACCCAACGCTCGAGCCGGTATTTCGTCGCCTTGGTCAAAGCCAGCACCCGCGCGGTCTCCGCTGACCAGGGTGATCATGCCGCTCTCGGTATCGAAATGTTTGAGACTGCTCAATGGGCGCAATCCTCGGAGGCCGCAGCATCGCTCGCGCAGATGGCGGTGCGAACAGCCGCAGGTACTACGGCGCTCTCCCATCTCGTACGTGAACGTCAGGATCTCGCCGGCGAGTGGCGGGACACGGACAAACGATTGATCAGCGCCCGGAGCCAGGCTCCTGATCAACGCGATGCCCCGGCAGAACGCACGCTCGTCGATCGTCTTTCCACGATCGATGCACGACTGGCCCGGATCGATACCGAGATTACCATCGCTTTTCCCGATTATGCCACTCTTGTCAGTCCGACGCCGCTCGCTCTGGCCGACGCGCAGTCCTCACTGCGCAACGACGAAGCGCTCATTTTCTTTCTCGATACACCACAGATGAAGGCCATTCCCGAGGAGACCTTTATCTGGGTCGTGACCCGGACAGGTCATCGATGGGTACGTTCGAAGTTGGGAACTCAAGCGCTTCAATCTCATGTCGCGGCTCTACGCTGCGGTCTGGCCGACGATGCGTGGCAAGGTTATGGGCAGTCGCACTGCAATACCTTGCTCGGCCGCGATCCTCAGGCGGCCCGTCCGCATCTCTTGCCCTTCGACCTCGCGCGCGCCCATACGCTGTATCAGGGCCTGTTCGGAGAGGTTGAGGATATGATCAAGGGCAAGCACCTCATCGTCGTTCCCTCGGGGCCGCTGACCCAGCTTCCGTTCCAGGTACTCGTAACGGCCGCTCCGAAATCACCCAGCGACTATGTCTCTGCCGCCTGGCTCGCCAAGACACATGCCGTAACCGTACTTCCATCCGTCCCGAGCCTGCTTGCGCTGCGCCGGAACGCCAAGAATTCCAGCGCCCCGGAGCCGTTTATCGGCTATGGCAATCCGGTTCTGTCCGGTCATCCCGCCTGCGGCACCGTCGTCGTCCCCGACCGCTGCCCTGACGAGGAAGGGCAGGCGAAGACGATTCCCGGCATCGTGGATCGCATCACAGCAACGCTCGCATCGCTGCCGTCTTTTTTTCGCGATGGCCGAGCCAATGTCGAGGAAGTGCGCAAGCTCTGTCCCCTCCCCGATACGGCTCACGAACTCAAATGCGTCGCGCGCAGTCTCAAGGCGCCTCAGACCAGCATTGTCCTGGCTGATCACATGACAGAAGCGTCCGTCAAAAAAGCCCCACTCGACCGATATCGTGTGATCCACTTCGCGACACATGGCCTGCTTTCGGGAGAAACGGCCCAGTTGGCTGAGAACATGGCGGAGCCGGCGCTCGTGTTCACGCCGCCAGCAGTTGCTTCCGAAGAGGATGATGGCCTGCTCACGGCATCCGAGATTGCCGGGTTGAAGCTCGATGCAGAATGGGTCGTCATGTCGGCCTGCAACACGGCGGCTGGCGGAGCACCTGGCGCGGAGACACTGTCAGGCCTCGCCCGTGCATTCTTCTATGCGGGAGCCCGCGCCCTGCTCGTCTCCCACTGGCCGGTCAACTCTTATGCCGCCACCCTGCTGACCAGCCAAACCTTCGCCGAAATGGAGACAGACCCGACGATCGGCCGCGCGGAAGGCTTTCGTCGGGCCAGCGTTGCGCTGATGAGCGACAAGAGACGGCCCTGGGCCGCCCATCCATCCATCTGGGCGCCATTCGTGGTGGTCGGCGAGGGTCAACCAATCGTCAGCGGCGGATCACCGACAGCTACTCAGGCTTCGCGCGGGCGCCCCTGATGGTCAGGTACACGCCAAGAGCCCCAAATACCGCATTCGCAGCATTCAACGCCATGTTGATAGCCTCCCAGGAGACGGGAGGCGAGACGCCAACACCGCGGGTGCCGGTAGCGGGCTGGGAGGAAACGCCGAAATAGTCGAGAATAATCGCCGAATAGGGCGTGAAGAACCACAACGCCGCCAAGGCAATCAATACCAATCCCAACAGGATGCTCCCAGTCTTCACCAATCCCTCCAATTCCAAAGACTACCGCCGTGGGTAGCGTACCCCAACGGCCAAACTCTGCTTCCTGAGAATGCCCTGAAACTGTGTCAGGAAAATTGTAATCTTCGCGACGGGAACTTGGTCAACGGACGGTTCCGGATGGCTGGATCGAGCAACCAATCCGAAGCAACCCATATGTCGATGAGCATAGGCGCGTGTTGAAGTAGGGCACTTGCATTGGGATGCCGATCTCGATCTGTTCTCACAGGCCGACCCGGAAAAAACACTACGACCGCCGACCGTTACGAGCGCGTGATGGCGGATCGTAAGGCGTGTCCACCATTCCTTCCCTTTGATCGAAGTTTGAGATCGTCGGATTCGATTGACTAGCCTAGACTGCCACGCGTCCAGGCGAGCAGTGATCTGCATAGAATGCTGACAGGCTGTGGCCGCTCATTCGCCGCTGGATGATCCAAGTTCGTTTACATATGCGCGGATGCCTCGCGCCAAATCGAACTGAGGCTTGTATCCGAGATCTCTAGCCGCGGGGCTGTAGTCGACGTCGGTCAGACTATATTCACGGGTAAGCGAGCTATCGCCGAAGTGGACCTTCAGGCCCGGCAACACTCGTGCAGCGATGTCGGCCGCTTCTCCCAATGTCAGGGTGCAAGCCCCCGGGATATTATAGGCTATTTCTGGAAGGGGATCAGAGAGTATCGCGCTCGCCAAAGCCGCTACAACGTCGTCGATATATACATATTGAAGACGCGCTTCCGCCCCAAACGGCAAATCGGCGACTTTCCCCTGAGCGGCGGCCAAGACCATCGTGCGAATTGTGCATCGCGTTTGCCTGTGTGGTCCATAAGCTTGAAAAATTCGCAGTGCGATGCCGTCTAGTCCGTGCTCCGCACGATAGGCGTTGAGCACGGCCTCAGCCGCAACCTTGCTCGCCCCGTAGGCATTGACCGGTTCGACTGAAGTATGCTCGGTGACGAGGGCGTCCTTGGACCGGCCATAGACGGACCCGGATGAGCACAGGACCACCTTGCATACCTTCTGCTTGGTGGCAGCTTCCAGCACAGCGACCGTTCCCATGACATTTATATCAATGGTACCGCTCGGGTCAGAACGTGATACCGAGCGTCCGGACACACCACCCCCATGCACGATACGCTCGATATTATAAGTCTTGCACAAAGCCGTCAGCGCTCCGGCATCGCGAATATCGCCGGCAATGATGGGGAATGCTGCATTCTCGGGAGAGACTAAATCATAACCGATGACCGTGTGCCCCCGTGCAAGCAGCGCACGACCGAGGCTTGCGCCGATGAACCCGGCACCACCCGTGATGAGGATAGTTGATTGCCTCGCCATGTCTGCTCGCTATTGGATCAAATACCCACCATCCACCACCAGATTGTGCCCCTGGATATTGGTTGCGGCCGTGGATGCGAGGAAGAGAACTGCTTCTGCTATTTCATCGGGACGCGAATAGCGACCGGTGCGAAGAAATGACAACTTGTGAGCAAGATACTCAGGGTTCTGACGCGTACGCTCCTCATTGTATTCAGTCATGGTCGGACCGGGGCTGACGGCATTGACCATGATATTTGACGGCGCTAATTCGAAAGCCATCGACATGGTGAGATGGATGAGCGCCGCTTTGGTCAGCCCGTAGATCGCCAGATTCTGCTCGGCAATACTGCCCATTTGACTGGCAATATTGATGATCCGACCAGATCCCGCCGCCTTCATGATCGGGACAACGGCCTGACCGAGATGGAAAGGAGCCCGCAAGTTGACGGCGATCATGTTGTTGAAATCCTCCGATGAATATTCGCCGAAGGGACGCCGCACGCGAATAGCGGCGTTATTCACGAGAATGTCGATGCGCCCCAGCGCAGACATCGCCGCATCGACAGCAGCGGCTGGAGCAGCTTCATCCAGAAAATCGAAAGATCCAAAGCGCGCCTTTCCTTCGGGATTGCGCTCGTTGCACTCATCAGCAACTTGCGCCAGCGCCTCCTCTGAATCGTGGGCTGTCAGATAGACCGAAGCCCCTTCACTGCTCATTTGGCGCGCGACTTCAGCTCCGATCCCGCGAGACGCCCCCGTGATCAGGGCGACTTTACCTTTCAGGCGCATAGATTTTTCTCCGACTGTTTTTTTCCGGCTTACGACACGCGGGTGGACGTGTACCAGTCGAGGATGCGCTCGCCGGTCCAAAACGCAACGCCTGGCCGCTGCATGTATGCGAAAGCGTCGCTGATGTACTTGATGCGATGGGCCGTCGCACAGATGTAAGGGTGCAGAACTAGGGTCATAATGCGGACGGAGTCCGCGCCTTCACTATAGAGCTGATCGAAGGCGTCACAGATCGATTGCTTGAAGACCTGGATCGGCTGCCGGGCGATCGCGATGGAAGGCACGTCATTGAGATCCACAGTGTAGGGCAAGGCAATCAGCGGGCCATTGGCCGTCGCTATTTCGACCGGCTGATCGTCGAAAACCCAATCGCAAGCGTACTGCAGGCCGGCCGCAGTTAGATTGTCGACTGTCTGTTGGGTCTGTGAGATCCCCGGACTGGCCCAACCCCGTGGACGCTTGCCGGTAAACGCCTCGATCTCCGCAACGCATTGGCGCATCATAGCCAGCTCATCGTCAATTTCATGCAGAGGCCGCTGCATTAAGCCGTGCGCGATGAATTCCCAGCCACCGTCTCGACAGGCCTCGGCGACCTCTGGGTATGCTCTGCAAACGGCGGAGTTGATGGAAGCGCTTGGGACAATCCCAGCTCGGTCGAACATTGCCTTCAGGCGCCAAAACGCTACTCGCATTTCGTATTCGTGCCAGCTCCAGTTCAGGTAGTCCGGCGTCGGGCGGGCTGCCGGTGGCGGCACGACTTGGCGCGGCATGGGCCGCGTAATATCCCACGTCTCCAAAACCACGATCGGCCAGATGATCAGTCGCGTGTCATCCGGTCCAGGGAGTGGTGGGCGCGATACTATCGGCGCGTACCGGATGCGTTGGTTCAATTCCAATACTCATCTCCTATCAAAAGTGGGAGCGCCGAAATTCAGAGGGGCGGACGGCGCCTATGCCAAGAGGTGGCAAGCTGATATGCCTGTGCCGCGCGCAAGACAGCTCGATCGCCAGATTGCGGTCCGATGATTTGCATCGAGAGTGGAAGTCCCACCGCGGTGAAACCAATGCACAGGGAAATTGCCGGAACCCCTGCCAAGCTGAACGGCACCGTGATTTCGGCGCGATCGAAGCTCCAATTTGCGGCAACATCCGCCGCAAGATTGGGGCCGGGTGGACCAGCCGTTACAAGAACATCGAAGTCATCAAATAATGCGTCGATTTCGGCAGTCAGCACACGTCGTTCGCGCTGTGCGGCCAAGTAAGTCGCTGCACTGATATCCTTGCCGCCGCTGATCCGCGCCAGAAACTTGCGACCGAAGTCGCTGGGGCGCGCTGCAAGTTCGTCCTTGTATTCCTCATAAATCTCAGGCTTCTGGATCAGCGCCTTGCACTGGGCGTAACGTTCGACCGAGGAAATTCTTGCAACTTCGGCCTGCGCACCAAGCTCCGCAAACGTCGCCAACGCTGCTGTCATTGCGGCCCGTGCCTCATCGCCAACGGGAAGCTCGCGTTCATAAAGATCGGCGAGAACACCGATCTTCCAGTCCTTGACGCCACTTTCGAGATTCTGCTGAAAACTTTGCCCAAAGGCACCGGGTGTGCTGAATGGGTCGTCGGCGTCGTAACCGGCGATAACATCCAGGATGAGCGCGATATCGCGTACGCTGCGAGCGAGCGGGCCGCAATGGTCAAACGAAAACGAATTCCGCATCACCCCGGTGCGGCTGACAAGACCGAAGGATGGCTTGAAGCCTACTACGCCGCAATATGCAGCCGGGTTCCTGACGGACCCTCCAGTATCCGTTCCGAGTGCAAACATCGACATGCCGGATGCAACGGCGGCTCCAGAACCGCTGCTCGATCCACCGGTGTCATGATCCAGACTCCACGGATTGCGTGGTATAGGCCATGGCAACTCAGCGGAAACGCCGCCATAGGTCAGCTCGTGTGTGGCCTGTTTCCCCAAGAGGATTGCACCTGCCTCCGACAAGCGACGCACAACAGTGGCGTCCTTCTTCGGGATGCGATTGGAATAAGCCGGAGAGTTTCCTGTCGTTGGGATTCCCGCGGTGTCGTAGACATCTTTCAATCCGAACGGAATGCCATGGAGAGGTCCGCGATGGCGGCCAGCCTTGAACTCCACACCGGCTGTCGCGGCCTCAGCCAGGGCACGCTCTGCAGTCACGCATAGAAATGCAGAAAGCTGCCCATCCAAGGCATCAATGCGCTCAAGGTGCGCCCGTACGAGTTCGAGCGGAGATAACTCTCCTGCCACCAGAAGCGCCGCTGCTTCAGCAATGTCGAGAAACACGATATCGTCAGGCATGGGCGATTATCTCTTGGTCGTCGGTGGTTGGCGGAGATGCCAATCCGTGACCTGCTGGAACGCGTGCCCAACACGGAGGACGTCGGCCTCACGGTAAGGGCGGCCGATTAATTGGATACCAGTGGGCAACCCTCCGGCTGTAAAGCCACAAGGAACAACAAGAGCCGGCAACCCGAGAAAATTGACGACCTTTGTATTGCGCGTGAGAAGCCCGACCATCTCATTGTATGCTGGGCCTCTCTTGCCCGTGGTCGATTCAATCGTTGGCACTTGCACCGGGATCGTCGGTGCGAGAATGACATCAGCCTTGGCGAAGGCGGCCGCCGCGAACTCCCTCAAGAGTCGCCCGCGCGCCTTCAATGCCGCGAGATAGTCCGACGCGGGAATAAAAAAACCTGCCTCAATGCGTTGCGCGACCTCAATGCCATAGTCAGCCTGCCGATCACGCATCAGGTCATAGTGATTGGCAGCCGCCTCGGACTTCAATACGAGCGGCTGCAACGCAGCGATTTCGTGCATGACATCGACGGGCAGAACGGCCTCGGCAACAGCAATTCCCGCGCGCCGCATATCCCCGATTGCGAGATCAACTGCGCGCGAGACGCTCGGGTCGAGGTCATCGTCAAAATAGCCGCGGGCGACCCCGACCGTTGGAAGCTCCTCTTTTTGCTGGAGAGCCGTTTCGAAGCTCATATCCTCCCGGTCTACACATGAGGAATCAAGCGGGTCTGCGCCGGCGATGACATCAAGAATGCGCGCAACGTCTTCTGCCGTCCGCGCAATCGGTCCAACGGTGTCGAGAGAATGCGAAAGGGCGACGACGCCAAATCTGCTGACACGGCCGTTCGTAGGCATAAGCCCAACGACACCCGATACGGATGCAGGCCCGCGGATCGAGCCTCCGGTGTCGGAACCCAACGCGGCATGCACCATGCGGATAGCCACCGCGACTCCCGCGCCGCTCGATGACCCGCCAGGGATATGCGCGCTGTTCCAGGGATTACGGCACTGCGGATAGTTGGGATTGAGACCGTGCGGTCCCAGAGCAAATTCGACCGTATGCAACCGTCCGATATCTAACGCACCTGCCGCATCGAGCCGCCGCATAACGGTAGCAGTGGGACAACCGGGGTCGTTGGCGTAGACCTTGGACCCGCATCGCGAGACACGCCCGGCTCGATGAAACATATCCTTGTGGGCCATGGGCACACCGTGGAGAGGACCCAGTACTGCGCCGCTCGCAACCGCGCGATCCGCAGCATCGGCCTTACGGCGGGATTCGGCCTCATCCAACTCGATGACGCAGCCGAGCGCGAGGCTGTCAGCATGATGTCGCTCCAGACATGCTTCCAGTACATCCCGCGAGCTGACATGTCGTTGCCTGATCGCGTCTGCGGTTTTGGTGAGCGACGCCGCGGCCCAATCGAAGGTCAACGCCGTTCTCCTGCAGTCTCCTCAAGTGCATCGCGAAAATCACCGGGATCGGTATTGAACTCAACGCGCCGGCGGGCGGCCAACGCGGCGGCCTGCAGCTGCTTGAGTTCAACCGCCAGTTCCTCGGCGCGTTCGCGGTGGATGGAAAGGGCTGGTCCAGCCTTATTCAACGCCATAATCAAATCAGCATCCCGGCTCATCTCACGTCCTCGCAAATGCGCATAAAAAACAACTAAACATGACTAAAACCATGCTCTTCCAGGATTCCGAGGATGGAGACCATTCCGCGATGACGGTGAGCACGATGGATTTCGTAAGCAACACGCTCATCTCCGCGCTCGATGGCCTCAAGCACAGCGCGATGTTCCTTGTGCGACTCTGACGGAATACTCCTTAGCGGAGCAGCCAGCAAACGCGCCCGGTGCGATTGGTCCCAGATATTGAAAATCACGCGAACGATGCGGCTATTTCCGCAATTCTCAACCAAAACGCGGTGAAATTCTCCATCCATTTTGGCCCACGTTTGTCGATCGCCCTGCTCAAGCGCTGCCGCCATGCGCTCATTGATCTCAACCAGATCGCGAAAAACATCACCGTCGAGGGGTAAGCGGCGCTTCGTAAGCAGTTCAACAGCCGTTGCCTCGAGCGAGCACAACAATTCGTAGATCTCCCGCAAATCGTCGGCATAAATCGGCAGGACAGAAATCCCATGACGCGGCGTGACCTCGATGAGCCCCTCACTCTGAAGCCGCATCAATGCTTCGCGTACAGGCGTCCGACTCATCTTCAGACGATCAGCAATCTCGACCTCGGTTGCCTGAAATCCAGGCGGGAAGACGCTGTGCAGGATCGATTCCTTCAACAGAGCATATGCGTCCTCGACACGAGAACGGCGACCTCCTCCCGCGAATTTATTTCGCTCGTGCAAGATCCCGGAGGCGCGTCGACGGCCGGCCGATGCGGAGGGCTGAAAGCGAGTCGGTTTCGCCAATGTCTACCTACCCACGTAAACTCAAAGCGCACTCAATGCATACATTATTAGCTCTATCCGACGCAAGACATCGCAACGCTGACGACCTTCACAGGGCATGCATGCCGGAAATACCGGCATAAACTGATGAATTTTGTAGCTGGAGCATTCTCATGATTCCCTCTTGCGCGGCCTCCTGAAACGAATAGAGTATGCATTGTTTGAGACGGGGAGTGTGATGGCGAAAGAGATCCTGTGTTCATTTGGCGTGGATGTTGACGCGGTTGCAGGCTGGCTCGGATCGTATGGGGGTGAGGATTCCACGCTCGATATATCCAGGGGAATGTTCGCCGGAGAGGTGGGCAGCCCGCGTCTCGTGAAGCTATTCGATAAGTATGGAATGAAGGTCACGTGGTTCGTGCCAGGTCATTCGATCGAGACCTTCCCCGACCAGATGAAAATGGTGGTCGACGCGGGACACGAGATCGGACTGCATGGCTACAGTCACGAAAACCCCGTCCATATGACCCCGAAGCAGGAAGAAGATGTTCTCGACAAGTCGATAGACCTCGTCGAGAAGCTCAGCGGAAAGTACCCACGAGGTTACGTCGCGCCTTGGTGGGAGCTTAGCCCTGTCACCATCAAGCTGCTCGAGAAGAAGAAAATCATCTATGATCACAGCTTGATGCACAATGATTTTGTCCCCTACTTCACGCGAACCGAAGACACCTGGACGAAGATCGACTATTCAAAACCCGCCGCCCATTGGATGAAACCCCTGCAGCGCGGGCGACAAACTAATCTCGTGCAAATTCCGGCAAGCTGGTATCTCGACGATTTGCCACCGATGATGTTTGTCAAAGCGGCCCCCAATAGTCATGGGTTCGTCAACCCCCGACATCTTGAAGAAATCTGGCGTGACCAGTTCGACTGGGTTTATCGCGAGATGGACTATGCGGCGTTTACGATCGCTATTCATCCCGACGTATCCGGCCGCCCGCAGGTTCTGCTCATGCTGGAACGCATTATCGAACACATCTCCTCGCATAGCGGAGTGAAATGGGTAACTTTCGAGGAGATTGCGACAGATTTTCTGCAGCGTAATAAGAAGCCGGCTTGAACATGTGTAGCCTTTGCGGCGCGCTTGGGCGCGGAGCGTCCTGGGAACAGCATGGCGATCTCGGAGAGAGTGCGCGCTGGCAGTTGCGGCGCGAAGCAATCAGGACTGCTGCATTCGTATCGGAGATGCTCACCAGTCACCGC
Organism: Pseudomonadota bacterium; assembly: GCA_023423275.1. Lineage (GTDB taxonomy): Bacteria > Pseudomonadota > Alphaproteobacteria > Rhizobiales > Hyphomicrobiaceae > ZC4RG25. Next base: position 109,541 of record JAFAFW010000020.1, read on the forward strand.
ATCAAAGTTACCGCAAGCGCCGATCACGGATTCCTCGTGTCGTTTCCCACAGGTGGAGTGGAGATGGCCGGCAGCCTCGGCGAGGTCTGGCATGTTCTGTCACGACGCGGCATCGCCATCCCTGATCCGCTGGCGAGCGTCCAATGACAAGAGAAACCGTTCCGGTACACATTCTCACCGGTTTTCTTGGCAGCGGAAAAACCACGGTTCTCAACCGGGCGCTTGTCTCTGAATTCGGTCCTGAGACCGCGGTGATCGTGAACGAGTTTGGTCAGGTCGCTCTCGACCAGCATTTTATTGCAACTCGCTCAGAGGAAACCCTGGTCCTCAAAAGCGGCTGCGTTTGCTGCACGGTCCGCGCCGATCTCGTAACCACACTCATGGAACTTGCCGCGCGATCTGATGGTGCTCAACAGCAATTATCGCGTGTAATTATAGAAACATCCGGGGTTTCCGATCCGGTACCAATTCTTCAAACACTTCGTTCGGATTTCAATTTGCGGGCGCGGTTTCATATCGGCACGGTCATCTGCACTGCCGATGCGACAATGCCAGCGGCCGATCGCACCAGAAGCGAAGCGTTGATGCAAATCGGTGCAGCCGACCGGTGCGTCATCACCAAGCACGATCTCGCCGGCGTTTCAGGCGCCGGTGACGCCGAGACGTGGGTCCAATCAGTCAACCCAATCGCAGTCATCAGCAACGCAGCAGATACGGATATCTCAAGATTGTTCAGCGAGCAGCATGTGCCCGTACTGGAACTTGATGCGCGACTATCTCACCTCCAGAGCAGCATTGTTAAAGAACCGGGACACGAGATTCGCAGCGGGGTTCTCCGGATTTCAGACTCGCACTCATGGTCTGCATTTGCGGTATGGCTCAGCGCACTGATCCATTGGCATGGCGACCATCTCCTTCGAATGAAGGGCATGCTGTGGGATGACGAGAGGGCAACTTGGATCGCAGTGCATTCCGTTCGCCGGTTCATTCACCCTCCTGAGCATCTTGCAAACGTTTCGGAAACGTCGCCCGCAGGGGCATGTCTCGTTTTTATCGGAGAGAACCTCGATATCGCACTGATTGAACGTTCTTATCGCCGCTGGGTGCTCTTGCAGGGAGGAGGGCACATCGGCGCGACGCCAAAAGGTTGCATAACGTCGCAAATCTCTCGTCAAACCTACAAGCAGTCAGGAGTTTCTCTATGAATCGAGCTAAGAAATATCTTGGTGCCCTTCTTATCGCGTCCTGTTCAACCGTATTCGCAGCGAGCGCTGAAGCCCAACAAGTCAGGTGGCGCGCCAGCGGGTCATTCACTGCAAACCATTCCGCTTCTATAGCGATGGAGATCTTCAAGTCCGAGGTTGCACGACTTTCAAAGGATTCAATCCGCGTCGACGTCTTTCCAGGAAACACACTTGGTGGCGCATTCGAACAGGTTGATCAGATTCGCACCAATCAGATTCAGATGGCTTGGGGAGGCCTGAGTTTCTACGATAAGCTTGCGCCCGAACTCTCCGCTGCCACGCTGCCGTTTGCTGCAACCTCGATGGAGCAGGCCATTTGCCAAATCGAGTCGGATTTTGGAAAATTCATGGAATCCAAGATCGCTGAAAAGGGCGTGCTACTTCTCGGCTGGGGGCAGATCGGTGCCCGTCACGTAACAAACAACCGTCATCCTATTAAAACGGTTGCTGACATGAAGGGACTTAAGATTCGCACTCCTTCGGGAGAGGCGTGGAATCTCACATTCCGCGCCTTGGACGCAAACCCAACCCCTATTGACATCAAGGAGCTGTATCAAGCCCTTCAGCAGGGCACCATCGATGGACAGGAAAACCCTTACGACAACATGTTGGTCCGCAAATTCAACGAAGTGCAGAAGTATTTATCGAATACCGGACATTTCTATGATTGGTCCGGCTATCTGGTCAATGCCGAGGCGTTTGCAAAGCTTACCTCAGAACAGCAGAAGGCCGTGAAGGACGCCCTGTTTACAGCAATTGCGGCCCAGCGCGCCATCTCCAAACGCGAGAACCTCACTGCCCGTGACGGACTGATCAAGGGCGGAATGGAATATTATGAAATTCCTACCGCGGAATTGGCGAAGTTCCGGGAAGCTACCGCACCTGTTTACGCCGAGATGCGCAAAAAACTCGGCGACAAGGTCATGGATCTTGCGGAAGCCGCCATCAAGGCGTGCCAGTGATAAAGGCGTGCACTTTCGTTGTTAGTTGAATCGGCGAGGCGCCCGCCCGTAGCCTTACGAACGGGTGCCTCGGAGGGACCGCAACAGAATGAGAACATACAGGAAATTTCTCACGGCTCTCGATACCGTGGTCTCTTGGTCGATTATGGTCGCAATGGCGACCCTCACCGTCGTCGTGTCGGTTCAGGTCTTCTACCGATATGTGCTGAATGACTCTATTCTGTGGGGATGGGATGTTCCGCGGCTCAGCTTCATCTGGCTCGTTCTCCTCTCCATCCCTCTCGGATTCCGGTACAACGCCCATGTGGGGGTCGACATCGTATTCGAACGGCTCAGCCCACTCACGCAGCGGTATGTTAGGCGCTTCAACGCTTTCTTTATCATCATCCTGTGCGCGACGACGACCTACTACGGCGCAATCCTAGCATACGATACCTGGGATCAGATGATGCCCGGCCTCAATCTATCCGTTGGAATTTTCTACGTCGCACTCGTCATCGGGATGACCCATACCTGCCTGCACGTTGCGGAAATGCTGATTACCGGCGAACCGCGTGATGAACATCTGAGCGAAACATGATCATAACCATCATCGCGGTCTTCTCGTTTTTTGCCATACTTGGAATGCCTTTGGCTTTTGCTCTTGGACTGGCAGGAATGGCTGGCATTTTGGTGGGTGAATTCCCCATGATCCAGCTCGCCGGGAAGATGGTTCATTCCATCGATTCTTTCCCGCTCATGGCGATACCGCTGTTCATGCTTGCAGGCCAGCTCCTTCTGCGCGGCGGTATTATGGATCGCCTGATCGAGTTCGCGAACGCGATCGTCGGTCGCGTGAAAGGCGGGCTCGGGCATGTGACGGTGGTAGCGGCGATGGGCCTCTCGTCCGTATCTGGAACCGCTGTTGCGGACGCAACGGCATTAGGCGGCACTTTGGGGCCTGCGCTGACCAAAGCCTACAACCGGAATTTTGGTGCGGCTCTTGTCGCCGCAGCGTCGAACCTGGGGCCTATCATTCCGCCAAGCGCAGGCATGATCGTTTACGCCATCCTTGCGGAGGATGTATCCGTTGGAGCGATGTTCATCGCCGGCATCATTCCCGGAATATTCATGGGCCTGGCAATGATGGCGCTGTGCACGTACTTTGCGTATCGCAGGAATTGGCCGTTTACGGGAGAATCGTTCAGTTTCCAAAATGTGCTAATTCAGACAAGGCGGTCTTTGATCGTCTTCCTGATGCCGGTTCTTGTGATCGGCGGCATCGTCGGCGGTGTGTTTACGGCAACAGAAGGCGCAGCCATTGCCGTGGTATATGCGCTTTTCATCGGTTTTTTCATCACCCGCAAGCTCAAGCTGTCTGATCTGCCTATCGCGCTGTTGAACGCCGGTATCATCAGCGCCATTGTCGGAGCACTCATCGCCTTTGCTTCTCAGGTCACCTATCTTCTGACAGCAGAGATGGTTGGTATCATGGTGGCTGATTGGCTTCAGACGATCACCAGCAATCCAATGATATTTATCATTCTTGTGATGTTGTTGCTGATCGTCATCGGCATGTTCATGGAGGCGAACGCCGCCTATGTGATGCTCGTGCCGATTATCGCGCCGATCGCGGTGCAGTTCGGCATCGACCCTGTGTATTTCGGATTTCTGTTCGTCATGAATATTACGCTCGGGGGGATCACGCCTCCCGTCGGCATCCTGCTTTTCGTTGTATCGGGAATCTGGCGAGTCAACATGACGTCGGTCGTCAAGGAGATCTGGCCCTTTATTCTCGTCCAGTATGCGACACTATTCATCTGCATGCTCTTTCCGGAAATTGTTCTATTTCTCCCGCGCCTCGTCGGTTACTAGCCGCATGATCAGGTTCATCGAGACGTTCTCATTCACAGGAAAGACCGTCTGCGTCACCGGCGCAGCAAGCGGAATAGGCCGAGCTGCTGCCGGATTGTTTTCGGATCTTGGGGCCGATGTCATTGCAGCAGACTCCAATGTACAGGGTTTGCAGGAATTCGAGGACGAACGGGATGGAGCCATTCAATCGGTGGTCTTTGACCAGAGCGACCGGGCGTCGGTCGAGGCGCTGGCGGCGGCGGCCGCCAACGTGGATGTGCTGATCAATAATGCCGGAGTGCTGGTCTACCAACCGTTGGTTGATCACACGTGGGAGGATACCGAGCGGGTGATTGCGACCAATTTGGTCGGCGCAATAGGGCTGACCCGGTTGGTGGGAAAATCCATGGTGGAGCGAGGACGAGGAGCCATAGTCCATACCGGCTCCCAACTCACCTTCAATGGCGCAGAGTTTCGCGCGGTTTACACAGCGGCAAAGGCCGGCATTACACAGTTCGTCAAGACAGCAGCCTTGGAGTGGGGCCCACGAGGCGTCCGCGTGAATTGCGTCGCGCCCGGACGAACTCTGACAGCCATGAACCGTCATCTTCTGAGTGAGCCGGAGCAGTATGCCGAGGCTGTCAAGCGCGTTCCGCTGGGTCGCTTTGGCCAGCCGAGCGATATTGCCAATGCCTTCGTCTTTCTTGCTAGCGATGCTGCCGCCTATATCACCGGACAGACATTGGTTGTTGATGGTGGATGGATTTTACCCTGAACGCCCAAGGCTTACTGCCTGATTGGAAATAGAGGAAATGCCATGTCCAAAGATGATGCTGTTCGCAAACTCGAAACCTCTCTGGATGGGATCCTGACAGATCTGCTCAAGGCCAGTAATGGAAGCCGCGTGACGCTTCGGGTTGATGATCCCGCTAGGGAGTGGAATGTCGATTTCATCTGTGCTGAAGCCGTAAAGCCGGGAGTTAAATCGCTGCGCGGTGAGGGCTCCATTGATCAGCGGGCCGCTGCGACGGTGCATTGGATGGACGCCAACAAACGCAATCTCATTCAACCGGATTTGACCCGGTCACCTGACCCTGCTCCACCTCCAGCACTGATGAGTGCCTATGCTGCAAAGGCGCAGATGCTCGCACCGCTGTTTAATGCCGCTGGCAATTTGCAAGGGTGGATTTCGGTACACTACGTGAATGGAACGCATGCGTTTACGGATACAGAAGTTGCGGCGCTTGACCGCGCGTCATCCGAAGTCAAGCGCCTCACAGGTATTGGAAGCTGAGCATCGGCACAATGACCTCCATCCTCATCACAGGTGTTAACGGATTTATTGGCGACCGCTACGCTTCAAGTGTGCGGCAGAAGGGCTGGCATGTTGTCGGCCTGGATCTTCAGCCTGCAGATCTGCATGGCCATTGTGATGAATACCATTCGGTCGATCTGGGCGCTTCTGAAGCATCCGCTTTCTTCGATACTCTTCCCGGAGTTGATCTTGTGCTCCATGCCGGAGGGGTATCCGGCTTCATGGTCGCAACAGATCGGCCGCACCATATTGTCGATGTGAATATTCGCGGAACAATGCCGGTCCTTCATTTTGCCTATCAGCGGCAGATCCGGCGCACCGTATTGTGCTCTACAATGATGGTGTACGGCGCGGATGCTCAGCCTGGACTCCGGCATAGCGAGGAAGAGTATCCGGCTCCGATTTCGGTCTATGGTGCTTCGAAGGTCGCCATCGAGGCATTGATGCACGGATACAATCACCAGTACGGAATAGACGCGATTGCAGTCCGGCCAGGACACGTCTATGGCCCAGGGCGCACCACGCAATGCTTCGTACGCGAGATGCTGAAAGCTGTGCGGACGGGTACCCGGTGTGAAATCCCTCAATCGGGCAAATCCTGGCGCCAGTATGTGCATGTCGACGACATCTGCGACGCGCTCGACCGAGCATTCTCTGTCGTTAGTCCAGTGACACGCACATTTAATATCACTGCAGGAGAGATCCATACCCTGGATGAAGTCGCCGCCATCATAAATCGCAATATTGGAAAGCTCGACGTCGTATTTGACAGTTCCATTGATCTCCCGAATTACCGTGTTGGAGAGCTGTCAATCGAAAGGGCACGTGACACTCTCGGATTTGTACCTTCCCGTAAGCTTGTTACTGGTCTGCGCAGCTACTGGGATGAAACATTCGCGGCGGAAGCCCGTAAACGGTAGAAATGAATTTAAACTGAAAGGAGTGCATCGAGGTGAATAGGTCATACCGGATTGCCGTGATTCCGGGAGACGGTATCGGCAAGGAAACAGTGCCGGAGGGCGTTCGTGTGATAGAGGCGGCCGCGAAGCGTCACGGCATCCAACTTCACCTCGACTACTTCGACTTCGCATCATATGACTACTACGCAAAACACGGGCAAATGATGCCCGACGATTGGAAGGAGCGGATCAGTGGTCACGATGCGATATTCTTCGGCGCTGTCGGGTGGCCAGAAAAGATTCCTGATCACGTCTCCTTGTGGGGATCTCTGATATCTTTCCGTCGTGAATTCGATCAGTACATCAATCTGCGTCCAGTAAAACTGATGCCCGGGGTCGATTGTCCCCTGGTTGGCCGCAAGCCGGGCGACATCGATTTCTGGATCGTTCGCGAGAATACTGAGGGCGAGTATTCTTCCGTCGGCGGCCAGATGTTCAAGGGGACTGAGCGCGAATTCGTTGTTCAGGAAAGCTATTTCACACGGATCGGCGTCGATCGCGTTCTAAAGTTCGCTTTTGAGCTTGCCCAGAAAACAAAAAGGAAGCATCTGACGTCCGCGACAAAATCCAACGGCATAGCGCTGACGATGCCGTACTGGGATCAGCGCGTCGAAGAAATGTCCAAAAATTTTCCAAATGTCGAGTGGAACAAATTCCATATTGATATCCTGTCAGCCCACTTCGTTCTGCACCCCGATTGGTTCAACGTTGTCGTTGCCTCCAATCTTTTCGGTGACATTCTTTCGGATCTCGGCCCCGCCTGCGCCGGAACAATCGGGATAGCTCCATCTGGCAATATAAATCCCGAAAGGAATTTTCCTTCCGTCTTCGAGCCTGTACACGGATCCGCGCCCGACATCGCGGGACAGGGTATTGCCAATCCGATCGGGCAGATATGGTCGGGTGCATTGATGTTCGACCATCTCGGTGAACCGGAAGCCGCCGCGGAGATCGTCGCGGCTATTGAACGAACCCTGGCGGAAAAGACACTGCGAACCCGAGATCTCGGTGGGAACGCCGACACCGTAACTTGTGGAAAGGCGATCGCTTCCGAGCTGTAGACGCGACAGGCCGGCGTCCAATAGGAGGCTGACCCTCTTCCAATTGTGGGCCATCGCCCGCCCTGATGAATAGCACTTGAGACTCCCGATCAATTCAGAAACAGGACTCACCAATGGCCTCCTTTCAAACGATTGTGGAAGAACTCATGCTGACAACCGGCGCAAGCCGGGCGTTGCTGCAGCTCGCTCGTCCAGACGGATCGTTTGCCTACGCGGCTGAGGCGGTCAGGCACGGCGCCCGCCAGGTCCGTAACGACGCGCCGGGCAGCGACGGCATCACACCGAGAATCCTCAAGATATTGAAGCCGGAAGACAACATCCTTGTGGATGGCAACCTTGGACAGTCTAACAATCCGGTAGCAAGTGCGATCGCCGAAGAGCATGGCGCTAAGGCGCTCATGCTGTCGGGACTGTTCCAAGGTGACCGTCTCGTGGGGGTGCTGTCACTTAACGACACCCAGAATGCGAAAGAATGGGACAATGCACAGCTAAAGGCTGTGAGCGAGGCGAGGGATTTGCTCATTGCCAAGCTCAAGGACCAGGACGCGGATCCTCTCGCAACCAAGGCCGAAAAATTAAAGAACAGTGCTCTGCAAGGGATACTGGATGACCTTCGAATCGCGCTCGGCGTTCAGCGTTGCACGCTCCGCCAGAACGTGAGCGAGGCCTATGCGTTTCCCGTCACTCACGAATCGCGCTCCGAAGGCACGTGGAGTCTTCTTGGCGATTTCACGATTATTCAAACCGGCCAGCCTGTAATCCAGAAAATGCTCACCGAGCGCACACAGGTAGTGCAGGACGACACCCGCAACGCTTCCACCGATCCTTTGTTTCATGTGATGCTGAAGCATTACGGCGATATGCGTGCCCAGATCGTCACGCCGCTATTTGTAGGCGACACCCTCACCGCGGTCTTATCAATCCATAATCTGAAGGAGCTGCGCACCTGGACCCCTGCCGAAATGCAGCTCGGACAATTTGCGACGCGCCTCATTGGTGCGGTGATTGGAACGAAGCCGTAGCATCCGGGCAGCACAGCCTGCCTAATCTGTACGCTGTGCCAAGCCTGCCCGTCAGTGGATCGAACCCGATCCAATAGCAATAGAGCGCCGGTGACCTGGCCTCGGGAAGGCGGAGAGAAATGATCGTGACCCAATTAGAAAAGGTAACGGTAATTTCGTGTGGCGGCACAATTGCCAGCGTCGTCCAGAGTGGTGTGGGCGCCGTCCCCAGTCGCGATATCGGCGAGTTACTGAGCGATATTCCCAGCGCGGCCGGCATCGCAGATGTGGAGACGCGAGCTTTCAAGCAGGTCGCCTCGCCTCACATGACTTTTAAGGATCTCCTCGGACTAGCTGCTGCTGCGAAAGATGCCTTTGCCCTCGGCAGCAGCGGCGTCGTGATCACTCAAGGCACAGATACCATAGAAGAGATCGCCTTCGGCTTGGACCTGCTGTGGCAAGGGGAGTTTCCCATAGTCGTCACGGGGGCAATGCGGAATGGCAGCCTTCCCGGCGCCGATGGACCTGCAAATCTCGTCGCGGCATTGAGGGTTGCAGCCTCCCGGGAAGCGCACGGGTTGGGGGCTTTAGTCGTGATGAATGACGAGATTCATGCGGCCCGATTTGTGCGCAAATCGCATACCACCAGTCCAGCAACATTCCGGTCCGCGTTGACCGGGCCTATCGGTTGGATTGCCGAGAACGATGTGAGGGTCGCCCTCCGGCCCGCCCGGCGCTTCCACGTTGCGGCTTCTTACGATGCAGAACCTTTGCAGGTGTGCCTGCTGAAAGTGTCGCTTGGCGATGATGGGCGCCTCCTGCCCTACGTAATGGCGAGCGGATATGCGGGTCTCGTTATTGAAGGATTCGGTGGAGGCCATCTGACGCGAGACATTGCGGAATCGGGTCTTCTCGAAACACTGCTCGAAAGCATGCCTGTCGTGCTCGCCTCGCGAGCTGGCAGTGGCGAGCTTCTTCGCAACACATATGGAGGATTTTCCGGCTCGGAAACCGACCTCATCGCGCGGGGCGTTATTTTTTCCGGCGCCCTCGACGGGCCGAAAGCAAGGATTCTTCTGACATTGCTGTTGATGGCGGATGCGGATCGCAAAACAATTCGACAAACTTTCGCGGAAGTGGGTTCGCTCTAAGCGGAGGTCAATCGATACACTTTGGATTTATAGAGACTAGGCGATGAACGGTGCTTGCACCGATGATGCGGAGATGTAAGCGTGCCGTGATGTAGAAGGCAGAAATTGGTACGTTTCGTCCGCTGGAGCAATTGAAGCTTGCTGTTTCGGGCAATCGACAAGACGCAGTCGGTAGCAACGCTGCAAGTGAGTTATAGGGACACCGAGTGGAGATAAACATGACTGATGCATATCCACGCGACATGGTCGGCTATGGGAGCAACTGGCCGGAACCAGCTTGGCCCGATAATGCGCGTATCGCAGTTCAGTTCGTCCTGAACTATGAGGAAGGGGCGGAGCTGAATATTCTTCACGGTGACGACGCCTCGGAATCCTTGTTATCGGAATTCGGCTTTGCCGTACCTCGCATCGGTGATCGGTACCTGCCGGTCGAATCCATGTACGAATACGGCAGCAGGGTGGGTTTCTGGCGACTACATCGCCTGTTCGTCGATCGCAAAGTGCCGCTCACCGTCAACGCCGTTGCTATGGCGTTGGAGCGTAATCCCGAGGCCGTGGCGGCAATGGTTTCCGCTGGTTGGGAACTTTCTTCTCACGGATACCGCTGGGTCGATTATCACGGAATGCCGGAGGATGTGGAGCGCGAGTATATTCGCAAGGCGATTGACATTCACGTTCGCATGACCGGCGAACGCCCGCTTGGCAGCTTCATCGGCCGACGCAGTGAAAACACCGTGCGACTCGTCGCCGAAGAAGGTGGGTTCCTCTACACGCAGGATTCTTATGCGGACGAAGTTCCCTACTGGATCGTGGAGTCCGGCAAACCGCTTCTTGTGGTACCGTATACCGCTGACGTGAACGATCACCGTTTCGCCACGACACCCGGCTTCGACTGGGGTGCACCGTTCTTCGAGTATTTGCGGGATGCTTTCGATGCTCTGTATGAGGAAGGCGGCGAACGGCCTCGGATGATGCAGATCGGTCTCCACAATCGACTCGTTGGACGTCCCGGACGCATAGGACATCTGCGCAAGTTTATCGACCACGTCCTTGCACACGACCGCGTCTGGTTGTGCCGTGGAATTGATATCGCGAAGCATTGGATACAGCGCTTCCCAGCACCGACAGCATAACGGCCTAGAAAATGGATGGAATGAGATCACATCGCTCCACACATTCCGGTCCTCACTGATGGGCGATGGATTAATGATCGCGAGAGGAGACAATTGTGTCATTGCAAGGTCCGTCGCCCGATCCGCCTTTTAGGCAATATGGCGTAATTAAACTCCTATTGGACAATATCGAGGAGGTACTCGCCTCTTTGCTTTTGATCGTTATCGGCGTTGTAATTGCCCTGCAGGTTTTTATGCGGGGTATATTTTCGGCGCCACTAAGCTGGCCTGAGGAGTTGTCTCAATTTCTCTTCGTGTGGGCGTCCGTTCTCGGAGCTGTGGGTGCAGCCAAGAGATTAGGACTCGTGCGATTTGAAACCGTCGTAGAACGGCTGCCGGTCAGCATCAGAGGAACGCTCGATTATGTTGTCCTTGCTGTAGTAGTCCTTCTTCTCGCAGTACTCGGTTGGCAGGGATTACAGATGGCCAATCGCACAACCTACGCCGCCACGTCCCTACCAATTACATGGTGGTGGATGCACATCGCATCAGCGGCATTTGCTCTGCTCATGATCACGAGATTGGTGCAGCTTCAGATTTTCAAATATCGCTTTGTCTTCATAGAAGCCGTGGTTGCAAATAGTGCAAACGTTGCGAGCCGGAGTGATAGCGCGCCATGATGATCGCTTCCCTTGCCCTGCTCGCAGCGCTCGCCATCGGTGTCCCTGTTGGATTTGCGATCGGACTGTCGGCACTCGCCTATTTTCTTGTTTCCGGAGCAAACCTACTCGTCCTGTCCCAACAGTTTATTGGGCAACTCAGCAGTCTGTCTTTGGTCGCGGTCCCGTTCTTTGTTCTGACAGGCGAGTTGATGAATCGTGGTGGTGTTACGAATCGTATCTTTAATTTTGCGCTTGCCGCCTTGCGAGGATTGCCTGGGAGCCTGGGCCATGCCAATGTTTTGGGGAGTATGATTTTTGCCGGCATGTCGGGCTCTGCGGTCGCTGACCTCGCAAGTCTCGGACGGATCGAAATCAAGGCGATGCGGGATAACGACTATCCTGACGATCTCGCTGTTGGTGTAACCGTCGTTTCATCGACTCTGGGTCCGGTTATTCCACCGAGCATCAATATGGTCATCTTCGGCAGTATTGCTGGAGTTCCCATCGGTCAATTGTTTCTCGGCGGGGTCGTCCCCGGTGTGCTTGCCGGTGTGATGATGATGATTACGTTCGGATTTCTCTTCGCTCGACGCAAAATCCAACCGAAGCAACCGGATACAATTGGCTTCTGGAACGCTCTCCGCGATGCCTGGTGGTCCCTTATGACACCGGTTGTTCTCCTGGGCGCGATGTTCTCCGGAATCGCTACACCTACGGAGGCGGCGATCCTCGCAGCCGTTTATACCGTTGTATTGGCCGGGTTTATCTACCGTGAATTGACGGTGTCAGATTTCTTCGCCGCCATTTTCAATACAGCAATTCTCTCGGGCTCGGTTCTCATGATCATCGGCTTCGCTGCGCCGCTGGGATACGTGATCTCGCGCGAGCAGGTTGCGATGTCCTTTAGCGAAATGCTCGTCGGTGCATTCCACGATCCGATGCTGATGATGCTCGCAGTCGCAGGCTTCCTGTTTCTGATCGGCACGTTCATGGAAGTCGTCGCGGCGATCATCCTCCTCACCCCCGTTCTGGCACCTGCCATGACAGGCGCGGGGATCGATCCGATTCTTGTTGGTGTATTGATGGTATTTACACTCGGAATCGGTCTCATCACACCGCCGGTCGGCCTGTGCCTATACGTCGGTAGCCAAGTGTCGGGTATGCGATTGGAGAAGGTGGTCATGGCAGCCGCGCCTTATATTCCCGCAGTTCTCGCCGTCGTCATACTGATGATTGTTTTTCCGCAGATCGCTACCTGGCTTCCCTACTACGTCTACCCGAAGTGAACAGGTTCAGGAGTCTGAAAATGAAATACAAGATATCCGTCTCACACTATCTGACGTTTGCCGTTGCGGCTTTCGCAATGGGAGTAGCTTCGACGGCATGGGCGCAACAGCCCCTCGTGTTGCGCATTGGCCATAATACTCCTGTTGGCTCGCCCACGGACATGGGAATGAAGTACTTTGCCAAGCTCGTCAAAGAGCGCTCCGACGGCAAAATAGAAGTTCGTGATTACCCGGCCGGCCAGATTGGTAACGAACATCAGATGATCGAAGGGCTGCAGATCGGGACGCTCGATATGGCCGGTATCATCGGCGCGAGCTTCGGCAATGTTGTCCCGGAATATGGCGTCCTGGGCGTGCTTTATGCCTTCCGCGACAAGGATCACATGATCAAAGCCATGAATGGTCCGATCGGTGCTGAACTGGCGGCTCTCCTGGAGAAGAAGTCAAAGATCCAAGTACTGAGCAACTCTTGGTATTACGGTACACGGCAGCTCACCTCAAACAGAGCCGTGAAGACTCCAGCCGACATGGCCGGAATGAAAATTCGTGTCGTGCCAGTGCCAATCTTCCAGGCCGGCTGGAACGCAATCGGAGCTACTCCAACACCGATCGACTTCAAGGAGCTGTTCACTGCATTGCAGACGAATACTGTTGATGCTCAGGAGAACCCCCTCGGGACTACGAAGGGTGGCGGCATTCATCTCGTGAACAAGTTCCTGTCGCTGACGGACCACGTCGTTGCAAATGTGGTGGTGGCGATGAGCGGCGACACTTACAGCCGCCTGAAGCCGGACCAGATAGAGTTGATTAAGGAAGCGGTCCGAGACGCAGGTCTGCATCAGGATGAACTCACCCTCAAGAGCGAGCGCGACATCCTCGAAGAGTTCAAGGCGGCAGGAGTGACGGTAGTCGAGCCGGATAAGGCTGCTTTCCGCGAGAAGGCGAAAAATATCGCCGCTTCATTCCAGAATGGCGTGCTGCTAGACACCTACAACAAGATTCAAGCTGTCCAATAATAGTGATCCGGGCACAAATGCGCGCTCGACTAAGAGCGCGCATTTCATACCTCGAAGATAACGACAACGAGCGGTTCCCCGTTCCCGGGATTCGAGTTGGCACCGATGTCATTTCATGACTTGCTGGATTTGGCCGGTAAGCGGGCACTGATCACCGGAGCAGCCGGTGGAATCGGGGAGGCCATCGCTCGTGCCATGGTCGCACAAGGTGCATTCGTGGTTTTGGCCGATCGATCCGGAGAGTTGCTAAGAAAGGTGGCGTCTGATCTTTCGCATTCCTGCGACGCCCACGTATTTGATCAGTCCGAGCTGTCGTCGGTGGAGGCGCTCGCCGCCGCGGCCGGCCACATCGATATTCTAGTCAATAACGCTGGCATCGCCATCCGTGGTCCTTTGGTCGATCTGGACTTTGCCGATATGCGCCGCGTTATCGATATCAATCTTGTAGGCCCTATCGCGCTGACGAAACTGATCGGCCCCGCAATGATTCACCACGGCAGCGGGACAGTTATCAACATCAGCTCGCAAATGGCCTTCACGGGGGCTAGCCACAGATCAGTTTATGCTGCAACAAAGAAGGCTATTTCCCAGTTCACAAAAACCGCCGCACTGGAGTGGGGGCCTCACGGCATCAGGGTCAATTGCATTGCCCCCGGTCGAACGGTTACACCGATCAACCAGGAGGTCTTCGCGGACCCTGCGGAGTACGAAGCCGGCCTCCGGCATATCCCATTGAATCGCTATGGGCAGCCCGAGGATATTGCCAATGCGGCGATTTTCCTGGCCAGTGAGGCAGCCTCATATATTACCGGCCAGACACTAATTGTCGACGGTGGGTGGGTGCTGCAGTGAACTGGCTCCCTGTGTGCGGTCTATGACATCGCGCTTTTCGCAAGCTGCAGAAGATCGACGTCGGCTCCACGCGCCCCAATGATCGACAGCCCGATCGGCAATCCATCCATTTCCGCCATCGGCAGGCTGACCTGGGGGAGCCCGGTGTGGCCGGAGATGCACAATAGGCACATCGCCTGATTTCGGTATTCGATTTCGATCTTGTCCGTCGGCATGCCCTTCAGCGGCGCGACCCGCGGAGATGATGGGAGACACAAGATCGTACCCTTCGGCAGCAGCTCATCCATACGCGTGCGGATGCGCGCGCGTTTCGCGTTCGCTTTAGAGACCATGTCGGGCGTCACCGTTGATGCCCACTCCAGCCGCTCCTTGATGCCCGGACCGAGATGAGGCTGTGCCGCAGACACCCATGGACCGACACTTTGCCAGACTTCCGCGGCCTGCAGCGTGCGGAAAGCTTCAAACCATTCCGGAAGGCCTTCATCACTCACCACCACCTCAGTGGCCGGCCCAATCACGGAGCATATCTTTTCGATAGCGGGCTCCAAAGTCGCGGCGACATCCGCGCTCACGAGATCGAACGCATCCTTCGCAATTAAAACGCGATCCGGTACGCGTGTAGGATTGGAATCCTGAAGCAGCACACGGCCCACCTTCTCGAAGGTATCTGCGTCCCGCGCGAACCAGCCCGCCACGTCGAAACTCGGCCCGAAAGGAACCGCACCTTCGAGAGGCACGCGTCCCCACGTGGGACGCATCCCGAGCAATCCGCAGTAGCTGGCCGGAATCCGAACCGAACCGCCGCAATCAGATCCAAGCGCGAAGTCGACAAGGCCACCCGCGACGGCCGCTGCGGAACCACTGGACGAGCCTCCCGGAATGCGGCCGGGGGCTTTTGCATTCTCAGGCGTTCCGTAGTGGACATTTTCTCCGGTCAGGCTGTAGCACAACTCATCGCATATGGCTTTGGCAACAAGATCCGCGCCGGCCTGAAGCAGCAGATCCACAACGGGCGCCGTCTGCTGCACCACGGCGCTGGATGCCAGCCAGTCCGGGTGGCCGAAACCCGTTCTTGTCCCGGCGATATCGAACAGATCCTTCGCCGCGAAGCTCAGGCCGGCAAGTGGTCCGATACCGGAGCCCTTGCAGGAGATATGGTTCTCGCGGCAAAACGCGCCGAGCGGATCCTCCGGTGCAACCCAATCAACCATTCTCTTCTCGCTTCTGAAACGCACCCGTTATTACCCGGGAGAGGTGGCACTGCCCCATCTCTCACTCACCACGCTACCCAGCCACCATCTACCGGAATTGTCACCCCGGTAACCGCTGCAGAATCGCCCGAGGCCAGATACAGCGCCGTGCCTGTCATGTCCTCGACCTTGTAGAACGACACCTTGCTAGGCGTTCGCTCGCTCAGCCATTTGCGATGCGCATCGCCCTTCGCACTATTCCATTCGAACGGGTCATTGATCGGCGTCTCGACAGGCCCCGGCGCAATTGCGTTCACAGTAATCCCGTACTCAGCCAATTCACAGGCCAACGCCTTCGTGAGATTGACGAGCCCACCTTTGGCCGCGCAGTAGGCCGGAGCATTGAGGAAGCCACCGAGCCCGGCAATAGAACTCATATTGATAATGCGGCCATGCTTCTGCTTTTTCATGATCGGCGTCACAGCCCGAGCAGCGAAGAACATCGCCTTCATATTGATGTCGAGGTGATTGTCCCAAATCTCCTCAGTGGTATCTTCGATACTTGCGACCCGAAAAATTCCAGCATTGTTGACGAGGATATCCACGCGCCCCAGTGCCTTGTGGCTGTCTTCGATCACACGGTCGATGTTTGCCACGACGCGCAGATCAGCGGTCAGTGCAACGGCTTTCCGACCCAGTTTCTCGACACGACCGGCCACACTTGCCGCAGTCGCAGCGTTGAGATCCACGATGGCGACATCAGCGCCCTCCTCGGCAAAGCGCAGCGCGATTGCCTCACCCAGGCCCTGACCACCACCGGTAACGACGGCCGTCTTTCCTTTCAAGCGCATTGAATCGTATTCCTTATGTTCCCAATGAGAATAGCTCGGCCGCCGCAATCCGCATCACGCCGGGCGATGCAATTCGGCTTGCCGGCGCGTCACCGTACGCTTCCCGCGCTTGAAGGCGCCGAGCACGGGAGAAAGCTCGGCAATGGCCTGCTCGGGTGCTGCCGCATCGATCATTACGAAGTCCGCTGATCGCCCGATCTCGATGCCGTAGTCATCGATATTCATCAGGCGAGCAGATCTGGATGTAATCATGTTGAAACACTCGCGAGTGTCGGCCCTGGAACCAACGTGGCAGATATTCGCGTAGGCGTTGGCCTGCCTGATCAAAGAGCAATCGCCGAACGGTGTGAAAGGATTTAGCACGTTGTTTGTCGAAAGGGCGCAATTGACGCCATGATGCAGCAGTTTATGCGAAGGTGTGACGCCACGCTTAACATCGTGGGTCAAGTCGCGGCCCATCAAATAAAGATCCGTACACGGCAACACGATGAGGGCCACTCCTGCATCGGCCATCCGCCGCGCGCAGGCTTCGAACCGCTCTGGCGGCGCAGCCGATAGCTTGGTCACATGACCGATGGTCACCCGTCCGCCATACTTGAACCGTTCAGTAAGCTCGCAGACATAGAGCAGGTCCAGATCATCAGGGTTTGGCCCAAAATCCAGATGCATATCGATATCGACATCGAATTCTCGAGCCATCTCGAAGATGCAATCGATTTGCCCGTGAGGATTGCTGTCAGTGTAGGGAGCCGCTCCAACCACGCTGCCGCCACTCTTCAGTGCTGAGACCATAAGTTCATCCGTCCCAGGATTATTCAGCAACCCTTCCTGCGGGAAAATGCAGATCTGCAGATCTATGGCCCATTTATATTCGTCAACCAAACGGCGAACGCCCTCCAAACCGCGCAACCCGATCCCGGGGTCGACTTCGAGTTGTGTGCGCATATGGGTTGTGCCATGCAGAATGCATTGCTCAAGCGTCTGTTTGGCCCGATCGTAGACGTCCTCGGCGGTGAATAGCTTCTTCTGCTTTGCAACCTCCTGGATCGCCTCTTCGAGATCTCCCCGTTCGGCACTGCAGCGATCAAGAATGCGCGATTTGTCGAGATGAATATGCGTCTCGATCAATCCCGGCGCCACCAGCACCCCGCCTGCGTCAATGGTTTCACCTTCAGCCGCAAGGCCACGCTCAATCGCAGCGAAGCGCCCATCTTTGATCCCAATATCGACAGGAGTGCTCTCCACACCGATCAGCCGGGCGTTTCGCAAAATGAGATCCATCATTGATAGCTCCCTTTGACCGGTTCACATTGCTTTCCGCGACATCCAAATCCAGTGGATGGGAAGATAGTGAAAGACTGATACTAGCCGCCATCAGCAATCCAGCGTCGTCTGCCTCTCCCAATCGGTAAGATGACGCGAATACGCGTTCCAATCATCGAGCTTTAGTTTGAGATAGGACGAAATCGTCTCCTCGCCCAATGCATTACGGAGTATCGACGATTTCTCCAGCGAACGCAGCGCATCCAACAGGTTCAAAGGAAGCTTCGTCGCATTTTCCGCTTTATGGCCCTCGGTATACATATTTATATCGAGCCGCTTGCCAGGGTCACGCTTGCTGGCAATCCCGTCGAGGCCGGCAGCCAGCAAGGACGCCGGCAGCAAATACGGGTTGACGGCGCCATCCGGCAGTCGAAATTCAAATCGCCCGGCATCCGGGATGCGGATCATGTGCGTGCGATTGTTGCCCGCATAGGTAACCGTATTGGGAGACCAAGTTGCACCCGAAAGCGTTGGCGGCGCATTGATGCGCTTATAAGAGTTCACGACGGGATTGGTGATGGCGCACAGCCCTTCGGCAGAATGGATCACGCCACCAATGAAATGATAGGCCGTTTTTGATAAACCGAGTTCATCGCTCGCATCCTCAAAAACGCACAGGCCGTCCTTGGTCGACCACAATGACACATGCACGTGGCAGCCTGAGCCGGTGAGATTACTGAACGGCTTCGGCATGAACGTTGCTCGAAGTCCATGTTTCTCCGCGATCGATTTCACCATGAACTTGAAAAACGCGTGTTTGTCGGCAGTGCGCAACGCGCTGTCGAATTCCCAGTTCATCTCGAACTGGCCGTTCGCATCCTCATGGTCATTCTGATAAGGCTTCCAGCCGAGCGACACCATGGCGTCGCAAATTTCAGCCACGATATCATAGCGCCGCATGAGCGCCTGCTGATCGTAACAGGGCTTTGATTGCCGATCCGCGTTATCGGAAATCGATTGGCCATCCGGCGCGATGAGAAAATATTCGCATTCGACACCAGTCTTCAATTCGTATCCCAGCTTTTCGGCTTCAGCGATCATGCGCTTCAGTGCTTGCCGGGGATTCTGCTCGACGGGTTTCCCACCCATCACCAGATCACCTGTGACCCATGCGACTTCCGGCTTCCATGGAAGCTGGATCAGACTATCCTGTTCGGGTATGACGAGGACGTCAGGATCTGCTGGCGTCATATTGAACCATGTCGCGAAGCCGGCAAATCCAGCCCCTGATTTGACCACACCGTCGATGGCGCTTGCGGGAACGATCTTGGCCCGCATGGTTCCAAAGAGATCGACGAAGGCGATGAGAAAGTATCGGATACCTTTCTCTTTAGCGATCTCAGACCAGGTCGGCATTCTGTATTCCCCTCCACTTATTGCGCGACCCGGGCCAGCCGCTCAAAATCCAGTCTGCCCCGGAATCCAGGTTGTTCCCGCTAACGGAACGCGGGCCATTGCCGCCGCTTCTATCGTCAAAGCCACGAGGTCTTCTGGTTCGAGGTTATGCACGTGACTTTTGCCGCATGCGCGGGCGATTGTTTGTGTTTCCAACGTCAAAACGGACAAGTAGTTGGCAAGTTTGCGCCCGGCGGCGACCGGATCTAGTCGCGCCGACAGAATCGGGTCCTGTGTGGTAATACCGGCAGGATCGCGCCCTTCATGCCAATCGTCATAGGCACCGGCTGTGCTGCCGAGCGCACGGTATTCGTCCTCAAGCGCTGGATCGTTGTCGCCGAGCGCGATCAAGGCGGCTGTCCCGATCGAGACCGCATCCGCTCCAAGCGCAAGACACTTGGCGACATCAGCGCCATTCCGAATGCCGCCCGATACGATCAGCTGAACCTTGCGGTGCATGCCGAGGTCCTGCAGGGCTTGAACGGCCGGACGTATCGCGCCAAGCGTCGGCAGGCCAACATTCTCAATAAACACATCCTGCGTCGCTGCAGTGCCGCCCTGCATGCCATCGAGCACAACGGCGTCCGCTCCGGCTTTTACGGCAAGTGCGATGTCATAATAGGGGCGTGAGGCACCAACCTTCACGTAGATCGGTTTTTCCCAGTCCGTGATCTCGCGCAACTCTTGAATCTTGATTTCAAGATCATCAGGCCCGGTCCAATCCGGGTGACGGCAAGCCGAGCGCTGATCAATACCCTCTGGCAACACGCGCATCGCAGCCACACGCTCGGTGATCTTTTGACCAAGCAGCATACCGCCGCCGCCAGGTTTGGCACCTTGACCGACCACGACCTCGATAGCGTCGGCCTTGCGCAGATCGTCCGGGTTCATCCCATAGCGGGAGGGCAGCACTTGATAGACCAGAGTTTGAGAACTCTGACGTTCCTCGGCCGTCATGCCGCCGTCGCCGGTGGTTGTCGAGGTCCCGACGGTACTGGCTCCCCGACCGAGCGCCTCCTTGGCCTGCGCCGACAGAGATCCGAAGCTCATACCAGCAACGGTGATCGGGATCTTCAACGTGATCGGCTTTTTCGCGTGGCGCGCGCCGATAGTGACCTCGGTGACGCATTTCTCCCGATAGCCTTCCAGCGGGTAACGGCTGATCGAGGCACCAAGAAACAGAAGGTCGTCGAAATGTGGCAGCTTACGCTTCGCGCCCGCGCCACGGATGTCATAGATGCCGGTCACCGCGGCCCGACGAATCTCGGCGATGGTCGCATCGTCAAACGTCGCAGACTTGCGCGGCGGCGTGTGAATCCATCGGTCGTGCGGGGCGGTCATCAATACTGTCCGACATTGTCGATGTGGAAATGGTAGAGCTTACGCCCCGAGCCGTAGCGGCGGAATGAGCTGATATCAATCTCGTTGCCAAGGCCCGCCGCACTGAGCAGTTTGAACAGATCAGCCTTGTGCCGATCTTCCAGGGATTTCTCGACGCAATCGGCACCAAGGCTTTTGACGCCGCCGAGCACGTAAAGGCGCGCCTCGTAGAGCGAGTCTCCGAGCGCCTCTCCCGCATCGCCGAGCACGACGAGATTGCCGGCTTGCGCCATGAAGGCTGACAGGTGGCCGACTGATCCTTTGACCACGATGTCGATACCTTTCATGGAAATCCCGCAGCGGGCCGACGCGTTTCCATCGACCACCAGCAGTCCGCCACAGCCGGTCGCTCCAGCCGCCTGCGAGGCATCCCCGCGCACGTGCACCCTGCCGGACATCATGTTCTCCGCAACACCCTGCCCGGCATTGCCGTTCACGATGACGGTCGCCTGCTTGTTCATGCCTGCGCAATAGTAGCCGACGTGACCATCGACCTCGATCGTCGCCGGCGCGTCCATGCCTGCTGCGATGGAATGCTGTCCGCGTGGATTGAGAACACGCCAGCGTTCATCGCTCGTCGGTTTAAGTTGATGCAACGACGCATTCAATTCGCGAAGAGTCGACGTGGCAAGATCAATCGTCCGCATCAGTGCCGCTCCCAGCGATAGATGCGGGCAGGCTCCGGTTCCCAAACCTTTGCATTCTGCACGCCGGGCAAATCGACCAACGCGCGATACTCGGTTCCAAAGGCGACCCAGCGATCAGTCTCGGCCATAACGGCCGGCTTGCAGGCGATGGGATCGCGCAGCACGCCAAATCCGGCTTCGGTGCCGACGACGAACGTATAGAAGCCATCAAGCGCGCCAAGCGAGGCATCCAGCGCCTGCTCGAGCGACGCTCCCTCGCGCATCTTCCATGTTATGAAACCTGCCGCGACCTCGGTATCGTTCTCGGTCTGGAACGTGAGTCCGTTTCTGATCAAATCACGGCGCACGGCGTTGTGGTTCGAGAGAGACCCGTTGTGTACGAGGCACTGGTCCGGCCCGGTCGTGAATGGGTGGGCGCCGTTCGTCGTTACGGCCGACTCCGTGGCCATGCGTGTGTGCCCGATGGCGTGCGTTCCGCTCATTTCGGCGAGGCCGAAACGTTCCGCAACAAGATCCGGGCGGCCGACTTCCTTGAAGATCTCCATCCGGCGACCACTTCCCACCACATCGACACCGGCTGCGCGCGCAAGCTCGGTGCGGGCCGACGCCTCTTTATCAATCGGGACAGAAATGACTGTGTGAGTATCCCGCACGTTCTCGTGCAGCGGGCTTCCCAAAACATTCGACAGCTGTTGGAGAAGCGACTGCCAATCGAACTGCGCTGGAGCACGCAGCGTAAGTTTCACATGGCCAGGGCGATCGGAGCCGTAGACTGCGAAACCCGCTGAATCCGGGCCCCGCTCGCATAGCGTGCCAAGCATCGTCGCAGTCAGTACGCCGAGCTCAGGCTCCAGGGCATTATCTTTAAGGAAAAGCCCAACGATCCCGCACATCAACCGTTCTTTCAGTCGATCCAACCGAGCGCTATTCATACGAAGGCGCTGGACATGATGTCAATCATGGTTCAATTTTTTTTCTTCAAAGGAAACATCAGGTCGAGGCGGATGAGATCCAAGTCGGGCAAATCAACTTCTCGGTCCTCGCGCAACTCTCAGTCCGAAGAGGCTGATCTGCGTACGGGCTCATCTGCCCCAAATGACCTCACACCTGGAACATTGGAGGCTAGCGTCGGCGCTCAGGTCCGTCGACTGCGCAAGTCGCTCGATCTGACGGTGGCTGAACTCGGCCTTGCCGCAGGCATCTCCGCTGGGATGTTATCGAAAATCGAAAACGGCGGAACATCTCCGTCACTCTCGACGCTCGAAGCCTTGGCCAAGGCACTCAACGTGCCTGTTGCTCGGCTCTTTGCTGAAACTGAGGAACGGCGCGACTGTTCGTTCGTGAAAGCCGACCACGGCGTCCGCATCGAGAGGCGCGGCACGAAGGCCGGACATTTGTATGATCTTCTCGGGCACTCATTAGCTGGCGAGGTTACGGTCGAACCCTACCTGATCACGCTCAGCAAAGATGCTGTGCCGTACACGAATTTCCGGCATGCCGGTGTCGAATTCATCTACATGCTGTCGGGAAAAGTCAGGTACTTGCACGCAGACCGCAGTTACCTATTGGAACCTGGTGATGCGCTGTTCTTCGATGCCGGTGCGCGCCACGGGCCGGAAGAGCTAATAGAGAAGCCTATGCAGTATCTCTCGATTATTATTTACCCGCGTCAGAATTAGGACCGGCGGCAATCAGGTTGCCGTCTTTGTTCCAGATCCAGCATCGCAATAAGCTAGGAATCCAGTTGATTGGATCACGCGCGGATGCGTGTGCGAGTTGGTCTGCGTTCGCCTGCAACCCCGAAGATCGCTTCCATAGACAGGTGCCAGGAAAGCGCTTGAGTATGTCGAGCGGGCCGGCTGAGAATTCAACCTCCTCCGCAACTCCGAGGAGCAGAACAAGGAGATCTTTGAAGATATTATCTCAAATTAAAACTCCGGACTTAAGCTTCATCAAGCGCCGCGGCCGGGCCTGAACTCACCCGGGCACGCTGATCTTGAGGGAAGCCGGATCAGTTCCCGAGCGCGTAGGACATGCGACGACTGTCAGCTGCACCCAGTTTAATGCCGCGGCGCTGATCATCGATCGTCACGCAGACACCCGTTCTCGACCATTCACCCTGCGGCCAGGGCGTGACCTCATGGCCGCGCTCGGTCAGGCCTGCGATGACATCACTCCCGATACCTTCCTCGTATTTGAGCACACCGGGATAATAGGCATGTGGCGCAAATGAATCTGGATAGCTGTACGAATAGACCCGCGCCTGCTCCACGGCACACTGCGCGTCCATACCGAACGCAACCATATTCATGAACACCTGGCTCATCGCTTGAACCTGAAGATCCCCACCCGGGGTTCCAAACGGCATCACGAATTCGCCCTGCTTGATCGCGATTGCGGGATTGGGCGTCAAACGTGGCCGCTTGCCGGGAGCGATTGACGAAGGATGGTCCGCCTCGATCCGCGATTGAATACCCCGCGGCGACAGCGGAAGTCCCGTTCCTGGAATGATGGGACACTTGCGCATGACGCCGTCGCTAGGCGTCGCGGAGAATGCGTTTCCATGGCGATCGACAACCGAGATGTAGGACGTATCGAGCGGCGCATCGGTAACGGACAAAGGTTTCGCGGTCGCAGCTCGAAGCTCTTGGCCAGCATACCCGGCTGGCGGCATGGCGGGGAACGCTTTATCCCGATTAATTTGCGATGCCCGCGTCTGGGCATAGGCGGCTGACAAAAGCGTCTCGATAGGTACGGAGACGAACTTTGGATCGCCGTAGTAGGCCTCGCGATCCGCTGCGACCAGCTTGATGGCCTCGATCAGCCCATGCAGATAATCGGCGCTGTTGTGGCCGTACTGATCCAGCTTCATCGCATCGCAAATGCGCAGGATTTGCAGCAACATCGGTCCCTGGCACCATGGACCGCAGGAATAAACATCAACGCCGCGGAAATTGATTGAGACCGGGTCGTCGATGGTTGTCTGGTAATCCGCGAGATCCTCCTCACGGAGCAGGCCGCCGTTGCTCCGGTGGTAGGCAACGAAAATTTTAGCGAGATCACCCTTGTAGATGGCATCGCGAGCTGCGGTTATGCCGCGTTCGCGCCCGTGCCTCTTGGCAGCACGCTCCTCATCGACAAGATACTGGAGCGTGCGAGCAAGATCGGATTGGACAAATATATCTCCAGCCTCCGGTGGTCGGCCGCTGGGGCAAAAAATCTTGGCGGCTTCCGTACCAGGCTGAAAATCAGCAATCTTGTTTTTGATGGTCAGAGACATCATCGGATCGGTGACGAAACCGTCACGAGCATAACCAATCGCGGCCTGGACGACATCCTCGAAGCTCTTCGTGCCGAAACGCTCGAGCGCCGTCAGCCATGATGCCGGTGCGCCCGGCACCACGGTTTGCAGGATGCCTTCCGGAACACAGTTTCCACCGATCCGCCCCAGCTCCTCACGATCAGCCAATTGTGGCCATGTCCCGAGACCATCGAGCGTCAAAAGTCGCTTCTCCGCTGCCGAGTAGATCATGATCGGCGCGACACCTGTAAAGACGCACATCTGGGGCTCAACCACATTGAGAGTGATCCCACCAGCGACGCCAGCATCGACCGCGTTGCCTCCAGCGTCGAGCACATTGAGGGCCGCTTGGGATGCCAGATAATGGCCGGACGACACCATATGGCGACGTCCCATCACAAGCGGCCGGAACGAGGTGCCGAATTTGAAAGCAGTCATGTCGTGTCCTCAGATCACCTGGCCGGAATAATACCGGCTCGTGTTATTCTTCCCGAAAGGCCTCGGCTCGATTGCGCCGCACTTGAGGCAGCAAAACAACCAGAAGCAGCGCTGCCGCAACGAACAACATCGCGGCGCTCCACGGGCTGGTCACAAAAACCGACGGATCGCCATTGGAAAGGAGAAGCGCGCGCCGCATGTGTTCTTCAATCATCGGCCCCAGGACGAAACCCAACAGCATGGGAGCAGGTTCACAACCAATGAGCCGCAGCACGTATCCAAAGATGCCGAATATACACAACGCATAGATATCGAAGATCGAATTGTTCAGGCTGAATGCACCAATAACGCAGAACAGAATAATTGCCGGATAGAGAAAGTGATAAGGGATCGAGATCATCTTTGCCCACAGGCCGACCAGTGGAAGATTCAGGCCGAGCAGGAATAGGTTGCCGATCCACATTGAAACGATCACGCCCCAGAACAGCGCGGGCTGTTCAGTCATCACCATCGGGCCAGGTTGAATACCCTGAATGATCAGCGCGCCAATCATCAGAGCCATCACGGGGTTCGAGGGAATGCCCAGTGTCAACATCGGGATGAACGAAGTCTGCGCGGCAGCATTGTTGGCCGATTCCGGACCTGCGACGCCCTCGATCGCACCCTGCCCGAATTCCTCCCGATGAGATGATACCTTCTTCTCAACCGAATAGCTGACGAAGGACGCCAACATCGCGCCACCGCCCGGCAGTATGCCGAGAACCGAACCGAGTGCAGTGCCACGCAGAATCGGTGCGGTGATGCGCTTCCAATCGGCCCAGGATGGCAGAATCCCACGCAGGCTCGTCTTGACCACTGCCCGGTGCTTCTCGTCCTGCAGGTTAGCAACGATCTCCGCCAAACCGAAGATACCCATTGCGATAACAACGAAGTTCAGACCGTCCGATAATTCCGGCAAACCGAGCGTCATGCGTATCGCGCCGGAATTGATATCGGTGCCCACGACCCCTAACAACAACCCGAGCACAATCATCGCCAGAGCATGCAACAAAGAGCCTTCCGCGAGAACGATCGACGCGACGAGCCCCAGCATCATCAACGAGAAATACTCTGCCGGACCGAAATGGATTGCGAGTTCTGCAAGAGGCGGCGAAAACAAGGCAATCGCGAGTGTCGCGATGGTTCCCGCAATAAAGGATCCAATGGCAGCAACTGCCAGTGTTTGGCTTGCCCTGCCTTTCCGCGCCAATTTGTATCCTTCCAGCGCGGTGACCACCGCTGAAGGTTCCCCCGGCAGGTTCACGAGAATAGCGGTCGTCGAACCGCCGTACTGCGCCCCGTAGTAGATGCCCGCCAGCATGATCAAGGATGCCACCGGCGGAAATCCGAAAGTAATTGGCAGCAGAATTGAGATTGTCGCCAACGGCCCCAGCCCGGGCAGGACACCAATGGCCGTACCGAGAAAGACGCCGAGAAAGCAGGCGAGCAGATTGGTCATCGTCGCTGCGGTATCGAAGCCCAGCAACAAGTTGGAGATTACGTCCATAATGTCGCCCCGCCCAGTGCGCTGCTCTTGCTATCCAAACCAGCGCCCCCATACCGGCATCGGCACTTGAAGTGTGGTTACGAAGACCAGGGTGCAGGCAACGGCGAGTGCCAGCAAACCAGCCAGTGCTCTGACGTCGAACGCAAACCATCGGCTGGCCGCTGCTGACATCAGCCCCGTCAGCACCGATGCAATGACCAGACCGGCGCGCGGCAACAGCAGCGCGAAAAGAGCGGACGAACCGATCACGAGAAATAGTGCCTTCCACGCTATCGGCGCAACAGACGGACCACTGACAACGAACGAACGGACGATCGAAATCGCGCCGAACAGCAACATCAGACCGCCGAGCATCGTTGGAAAGTACCCTGGCCCCATGCGCTGTAACGTGCCCATCGCGTAGTTCTGCGCCATGAACAGGGATCCGGTGCCGACAGAAATATAAATCAATCCAGCCCAGAAATCTCTGACGCCTTGCACTCTCAGCACTGCCCCATAGCTCCCCTGCCCGCCTGCGTCCGCTCTCCGACAACTTCTCCCAATACTCTGCGCCAGTTCCCGCCCATAATCTTCCGGACGTCGCTTGGCGCATAACCTCTGTCGAGCAGAGCTTTCGTCAGATTGTTGATGCTTCGCGGCGTCTCCATTCCCCGGGGATAGTGATAAGGAGGTGGAGGATACGTATCCGGACGCCAGCGGCCAACGCGAACGGAGTCGTCATAATATGCTTGCGCCTCGGTCTCCGTGGCCACGCCCACCTGATGGGTGAAGTAGTCCACGCCCAAACCGACATGATCAATTCCGGCCAGTTCAACGACGTAATCGATATGATGCATGAAATCGTCCATAGCCGGCCTGGCCGACCCGGAGACGTAGCTCGGAAATCCATTGATACCTACGAGACCACCCGATTGCGCAACGGCCTTGATCTGGTCGTCATCGATATTCCTCTTCGAGGCATGCACCGCGCGCGGATTAGAGTGGGAAAACACAACGGGCGCCGATGACCGCTCGATGGCCTCCAAAGTCGTCTGTCGTCCTGTATGCGAGCAGTCCACGACGATTTTCAGCTCATTTAAGCGCTGGATGAGCTCAAGTCCGAAATTGCTCAAACCGGCGTCCGTCCGTTCCTCGCAACCATCTCCTACCAGATTCCTTTGATTGTAAGTCAGCATCACCATACTGACCCCAAGCGCCTTGTAGGCATCGAGGCACCGCAGGTCATTTTCGATCGGCGACGTCCCTTGAAAATGAAAAATAATGCCGAGACGGCTTTCTGCTTTCGCACGATCAATGTCGTGGCCGCTGCGCACCAGAAGAAGGTCGTCCCGGCTGTTGATAAGCCGGTGCCATCCGCCGAGTTCGCGGAGGGCGCCGGCAGCATCACAACCAAGTCCGACAGTCGGCGCGACAGCGGTATAGCCGCCCTCCTTGAACCAATCGATGTATGCAGGCTTTCGCAGGAGCGGGCAGGTTCCGTCGATAATCACGGCATCATCATGCAAAGTCTGATAGTCCATGGTCATTGGGAAGCACTGCCCGTTCTTCGCTGTTAAACACTTGATCAGTCTGCCTTGGCGCCGGAGTCGCGCACCAGATCGCCCCAGAACTTGACCTGGCGATCAATGAACTGCGCGCGCTCTTCTTTCGACATCGCCGGCACGGGATCGAAGCCAGCCTTGGTCAGGCGATCCTTGATATCCGCGCTCGCCACGGCCTTCGCGAGAGCGGCGCTCAGCTTCTCCTTGATCGCGTCCGGAACACCACTTGGGACTGCGATTCCATACCAGATCTCACCGTAGGCGAACTGCGGATAGCCCTTGGATACAAACGTCGGAAATTCAGGGAATGCCGAGGATGGCCGCTCACCGGTCACCGCAAGGATCTTCAGCTTATCGCCGCGAACCAACCCGACCACAGAGGGAACGGAAGCAAAGCCAAACAGCGTCTGCCCGCCCATCATCCCCGTAATGCCTTCCTGGCCGCGGTAAGGTACGTGCTCCGCATTCATACCCGCAACCTTGGAAAGCAGAACCGCTGAAAGATGCTGTGACGTGCCACTTCCAGCGGAGTTATAGCGCGGCGGGTTCTGCGTTTTTGCCTTTGCGACGAGCTCTTCCAGAGTGTTGATGTTCTGGTCCGCCGACACAATCAACGCGTTTGGTGTGGTGTTAGGAATGCCAATCGGCGTGAGATCCTTCGCAGGGTCATAGGTCAGATTGGTGTAGAGCGCACGGTTGAGAGCAACTGAGCTGGTCGAGATGACAGCCAGCGTGTAGCCATCAGCTTCGCCACGAACGACTTGACCGATGCCAACCGTGCCGCCAGCCCCGGGCTTATTCTCGACAATGACGGGCTGGCCAAGTTCAGCACTCAACCCTTCCGCCATAAGGCGACCGAAAATATCGTTCGTAGACCCTGCGCCATAGGGAACCACGAGCGTGACTCTCCGGTTCGGGTAATCCTTGGCCACATCCTGAGCTGATGAAGGCCCGGCAAAAACAGAAGCTGCCATAAGCGCCATCGCGGCTCGCCGCGTCCAACAAAAGCCGCGTGTACGGCGTCCCTGATCGAAACTCATCATAAATACTCCCTTCCTTGCTAAGCTGCAGAAATGCTCGGATCCGCGTCCTCGTCCCCTCCTGCGATCGCAGCCTGGGGCAGGCTGTTCGTTGCGCGAGTTGGGGCTGTCGCTGCACTCTGCCGAAGACCGTTCACTCCGGCTAATGCCGTAGAACATACCCAGAGGACGACGGCATCCGCCTCACTCCCAGAAACGCAGGCATGCCCCATTGTGCTATCGAAGTAACAGCTGTCCCCAGCCTCCAGACGAAGCGGCTCATAGAGTTCCGTGAAAACATCGACTGTGCCTGAAAGAACGAAAATGAACTCCTCGCCCTGATGCCGAGGCAGTCTCGGGAATTCAGCAAGGCTGCGCGCTCTGATCGTGGCAACCAACGGAATGAATTTCTTGTTAGCGATATCAGCACACAGCATCTGATAGTCGTACTCGGGCGACGAATGACGCGCCCCCTCTCCCACTCGGGTCCACGTTCGGCGACCGGATGGCATCTCCTGCGTGGGGGAAGCGAATAGCTCCGTGACATCAACTCCAAGGCCATTCGCCAGCCGAATGATATTCTCATAGGTCGGAGAGATCTGGGAGGTCTCGACCTTCGCTATTGTCGAGAACGCAAGGCCAGTTCGCGTCGCCAGCTCCTTCAATGTCAGACCGGCATCACGCCGCAGACGGCGTACGCGCGGGCCGAGTGTCTCCGATTTTCCCCGCGGCTTCCGTGACCTGCTTTGTGTGCGCTTCCGCAAAATGGGCGTTCCCTGCCTTCGATCGCAGCACGCTTCTACAGCGCGGCAAAAATTGCCGGATAATACAATCTTTGCTCGGCGGCAATGTCAATGGCTAACTGCAGAACGCATGCGTGCGCTCCGTCGAATGCGGAAGACACCACGTGAGCGGAATGTTGTCCGTCAGCCTTCAGCATGCGCAGCGCGAACATTCTCGCCAACATTATTGGCTCACGCACCATCATGCGCGGGTGATGAGGGGATGCGTAACGGCAAACGCAAAACGAAGGGCACGTGCCTCGCCAATCCGACTCTGAATTGTCGGCAGGCAGTGCTCCCGGCGACCCGCGCGACGCCTCTCCTATAAAGGAGAGAAACATGCTGATTAAAATTTACACGCCATTTCAACGCGGCACTTCGATTGCGAGCCGTACGCTCCGAAGCACGTTTTACCTTCTATATTGATCATCCTCTAGCCATGACAAATATCGAAATTTCCCAGATATCGACGCCTTCGCCCAGCAAAAAGGGCGCCAAAAGATCAGAAGATCAACAATGTCCTATATAGGACTTGACAGTCGACCAGACCGCCAATAGCAATTTAAGTCGCCATTCTGATCAGGTCGTCATGGTCACCAAACGGAACCGATTGAAACTGATCCTCGAAACTGCCGAGGCAAATGTGCCCAAGCATCGGGCGATTGCCGACCGGCTCCTCCAAGAGATCGAAGCGGGGCGATGGGGGGCAGGCGATCGCATTCCTTCAGAGGACCAACTCGTCGAAGAAACCGGTGCAAGCCTGGGAACAGTGCAACGGGCCTTGCGGAATCTCGTCGAACTCGGCGTTGTGGTGCGACGCCATGGGCAAGGCACCTTCGTTCTCGGGGGGCGCGCACCGTTTCGGCATCTCCGGCATTTTCGTTTCCTCGCCGAGGATGGGGCACGCCTGCTGCCAGTATTCGTCAAGGTCCTCGATGTCTCGATGGTTCAAGAGACCGGTCCTTGGTCGGCATTCCTCGGTGAGCCGCAGGAAGGCTTCGTGCGCGTCAAGCGCAAGATCAGCGTTGCCGACGAGTTTGATTTTTATAGCGAAGTGTACCTTTCGGCCGATCGCTTTGGGGCTGTGGCCGAGCTTTCGTTTGAAGAGCTTGACGGCTGTTCAATCCGCGATTGTCTCGCCGAGCGTTTCAATGCCCCGACCTTGAACATCCGCCAAACGATGCTCTGCCAACCCCTGCCTCCGCGGGCCACGAGGATCATTGGCGTGCCGCAGGGGACCTACGGCTTTGTCTGGATGATTTGCGGGGCCAGTTATCGCGATGTGCCGATTACCTGGCAACGTGCCTTCATCCCACCCAACGATCATCCGCTGGAATTGCTGAGCGGCAACGATTTGTTGTTGCAGAACAAACGCTCCGGCAGCCCCTCACGCAAAGAGTAAATCATCGAAAGGCGCGCACCATGCAGGATCCAGCCTTCGCAATGATTACACTTCCTCCGCGCCGCAGTGCCGTAAAGCCGCGCAAGAGTGGTCTGACCATGATGGCGGATTGGGGATTACCGCTGCATCATCAGGAAGACATCCTCGCGCTGGCTGGCCGATACTTCGATTTCGCCAAGATCGTGACCGGAACCTCACGTCTCTATGAGCGCGATTATCTAAAGAAGAAGCTGGCGCTGTATCAGTCGCATCAGGTTCGCCCCTTCATCGGAGGACAATTCTTCGAATATGTGCTCGCCACCCAGGGCTGGGGCGCGGTGCCTGCCTTCTTCGACGAAGCTGTCGCGATTGGCTTCCAGACAATAGAAATCTCCGACAACTGCATCCCACTTGGCGATGACGAGCGTGTTTCTGCCACCAAACTGGCAATGAAACACGGCCTCGCGGTTATGGGAGAAGTCGGGTCAAAAAACGACGCCAACGACGTCCAGATCCTGATCGCGCAGGCGCGGCAGTTTTTTGAAGCCGGTGCGGAATTCGTGCTCGTCGAAGCGGCTGAATTGATCGACTCGGGCAAGCCAAAGCCGGACATGCTCGAAGCTTTGCGAGAGGGGCTGGATCTCAGCAGGGTCATGATCGAACTGCCTGGGCCATGGATCAGCGGCGTCACGCTGTCTCTCGTCCAGGATCTCAAAAAGGCGCTCATTACCGGCTTCGGACCGGACGTCAACATTGCAAACATTCACGCAGAAGACCTGATTGCAACCGAGGCGCTGCGTGTCGGGTTGGGGGTCGTTGGACCCACAGCACGACTGGCTGGATAAACAAGAGCCAATTCCGTCACGAAATGAAACACAGAACCATAGGAGGGTCGAATGAGTTGGAGATTATGCGTTCGGAGTATTTGCGCTGCTATTCTTGCCGCGAGTATGGGAGTTGCCGCCGCCGCGGAGGATTATCCGTCAAAGCCAATCAAGCTCGTCGTCGGTTTCGGTGCCGGCGGCATGACGGACACGTCATCGCGTATCATCGCTGAAGAACTGAATAAGAGACTGGGCGCGCGGGTGCTGGTTGAGAACCAGCCTGGCGTCGGCGGATTGCTGGCGCTCGATGCCGTCAAGCGAGAGGCAGCAGACGGATACACCATCGTCACTTTTCTCTCGGATTCGCCGTTCACGGCCGCCTATCAGGATAAGCCGCTCGATTTCAACCAATGGACCATGCTCGGCGGTTACATGCCGCAGGAGCGGGTGCTTTTTGGCCGGGAGGACAATCCCTTCAAATCGCTCGATGAGATGATCTCGTACGCGAAGACCAATGATGTAACTTTCGCCGACGGAGGTTCATTTTGGTCTGCCCGCGTAATGGAGGCTTTCGCCAAACAGAATGGCCTGAAGATGCGTTTGGTGCCCTACAAATCAGGTGCTGAAGGCTCTGCCGCCATTCTCGGCGGGCACGTGATGCTCGCGGAAACCGGCGTTGGGACACCAGCCTGGACGTCGGCTAAAGAAAAGGGCCTGGTCATAATGGCGACTCTGTCGCCAGGTGGGTTGGCAGACTTTGGACTCCCCAATATCCCAACTCTGAAAAGCACAGGCGCGAAGTTTGTTGTCGACCTCTATTACGGTCTCGCGATCAGCGCGAACACGCCACCGGAACGCATTCAGAAATTGCGCGCGGCACTTCAGGCAATTGTCGAGGATCCTGCGGTTCAGGAGCGCTTTCGGCGGATCGATCTCATTCTCAAATGGACGCCTGGTGACACCTATATGGAGCTGATGAAAGGCGTTGCCGCGTCTGCCGCCGGACTAAAGGCTTTCGTGAAGAAGTAACCGGCGTCCTGAAACGGGAAGCGGACAAGCTTTTTCTCTGAAATGAACGATCATAGCTGGACGAAGCAAGTCGTTGCTTCGTCTACGGCGAAGCGGTGCCCGAGGCAGGCAACTCCTCCGCCATTCTCCAAGCCAAGTTTGCCTGCCTATCAAGAAGGAACTGCAAATGCCGTTCTCCCGCTATATGTCAGAACGTCTTGGTCGGGCGGACATCTCGCCCCAAGGCCCCCATATAGCGGGATCGCATGTTCCGCTGACCATCGTCTTCACTGCCGGTGCGGTCGGGATAGACGACAGCGGTGCTTTGAAATTCAGCTGGCGTACCGCATCGGATTCGGGAAAGCCGCAGTTCACGGATCCCCGCGCGCCCAACTATACCACCGCCTATGCCACCAACGGTGCAAAACTGCACATCGAATATAATCGCAACAATATCCGCCCATGGGTCAACACCATCTTCATTCGCCTGATCGGTGGATTTCTGCGCGAAGGCGACCAGATCATTGTAAAGATCGGAGATCCCGCGCACGGCTCGCCCGGGTATCGCCTGCAAACCTGCTGCGACGACGATTTCCAGTTCAAGACGTTCGTCGACGCGTTCGCCACTTATGATTTCGTCCCGATAGATCAGTCACCGGTGCTGAAATTGGTGCCGGGTGCGCCCGCGCGCTGGAAGGCTTATTTGCCGACTCTCCGGCGTATGAATGATACCTTTCGCCTGGTGATCGTTCCCGAAGACCGGTGGGGCAATCCAACGGATCAGGCCGACCAGACCATCATGCTCTCTGCGAATATGCCGGTTGCAGGTTTGCCGGAACGCGTGATCTTCAACAAGGGCGACGGTCCTCATGTGATAGAAGGCCTCAAGGTTGGCGCATCGGGCGTATTCGAAATCAACCTTTTGAGGCCCGATGGCTCGTTGCTTGGGGCGTCCAATCCGTTGCGATTGGCCGAGGACACTCCGATGCTTCATTATTGGGGCGACCTTCACGGCCAAAGCAACGAGACCGTGGGGACCAACACGGTGCACCAATATTTCGCCTTCGCGCGGGACCGTGCCTTCTTGGACATGGTGGCGCATCAAGGAAACGATTTTCAGATCGACGACAAACTGTGGTCGACGATCAACGAGCTGACGAAGGAATATGACGTCCCAGGCCGCTTCGTCGCCCTCCCCGCCTATGAATGGTCGGGCAACACGGGAATGGGTGGCGATCACAATGTCTATTACCGCACGGAAGGACGACCCATTTACCGGTCCTCAAAAGTGCTCCTCGAAACCGAAACCAAAGATCCAGTTTGCCTCAACGTCAACGATCTCTTCACGGCGCTCCAGAAAGAGGATGCCGTGGTGCTTGCGCATGTCGGCGGACGCCATGCGGACATATCGGTCGGACATGACGGGCGCATCGAGCAATCTGTCGAAATCCATTCCTGCTGGGGCACCTTCGAGTGGATTCTCCACGATGCCTTCGACCTCGGTTATCGTACCGGACTGGTCTGTCACAGCGACGACCACAAAGGACGGCCGGGCGCGGCATATCCCGGCGCGTCTACGTTCGGTGCGATCGGCGGGCTGACTTGCTACATCATGCCCGGTCTCGACCGGGACCACTTGTTCGATGCGTTGCGCGCTCGCCGCCACTACGGGACCACCGGCACCAGGCTCTATCTCGACGTGAAGGCGCATTTCGAACAGGATGCGCAAAGCTTCGAGACGGATCCGGCGCTTGGAGCAACGCGAGTGAGGGCCGTGAAAACCGCGGAGATGGGAGAAATCGTCCGCACCGATGAGAGCTCGATCGAACTCGCCGTCGAAATCAACGGCTCTGCACCGATCGAGCGCGTCACGATCTTCAATGGAAAATCACCCGTAGCCGTGCGGCGGGGCTTCGACCGCAATGCATTGGGCAAGCGTATTCGGATTCTATGGGAAGGCGCGGAATATCGGGGCCGTGCGAGAGAAGTATATTGGCGTGGACATTGCCGCCTGGAGGGAAATCGCTTTCTGTCCACGAAGTCCTTCAATCTGTTCAACGTCGATAAACCGCTGTGTGTCGCCGACGACGGAAGCAGGGTGGAGTTTGACTCCGTGACGACCGGAAACCTCGCTGGATTTGATCTGTGGCTGGAATCCGGAGCAACGGGAGAATTGATATTCGCCAGCAGCGTTATCGACGCGCGCCTGCCGATCGCCGAAATCGGATTGCAGGACCGGGGATTCGACGCCGGCGGACTGGGCAAACAGCTACGCATTTTCCGATTGCCAGACGTCAACGATGCGCGCTCCCTGTCGTTCAGGCAACGTATCGCCCTGAAGAAGAGCGCCGATAATCCGATCTATGTCAGAGTCACGCAGGAAGATGGTCACCAGGCGTGGTCGAGCCCGATCTATCTCATACCCTGATGGGTAGCCTCGGTCGCGCCGGATACTCAACTCATGTGGTCAGGAGAAGTCCATTGAGGGATCAGGTATCACTGCTATCGGGCGGAATATTCGTCACCATCGGCTGCATCTATGGCATCACGGCCTGGCTGTCCCTTCCGATCGGGAACTTAACGGACATGGGCCCTGGATACTTTCCGATCGTGCTGTCGGGGTTGATGACATTGCTCGGGGCAGCAATAGTTGCGCGCGGTGTATTGAGTGCATCCGCCATCACCGTGGACGACGTACCATGGCGCGCGCTCACCATGAACACGATTGCAATTCTCAGCTTTGCATTCTTCGTAAGATCGCTGGGGCTGTTCCCCACAGTCATGCTGACGGCATTCTTGAGCGGCCTGGGCAGCCCTGGCGTCTCACTTTCAAAGGCAGCCATCGCCGGTTTCGCCATCGCGGTGCTATGCACCGTGATCTTCGGTTTCGTTATCGGGCTGCCGATCGCGATTATCGGTCCCTGGCTCGGGGGTTTCATTTAACTCATGGAACTTCAGTCGCATCTCGTCATCGGCCTAGTCACGGCATTGTCCCTTTCGAACCTGCTCTATTGTTTTCTTGGCGTTCTTCTCGGCACCGTGATCGGTGTTCTGCCTGGCATTGGGACTGCCACTACCGTCGCGATGCTTCTGCCATTGACGTTCCAGCTCGAGCCCACCTCCGCACTGATCATGCTGGCCGGCATCTACTACGGTTCCCAATATGGTGGCTCGACAACGGCAATTCTCGTCAACCTGCCCGGGGAAGCTTCATCGGCGGTGACGACGATCGATGGCTATCAGATGGCGAAGAAGGGGCGCGCGGGTCCGGCGTTGGCCGTGGCGGCGCTCGGATCCTTCTTTGCCGGAACGGTCGCCACTCTTCTTATTCTCGCCGTGGCGCAGCCTCTGACCAGTATTGCGCTGCGTTTCGGCCCGGCCGAGTATTTCTCGCTGGTCACCGTCGGCCTCGTTTCCTCCGTTGCTCTGGCCTCCGGCTCGATTTTGAATGCCGTGGCGATGATCTGCCTTGGTCTGCTTCTGAGTCTGACCGGTACCGACATCTATACCGCCATACCCCGCCTGACGTTCGGCCTCCCCCAGCTTGAAGGCGGTATTGACGTCGCGGCTGTCGCAGCAGGTGCTTTCGGGATCGGTGAAATTATTCGCAATTCCGAAGCCGGCATCGTCGCCAGGACCAGCATCGGGCAGGTGACGAGTATCTGGCCTTCGCTTGACGATCTCAAAAGGATGATCGGCCCGGCGGTGCGTGGCACGGCGATCGGTTCATTCCTTGGCATCCTTCCGGGAAGCGGAGCCTTGCTCTCGTCTTTCGTCGCCTACAATGTTGAGAAAAAGGTCTCGCGGAATTCGGACGAATTTGGAAAAGGAGCGATCGAGGGCGTTGCAGCTCCCGAGGCCGCGAACAACGCGGGGGCTCAGACGTCATTCATTCCGATGCTGTCCCTCGGACTACCATCGAACGTTGTCATGGCGTTGATGATCGGCGCGATGATGATGCAAGGCATTACGCCCGGACCCAACGTCGTTTCCACTCATCCCGAGCTCTTCTGGGGCTTGATCGTGTCGATGTGGATCGGAAACATCATGCTGGTCTTGCTCAACTTCCCGCTCATCCGAATCTGGATCAAGCTTCTGACGACACCATCCTGGATACTTTATCCAGCGATCGTCACCTTTTGTTGCATTGGCATTTACAGCCTCGCGAACAACGCGTTCATCATGTACGTCCTGCTCGTATCCGGATTGGGCGGATATGCTCTCGTCAAGCTCGGCTGCGAACTTCCCCCCTTCATCCTTGGTTTCATCTTGGGACCGATGCTTGAGGAGCATTTGCGTCGCGCGATGAGCCTGTCGGGGGGCGATCCGATGATATTTGTGACCCGGCCGATCAGCGCTGTCTTGCTGGCGATTGCCGTCATCGCACTCGTTGTTGTCAGCCTGCCAGCGGTCTCACGTAAGCGGAAGGAAGTGTTCGTCGAAGAGGATTGAACAGAGCGGCTTCTACCCAATCCGCTCCGGTCCGCGGTTGATGATGCTCACTTGCGGCCTGCCTCCTCGCCGATGCCCCAAATCCTGACCGTGCGGTCGTAACTTGCAGAGGCGAACCTGCTGCCATCCGGCGCAAAAGCGAGCGACGTGATTGTCTGCGCGTGCCCTTTGAAGCTTCTTGCAGCTTCACCGGTCGCGGCATCCCACACCGTGATCATGCTGTTGAGATCAGCGGATACGACATGGCGGCCATCAGGCGACACGGCCAGCGCCGTCACCGGAGCAACGTGGCCCACGAAATCGCGTAGCTGCCGACCCGTTGCGACATCCCAGAGGCGGATTGTTCGATCATATCCTGCCGAAATCAACCGATTCCCGTCGGGCGTGAAGGCAACCGACGTCACCCATGTTGAATGTCCCTGGAATCGGCGGATGAGCTTGCCGCTTGCCGTATCCCACAAGCGCAATCGGCGATCCATGCTTCCCGTCAGGATAGAGCGACCGTCGGGCGAAAATGCCGCCGACCAGATCAGCTCGGAATGATCACGGAGTTTATGTCGAACCTTTCCGGTTGCGACATCCCAAAGACGCGCAACCTTGTCTTCGCCGCCTGATACGGCAAAGCGACCGTCAGGCGACACGGCGATGGCATTGACATCATCGACATGATCGACGAACGCGCGAACACGGCGCCCTGTCGCCAGATCCCATAACGCCATGGTGTCGTCGAGGCTTCCGGAGAGGGCTTGTCGATTTCCCGGCAACACCGCCACCGCCGTCACAGCGAGGTCATGCCCGTCGATGATGCGTATGAGCGAGCCACTTTCCGCATCCCAAAGACGGATCGTGCGATCCGAACTCCCGGACACGACATGTCTTCCGTCGGATGTGAAGGCTACCGTGGCGACGTGATCGGTGTGACCGGTCAGCGTCAAGGAGGGCGTTTCCTGATCAGCGTCGCTACCACCATGTGAAGCAGATGATGCTGGCGTCAGGTCTGGCGAGACAGCCGCTGCAGGTTGCACAACCGGCGGCGACGTGAGTTGCAGCTCCGGATCAGCAATGCGCCAGATTTTGATCACTCCATCTTGGGTGCCAACCGCGACTGCGCTCCCGTCGGGGGAGAAGGCTGCTGGATGCTCGTATTGTGAGTGTGTCGGAAGCGTCCGCAATCGGCGACCACTTGCAACGTCCCACAAACCCAACGTCCCATCCGCGCTTGCGGTGAGAGCCTGGCCTCCATTGGGTGAGAGCCCGACCGACCATACCTGATCTTTATGACCCGTGAAGCTTTGAACAACGTCGCCATTCGTTGTGTCCCACAACAACGCGACACCGTCGGCATCTCCGGAAAGCACGAGGCGGCCGTCAGGAGAGAAGACAACGCATCGCACGGAGATTGCATGCTGCCGGAACGTGCGCAGCAATTTCCCGCTCCTCGCATCCCATAGCCGCACCGTGTTGTCGGTAGCCGCGCTATCCGAAACGATCTGGGCGCCATCGGGTGAGAATGCAAGCGAGGTAGCCGGTGCCTCAATCGTACGGATCGTGCGCCCCGTGTCCGCATCCCAGATGCGAATAGTGCGGCCGCCGGAGACGGCAAGCTTTCCGTCCGGAGAGAATGTCACCGTATCCGTGCGTTCGCGATACCGGCGGAACGCATGTATTTCTCGACCGCTGTCGAGGCTCCAAAGCCGAAGATGATTGCCTTTTATCTCACGGGCGGCCCGGCCTGCTTCCTGTATCCCTGCTCCTGAGAGCACACGGCGTCCGTCCGGCGAAAATGCCACCGAATTGATAGCTGCCTCATGCCCTTCGAAGGTCCGCACCAAATCGCCGGTCAGCGCATTCGAAACTTGAATGAGGCCGTCATAAGCGCCCGTTGCGATCTGCTGGCCATCCGAGGAATAGGCCAGGGCTCGTATCAGTCCTTCATGCCTTTTGAATACAAGGTCCGGCCGATCATCGATCTGAGGCATGACGTCGGCACCGGCAGGCCTGGTTGCCGTTTCCAGGGGCGGCCGCATTGATGCGCTGGCATCGCCCGATGGCACCTTTTCAACGGCTGCCCCTGCAGACGTGATACCGCTGTTCCATACCCTGACCGTGCCATCCGAACTGGCGGACGCGATTGCCCGGCCATCCGGCGAGAAGGCTACTGCTGAGACAGATGACGTGTGCCCGGCAAAGGAACGGACAATCTCACCACGTTCCAGGCTCCATATCTGCGGCTCGATCCCGCCGCTGGCGGTCAGCGCGTACTGGTCATCGGGCGACATCGCGATGGCATAGACGGTGAAATCGGAACGGGAGAACGCACGGACAATCTTGCCAGTCGCAGCGTCCCACAACCGCATCGTACGATCCTGCCCGCCGGAAACGATAAATCGTCCGTCGAAGGAGAATTGGGCTACGTACGTGAAGTTCGTGTGCCCCTTGAAATCCCGCACCAGCTTTCCAGTGACCGCATTCCACATCTGGACGTCGTTGTCGTCTCCTGCTGCAACGATCCTTCGGCCATCCGGAGAGAATGAGACCGACCGGCTGTGCCCTTTGATACGACGGAGCTCGCGGCCACTGTCGATGTCCCAGATTCGAAGCGTCCCATCGAACCCACCCGACACCGCACGCTTGCCATCCGGCGCGATCGCCACCGAGAAAACCCGATCGGTATGCCCCCGAAACGTGCGTAGCAACTGGCCACTCGCCGAATCCCATAACCTGACAGTTCGATCTGCGCTGCTTGACAGCACACGCGCTCCATCAGGAGAAAAAACGGCGGCCAGAACCATGGACGAGTGCCCGCGCAACCGGAGCAACTCGCGGCCCGATCTCGCGTCCCAAATCGTCAGGCTGCCGTCGTCACTACCGGAAAGCACGCGCATCGCATCGGGTGAGAACGCAACGGACGTCGCCGCTCCACCGTTTGCCTTCAAAACGAGATTTGAAACGGAAACCACCTCGTGTGACGGCGCTTCGATGTCGACGGCGGGAGCTACGCCATCATCCTGCACCCGGAAGAACCGGACGATCTCGTCTGCGCCCGACGTCGCAATCGTTTGACCATCGCGCGTAAACACCGCGCGCCGTACAAGCCCTTGAGGTCCGGTGAGACTGACGCGCCGGGCGCCGCTCGATATGTCCCACACGTGTGCCGCGCCGCCAAATCCGGACGACAGCAAACTGGAACCGTCGGGGGAGAATTCTACAGAATATGAGAACGAGCCGTGGCCATCG
The DNA here is from genome assembly GCA_023423275.1 of Pseudomonadota bacterium. Lineage (GTDB taxonomy): Bacteria > Pseudomonadota > Alphaproteobacteria > Rhizobiales > Hyphomicrobiaceae > ZC4RG25. The sequence goes on from JAFAFW010000020.1 coordinate 150,310, forward strand.
AAGGTACGTACCAAGCCCGTGCTGGCAGCATCCCATAGCTTCACGGCCTGATCATCGCCCGCGGATGCGACGTGCCGGCCATCTGGTGAAAACGCCAAGGCCCTCACGATTCCGGCATGCGCGCGAAAGCTGCGTTGCAGCAGTCCGGTTTCAACCTCATACACATGCACCATGTGGTTGCGGCCGCCCGCAACCACATGGGTGCCGTCAGGCGAAATGGCGGCGGCGTGGACAGTATCGCCGGGCGTAGCGCGAAACGTTCGGACCAATGCCCCTGTCGCCGCGTCCCAGAGCCCAAATCGATCTTCCTGCCCGGTCGCGAGTATCCTGCGATCGCCGGGGGTAAACCGAGCCCCGAGGACGCCTGACAATTGAGTGTCGATACTCCGGAGCATCTTCCCCGTCTCGACGTCCCATAGCTTCAGCGTGTCATCGACACTGCCTGAAAGCACTCGTCTCCCATCGGCTGAAAAATCAACCGCGAATATCCCGTATTGGTGACCCTTGAACGTTCGCAGGAGTTTTCCAGTCTGCACATCCCACAGCCGCAAGGTCTCGTCTTCCTGCCCGCCGGCCGAAACGACTTTGCTGCCGTCCGGCGAGAAGGCCACCGAATTGACTGGCCCGGTGTGCCCCTTGAGAAGACGGAACGCCGGGCGCGACACCTCTTGCGCCGAAACTGGAGTGGCTGCGACACAGGCGATCCCCAGCAGAGTAGCCATCAGGAGTCTGCCGAGACCCCCAAACGATCGTACACAGAGCTGCATGCTCTTCTCCGGCCCTTCACTCAAAACGTCACAACCACGGCAGCGTACTGGAGCACTGCGGATCCACAGGGAATGATTACCAGCCATCCGTGCACGATACCACGCCGTAGATCCGTTCACTGCCGTTGCAATCTCCGAACGACAACCCCTCCTCGGGTGCCTCGCAACGCCGAACGCGAGAACCGACAGGCCGGCACAGAGCCACGCGAGCACACGTCATAACAACCTGGGACCTCGTCGCACCGAAGGCGGGGACGGACATCGACCCGACACGGACGGTCAGTCTTCCGGGAACGAATCCGATAAATTCCGATTATCGCATCGCAGAATGTCCGTTAGGCGGCAGCCTGTTTGCGAGAAGCACACGCCATGAACAAGCTTGACGGGTTTGCACTCGTAGTTTTGGCTTTCCTTATCCTGAGCGTGATCGCCATAGTCGTCATTCTCGGGATGTTGCCCGGACGGATTGCACGACATCGCGGACACCCTCACGCGGAAGCCGTGAACCTGGCTGGATGGCTGACCCTCTTTCTCGGTTTCATATTGTGGCCGGTCGCACTTGTATGGGCCTACGTCGATATTCCAGGCCCCTCGCCGTCTGCCGATGAACTTGAAGAACTGCGCCGTCGCATCGCTACTCTCGAGCGGGAGCAGGCCTCCGGGAGCGCAGCGCGATGATCATCTTCCTTTTCAACGCGTATCTTGTCGTTTTGGCGCTCCTGATCTGGCTCAAGATTATTCCGTTCAATCTGTTCTGGAAGCTGTCGCCCCTCATCTGGCTCGCAATTCTCGTCGTGGGCCTGTTCATTCCAATGGGGTGGGGAGCGCCCTCCGGGCCTGCCATGGTCATCCGGCAGTCGGTCCAAATCGTTCCCAACGTTGCAGGCGAAGTGATCGACGTGCCTGTCGCGGCCAACACACCGTTGAAAGACGGCGATGTCCTGTTCCGGATTGATCCAACGCCGTTCGAATATAAGGCCAAAGAGCTCAAGGCGCAGTTGGTCGAGGCCGAGCACCGGGCCAAGCAATTACAAGCTAACGTCGACGCTGCAGCCGCTGACGTCAAAGCGATTACCGGCCAACTCGCGTATGCCCAAAGACGACGCGACGACATCGGCAAGCTCGCGAGAACACAGGCCGCCAGCGAATTCCGGTTGGAGGATGAGCAAAAGCAGGTCGATACTCTGACGGCACAGCAGAGCGCTGCCAAAGCTCACGAGACAAGCGCAAGCATTGCCTTGTCGTCGCAAATCGACGGCGTCAACACCGACGTCGCCCGCCTCACGGCCCAGCTTGGGCATGCGGAATGGGAGCTGGAGCAGACAACTGTGCGGGCGCCCTCAGCCGGATACGTCACCAATGTCGCGCTCCGCAAAGGCGCACGCGTGACACCTCTCCCCCTCGCACCGGTCATGGCATTTATCGACACTTCCCAAACCGTGGTCGGCATCGAGATCGCGCAGATCAACTCGCGCTATATCGAGCCCGGACAGAACGTGGAGCTGACATTCAAGGTCTTTCCGGGAGTTATTCAGACCGGGCGTGTAGAGACGGTTCTGCAGGCCCTCGCAAGCGGGCAGGCGCGTCCCTCCGGTGTCGCTGTCAGCCCCGTCGAAATCCAGTCGGCCCCTCTTGTGGTGCGCGTCAAGCTGGATGATGAGGAATTGGCAAGCCGCCTGCCCGCCGGAGGCACAGGCGACGCCGCCATCTTTACGGAGCATGTCCGGGTCACGCACATCATCCGCCGGGTCATGCTGCGGATGATCGCCTTCGTGAACTACATCAATCCGTTCTAAGTTGCCGCTCCCCTATTTCCGAGGGCCGCCGCCTGCGCCGGATTTCGCAGCATCCATTGCGGTTCCGGGCAAGGCGATTTGCACATTGGACGGGTATCCATGTTTGGCGCGATTGCCGTCGATCGGGACGCTATGAATTGGTTCGGGTGATCGTATCCGCGCTGGCCGGCCATCGGACCGGCCCGGATGCGCGGCCCGTTTCCGCCTGTGGTGTTGGAAGAGGCTGACTATGGCCCGGCGCGCCGAGAACAGCGGCAAGAATCATGGACGACACCAAGCTACCGGCTGCTCATTTCGCCGGACGTTCCCAAATTCCGAACATTGGCCGCTCCCGATCCCAGCACGGGCGGGAGACGTCATTCTCCTCGCACCAGCTCCTGCCCGGCGATGGCCCACAATGCGGCGTGAATATAATTCGTTCCGCTGTGAGCGCTCGATGCGTAAACTTAATCGCCTCGTCAGGTGAATGATTTCCACGCGCAGTCGATATGACGCGGCGAACCCAGATTTCTTGTTCGCGTTGACTGCGAGGCGAAACGGACGCGTTCCCGCGTCCCGAGCAAGCGAGGAAACAACCATGAATCCGAAACAGCCGCGCGAAGGTGCACAGAACCCTAAAAAGCCCGGTCAAGAGCAGCAGATGCCCCAGCGCAAGCCGGAGACCGAACATCCCCAGGGACATCCGCAAGATCAGAAAGGTCGTGGTGGTAGCAAGTAAGCCCCGCCACCTCAGTTTCGGCTGGCCCATAACACTCGGGCCAGCCGCGAGGTTTGCGGGACACGCTGGGCCGCATCCCGCATCTTGAATTGGGAACTCCGCCATCGGGAGACACAGGCGGGCGTCGCAGCAACGGTTCGTGACGGAACCGCCTCCGCAGCGGACCGCCGAGACCGCCGATATCCTGTATTGCCTAGCTTAACAAATGGCCTCCTGGGCCATTCGCCGGCGTTTTGTTTGCCATGACGCGCGCTCACGTGACGATGCTTGATCTGGCTGCGTCGTACGAGGGCTGAGGTTCTTGACCGGCACCCCCTCACCGGTTCATACCGCGTGGAGGGCGGACCGCGCGCGCACGACGCAATTTTCCCATGCCGGAACTCGGCGAGCAGCAAACGGTATTCACAGATGCCTGCAATCTTTGTTGCCGGCAATTGAATACGGCCGCCCAAGTTCCAATATGTCGCGCCGGGGACATGCTTCCGGTTGCCCGCCGCTAACGAATTGAGGACATCCATGACCGACGTCGTTGTGAAAACCCCGATGCAGTATCTCGACAAGGCCGCTGGCACCCTGCGCGACATGGGCCTCATGCCCGAGAAGGTTGAGCCCGCCCCCATTAACGCGCTTCTGGAGAAAATCTCCGATCTCGACCAGGACAAGATCACCGTGATCGCAAAGACGCTCGGACAGGGCGAGGTCTTCAACGAGGTCGTGCGCGAACAGACCGCCCAGATGGAGATCGGGCAGCGGTATATGGATATCACGAACGGTTTCAACTCGATCCGCGATGATTCCAAGCGGCTCGTCGATCAGGTCGAGGACGGCAAGATCGACTTATTGGAGCGCGGCAGCAACATCTGGATGAAAGTCGTACGAGGCGATATCGCCGACAGGTTTGACAAGATCCGCAAGACTTATCTGTCCGTAACGAAGGAAACGAAGAATCAGATCGAACGCGAGGCCAAGATCCTCGATGCCTATCGCGATTATCGCGGCGCCCTTAAGCATGCCGAGGTCATGGCGCTGGAAGTGCTCCAGAAGGCGACGGAGAAACTCAACGCCGCGCGCAAGAAGCTGGACGACGCCTCGGCCCTGGTGGCCAATTTCTCGGGAACCGAACCGGCCGAGCGCGCCAAGCTGGAACTCGCCCGCGACGAGGAACTGCGCCGGACGCAGGATGAGGAAAAGCGGTATCAGATCGCCAAGGATCTCTCCGACAACATGACGATTTCCTATAACACCTCGGAAGTCATCATGGCGCGCCTGATGCAAACGACCTCGGCCAAGGAGCGGGTCTACAGCCAGGCTGTGACATTCTTCTCGACCAACGACAGCGTTCTGACGGCGCTGAAGGCTTCGTTCACCGGCATGTTCGGGTTGCATGAGTCGACAAAGACGCTCGACGCCATGAAAGAAGGCATGTCCAAGAGCATCGAGGATCTCGGCAAGATCGGCGACAAGGTGCAGGAGGCCGCGATCCGATCCGGCTATGGCCCGACGATCCGCGCCGACGCAGTCAAGCAGCTCGTTGACAGCGTCATTAACTTCCAGGTTCGTTCCGGCGAGATCATCGCAGAGATGCGCAAGCTGGCGACTGAGAACTCGCAGGAGATCCGCACCGCGGTCGAGGAAGGCAAGCGCCGCGTTGCACGTATTGCAGCGGCTGCAGACACCCTGCCCCCGGTCCCCGCTACGTGAGCTGACAGGTGACTGAAACGACCACAGCGCCCTCCGTTCCGGCGGAGCCTCGGCCGCATACACTCGACGATGTCATGATCGCGATGGATGTGGTCGACACCCTTCGCCATCGCGAAGATCTCGTGAGCCGTGAACTGAATGAGGCGGACCGCGAAGCCGAACTCATCAAGCGGCTGCGCGAAATCTACCACGAGCAGGGTATCGAAGTTCCGGATGAGGTGCTGGCGCAGGGCGTGAAAGCTCTGAAGGACAGTCGCTTCACCTACACACCCGCTCCCTCATCGTGGAAAAGGACGCTGCTGGAACTCTGGGTGCGCCGGGTCCGCCTGGCGCGCCTGACGAGCCTGACGGCCGCCGCACTGCTCGCGCTATGGGGTGCCTATTATTTCACGGTCTCCCGGCCAGCCGCTGAAGCCAAACGGCAGGCGCAGATCGAGATTACCGAAACACTGCCGAATGCGATCCGGCTCGCGCATTCCGACAGCGTTGCGGTGGCGACGGACGACGCCGCTCGACAGAAGGCTGATGCCCTTTGGGCCGATGGTCAACGCGCCATCCGCGATCAGGATGTCACGGCCATGCGGCGGGTCTCAGCGGAGCTCACTCAGCTCCGCCAGGAGCTGACAACGGAGTATGCGCTGATCATCGTCGGACAGCCCGGAGAGACAACCGGTGTCTGGCGTCGCCCCCCCCGCGGATCGGGCCGCAATTATTACGTTGTCGTCGAGGCAGTGGCGCCGGACGGACACAAGCTGTCGCTGCCGATCCGCAACGAGGAAACCGGGCAAACCGAGACCGTCAGCAAGTTCGGTGTTCGCGTTCCGCAAGAGACGTACGATGCCGTCGCTGCCGACAAGCGCGATGACGGAATCGTGCAACGCAACCGTCTCGGTGAGAAGCGCCGCGGCAAGCTGACAATCGACTATTTCATGCCTCACGACGACGGCTTCATCACGAAGTGGTAGCGGGGGTGGGATTGCGCACAATGTGGACCGGACGACAAACGCTAGAGCGCATGGAAAGCGCGATCGCCAACCTTCACCGGCAGGAAACGGAGCTCGACAGCGCGCTGGCCTCCGCGACCGCGGAAGCGGAACGGGTGCGACGCGAACGAACCTCCGCGTTCCGTGAACTCGCGCGCGTCAAACTCGATGAAATCCAAGCCCGGCGTCTCGTCGATAATCTCGACGCGGCAGAAATCCAAGCCGTGCGAATGCTGGAAGGACGCCGTCGCGAAATCGCCGATACAGCCCAGAAGCGCGAAGCGGTTATTGCCGACGTCGAGCACGCCGATGCAGTGCGCAGCACCGCCGCCAAGGCCTTGGAAGCCGTGATCGCGGATTTGGAAGACCTGCGTACTGGCGCCGAAGCCAAGGCACGCACGTCGCCAGCCTGGGCGACAGCCAAAGCCGCTCTCGACAAGATCGAGGCAATCGCGAAGGAAGCGGATAAAAAAGCCAGCCAGTCCGAAGCTGAGCTGTCGCAAAAGCGGAAGCCCTACGATGAAGATCCGATCTTCAGCTATCTATGGGCTCGCGGGTTCGCAACCTCCCGCTACGACGGCAGCGCCTTGACGCGCCTCATCGACGGCATCGCGGCCCGGCACATCGGCTTTTTCGATGCGCGCGCGAACTACGCCATGCTGACCGAGATCACGCTGCGCCTGCGGGAACACGCGAAGGTGCAGCTCGGCGCGGTCGAGCAGAAGCGCACTGCATTGAATGAAATCGAAAGCCGGGTGCTCGTCGCAGAGGGCGTGGAGGCCAAAGAGGCTGCTGTTAAGGCAGCGCGGCAGCGGCTGGCCGATGCGGAGAAGGTGACGGAAGACGCACGCACGGCGCTGCGGGTGCTCGACGAAAAACGCGATGCCCTGGTTGCCGGGGGTGCCGATGAAGCGTACCGCACCGCATTGCAGACCATCGCATCCGCCGACGAGCACGACACGCTCGAAACCCTCGTGCGCGAAGCCCGGCGCACGGCAACAACGGCAGACGATGCCATCGTGCGGCGTATCGGTGATTTGAATGGGCGCATTGAACGCGTGGACCAGGAGATTGCCGAGACACGAAAATCGGCCCGCGAAATCGCGGGACGCCGCGTCGAGGTTGAGCGGACCCGTGATCGCTTTCGCGGGTCAGGCTACGATCATCCGGATGCCGTCTTCAAGAACGACAACCAGCTCGGCCAGGTCCTCGGACAAGTGCTCGAAGGCGTCGTTCGCAGTGGTGTGCTATGGGATCTGCTGCGCGGAGGCTTTGGCGTCCGACGCCCCCGTGGCCGGCCGGATTTCGGAGGCCGCCCCTTTCCGTTTCCATTTCCGTTTCCGAGCGGAAACAATGGCCCGCGCGGGGGCGAGTGGCGTCGGCCGGAAGCCAACGGCGGGTGGCTGCCTCCGTTTGAATTCCCCTCCGGCGGGCGTCGCAGAAATGATGATGACGACGACTATGATCGCGGAGGGTTCAGCACTGGGGGCCGTTTCTGACGCGTGACGATCTCAGGCTTGTTCGGAACCCATCTGTCGCGTTGGCATCTCGTGCCGGATGGCGAACCGATCGTGACGCACAGCAGCAGCCTGCTCCCTGTCCGGCGGAACGGCATTCCCGCAATGCTGAAGGTTTCAGCCGAGACCGAGGAAAAATTCGGCTGGGTGCTGATGAAGTGGTGGGACGGGCGTGGCGCGGCGCGTGTCCTCGCTCACAGCGACGAAGCGCTTCTGCTGGAACGCGCGGAGAGCCCACTTTCCCTTCTCGATATGGCTCAGAGCGGGCAAGACGACGAGGCCAGCCGGATCATGTGCCGCGTCATCGCCGAATTGCACGCCCCACGCCCGGGCAAGCCTCTCCCCGATCTCGTTCCCCTTGAGCGCTGGTTTCACGATCTTGACACCTCCGCCGGGCGCTACGGCGGCGTCCTTACGTTCTGCGCCGCCACCGCCCGCGAGCTTCTTTCCTCGCAGCGCGAGCACATTCCCCTGCACGGCGATGTTCATCATATGAACGTTTTGAATTTCGGAGCGCGCGGCTGGCTCGCCATCGACCCCAAACGCCTCATCGGCGAATGCGGGTTCGATTATGCCAATCTGTTCTGCAATCCCGAATTGCCGACCGCCAAAAACGCCCAGCGCTTCCATCGTCAATTGAACGTGGTGATCGCGGAGACGGGCCTGGAGCGCCGCCGCCTGTTGCAATGGATCGTGGCCTACGCCGGATTGTCGGCCGTCTGGTTTCTCAACGACGGCATGGCAGCGGACACCGACCTCGCTGTGGCGGGCTTCGCGGCGGCGGAACTCCGTTGATGGCGTAGCCGTCGAATGACTGCTCAGCCGCTGTTGCGCAACCCAGCCGCGATACCGTTGATCGTCAGATGGATACCCTGCACGACCTCATCCTGCGTGTCTCCGCCGCGATACCGTCGCAGCAGCTCGAGTTGCATATGATTGAGCGGGTCGAGGTAGGGAAATCGATGCTGGATCGAACGTGCCAGCAGCGGATTTTTCTCCAGCAAAGCCTTGTGCTGCATAATGGCCAGCAGTGCGTCGATCGTACTCTGCCATTCGCTGCGCAACCGCGGGAAGATGCTGTCCCGCAAGTCCTCATCTCCAACCAGCGCCGCATAGCGCGAGGCGATCGCGATGTCGCTCTTCGACAGGACCATGTCCATGTTGGACAGCAATGCCTGGAAAAACGGCCACTCGCGATACATGGCCCGCAGCATCGCCATGCCCTTGTCACCGTGCCGCGCAAGCCACGCGTTTACCGCTGCGCCGAAGCCGTACCATCCCGGCAGCATCAACCGGCATTGTGCCCAACTGAAAACCCACGGAATGGCGCGCAAGTCCTCGATCTGCCGTGAAGCCTTGCGGGAGGCCGGACGGCTTCCGATGTTCAGCGAAGCGATTTCACCGATGACCGTCGACTCCCAGAAGTACCGCTCGAAACCCGGCGTGTCGTAGACCAGCCCGCGATAGGCGCGATAGGCATCGGCGGAGAGTTCTTCCATTGCGGTGAGATACTCGGCCCGAGGCGCCGCATCACCAGCATGCAGCAGGGTAGCTTCGAGCGTCGCCGACGCGAGGATTTCCAGGTTGCGGCGTCCGACTTCGGGATTGGAATATTTACTGGCGATGACTTCGCCCTGCTCCGTGATGCGGATGGCTCCCTGTACCGCACCACCCGGCTGAGCCAGAATGGCCTGATAGCTCGGGCCTCCGCCGCGGCCAACCGAGCCGCCGCGGCCGTGAAACAGGCGCAGCCCGACGTTGTGCTTCTTGAAAACCTCGATGAGCTCGATCTCTGCCTTGTAAAGCTCCCAGCCGGAGGTCAGGAACCCGCCATCCTTGTTGCTGTCGGAGTAGCCGAGCATCACTTCCTGCACGCGGTCACGAGTTTCGAGCAGCCGGTCGTATTGCGGCAGAGACAGGAGCTCATCCATCACACGGCCGCACGCGCGCAGGTCGCCGATGGTCTCGAACAGCGGCACGATGTTGACGTCGAGCGTCGCATCCTGCGGGTGCATCAAACCCGCTTCCTTGAGCAGCAGCGCGACCTCCAGGACATCCGACGGACTGTCGGCCTTCGAGATCACATAGTTCCGGACCGCCTGCCGGCCATAACGCTTGCGCATCTCCGCAGCCGCGCGAAGGATCTCAAGCTCGGAGGTCGTCTCGGGTGAATACTCCACAAACGCCGATGCGAGTGGCCTCGCCGTCCCCAGTTCCCGCAGGAGGAGATCGACGCGGGCGGCCTCGTCGAGCTTGGCATAGTTCGTACCGGGAGCGACCGCTTCCAGAAGCTCGCCGATCGTTCGCTCATGGACATCCGAGTTCTGACGCAGATCGACCTCTGCCAGATGGAATCCGAAGACATCCGCGGCACGCCGCAGATTGCGCAATCTCCCTCGCGTGAGCGCACCAGAACCGTTGGCCAACAGCGAAAGATGCAAAACGTCGAGGTCGGCCTTGAAGTCCTCGACGGTCTGGTAAGGCGACATCGCGTTCGCGGTGTCTGATGCCGGCTGACGATCCTCGAAGGCGGAGACCGTGGCCTTGAGCCGTGCATAGATGGCGCTCAACGCGCGTCTGTAAGGCTCGTGATCGCGGTGTGGAGAATGGTCAGGCGAGGACTGCGCCAGTTTGTTCAGGTTTTGCGACACGCCAACCAGCCGGCTGTCGAGAGACAACTCAGCGCCGAGTTCGTGTACTTCCTGCAAATAGTGCCTGAGCGCGCGCCTGCTCTGCAACTGCAGCGCCTCGCGAAGCACGTCGGCTGTGACAAACGGATTGCCGTCGCGATCTCCGCCGATCCAGCTCCCCATCGTCAGGAAGCTCGGCAGCTCGGCTGTCGGCAGCGTGACCGCCGTTGCGCGCAGCAGATCCTCGATCGCTCCGTAAACCCGGGGCAGCTCTCTCAAGAACGTGTAGTCGTAGTAGGAAATCCCGTTCGCAATCTCGTCGCGAACCGTCAGCCGCTTCCCGCGCAGCATATGCGTTTGCCACAGGGTCAGCACAGCGCGCCGGAGCGCCTCCTCGTTGAACGCCAGTTCCTCGGGGGTCAACGACGTGTCGCGTTCGGCCAGCAGATGCGCAATTTCCATCTCGCGATCGATCATGCTTTTGCGCCGGACTTCCGTCGGATGCGCCGTCAAGACCGGTACGACACGCGCCTTGGCAAAGAAATCCTGCAGCGCCCCGCGCGGCACGCCAGCTTCCTCGGCGCGCGCCAGGGCATGCGCGATGCTTCCTTCGCGCGGAGCCGAGGCCACGCGCGCATGGGTGCGCGTCCGGCGGATATGGTGCTGATCTTCCGCGATGTTGGCGAGATGCGAAAAGAAGCTGTAGGCGCGGATGATGTGAATGGCCTGTCCGTGCGACAGGTTGTTCAGCATCGCTTCCAGTTCGCGCCGCGCCGACTCGTCCTCGGTTCGGCGAAAGCGGACAGATGTCTGGCGGACGTGCTCGACAACGTCGAAGATGGCCTCGCCCTGCTGGTCGTGCACCGTATCGCCGAGGATGCGCCCGAGCAGGCGGATGTCCTCCCGCAATGGCAGATCCTTATCGGCGATTTCAGGTGAATAGTTGAGGTCCATACGTCATATGTCCGGCTGCGAATTTCCGGGACGATGTTCCGGATCGGCCGGTTCAGCAAGCGTTTTCCGGTGGCCGGGCCTGCTTACTCGCCGTTCAGACGGCTTAGCCCTTCTTGGACGGCTTCCCGCGCGTCGTGAAGCGGGCGTTCCCCAATCCGGTGCCGATGGTGAGAATTCCCCAGCGCGTATAGTCCGTCATGAACGGCAATTCGCTCAGCCCCTGCACCACGGCATCGTTGTGGATGATCACCGCCGTCTCGTGATCGCCGATCGCCGGGATAGCCTCGCGGATGCTGGCGGCCAGGTTGAACCGGCTGCTCTCCCAGTTGCCGGGCAAGTTCTGGGCTCCGGCTTCGATCGCACCATCGTCATTGATGACGCCGGGGCAGCCGATCCCGATAACGGGAGCAACCTTGAGCTTCTCTTTGCTTGCGCGTCCAATCAGATCCTGCAGAATTTCGATCAGCCGTTTCACCGCCTCGTCGCGTTTCGGATCGTCATCGGCATGCCGCCATAGTTCCGATTTCCAGACCTCCGCCTTGGAAAGATCCGAAGCCTTCTTCAAATTGCTGATCACCACCCCAGCGCGAATGTTGGTGCCGCCGATATCGACGCCGATGATGCCGTCGTGCGCGCCGATCATCCACGAGGGCATCAGATGCAGCGCTCCGATCAATCCGGCTTCATCGGGATGATGCGTGATCGGCTGCATGCCGATCTTCAATCCGTCCGCTTTGAGCAAGAGCGACGCCCGGCCGATGGCCAGTTCCCCGACGCGACTATTGCGGAACCCGCCGCCGACAGCGATCCCCTGAGTATCGCGCCAGCCCTTGTTCCGCATGAAGCGCCGGATCACGGAGCACAATTCCTGGGCGAACTCCTCCACCGCGCTATGGATGGCGCCGGCCGCTTCGGCGTCCCCCTCCGTCAGCAGGGCATCGAGCTTCTTCTTGTTGATCTCGTCGGACGGCTTGTCGCCCAACGGATCGTCGCCGATCTTGCGAAGAGGCTTGCGCCACTTGTCGAGGATTTCCGAGAAGGACGTCCTGCTCGCGCGGTCGCCAATAAACCCCTGTTCGTCCTCGATCTCCAAGTTGTAGCTGTCGACCTCGACACTCGGCAGGAGCATGGCCCCGTGCCCCGGTAGCGGCCCTGCATTCTTATCCTTGGCGGCCATGGAGATCCCAATCGAAAGACGTGCCCGGATGCCACATCGTGATCGTGAGGCAATTTGTCAACGGCTTGGCATCGCGCCCTGCATCGAGGACGTGCAGCCGCCGATTTCCGAAGCCTCTCGAGGCGAATGCCGTTACCGCAATGAAGATGCCCGCTCGCGACGGATCCAGCGCATCCCCACCGGCTCGACTGCCATCTGATTGCCCCGCCACGTAAAGCTCTGCCGCAGCCACGCAGACAACCAGATTGCACCCAGCATGGCGTCGCGCAACATCCACGCGAAGGGTGACCGCCAGGACAAATGCCAGCGTGCAGCATGCGCCAGCCAGGCTTCACTGGCCAACCAGGCCGCGAGGAAAGCCGAGATCGTCTCGATGACGGGCATATCGAATGAGAAGGCCGCAAAACCCGCAGCGAGAAGCGGCGGAAACATTCCCGTCAGAACCTCCGGGGCGAACTGCAGAGGAAACGACTGGCGGCGCAATTGCGCCCAGCGCAACTGCCGTGACCAGACGGTTGCGGCCGACCGCCACCCCAGAGGCTGAAGAAACGGACGATCGACGAGACAAACCCTGCGGCCTGCGCGCCGGACGATCTTCGTCGCCGCCGCATCCTCCGCAATATCCAGCGCCAACTCGCCGATGCCGTCGGCATCTATCAGATCGCCGCGCCGCAAAAGCATGCTTTTTCCCTGGCAAAAGCCATATCCGAGCGTGTCCGTGGCGTACTGCCAACGCGCCTGATAGGTATTGAGGAAGGCGCATTCGACCTCCGCCCAGAAGCCATCCGGATGAGAGCCGATCGGCGGTGAACACACGAGGCCCGTGTCCGGCGCCCACCTCATCAGCAATCGTTGCACGTAGTCGTCCGGCATCAGCACGTTGCTGTCGGCCAGGACGATCCAGTCGTACGTGGCAGCGGCCCAGCCTTTGGCGATGTTATTGAGCTTCGGATTTGGCGAGGCGAGATCCTCACCAATCAGCAGCCGCGCCTCGACCTCCGGATGACGGGCAATCAGCGCCTCGACCAGCTTGACGGCTGGATCATCGGCCCGTGCCGCGCAGAAGATGATTTCATAGCGCGGATAGTCCAGCGCGAATGTCGAGCTGAGTGTCGCCGCATCATAAGCCTCGATACCGCAGACCGGTCGCACGATGCTGACCGGCGGCGTATCGGCACGCGGCGCCACGTGCCGGTCGCTATAGCGGCAGCGCCATGCGGCCATGAGAGTGGTGATCACATGGATCGCCGTTGCCGAAGCCGCGAAGGCGGCAAGAACCCAACCCAGATCAAACATCATCGAGCTACCGTCCGAACCGCCCCCCAATCGCGGTTCTGTGCGCGACTCTTGCGACAAGACTATTACAGACGGCAGCTCCGAGGATAAGGGCGCGACGGCGGACATGATGCCGACCAGGGCCGCGAGGGTTTCACCGGTAGATATAAGTGACCACGAAGATCAGGTCGGCCGGAATGGCGTTCCGCGGTGGGAACGGAAAGCTCGACTGCTTGGTCGCGAACACGACATACTGATCGAGACTGGCAACCTGCGATGGTCTCAGCACCTGTGTACTCACCAGGCTTCCGTTCTTGTCGAGCGTGATCCGGACCGTGACCCGCCCCCGCGTATTGGACAATTGCGGCATCGTCCGTTGCAGCGCCCGGATCACCCCGCGCGCGAACGCATCATTCTCGCCCGAACGCGTAATACCTGGCGGGCGCTCGACACCGGCTCCGCCACCCGCGAACGGTGCCGCGAACACGGCAGGAGGCGGCGAAAGATCCAGCTTCGCGGTGCGGGTCTGCTGGCGCGGCCTCGGCTCCTGAGCCTGCTTCTCTCGCGCCTTCGTCTCTTCCGCTTTCTCCGTCTTCTGTGGTTCCGGCGGTTTTTCCACTTTCTGCTTGGGTTCTGCGTCCTTCTTGAGACCCTCGCCGGGCAAACTTGGTTCGACGAGCGCGTCCTTCGCCGGGGGAACGGGTTTCTCCGGCTCTGGAATGCTTTGCGGCGGGGTTGGCGGAGGTGGCGGCGGCGCGGCCTGCGCAGGCGGGGCACTTTGCGCCGGCTCCCCGCCGGCCCGATCATCCACTGCGGCCCGGCCGCGCAGATCGGCTTCAGTAATCAGGGCAACGCTGATCGCCTCATCCGCACCTTTGGGGTCGCCCAGCCTGCGTTGTGATTCACTTTGGCCCGCGCCACTGTTGACGCCGACGAGAAGCGTCACGTGCAGCATGATCGCCAGCGCCAGGGCGACGCCGAAACGGCGATCGTCCTGCAGAACAACTGCTTTGATAGCCTGAGCGTCAAACCTCGGCCGGTCGAGCTCTGGCGCCGCGCTTGCCTCTTCCATGCCTGCACTGTAGTCAGTTTCGAACCATCCGCCGACATTGCATGAGCAATTTGTCCCAAGCAGGATGCTCGTTCTCCACGGGCGCCCTTATGCACAGTTCGAGCACCGCTGCGAACCCAGGGCCGCTCCGTCGATCACCTCATGTACGGCGATTCGGCGGCAATACCGCAGTCCCTAGCCAACACATTCAGTGCTCCACGGCAACTTCATGACGATGGTCGCCGGCTGGCGCACGATCCCCCTCCCCGGCCTGCCGCAAGGGGCGATTGCCGGATAGGGCGCGCAGCATCACGTAGAACACCGGCGTCAGGAAAATGCCGAAGAAGGTAACGCCGATCATGCCGGAGAACACGGCGATGCCCATCGCCTGCCGCATCTCGGCGCCCGCCCCCGTGGAGGTCACGAGTGGGACAACACCCATGACGAACGCCAGCGAGGTCATCAGGATCGGCCGCAACCGCAAACGGCTCGCCTCGATGGCTGCGGCCAAAGGCGTACGCCCGGCGAACTCCAGCTCACGCGCGAACTCCACGATCAGGATCGCATTCTTCGCGGACAGGCCGACAAGTACGACCAAACCGATCTGCGTGAAGACGTTGTTGTCGCCCCCACTCAGCCACACACCGGCAATAGCCGCCAGCAGGCCCATCGGCACGATCATGATGATCGACAGCGGCAGCACCAGGCTCTCGTATTGAGCCGCCAGCACCAGGAACACCAGGAAGAGGGCGAGCGGGAACACGAGGACCGCGGAGTTACCGGCCAGGATTTCCTGATAGGTCAGCTCGGTCCACTCGAAAGCCATGCCCTTGGGCAAGGTTTCGGCCGCGACCCGCTCTACGGCCCCTTGCGCCTGGCCCGACGAAAACCCAGGCGCAGGCCCGCCAGTGACGTCGGCGGACAGGAACCCGTTATACCGCATGGCGCGCTCCGGCCCCGCCGCCTGCTGCACCTTGAGCAGCGCCGACAGGGGGATCATGTCCCCGGACTTCGAGCGCACCTTGAGCTGCCCGATATCATCAGCCCGCGCGCGGAACGGGGCATCCGCCTGGACGCGTACCGAGTAGGTCCGGCCAAAGCGGTTGAAGTCGTTCACGTACAGCGAGCCGAGATAGATCTGCATCGTCTCGAAGATATCGGTGACGGCAACGCCGAGCTGCCGCGCCCGCGTGCGGTCGATTTCCGCATAGAGTTGCGGCACGTTCACCTGAAACGACGTGAACAATCCGGCCAGCTCCGGCGTCTGCCGCGCCTTGGCAAGAAAAGCGTTGGTCGCTTCGTTGAGCGTGTCATAGCCGAGACCCGCGCGATCCTCGATCTGCAGCTTGAAGCCACCGACGGTGCCAAGTCCGGCCACCGGCGGCGGCGGGAACATCGCGATGAACGCCTCCTTGATCGACGCATAGTCTCGGTTCAGGGCCATGGCGATCGCGCCACCACTCAACTCAGGCGATTTGCGCTCCGCAAACGGCTTGAGGACCGCGAAGACGATGCCGGCACTGGAACTGTTGGTGAAGCCCGCAATCGAAAGGCCCGGAAAGGCGACTGCGTGCTCGACGCCCGGCTGCTTCAGGGCGATGTCGCTCATGCGCCGGATCACCTCCTCCGTGCGATCGAGAGTGGCACCATCGGGAAGCTGAGCGAAGCCGACCAGATACTGCTTATCCTGCCCGGGCACGAAGCCCGGCGGGACGGCGCGGAACAGCCCGAACGCGGCGACGACCAGCACGAGGTAGACGCCAAAGCCCGCCGCCTTGTGTGCAACGACACCGCGCAGGCTGCTGCTATACGCGTTGGTGCCGCGATGAAACACGGCGTTGAAGCCACGAAACAGCCAGCCGAGCGTCTTGTCCAGGAAGCGCGTGAGAGCATCCTTCGGCGCACCGTGCCCCTTCAGCAGCACGGCCGCCAATGCTGGCGACAGCGTCAGAGAATTGATCGCCGAAATGACCGTGGAAATGGCGATGGTCAACGCGAACTGACGGTAGAACTGTCCGGTCAATCCCGTGACGAACGCCAGCGGCACGAACACCGCGACCAGCACCAGCGCAATTGCGATGATGGGTCCGGAAACCTCCTGCATCGCCTTGTATGTGGCCTGACGCGGCGACAGCCCTTCCTCGATGTTGCGTTCAACGTTTTCGACGACGACGATGGCGTCATCCACCACGATGCCGATCGCCAGCACGAGACCGAACAGCGTCAGCGCGTTGACCGAGAAGCCGAGCAGATACATGACCGCAAACGTGCCGACGATCGACACCGGCACCGCGGCCAGTGGAATGATCGATGCGCGCCATGTTTGCAAAAACAGCACGACAACGATCACGACCAGCGCAACGGCTTCCAGCAGCGTGGCGACAACGGCATCGATGGAGGCGCGCACGAACTGGGTCGGATCGTAGACGATGCCGTAGTCGACACCTTCCGGCATGTTGCGCTTGATCTCCGCCATCTCAGCGCGAACGTTTGCGGAAATCTGCAGCGCATTCGAGCCGGGCGACTGGAACACACCGATGCCGACAGCCGGGCTGTTGTCGAGCAGCGAGCGCCGCGCGTATTCGGAAGCTCCGAGTTCCAGGCGCGCAATATCCCGCAACCGCACGATCTGACCGTTGTCACCCGCCTTGACGACGATCTCGCTAAAATCCTCTTCGGTCTGCAAGCGGCCCTGCGCGTTGACCGGAAGCTGCAGGTCGATGTGCGCAGGGGCCGGCGATGCGCCGATCACGCCCACCGCGGCCTGCACGTTCTGGGCGCGGATCTCGTTGACGACATCAGCGGGCGACAGGCCGACCTCCGCTGTCTTGGCCGGATCGAGCCAGATGCGCATCGAGTAATCGCCGCCGCCCCACATCACGATCTGGCCGACGCCTTCGATGCGCGCCAGCCGGTCCCGGACGTTGAGCAGCGCGTAGTTGCGCAGGTAGGTCATGTCGTAGCGGCCGTTCGGCGATAGCAGATGCACGACCATGGTGAGATCGGGCGCACTCTTGACGGTCGTGACGCCGAGACGGCGCACTTCTTCCGGCAGGCGCGGCTCGGCCTGCGAAACGCGGTTCTGCACGAGTTGCTGCGCCTTGTCGGGATCGGTGCCGAGGCGGAACGTGACGGTCAGTGTCATAACGCCGTCGGTCGTCGCCTGGCTGCTCATATAGAGCATGTTTTCGACGCCGTTGATCTGCTCCTCAATCGGCGTTGCCACGGTCTCGGCAATCACTTTCGGGTTGGCGCCGGGATACTGCGCCGTGACGACCACCTGCGGCGGCGCGACCTCGGGATACTCCGAGATCGGCATCACGCGCATGGCGAGCAGACCCGCCAGGAAGATCAACACCGACAGAACGCCGGCGAAGATCGGACGATCAATAAAGAACTTCGAGACGTTCATGGCGGATGCGCCTCCCTGGCGCGTTCAAGGACCGGATGGCGTTAGAGGCACTCAGTGCTGAGCAATCCGGGATGGGCTTTGATCGGCATGCGCGGCCGTCGTCCGCCTCCCGTCCATGCTGGTGATCTCCGGCGTGACGACATCGCCGGGCCGGACGCGCTGCAAGCCGTTGATGATGATCCGTTCGCCGGATGAAAGGCCTGCGGTGACGATGCGCAGATTGCCCGCCATCGCACCGAGGTTGACCTCGCGATAGGCGGTCTTGTTGCCGTCATCGACCACGAGCACGAAACGCTTGTTCTGGTCCGTGCCGACGGCGCGTTCGCTGACGGCCACGACCGGACCGTTCACCGGCCGCGCCATCCGCACGCGCACGAACTGACCGGGGATCAGGCGCCCATCCGCATTGTCGAACACGGCGCGGGTGCGGACCGTGCCACTGCCGGCATCGATCTGGTTGTCGATGAGCTGCAGCGATCCGCGCGTCCATCCGCCATCCATCGCAGAGCTGGCAATCTCAACGGAAATGGCACCGACATTACCGTTCGCGTGCGCTTCCCTGCTCAGGCTCGCCAGAGCCCGCGCTATGACAGTCTCGTCTGCGTTGAAACCGGCGTAGATGGGATCGACCGAAACGATCGTCGTCAGGACCGGGGCGCCCGGACCCGCGGCGATGACGTTGCCGGTTGTGATCTCCAGCCGTCCGACGCGTCCCGCGACAGGGGCACGCACGTCCGTCCATTCGAGATTGAGCCGTGCGGTCTGCAACGCAGCCTTCGCCGCGCGCAGGTTGGCGTCGGCCTCGCGATAGGCATTGGTACGCTGATCGACGTCCCGCTCCGAAAGGGCCGACGTGCCCAGCAGACGTCGGCCGCGCTCGACTTCCATCTTGGTGAACTGAACACGGCTCTCGGCTGCCGCAACTTGCGCCTCTAGCCGGTCGACCTCGGCAGCGTAAGGTGCGGGATCGATGGTCACGAGCAACGCGCCCTGCTTGACCAGCGCACCTTCGCGGAAGTGAATCCGATGCACAGCACCGGCCACACGCGGGCGAACATCGACGCGTTCGATGGCTTCGAGGCGGCCGGAGAACTCATCCCAAACGGCCGCCCGGCTGTTCTCCACCACGGCGACGGAAACGCTGGGTGGCGGAGGCGCCGAGGCAGGGCTATCGGCATGCGTTCCGTTTGACGGGACAGTAACTAGGCTGACGGCCACGATGGCGGACGTGACCATCAGGCCGGCGATCGACGTCTTGAGTGGAAGCTTCATGATCATTCCCTCGTCGTTCGGTTTGCCGCGCAGGTGCAGCCGGTCCTTGCCGGAACAGGTGCACCGAGCTGAAATTTTGGAAGGCTTCAGGAGTACGGGCCAGCCAGCCCGCTAACAGCGCGTCCCTTCAGGACACGCCAATAGGGAGAAGTCAGTTACAGTCGGGAGTGCAGCACATAGCGCGCCTCATAACCTATTATGTACCGATCGGTATGTTAATAGGGGGCTGGTACGCAAGCTGTCAATACTTATTTGTATCGATGAGTATGAAAATATGCTAGTGCCTTTTTCGTGGATGAGGGAGAGCGTGCGGTGGCCAAAGGGCGCCCAAGAGAATTTGATGCCGACGAAGTGCTGGACAAAGCGCTGATGGTGTTTTGGCAACGCGGTTTCGAGGGCACGTCGCTGTCGGACCTGACCGAAGCGATGGGCATCAACCGGCCGAGCCTCTATTCGGCTTACGGCAACAAGGAAACGCTGTTCCGCTTGGCGCTCGACCGCTACGCGGAGACCGGGCCAGGGTCCGTCCAGCGTCAGGCTCTTCAGGAACCGACAGCCCGGCGGGTTGTCGAGATGCTCCTGCGCACGACCGCCACGAGTCTCACCGACCCTTGCCATCCGGCTGGCTGTCTGGCCGTGCAAGGCGCGCTTTCGTGCGGCGAGGCGGCGCAATCGATCAAGAACGAACTGTGCGCGCGGCGTTCCGCAGGCGAAGCGCAACTGCGCGAGCGCTTCGAGACGGCCAAGTCCGAGGGCGATCTGCCCGAGGATGCCGATCCTGCGACGCTCGCACGCTATGTATCGACCGTGTTACAGGGCATGTCCGTGCAGGCGGCGGGCGGCGCATCGCGCGACGATCTGCTGGCTGTGGCCGACATGGTGCTGAAGTCCTGGCCCAGTTAAGCCACGACCCGCTCCCTTTGCCAGCTCAGCCACATGATCGAAGGAATCCGCGAGCATGGCGTCCGCAATCTCGCCCGCGCTGTTTCAATGCGTTGTAGGAATACAACGCAGCTGCAGGCAAACCGCCAAACCTATGACGTATCGCGCTGGAAGCCCGACGATCTGCAAACCGCAGTCATTTCAATGGATAAGATGACTTTTACTGTATAGTTTTGTCTCCGTGGCGATGATCTACTTAGAGCGGATCTAGATCATCGGCGTTGCGGCCATATTTGGGATGAGCTACGGGCGAGCAGTGCGCTGCGCTGAGATGCGCAGTCCCGATCGGATCGATGATGTTCGAGGCGTTCGATGGCCGATAACTTCCACCGCTGGCTCGGAGACTTATTCTGCCGCTACCACGCGGATGTCGTGCGTTACGCCGCACGGCTTGTCGGCGACAGGGAAAACGGCGAGGAAGTCGTGCAGAATGCCTACCTGCGCATGGCCGGACGGTCCGTTAGCGCACCGGCCATCGAACATCCCAAGACCTATCTGTTCATGGCGGCCCGCAACGCCGCCATTGATTTCACCGCCAAGCGGGCCACGGAATGGTCATATCGCGTTGACGTCGAGGACCTGTCTTCTGTTGCGCTGACCGATGATCCGACGTCAGCGCTCCACTTTCGTCAACGTATTGCACGGCTTGCCGTACTGCTCAACGAGTTGCCGCCTGCCTGCCAGAGAGCTTTCGTCATGAACAAGATCGAAGGGCGGAAGCATAGCGAAATCGCACGCGCGCTTGGCGTTTCGACCAGCATGGTGGAAAAGCATGTGATGCGCGCGCTGTTGCATTGCCGCGATCTCATGCGCGATGACAACGACGACTGAAAAATGTCTCACGTCATTGAGGATGGCGGGTCTCCGCGCCGTCTATAAGAGTGCTGCGACCAACACCCGAGCACGCGACTCGTGACGCACGACGGACCGAAACGAAGCTATCCGCCCAAGGACCTCTCGAACGAGGCTCTTGAGTGGATCGTTCGCCTTCACTCAGGCGAGGCGCAAAGACAGGACTGGGAAGCCTTCGCTGCCTGGCGGTTGCAAAGCCCGGAGCACGACGCTGCGGCTGCGG
This sequence comes from Pseudomonadota bacterium, assembly GCA_023423275.1. GTDB lineage: Bacteria > Pseudomonadota > Alphaproteobacteria > Rhizobiales > Hyphomicrobiaceae > ZC4RG25. The sequence continues at coordinate 171,580 of JAFAFW010000020.1, forward strand.
AAGCAGAAGCCTTGTGGGGCGACGCCTCGGATCTTCATTGGGATCACGAGGCACAAATCGTTCGACCCGGACGACGAGCGAAATCCAAGCCTTCCCGCCGGAAGGTATTGAGCGGCATCGCAGGTGTCGGTCTGGGCACAGCCGGTGCGCTTTGGTCCACCGGCGCGTTTCGACCACTTATGTCCGACTATGCGACTAGCGTCGGAGAGCTGCGCATGCTTGATCTCGCGGACGGCACGCGCGTCTCCCTCAACGCCATGTCGGCGATCGATATCGACTATTCACCAACGCACCGGCGGGCGATACTGGTCGAAGGTCAGGCCTACTTCGAAGTTGCGTCCGATCCATCGCGTCCGTTCCAGGTCGATGCACGCCATACGACGGTATCGGCGCTTGGTACGGCTTTCGATGTCGATACCAGGTTGGCGGATGGGCGCGTCGGCGTATCCGTTACCGAACATGCCGTCAGGGTCCGGTCACTAGGGTCCGATGACCTTGTTCTGCAGCAAGGGCGGAAGGTGGTGATCTCCAGGTCCGGCCGTCCCGGTCCGGTGATCGAGCAAGATCGCGCATCCGCGATCGCCTGGAAGACGGGCATGCTGATCGCCGAAAATATGGATCTACAGGATGTTATTGCGGCGCTTCGCGCCTACCACACCGGATGGATCGTCTTCCAAAGCGACGGCGTCAAATCTCTGCGCGTCAATGCCGTGCTCGACCTCAGAACGCCCAATCAGTCAATCCGAGCACTGGCTGCAGGCTTGCCGATCCGGGTCCGCCATCTCTCTGACTATGTCACTGTGATTTCAGCGGCATAAGACAGGGCTTGAATTTTTACGATGCCTTGTTGAGGATTTTTGTCAGGAATCAGGTCTAAGCCAGTGAGGGATGTATTCAACGCGCTGGCATTGATCCCTCGTCGAGATATTGAGGACAGGGGATCACATGTCGAGTGCGTTTGGGGGGTATCGGTGTCTGCGTGCGTTTCTGCTTGCATCCACGGCCATGGTCATGCTGCCTGGCGTGCAGGGTGCGCAAGCACAGCAGCCGGCAGTGACGCAAGGGTCTACGGTCAATTTCAATATTCCGGCTCAATCTCTAACGTCGGCGCTCACGGCTTTCGCGCGGCAGTCCGGTGTACAGTTGGCCTATCCCGCATCCCTAACCGCAGGCAAGACCGCACCGGCGTTGCAGGGTTCTCTGGCGCGCGACGCTGCGTTGAGCCGCCTCCTCAGCGGTAGCGGGCTGACCTTCAGCTTCACGGGAGCCAATACCGCGACGATCAGCGGGCCAGGCGCAGACGGCGTCGCGGCCACCGTCGATGGCGCAATCCCATTGGACACGATTGATGTCTCGGGCGGGAGTTCCGGCACAGCGGCGGCTGATCTTCCCTATCAGACGGCAGGATCCACCGCTTACGTCTCGGCCGAGCAGATTTCCCGCGTTCCACCGTCGTCCGTGGCCGATATATTCAAGGGCGTGCCAGGTGTCTTGTCGGCGCAAGGGCGAAACGGTGCCGCGCTTGATGTCAACATTCGCGGGATGCAAGGCATGAACCGCGTCAAAACCACCGTGGATGGCGCAGAGCAATCAACATCGACGTATCGCGGCTATTTCGGCGTCGACAATCGAACCTACGTCGATCAGGACTTTATCAGCGGTGTTGAAATCACCAAGGGGCCTGGAGGATCTGCAGCGAGCGCCGGTGCCAACGGCGGTGTCGTCGCGATAAAAACGCTGACTCCGGATGATATCCTGCTGCCCGATGCAAATTATGGTATTCGCCTGAAGGGGTCGCGGAATTCCAACAGCATTGATCCGGTCATCGGAATGCAACCCAATGACTCCAGAACAGAACCGACAAATCTGTTCGATGCATATGGCGGCTCAGGCAGCATCGCTGCCGCGGCCCGCAACGACAATGTCGAAATCGTCGCCGCATATTCCAGGAGACTGAACGGGAACTACTTCACGGGAACCAAAGGTCCGACGCACTACGACCACCCGGCGCAATCATTCCCTCGCGAGTATTCCTATGTAGGGCCGGGCCTTGAAGCCTTTAACACGTCCGAAGACGTCGAATCCGGCCTGATCAAGGGGACGTTCAAGCTCGGGGCTCATTCTCTTCAGCTGGGATACATCTATTACGATAACCACTATGGCGAGATCACACCGACGATCGCCCAAACCGGCGGGCAGCGCATCCTGTCCCATACGAACGTCAAAAATCAAACGGCGAAGTATCGATATAATCCTCTCGAGAGCGATTTGATCGACTTCCAGTTCAATCTATGGCGTACCGAAACATTTGAGGTTGCGAACTACTTTTCCTTGTTCTCTTACCTGCGAGTACCGACCCAATCGGAAATGTATGGAGGGGACGTATCCAACACATCGCGCTTCAATACCGGCGTTGGCGCGTTCAAACTGAAATATGGATCGTCACTGTCCTTCGAAGACTCCGATATTCCCTCAGGCGTCACGAGCAGCCCGCAAACGCTGATCGGACAACGACAAATCGGCGGCGCCTATATCAATGGCGAGTGGAAGGCGTTGGACTGGCTCCAGTTCAACGTTGGCGGCCGGTATGACTTCTACGAGGTCAATTCGGCCCAGGGCGATCGCGAAGGCGGAAAGTTCAGCCCGAGCGCGGGTATCGTATTGTCGCCATGGGATGGTATTCAGCTCTTCAGCACTTACGCGGAAGGCATACGTCCCGCGACGATTCGGGAGACCACGCGAGGTGTGGGCAACACTCAATTCAATGCGAATCTCGATCCGGAACGTTCCAAGGCGTTTGAAGTCGGCATAAACGTCGATAAACGCGATACGCTGATCCCCAATGATGCGTTCAGATTGAAGCTCGCATACTTCAATACCGTCGTTGACGACTACATCTATCGGGATACACCTCCCGATGGCGGCGTCTATGATTTTTGGGCGGTCAACCTGGACAAGGCGAAGTTCTCCGGCGCCGAATTGCAACTCGCCTACGATGCGCGCCGCTTGTTCATAGAGTTGGGCGTCACCTACTACGATAACATCGAGTTCTGCCGGGTCGGTGAGCCGTGTCGCGCTGAAGATCTCTACCGTCCCATCAATCGGATATGGGATTATTCCTCCAATCACGTGCCACCGGAATTTATGGCCACAGCCACACTGGGCATGCGTTTCTTTGATGAGGCTCTGACCGTCGGAACGCGCGTGACGTACGCCAATGAACGCAAGATCGGTCCCAGTCCGATCGACGTCAGCACGGCCGTCGTCTGGGCTCCATTTACGATCCTGGATATGTTCGGCAGCTATAAATTCAACGACCGCGTCGTGCTGAATGTCAGTGCCGAGAACCTGACCGATAAATTCTACATCGATCCGCTGGGCGGCACACCAATAGCAGCTCCCGGGCGTACAATTCGCACCGGTTTAACGATGAAGTTCTAGATCGCGGCATCTCATAACCGGAAAGCTGCGCCTGTCGCAGGTTTCGCAAT
>JAFAFW010000062.1 GCA_023423275.1 Pseudomonadota bacterium
CATGATGCCGCTGGGTGGCCGGGCGGGAGAGCGGGTGGTTCTGACGAAACCTGAAATGTTCTAGAGAAATCGAAGCAAAGCCGTCCGGCAGCCTGGAGAAGCTAGCGCCGCTCGCCGAACACGTAGCCGGCTCCGCGGACCGTGCGGATCGGGTCGCGCTCTTTTCCGCGGATCAGCGCCTTGCGCAAACGGCCGATGTGGACATCCACGGTCCGCTCATCAACGTACGCATCGCGGCCCCAGACACCGTCCAGAAGCTGCGCACGCGACAGCACGCGGCCGGGACTCTGCATCAGAAACTCGAGCAAACGGAATTCCGTCGGGCCCAGACGAACCTCGCGAACGCCGCGCGTCACGCGATGTGCAGCGCGATCGAGTTCGATCTCCGAGATCTTGAGCACATCCGCCATGCGATCCGGCGCGGACCGGCGGAGAATGGCCTTCACCCGCGCCATCAGTTCCGGCAGCGAGAACGGCTTCACGACATAGTCGTCGGCACCTGTCGACAGCCCGCGGATGCGATCACTTTCCTCGCCGCGCGCCGTCAACATGAGGATCGGTATCGCGCGTGTCTCCTGTCGTGCCCGTAGGCGGCGGCAAAGCTCCACCCCCGAAACCGAAGGCAGCATCCAGTCAAGAACGATGAGGTCGGGCTGTTCCTCAGCCACGATCAACTCGGCCTCTTCGCCCGTCCCGGCGTGACTGACATCGAAACCTTCCGCCTCGAAATTGTAACGCAGCAACTCGGCCAGCGGAGCCTCGTCCTCGACGATGAGGACTTTGGCCTTCATTGTCGCTCTCTCCGCATGGCGCTGCATCAGCCCGCTCATCGCCATCATTGATGCGAAATCAACGTCGAGCTCGTCTGATCGTCTTTTGGCCGATCATCCGCGATCGTTGATCCTTTCACGAGATAGTGCACGTTTTCTGCAATGTTGGTGGTGTGGTCGCCGATCCGCTCGATGTTCTTGGCGCCGAACAGGAGATGCGTGCACAGGCCAATGTTGCGCGGATCCTCCATCATGTACGTCAGCAGCTCACGGAACACCGAATTGTACATTGCATCGATCTGCTCATCGTCGCGCCACACGGTCAGCGCCAGCTCGCTGTTGCGCTCGGCGTAGGCGTCGAGAACGTCTTTCAACTGACGCAGCGCGCGCTCGACCATGTTACGCAGGCCGGACATCAGCGGCTTCGGATAAGGCTCCTGCGAAATCGCCAACGCGCGCTTGGCGGTGTTCTTCGCCAGATCGCCGATGCGCTCCAGATCCGACGTGATCCGCAGTCCCGCCATGATCTGCCGCAGATCGTTCGCCATCGGCTGCCGACGCGCGATCATGGTGACGATCTGCTCCTCGATATCCTTCTGGAGCTGATCGATCTGCTTGTCGGACTGGATCACGGCAGCGGCCAGCCGCGGATCACGGCGTTCGAGAGCCTCGAAGGCCTGACCCAGGCTCGCTTCAGCCAACCCGCCCATATGGGCGATCTTCTTGTCGAGGAGTGCCAGCTCCTCTTCGTAAGAGCGGACGATATGCTCTTTCATCGCGTGCTCCGTTCCTTCCCGCTGCGCTGGTTCTTAGCCATAGCGCCCGGTGATGTAATCCTGGGTGCGCTGGATCTTGGGGTTTGTGAAAATGTCGGTGGTCTCGCCCTGCTCGATCAGTTCGCCGAGATGGAAGAACGCGGTACGCTGTGACACGCGCGCGGCCTGCTGCATCGAGTGGGTCACGATGATGATCGTGTAATTGGCGCGAAGTTCGTCGATCAGTTCCTCGATACGCGCGGTCGCAATCGGATCGAGCGCCGAGCACGGCTCATCCATGAGAATGACTTCCGGGCTCACCGCGATCGCGCGCGCGATACACAGACGCTGCTGCTGGCCGCCGGACAGACCCGTACCAGCTTCGTGCAGCCGGTCCTTGACCTCCTCCCACAAGCTGGCCTTGCGCAGGCTCTTCTCGACGATTTCGGCAAGTTCGGTCTTCGACCCGGCCAAGCCGTGAATGCGCGCGCCATAGGCGACATTCTCGAAAATCGACTTCGGAAACGGGTTCGGCTTCTGAAACACCATGCCGACGCGCGCGCGCAATTCCACTACGTCCAGCGCCGGATCATAGATGTTGCGCCCATCGAGGAGGATGGTGCCGTCGACGCGCGCGCCTTCGACCGTATCATTCATGCGGTTGAAGCAGCGCAGAAACGTCGACTTTCCGCACCCGGACGGGCCGATGAAGGCGGTCACCGAGCGGCTGGGAATTTCGATGGAAACGGACTTGAGCGCCTGCTTCTCACCATAAAAGACGCTGACGTCAGTTGCGTTGACCTTTACCTCGACGGCATTTGCATCCGCCGCTGGCACCGGTTCATTGACGATCGGCAGCACGTCCACTTGCATGAGCTCACTCACCATCTCTTTTCAAAGCGCCGACGGAGGAAAATAGCGAGACCGTTGAGCACAATCATCAGCATCAGCAGGACGATGATCGCAGCCGACGTTCTCGACTCGAAGAAATTGCGCAGTTCATTGCCTTGCCAAAGGTAAATCTGAACCGGCAACGCGCTCGACTGATCCAGCGGCGTTACCGGAATATTGGCGACGAACGCGCTCATGCCAATGAGCAGCAGTGGAGCTGTCTCGCCCAGCGCCTGCGCCACGCCGATGATCGCGCCGGTGAGGATGCCGGGTATGGCCAACGGCAGCACGTGATGTGCCACAGTCTGCACGCGCGACGCACCGAGGCCGATGGCTGCCTGCCGGATCGAGGGCGGAATGGCCCGCAGCGTTGAACGCGTTGCAATAATGATCGTCGGCAACGTCATCAATGTCAGCACCAGCCCGCCGACCAACGGCGCCGACAGCGGCAGCCGAAGCCAGTTGATGAATACCGCAGCGCCGAGCAGGCCGAACACGATGGAGGGTACGGCAGCAAGATTGTTGATGTTGATCTCGATGAGATCCGTCAGCCGGCTCTTCTTGGCGAACTCCTCGAGATAAACCGCCGCGGCAACGCCGATCGGCACCGAGAGCACCATCACGATCAGCATCATATACAAAGACCCGATGAACGCACCGGCCAACCCTGCGGAGGCAAGCGACGAGCGCGAGTCCACGTTCGTGAACAGACCCCAGGCGAAAGTCTGATGCAGAAGCCCTTTGTCCTGAAGAACCTGCACATAACTGCGTTGGGCCGGCGTCAGCGGAAGCTGGGCATCGGGGAGCGAACGATCAATGTTCCCCTTGACCCACACATCGACGTTGGCGTCAGCGAGCAAGGTGACCGGAACTGTCTGGCCCACCAGAGCTGGATTACTTTCGACCATGTCGCGCAGCTTGAAGCGTTCACCACTCGTGACCAGCCGCTGAACGCCGCGGCCATCCTTGGCAGCGCCAGGCGGGAGTTCCTTCAGCAGCGAATTCTCGATCAGTCGGCCCCAATTCAGGGTCGCGAGTGCTGTCCGCCACTTGAGGACATCCGCCTCGTGACCAGCCTCGGACTGCCCCGGCTGCTGCTGCGGATAGGGCGCGATCTTTACGACTGCCGGATCGAACGTCACCGGCACCGTGATGCTCGCCTGCCAGAAGGCTGGGACACCCTTGGCCAGGATCGACGCGAACAGAATGGCGACGAACCCGAGTCCGAGAACGATCGCACCCAGGCCGATCAACTGGAAGCGGCGCTCGGCAGCATGCCGCCGGCCGAGAGAGGCGCGGACTTTGTCAGTGGACGCTCGGCCCGGCGAGAGGTTCGCCGTGATGTCTGATGCGGCGCTCACTCGTACTGCTCCCGATATTTACGGACGATATAAAGCGCCACGATGTTCAACCCTAGAGTCATGGTGAAGAGCGTCAAGCCGAGGGCGAAGGCGACCAGCGATTGCGGGCTGGTGAAATCGATGTCGCCCGTGAGCTGATTGACGATCGTGACGGTGACGGTCGAAATGGCCTGCAGGGGATTGAGCTGCAGCACGGGCGCGTTGCCCGCTGCCAGCACAACGATCATGGTCTCTCCGACTGCGCGGCTCACCGCCAGCAGGAAGGCACCGACGATGCCCGGCAATGCGGCGGGCAGAACCACCCGCTTGATGGTCTCCGAGCGCGTCGCGCCCAGGCCGAACGAGCCGTCCCGCATTGCGCGCGGCACCTGTGTGATGATGTCGTCGGACAGTGAGGACACGAACGGGATGATCATGATGCCCATGACGACGCCTGCGGTGAGGGCGCTGGTGGCACGCACCTCAATTCCAAGCATTGCACCGATCGAGGCGAAGAACGGGCCGACGACGGTCAGCGCGAAGAAGCCGTAGACGATGGTCGGGATACCGGCCAGCACCTCGATCATCGGCTTGGCGATCGATCGCAAGGTGGGCGATGCGTATTCGGCCATGTAGATCGCGGTCATCAAGCCGACCGGAACGGCGACCAGCATGGCGATGAACGAGATCAGCATGGTGCCCCACAGCAGGGGCAGCAACCCGTAGCCTCCTCCCCCACCGGTTCCGACGGTCGCGAAGCGTGGATTCCATTCCGTGCCGAAGAAGAAGTCAAAAGGATGCACGAAACTGAAGAAGCGAAGCGCTTCGCTGAGCATCGACAATACGATGCCCATGGTCGTGAAAATGGCGATGGCCGAGCAGAAGACGAGCAGCGCAACAATGCCGCGTTCGACCTCGTTACGGGCGCGCAGGCGCGGTGCAAAGCGCCGCAGCACGAACACGAGGCCCAAAATCGCAACCGCAACCATCGCGGCGATCTTGGCAAACAGCGCCGTGGTCTGCAGATGAGCCATGTGCCGCGCCGCCTCGACCTCGAACGGCTCGGGCGTGCCGGACACGCCGAAACCGGTCGCAATGGCGTTAATACGGTCAATGATAGCTGTCAGCTGATGGGTCGGCAGCGCGCGGACTTCATCCGGCAGGCCTGCCTGGACGAGTGCTCGAATGACGCTGCTCTCGAAAATTCCGAACATCAGCAGGATGGCGAGAGCGGGGATGCCGCACCACAGGGCGACCAAGGCCCCGTACTGGCTCGGCAGGGAGTGCATTTTCGTTCCGGATTGCGCGGCAACGACACGGCTCTTGGCCGCTCCAAGCCGATAGGCAAATCCCATCACGATGAGGATTGCAGCAATGAACCAGAACGAAGACATCAGACGCTGCTCTTCAATTGGGTCGAAAAGGCCTGGAACAAGTCATCGGCCGCGGCGTCCTGGGACACCGCGGCCGTAACACATCAGTTCGTCTTGGACTTCTTGGCTTTGAGATCAGCCAGGACCTTGCCGCGAGCGGCCGAGTCCATCGGGATCAGGCCAGCCTCGACCAGCGCACCGTCGTTACCGGCCATGTTGTCACCGAGGAAGTACTCGGCAAACTGCTCCAGGCCCGGAACCACGCCGATGTGCTCGCCCTTGACGTAGAAGAACAGCGGGCGCGAAACCGGATACTTGCCCTCGGCAATCGTCTCAAGTGACGGCACGACGCCGCTGACCGTAGCAACGCGCAGCTTGTCCTTGTTCTGCTCGTAGAAGCTCAGGCCGAAGACGCCGACGGCATCGGCCTGCGCCGTCAGCCGGGCCAGCGTTTCGGTATAGTCACCGGCGATTTCCACCACGCGGCCATCCTTGCGCAGGCCGAAACATGCGGCCTTCTGCTCGTCACCCTTCAGAGCGGCGATGGCGGGATAAGCCTTGCAACCCGGATGCACGACCTTCTCTTCGAACACTTCGCGCGTGCCGTGGTTGGAGGCCGGGATCACCAGCGTGATTTCCTGGTCGGGCAGGCTCTTATCGATCTGCGACCACTTCGTGTAGGGGTTGTCGACGAGCTTGCCGTCCTGCTCGACCTTGGCGGCGAGAGCGGCAAACACGTGCTTCGGCTCGAGCTTGAATTCCGACTTGTCGGCGCGCGAGGCGAACACGATGCCGTCGAAGCCGAACCTCACTTCGAGGATCTGCTTCACGCCATTGGCGGTGCAGCTCGCGATTTCCTTCTCCGAGATCGGACGAGACGCATTGGCGATGTCAATCGTGCTCGGACCCACGCCCTGGCAGAACTGACGGAAACCACCGCCGGTGCCACCCGAACCCACGACCGGCGTCTTGAAGGTCGGGAAGGCCTGGCCAAATTCCTCCGCCGCGATGCTCGCGAACGGAAGCACGGTGGACGAGCCGGCAATCTGAATGGTGTCACGGTTCTGTGCGTTGGCGACGCTCGCGCCGAACGCAAATACACTGCCGACGGCCGCCGCCGTGGCGAAAACTTTGAACGTGCTGTTCACTCTTGCTCTCCCTGATTGGGGCAACGCGAGGAACATCTGGGACCCCGCGATCAAAGCGGCACCATTTGCGCCGCACCGCTTTCCTAGAGCACGCCAGCTATGCTTTTATGACAAAGCAACTCACTGATTATATTATATTTATTGTTCAAATGCCAATTACGGCACCATATCGGGCGTCAGTTCGTCGAAAATCACCTTGAATGTCGACCCCTGGCCAACGGTCGACGCGATCTTCAGCTCGCCGCGATGCCGCGTGACCACATTCTTTACGATGGCGAGCCCCAGCCCCGTGCCGCCTTTTTCCCGGCTCGCCATGGCGCTGACGCGATAAAAGCGCTCGGTCAGACGCGGCAAATGCTCGGGCGGAATGCCTGGGCCGTCGTCGGTTACGGAAATCGACAGTCTCGAAATTCCGCTGCGCGCTCCTGTTTCATCGGCCACGTGCACCCGCACGCTCCCGGCGGTCTTTCCATATTTGACGGCATTCTGCATGAGATTCTGAACGACCTGCACCAGCTCCTCGCGATCGCCGCGAACCTGGGCCGGCCGAGACAGGCGTTCAATCTCCAGCGAGACATGGGCCGCTTGCGCGACAGGCTCCAGCGCCTGCGCCACGAAGTGCACCACCTCGTTGAGATCGACGATCCCACGCGGCGGCACATGGACGTGCATCTCGATCCGGCTCAGCGACAACAGATCGTCGATGAGCTGCGTCATGCGGGCCGCCTGGCTCGCCATGATCCCGAGGAACCGATCGCGCGCGACGGCATCGTTGCGCGCCGGACCCTGCAGGGTCTCGACGAACCCTCTCAGCGAGGCCAAAGGCGTACGCAGCTCATGGCTTGCATGCGCGATGAAATCCGCGCGCATCTGCGCCAACTTCTCCTGATCGGTGATATCCCGGAACGTGACGAGCATCACGGGATCACCCTCGATGGGCGTCGGGAAATCGAGAGCCGTGACGATCGCCGAAACGCGCCGCTGTACGGGAACCCGATCCAGAAGTTCCACCACGGTGACGCTGCCGGCACTCTGCACCTGCTCGACCGCGTTCAAAAGATCCGCACTCCGAATCACACCGGTAATCGGCTGCCCGACCCGGACGCGCGGAAACAGATCGGCGACAGCGGCGTTGTGATGAACCACGTTGGCCATGGCATCGAGGGCCAGCGCCGCATCCGGCATCGCATTGATGACCGATCGCCAGCTCGTTTCGAACTTCGGCACGGTGAAAACGTCGGTCGCGGCCTCCTGAGGCATTCTCTCGGGCTCCGGTTCTGGCTGGGGCTCCGGAAGCGGGATGTCCACGTCCGTTTGCTGCCCTTCCGGTTGTTGGAGGAACCAAGCCAGTCGTCGCCGCACGCCCTTCGCGAGCCTCGATCCCAATGAGTCGATGTCTGCGCGTGCAGGCGATTTATTTTGAGATTCGATGCCGATGGTCATCGCTTTCGCGGTCGCGTGGAATTCTCTCAGACGTAAACTCTCGGAATCGCCGCTGCAAGGAGAGCGTCTCCCCGCATCGACGGCCAACCCTGGCTGGGATGTTGCTTGATGACAAGCGAGCCGCTGATTGAGCCACACTTATATGACAGCCACGCATCAGTGCGCCGCACGATTGCACTTCGGGCGCCTCGTCCAGCCCGTCAGCCTTGATGGACGACGGGCTCTGGGCCTATGTGGGCGAGGGCAAGAGCCCGATATCGGGTGTGGGCGCGCGCCTGAAACGACTTGGACTGCGAGGGCGTGGTGGTAACGCATAGACTCGGTCTCGACATGGGCCGCTGGGACGAGCAGGTCGAAAGCCGGCTCAGGCTTCAGACAAGCGTCCGGCTGAGGTGGTTTGCCGTCGTCGGCCAGCTCCTTGCCGTCGGCATCGTCCATCTCGGATTTGGCTTCGATTTCCCGATCGGTCCGTGCCTGGGTGTGATCGCCGCGTCGGCCTGGCTGAACGTGTTTCTCACCGTGCGCTATGCAGCCCGGCACCGCCTGAGCGCCACCTTCGCGACCGTGCTGCTCGCTTACGACATCCTGCAGCTCGTCGCGCTCCTCTATCTGACGGGCGGTATCGAAAACCCGTTTGTTGTTCTGATCGTCGCGCCGGTGACCGTCTCGGCCGCCACGTTGCGTGGCCGCAACACTGTCTTTCTCGGCGGCTTGGCCCTCGCAGCAACAGGGTTTCTGGTTGCCGAACATTGGCTACTGCCTTGGTATCCCTGGGAACTTCTGACACTGCCAACCGTCTATAAGCTCGGCCAGTTCGCGGCAGTTGCAGCGACTATGGCATTTTTGGCCTTTTACGTGTGGCGCCTCTCCCACGAAAGCCGGCAGATGTCGACGGCGCTGACGGCCACCGAACTGGTACTGGCACGGGAGCAGAAGCTGCATGCCCTGGACGGCCTGGCCGCCGCCGCTGCCCATGAATTGGGGACACCGCTGGCCACCATCGCCCTTGTCACCAAGGAACTGAAGCGCGACGTCGAGCCCGGTACACCGCTGGCTGAGGACGTCGAGCTGCTGCACAGCCAGGCGGAGCGGTGCCGGGAAATCCTGCAGAAGCTGACACGCCAGCCAAGCGAACAGGATCCGCTGCATGCCAGTCTCTCAGTGAGCCAGCTTTTGGAGGAGGCGGCCGAGCCTTATCGTTCCTCCTCGTCCGTCACCATCAATATTTCCCGCGCTGCGGCCCCTGGCATCGTGGACCAAGCGGCCCGCGAACCGATCGGCGAGCGGCGGCCGGGGCTCATCTACGGCTTTGGGAATCTGATCGAAAATGCCGTCGACTTCGCACGCAGCAGAGTCGATATTATTGCGACATGGACCGATCAAACCCTTGAAATTGAAGTGAAAGATGACGGCCCCGGGTTCCATCCCGACGTCATGGACTCACTTGGCGAACCCTATCTCACGACGCGGCCGTCCGGCAGCCCCGGGACCGAGCCGAAGCGCCGGACCGGCCTTGGCCTCGGCTTCTTCATCGCCAAGACTCTGTTGGAGCGCTCGGGCGCCAGTATCTCGCTGGACAATCGCAAAGCTCCGGAAAAAGGGGCTGTTGTGAAAATCACCTGGCCGCGTTCGGTATTCGAAACACCCTCCACCAAACCAAGCCCGCCACTACCTCAAGTTGTGATTTCAACTCCGGGCATCTCACAATAATGAGAATTTCTCGGAACATAGGACTTGGCTGCGGCATTTCGACGTTTATATAGAGGGGGTCAGGAGAACCGTGTCGTGGCCGAAGACTTTTCCTTTAGCAAAGATGAACTTCCCGAAGATGCATCGCTCGTGATCGTCGACGACGACCGCGCGTTTCTGCAGCGGCTCGTCCGCGCCATGGAAACGCGCGGGTTCGAGGTGCGCAGCGGACATTCCGTCGCCGAGGGGCTGGATCTCATTCGCCAGAAGCCGCCTGCGTTCGCGGTTGTCGATATGCGTCTGGAAGACGGCAATGGCCTCGACGTCATCGCTGAGCTGGCGCGGATGCGTCCCAACGCGCGCGCTATCGTGTTGACGGGCTACGGCAACATCGCGACGGCGGTCTCAGCGGTCAAACTCGGCGCCGTCGACTATCTTGCCAAGCCAGCAGATGCCGACGACGTGACCGACGCCTTGCTGGCACCGGCCAATGCCAAGGCCTCCCCGCCCGAGAACCCGATGTCCGCTGATCGTGTGCGGTGGGAGCACATTCAGCGCGTGTACGAGCTTTGCAATCGCAATGTTTCGGAGACAGCCCGCCGGCTCAACATGCACCGGCGAACCCTGCAGCGCATTCTTGCAAAGCGCGCCCCGAAGTAACCTTTCACTCCGCGCACTGATCTGCAGCCGGGTTTTCGCTCTATTCGCCTCTGGCGAACTGATCGAGCGGAAACCCGGGGTCGGACAGGACCTGCAGCCGCGCGGCAGCCATCCGGGCAAGCCGCATCGTCATCGCCCGTCGCCGATGCGCCGGCAGGCGGACATCCGCGACGGGGCGGACGATTTCCCCACCGTATCGGTCGGCAACGATCACACCGGTGGACTCCGGCAAGAGCTCAAGCGGAAAAGTTGGCGCCACGGCAAAGAAGAGCTGATCGCAGTATTCCCAATACTGTGGCCACTTCTGGTCCGTCTGAAAGTCGACGACGCTCGACTTGACCTCGGCAATCCAGAGATCACCTTTCTGGCTCAGTCCGACGATATCCGCCCGGCGTCCGTTGGGGAGCGGAACCTCACAGACGCTGGCGAGGTTCATAGTCGCAAACAGGCGCATGACCCCGCGCGCGATGTGGGATGCCGCAGCCGACTGGCGTCCATCCGTCGTGAGGATCTCACAATGATCGGCAGAGTCTGCCATGCGCTCGCCATCTACCGGTGACATTTCCGCGTCTCCCGCGATCAGGGTTGATTCGTCACCGCTTCCCGATCGATCCTCACTGCAATAGTGTGCCCGCCGCAGACGTAAAATCCGAGGACACGCCACAATGTTCTTCAAAAGGGCGGCTCAAGGCAAGGCAGCCGCGACATCGGATAACCCAAGCCCGCAGAAGACCGATGAGCGGATTGCAGCCACGGGACACACACCTCTCGCAGTATCCGAACTGCGCCGGTGCGTGGATCCGGCGAGCCTGGGCATCAAGACAACCGGCGAACTGGAGCCGATCACCGGGTTGATCGGGCAGGAGCGCGCCCTGCGCGCCATTCAGTTCGGTGTGAATATGCGCAGCTACGATTTCAATGTGTTCGTGCTGGGCCCGCCTGCGTCGGGAAAAAGTACCGCAGTCCGAACGTACTTGGCGAAAAAGGCCGCCGAAGCCACACCTCCTCCGGATTGGGTCTACGTCAATAACTTCCAGGATCCCAACAAGCCACGCGCCTTGACGTTGCCCGCCGGGCGCGGACGCAAGCTGGCCGGCGCCATGGTCGCGGCAATCGACGAACTGCGCAACACGCTGCCGGCCATCTTCGAAGGAGAGGACTATCAGGCGCGCCGCCGCGCCATCGAAGAGGAGTTCCGCTCCGGCCAGGAGGATTCCTTCGAGGCCCTGAACCGCAAGGCCCAGGCGCAGAACATCGCCATCCTGCGCACACCGATGGGCTTCGCGATGGCGCCGGTTCACGAAGGCAAGGTCGTCAAGCCCGAGGTCTTCAATGCCCTGCCTGACGACATGCGCCAGAACGTTCAGTCCAAGATCGAGGCGCTGCAAAAAGAGCTTGAAGCCATCCTCGAAAAGGCGCCGAAGTCCGACAAGGAGCGGCGCAGCCGGTTGCGCGAACTCAACGAGGAAGTGGCCGCGATCGCCGTTCGCGAGGCGCTGGACGACGTCAAAGCCGCGTTCGCCGATCTTTCCGACATTGCCGAGTATCTCGACGCCACCGACAAGGATCTGACGCGCAACGTCGCGCTGTTTCTCGCAAACCCCGGCGAGGAAAACGAGATCGTCAAACAGCCGGTCGACACCTCCCGCGACCCGCGCTTCCGCCGCTACATGATCAACGTCATGGTCGGCAATGGCGAGGAAGGCGCGGGCGCTCCGGTCCTGGAGGAAATCAACCCGACGTACGGAAATCTGATCGGCCGTATCGAGCACATCGCGCAAATGGGCGCGTTGCTGACCGATTTCCTGCTGATCAAGCCGGGTGCCTTGCATCGCGCCAATGGCGGCTACCTCCTCATCGATGCGCGCAAGCTGCTGTTGTCTCCGTTTGCGTGGGAAGCCCTGAAGCGCACGATCAAAGCTCAGGAGATCCGCATCGAACAGCCGGCCGAGACCATGGGTTTCGTCTCGACCCAGACGCTTGATCCCGAGCCTATCCCCCTCGACGTGAAAATCGTCCTGTTCGGCGATCGCGAGCTGTACTACCTGCTCGCCGCGCACGATCCCGACTTCCGCGGACTGTTCAAGGTGCAGGCGGACTTCGACGATACGATCGACCGCTCCGCCGAGAACGACCGCGCCTATGCCCGCGTGATCGCGTCGATCGTCAAAGAGCACAAGCTGAAACCCTTCGATGCCTCGGGCGTAGCCCGCGTCATCGAAGAAGGCGCACGCTTGGCCGACGACCGGGAAAAGCTGTCGATCGAGCTTGGCCGTATCTCGGATCTCGCGCGGGAAGCGGATTATTGGTCCAAAGAAGCCGGCCGCGACGTCACCACGCGCGAGGACGTTGCCCGCGCTGTCCAAGAGAGCATTCAGCGCGCCGACCGGCTGCGTGATCGCTCACAGGAAATCATCAACCGCGACATCGTATTCATCGACACGGCGGGCGAAAAGGTCGGGCAGATCAATGCACTATCGGTGCTGCAGCTTGGCTCGTTCGCCTTCGGCCGACCCAGCCGCATCACCGCGCGCGTGCGCATGGGTCAAGGCCGCGTCACGGACATCGAGCGTGAGGTCAACCTCGGCGGTCCGCTGCATTCCAAGGGCGTGATGATCTTGTGGGGATTCCTCGCCGGCCGCTTTGCCGAAGATGTTCCCCTGGCGATGGCGGCTTCGCTCGTGTTCGAGCAGTCGTACGGCGGCGTGGATGGCGACAGCGCCTCGTCGACGGAACTCTACGCGCTGCTTTCTGCGCTTGCCGAAGTCCCGATCAAGCAGAACTTCGCCGTGACCGGGTCGGTCAACCAGTGGGGCGAAGTGCAGGCCATCGGCGGCGTGAATGAGAAGATCGAAGGCTTCTTCGACATCTGCCGGTCGCGCGGACTAACAGGCGACCAGGGCGTTCTGATCCCCAAGTCGAACGTGCAGCATCTGATGCTGCGCGAGGATGTCATCGACGCGGTCCGCGAGGGCAAGTTCGCGATCCATGCCGTCGCCCATATCGACGAAGGCATCGAGATCCTCACCGGCATCAAGGCCGGCGAGCGTGGCGAGGACCGGGAATTCCCGGCAGGCTCGATCAACAGACTTGTCGAGGATAAACTGCGTCAGTTTGCGGAACGGGCCAGGGCATTCGGGCGGGCAAAGGGCGATTCGGACAACAACGGAAAGCTCACGTCATGATCGCACATGTCGCAGAGGCCAACGAAGCGCGCGGGCGCGTCGTGCTTCAGTTCCGATCCGGCCATCCGAGCCCCGTCGCACTGGAAGCCGCGATCCGCATTGCGCAGGCGTTCCAATCCGGCATCGAGAGCCTTTTCATCGAGGACAGCCAGCTGATCGATCTTGCCGGGTTCTCGTTTGCCCGCGAGATCTCGCTGAGCGGGCGCAAATCCCGCACGATCTGTTCGGCAGATATGGAACGCGAACTTCGGCTCGCCTTTGCGCCCATACGGCGCCGGATCGCGGCACTGGCCAGAGCGGCGGAAGTGCCCGTGCGGCAGCGCGTGGTCCGTGATGAGCCGGTTTCGGCCCTGGCTGCCACCTGCTCTGAGTGCGGGCCGTGGAATGTCGTCGCGATCGCGGACCCGTTCGGAACGCTAGGCAGCAGCCCGCTGCGCCACCTGCTGACGTCGGTCGTCGATGCGACCGGACTCGTTATCGTCGGTCCCAAGGCCAAGCGGACATCGGGCCCTGTCGTCGTCGCCGTCGAGGAGCTCGACCGTCTGCCCAGCATGCTGCGGGCGGCGGAACGCTTGTCGGCGGTCACCGGCGGCGAGGTCATCGTGCTGTTGATCGCCGACAGCCAGGAGCGCCTGCATCTGATGGAAGGCCAGGCGCGCCTCGTGCTTGGAGAGCGTCCGGATCTGCGCTTTGCGCTCGTCGAACTCCAGCCAGGCGCGTCGGCGGCGGCCGCGGAAGCGCTCCGCCGTATGCGGGCCGGCTTCGTGATCAGCCAGTACGGCGGTCTCGTCATTCCCGAAGACGAAGACCTCAGGCCCCTGGCGGCCGCACTGGAGTGCCCGCTGTTTCTGGTGCGCTGAAGCCCCGCGGGCGCCTCCGTGTCGGGAGAACCGCCCCCAAAGTCCAGCATCGTGCCACGGCGACCATATGCGCCGCGCGTCAATTGCCGAAGTTGACTATGTAGGAAGCGCACAGAGCCTGTTGCGCTCGGTTTCCAGCGTCTTCAGGCCAGTCTCCGCCCGGATGGGCGCGTGAGCCGCTCTCGAGAGCGGCGCAATTTTGCGGACTGGAGGATCCTATGTGGCCGCGCGTGATTGGCCTTGCCCTCGTCGGACTGCTCGGAGGCACTGCTCTCGCGATGCTGCTCATTCCGGGCGCGCTCGATAAACTCCAGCCGAGCCGGATCACGACCGTCGGTCAGGCCACCGTCGGTGGACCGTTCACACTCACGGATCACACGGGCAAAACCGTCACCGACCAGACCTTCCGCGGCAAATACATGCTTGTGTACTTTGGCTTCACGTTCTGTCCGGATGTCTGCCCGACCGGGCTGCAGGTCATGTCGGCGGCCCTGGAACGCCTGGGCCCGAAAGCGGAGCAGATCACGCCGATCTTCATCACGATCGATCCCGAGCGCGACACGCCGGAGCAGATGGCGCTTTATGTCTCGAGCTTCCATCCGCGCTTTGTTGGACTGACCGGAACGCCGGAACAGATCCAGGCGGCGGCCAAGGCGTATCGCGTCTACTATCAGAAGGTGAAGGACGAGAAGTCCACGGCCGAGTACACAATGGATCACACCTCGATCATCTATCTGATGGATCCCGAGGGAAAATTCGTCACGCACTTCACACACGTCACGCCCGCGGATCAAATGGCGGAGCGACTTGCTAAGGCGTTGTAACGGCTCCCTCACTTTCTTCCTCGCGCGAATCGGTGCAGACTTGTGTCCAGTCAAAGTTGCGATATGCGACTTTCTGACCGCTGACGAATTTGCCGGCAGAGCAAACGACAGCAGCAGTGCGAGGGAAAGACGACGGGGGTGCTCGGCATGCTCTACCACTGGTATGAGCTAGGCCATGCAGCTGTCAGGCCGGCTCGGGCCGCAGCCGACGCCGGCATGCTGTTTTTCAACAACCCGTTCAATCCGCTGACCCACACCGGATTTGGACGTCACGCAGCGGCAGCCTGCGAGGTTTTCGAACGCACCACGCGGCGTTACGACAAGCCTGGATTCCGCATCTCGTCCACGGTCGTCGATGGTGAGGATGTCGCGGTTCGCGAAGAGGTCGTGTGGTCTCGCCCGTTTTGCCGCCTGATCCATTTTGCGCGGGATCTGCCGGAGCCGCGCCGAGCGGACGATCCACGCATTTTGCTGGTCGCTCCGATTTCCGGCCATTTCGCGACGCTGCTGCGCGGCACCGTCGAGACGTTGCTTCCCAATCATGAGATCTACATCACCGACTGGCAGGACGCGCGTGACGTTCCCCTGAACGCAGGCGCATTCGATCTCGACGACTACGTCGACTATATGCAGGGCATGTTCCGCCACTTCGGCGGCGATGTGCACGTGTTCGCCGTGTGCCAGCCGTCGGTGCCGGTTCTGGCGGCGGTGTCGCTGATGGAAGAGGACGACGACCCCTGCGTCCCACTCAGCATGGTTCTCGCCGGCGGCCCGATCGACACGCGGATCAATCAGACCGCCGTGAACACATTGGCCGAGCAGCGCGGCACCGACTGGTTCCG
Source organism: Pseudomonadota bacterium (assembly GCA_023423275.1). GTDB lineage: Bacteria > Pseudomonadota > Alphaproteobacteria > Rhizobiales > Hyphomicrobiaceae > ZC4RG25. The sequence continues at coordinate 15,781 of JAFAFW010000062.1, forward strand.
CCGCAATGTGATTACGCACGTCCCCTGGCCGAAGATCGGCTTCGGACGCAACGTTTATCCGGGCTTCCTGCAGCTCACGGGGTTCATGACCATGAACCTCGACCGGCATGTCAACGCCCATAAGGATCTGTTCTATCACCTGGTGCGCGGCGACGGCGACTCCGCGGAAAAGCATCGCGATTTCTACGATGAGTATCTTGCTGTCATGGACCTGACGGCTGAGTTCTACCTGCAGACGGTCGATACCGTTTTCGTCAGGCATTTGCTGCCCAAAGGCGAGATGATGCATCGTGGCCGGAGGGTCGACCCGTCAGCAATCCGCCGCGTCTCGCTGATGACGATCGAAGGCGAGAAGGACGACATCACCGGTGTCGGCCAATGCGCAGCGGCGCACGATTTGTGTTCCAGCATTCCTGACAACTGCAGGACGCACTTCGAGTGCTCCGGCGTCGGACACTACGGAATTTTCAACGGCTCGCGCTTCCGCACCGACATTGCGCCCCGCATTGCGCGGTTTGTGCGCAAGTACGACCCGCGCACGCGCGGCCTCAGTGAACTGGCGCAGATGGACTTCAGCGCCGCGGCAGCGCGCGCGAACGGACAACACGAGTTTGCCGCGAATGCCTTCTGTTTCTCTCCGGCAAACGACAGCGCGCCGGATCGCATGGCGATGAAATTGAAGGCGGAGGGGCTCGGCCGGCTGGAAGAAAAACACGTCAGTGCAGCTCCTGAGATTGCAAACTGGACCGCGCCGTATCGCCTCATGACCTTGGCAACCGGACTTTTTCTAGACACTGTCTTTCGATTGCACCCCGTCACCGGCTTTGGTGTTTTTCCGCAGCGTTCTTCGAAGTCGTAGCGTTGCGTTGTGAAGCGCGCCCGCCACACTGCGGCAACGCGCTGACCAGTGTCTTCATTTCGCGTTGGCGGTGTGCACCCAAGGCTTGTTACAGCGAGCTATGATGAGAAGCACCGAGGACTACGCATGAAGACCGCGCGCTCTGTCCGCCGGCAGACAACGCGGCAGATTCATATGCAGGGCATCCCTGCGCCTGTCGAAGTGCGGCATCACCCTGCGGCGCAACGCATGACATTGCGGGTCAGCCGCACGCGGCACGCGGTGATCGTCACTTTGCCGATGCAGTGCGATCTGGAGCAGGCGGGCCAGTTCCTGTCTCGCCATATCGATTGGGTGAATGCGCGCCTCGGAAGCCTGCCCGATCCAGTTCCGTTCAGCGATGGCGCAACCATTCCCCTGCGCGGGATTCCGCACACGATATCGTTCGCCGGGCCTGGACGGCGCGGCCGCGTCGTGACCATCGAGGAGACGCAAGCTGGTCGGAAGTTGCTCGTTTCGGGGGAATTTCAACACGCGCCGCGTCGCCTGCAGGACTGGCTGCACAATCAGGCGCGCAGCGATCTCGATGACAAGGTGCAGTATCACGCGGCTCGTCTCGGCATGAAAGCGCGCGGGATCACGATCCGCGATCAGGTCAGCCGCTGGGGTTCATGCTCGACCACGGGCATGTTGTCGTTCTCGTGGCGGCTGATTCTTGCGCCGCCGCTGATCCTCGACTACGTCGCGGCGCACGAAGTCGCCCATTTGGCCGAGATGAACCACGGTTCGCGGTTCTGGGCATTGGTCCGCAAGACGATGCCGCGCATGGACGAAGCCGAGCGCTGGCTGAAAATCTACGGTATGGACCTGCACCGGTTCGGCGCGAGTTCCTGAGCCGCGAGCGCGGTTAAACCGGCTCGGTGAACGGCGCAATGAAGATCGCGCCCAGGATGGCCAGCACGACACGGGTGACGATGACGAAGCCCATGAAGACGAGCTGCCGCTCCTCGATCAAAAACCAGATGAAGTTGTTGTAGGTGGGCTCGATGCCGAGGCTGGTGAGCCACGTTTTCACACCGCTGGCGAACTGAAACAGGTTCTGCATTGTCTCGGGCGACACATACCAGACAATGCCCATCGCCAATGCGCCAAGGACCAGCGACACGAAGATGTTCGTGGTCGCCAAAAACACTCTGAGCATGATCACCCCCCAATTCCTCCGGCTCGGGTTCGCTCTCTGCACCCATACGCAGAGCGCCACACACCCCGCGCGAGAGCCGGACATTGCCGCTCCGCACGCGATCTGCGCGAGGAAACCATTTACCCACGCCCACCACGTGTCAACCGCACGGCGGCCTTCAGTTGATTGCCGGACGCGCGTCGGGGCCTTGAGAATCGCGCAGCTCGATCAGCGCCTGAACCTTTTGCCACTCTTCCGGCTCGCCGAGGTCCGCGGCATGCAGCATTTCATGAAGCTCAAGCAACCAGTCGAGCAGCTCATGCTCCTCGCCAAGAAGCTCGTCGGCTGCTGATTGCTGCAATCCGGAAATCAGCTGCCTGAGAACGCCCGAGCCGGGGCAAAGCATCAAGGTCCGCAGCTTGCTTTTGATTTCGGTCTCGATCTCATTGACCAGGTCGTGCGGGTAATGCTCCCTCAGGTCGCGGGCGGCATCCTCGATTCTCAACTGAAGCTTGGTGTGCTCCAGCTTCAGATATTCTTGCAGATCGTCGTTGCGCTTTGCCTGCAGAAACAGGGCATGCCCGGCTTCTGCTGCTGCCCCCGCGACCGGCTCGGCTGTCACGCGCAGATACGTCTCGATGTCGAGGTGAATGGCCTCCAGCATCTCATCGAGAACCACATCCCGCACGCGGACATCCGACGCATCGTCATGACCGCGCGCGTCATTGGCGATCCTCGTCAACCCGTCAATGCGCGACGACACCGCCGCCTGATGAGCCCGCAGCACGCCGCCCTGCTCGATCGGCGCAGCAAGCTGCGGCTGCATCGCCGCCGACGTCAGCATGCGTCCGCGAATACGGGCCAAAATCCGATAGAAATCACCGTGAATGAAATAGTGGCGGCCCTCACCGTCGGCGCGCTGCACGCGCTGGAACGTGGCCCCCGCATTGAGGGCACTACGCACCGTGCGCACGTGATCGTGCGGGACATCGTCCAGCTTTACCTCCGCCATGAAGCCCGCCTCCTCACGGATCGGATTGAGGTGGCTCAGCACGATATCGGAGTTGATGCCGATGTCAGGCAGCAACGCGACGACGATGGTCCGCTCCATATCGGCGAGCGTGGCGTGCTGCTTGTTGGCATCGAACTCACGCTTGGCGACGGTGGACAGATATTCGAACAGCTCGGAGCGCACCTCATAGCGGTATTCGCCCGGGACCGGCTGCCGCACCGCGCCGATCGTAGCGCCTGCGTTCATCACCCGGCGGAGGTCGGTGGCGTGCGGATCGCTGTCGTGAATGACGATCTCCGCGGTAAATCCTTCGCTCGGCGTAATCGGATGCATCGCGCCGAGAACGAACCGTGCCGTCTCCAGCCGATGCGGCATGAGCGCCGTGTCGATGATCGCTTCGAGCTGTTGCGCACTGCGCCCCTTGCTGCTCGGCACATCCGACAACGGTGAGCGTACGGCATTGGCGCCGAACAGACCTGCCATGAAGATCAGCGAGTCGAGGCCAATGGCAATGGCGAGCGAGAGGTAGGCAAGCCTGTTCTCGTCCTGGAACGCGTTCACATTCACGACGAAACGGTGTGCCTTGTCATCGCGGTTGAGTTCCAAACGGTTGATTTTCGCCCGCAGGTCATCGGTGTCCCGGCTCGGCAGGCCGCTGTCGGCGAGGCACTTGCGCGCAAAACCGAACAGAGCATCCGCTGTCTGATATTGATTGAGGCGATTGCCGCCGGCGCATTCGGCTTCGAACGTCTTCAGGCCGGTATTCAGCCCAAAGGCCACGGCTGCGGCTTCGCTCGCCTGCTTCGGATCGCAATCGATGCTGCGCGCTCGGGCCTGCGTGGCTGGAGTACTGGCCATGGCGCTGACGAGCTGGGTGCAGAACTGCTGGATGCCCGTGAGGCGCTCGACAGTCGGCTCCTGGCGGAATTCCGCCCGCGCACGCTCGAACGTCGGCACCATGCGGCTCGGATCGATCCGCGGTCCGTCGTCCGCGATCGTTGTTTCGCTGGCGAGACGGATGCGCTGTTGCGCAGTATCCGCTTCGCCTTTGAGCTGCGCCAGATCGCCGTCGATATTGGTCAACTCGCGCTCGATCTGCGCGATGCGGCCCTCAACACCGCTCAGACGCTTTTGGGCGTTGTTGGTGCGTTCCTGCTTGATCTTGTACTCATCCTGCAGGCGCGCCAGCTCGGCCATGCGCTCACGATAGACCGGCCCGCGGCCTGCCTTGCCGGTGCCCTCGACACCGCGATCCTCGGCCAGGGCTTCCACACGTTTGGCGTCGGCCTCTTTCGCCTTCGCATCGAGTTCGGTCTTATGCTGGGCGTACTCGGCAGCCAGCCCCGGACGGTCGGACTTGATCCGTGCAAGTTCCTCCGTCAGCGAGGTCTTCTTGCTCTGCAGGGCGACCTGACTGCTCTGCGCCGTCGTCATCCGCTCCTGCTGGGCTGCAATCCCGCGGCGACGTTCCTCCATCTGCTGCAGGAAGTAGCGCTCGATCTCGCTCGACGCGTCTGAGGCATGCCGCGCCAACAGGCTCAGTTGCGCATCATAGGCCGTCCAGCCTTCGCTCCCGAACAGCGCCTCGGCTTCGCTCAGCCGGCGAGCCGTAATCGTTGCACCGATATCCGACATGACACCGGACACTTGGTTTTGCGCACGCAGCTCGGCGGCACGCTTGCGTTCTTCGAACGGAAAGATCGAGGTGAAGAAGGAGTCGAACGAGAAGAAGACAGACGTCCCCATGCAGGCAATCAGCATGACCCAGAGAACGGCGTTCCGGGCGATCACGCGTGTGCCCTGGACGTAGGGCACCGCGATCTCGCCACCGCGGCTGAAGCTGAATGCGAACAGACCGACGGCCAATACGACGAGAGCGAAGTACATGGCGACGGTCGAGAATTTGGTCCAGTCGAAGGCAAAGTCAGCCGTCCGCGTCCAACTGACCGCACCGAACTGGTGGAGCAGCCAATAAAAGACGACACCGACGATCGCCAGCCCGAGCATCATGCCGATGGCGCTGTCGGCCGCCTTCCAGCGCATCCGGCCCCCTTCGGACCGCTGGTTCATACCGGTGGCGAAACTCTCGCCGATCAGCCAGGACACGATCAGCAGCACACCCTGGATACCGAACGTAATGAGAAGGGATGTCAGAGGCTCGCCGGTAAAGTTGCGCATGCCATCCCATGTGCGCCAACCGGAAGCCAAGGAGAGCATAATTGCAGCGGCGCCCAGCAGTGCGAGCTGCCAGTTGGAGAAGATCGCCTCTTCGACAAGCTTCCAAAGCCGCGCGAGAAAACCATTGCTGCGCAGGGCGTAGAGAACCACCGCGATAACCGCAACCGTGATGATGACATCGCGATAAGCACCCAGATCAAGGGCACTCACGAATCCCACGACACTATCCGCGCCGGCCTTCAAATCCATGCCTGAACTCCCCGCAGTTCCGACACCATCATGTGTCCGGGCAGACTGCTAGAAACTGAAATCGGCCATCCGATCGAACATTCCGCCTGTCGCACACCGTTTACCATATTGCGTGCCTTAGCGGGCGCATTCGCGTCCAAAACGCGGCAACTGTAAGGAAGTTCGCGTGAATGCCTTCTGAACGCGGACATTCATTTTGTCGGGGGACTGTCAAATTGCAATATCCGCTGCCGAAATCTTGAATCGTCTGCGCTCTCATCTTCGCCATAACCAGCGCATTTTCCGTCAGCGCGCGAATTGACGACCGGAAGGCGCGTGCTAGCCTGCGTCATCGAGATCAGGAGTACGCGATGCATATTCACTTCACGATGGAGGAGCTGTCGGCCCGCCGCGCAGCGGCATGCGCGGAGATGCACTCGCGCGGGCTCGATGCATTGCTCATCTTCCGGCAGGAGAGCATGTATTACCTGACCGGCTACGACACCTTCGGCTATGTCTACTTCCAATGTCTCGTGCTGACAGCCGATGGCCGGATGATGCTTCTGAACCGGGCGCCGGATCTCAGACAGGCGCATTTCACATCGGTCATCGAGGACGTTCGCGTCTGGGTGGACCGGGACGGCGCCAATCCGGCTGCCGAACTGAAGGATATCCTCTCCGAACTGAAGCTTCAGGGCGGGAAGCTGGGCGTCGAATATGACTCGTACGGCCTCACGGCCGCCAACGGCAAAAAGCTCGATGCGGCCCTGCAGGGCTTCGCGACGCTGACGGACGCCTCCGACCTCGTGACCCGTCTCCGGCTTGTGAAAAGCCCAGCCGAACTCGCTTATGTCCGCCGCGCCGCCGAACTGGCGGATGCTGCGTGGGATGAAGCCGTCCGCATTGCCGCACCGGGCGCCGACGAGGCTGAAATCCTGGCGTCCATGCATGGCGCGATCTTCCGCGGTGGCGGAGATGATCCGGCCAACGAGTTCATTATCGGCTCCGGCCCCGGCGCCCTGATGTGCCGTTACTTCACCGGCCGACGGAAGCTGGACGCGGAGGACAACCTGACCCTCGAATTCGCGGGGACCTACCGGCACTATCATTCCTGCCTGTTCCGGACGATCCGCATCGGCACCCCGTCACAGCATCAGCGCGACCTCTACGCGGCGTCGCGCGATGCCCTGGCGGCCTGCGAGGATGCCCTGCGTCCTGGGCGGACGGTCGGCGACGTGTTCGAAGCGCACGCCCAAACGCTCGACAAGGCGGGCATGAAGGCGCATCGCATGAACGCCTGCGGCTACAGTCTGGGGACCACCTATGCGCCCAACTGGATGGACTGGCCGATGATCTATGCGGGCAATCCGGTCGTGCTCGCGCCGGGCATGGTGTTCTTCCTGCACATGATCATCTTCGATAATGAGCGCGGGATACCGGCCTGCGTGGGACGCACCTCGATCGTCACCGAATCGGGCGCGGAGCCCCTGTCGCGTGCCGATCTGGGTCTGACGATGAAGTAAGCCTCAGGGCTTCCAGCGCAGGAAATTCGCGATCAACCCGAGCCCGAGCGCCTGGCTCTTTTCCGGATGGAATTGCGTTCCGGCCATGTTGTCTTTGGCGATCATGGCCGTAACCGGTCCGCCGTAGTTGGTCTCGGCGACCAGGACACTGCGATCGGCCGGCGCCAGATGGAAGGAGTGCACGAAATAGGCGTGCAGGCCCTTCGGTCCAGTCGGGATACCGGCCAGCAGCGCGTGCGCGTTGACGACTGTCAGGTCATTCCATCCCATATGCGGGATCTTCAGGCTGGGATCGTTCGGTTCGATCGCCGTCACGTCACCCGCGATCCAGCCGAGCCCCGGCGTTTCGCCGAACTCCAAACCGCGCGTGGCCATCAGTTGCATACCCACGCAGATACCCAGAAATGGCCGTCCCTGCTTTCGAACTGCCGTTTCCAGCGCCTCTATCATGCCCGGAACCGCGACCAGGCCGTGCTTGCAATCCGCGAACGCACCGACACCCGGCAATACGATGCGATCAGCCGTCTTCACGTCGTCTGGATTGGACGTGACCGCGATACGCGCATTCGCATCGGACTCATGTGCAGCCCGCTCGAACGCCTTGTGCGCCGAGTGCAGGTTGCCGGAGCCGTAGTCGATAATGACGACGCGTTGCATGCGCCTCAAACCTCAAACCTGTATGCCACCGCGCCGTCAGGAACAACCGGACCCGCAGGAACCTGGCTTGCCAACGGCTGAGCCGGAGGCGTCAATGTCACATCGCCCTTGTCGGTCTCCGCCATTTCGTCGAGCCAGGCCTGGAAGAACCGGCGCTCGCACTCGGTGCGGTTGCGGCCGGTGACAGCCCCCAGCATCCGCCAGCCTTTGCGCCCCAGCGTCCAGCGGCGCAGGGCACCCAATTCGAAACCCAGCGCGACATGGACGGCCAGACTCGCCAATGTGATCATCTGCGGACGCACGCCGAGGGCCGTCAGCGCTGCGCCCAGGGCTGCCATTCCGATCAGATAGAGGATGAACACCAGCCACATCCGGTGCAGCAGCATCCAGATCGGGGCGAACAGGGCTGCCGTCCACGAGAAGCCCTCGCGGACAAAGACCAGCCTGTCCGCACGGCTCAGCCGACCGGACGGCGGGTTGGGCGGCTCATGAACCGTATAGCTGCGCACGCGACACCCTTTACGAACCGTTAACCTCAGCCAGCGAGCCGCCCCTTGGTGGAGGGCACGCGCCCAGCTTGCCGCGGATCCTGCGAGATGGCCACCCGCAGCGCCCGCGCCAAGCCCTTGTAGCAGGTCTCGGCTATATGGTGATTGTTGTCGCCATAGAGAGTGGCAACGTGCAGCGTGATCCCGGCGTTCTGCGCAAACGCCTGAAACCACTCACGAAATAGCTCCGTATCCATCTCGCCGACCTTCGGCTGCGAGAAGTCGACCTTCCATACCAGATAGGGGCGGCCGGAGACGTCGAGCGCGACGCGCGTCAGCGCCTCGTCCATTGCCAGATGCACGTCGGCATAGCGGGTGATGCCCGCCTTGTCACCGAGCGCCTTCGCCAACGCCTGACCCAACGCGATGCCGGTATCCTCGGTGGTGTGATGAAAATCAATGTGCAGATCGCCCTTGGCCTCGAGCGTGATGTCGATCAGCGAATGCCGGGAGAGTTGCTCCAGCATATGATCGAGAAATCCGACGCCGGTCTTGATATTGAACGCGCCGGTCCCATCAAGGTCTACTGTAACCTTGATCTCGGTTTCCTTCGTCTTGCGCTCGATTGTGGCGATACGGCTCACGGGAGCAGGGTCCTTGGCTTGATTGTTCGAAAACAGGCGTTTATCAGCTAGCGCGCCGGCCGGGTAGTGGAAAGCCCTCTGCGGCGATCTTCTCCGCGCCCTCTTGCTTTGCGCAGCCTCAGCCCCAACCTACGCAATAAGTGTGAACCATGAGTGATTCCTCACCATCTTCTCCGCCGGGCTGGCACGGCACAACCATCCTGACCGTCAGGAAGGGTGACCGCATCGTGATTGCAGGTGACGGACAGGTCAGTTTCGGCGCGACTGTCATGAAATCCAAGGCCCGCAAGGTCCGGTCCGTGTCGCGAGGCGACGTGATCGGCGGTTTTGCAGGCGCCACCGCCGACGCGTTCACCTTGTTCGAGCGCCTGGAGGCCAAGCTGGAGCAGCACCCGGGCCAGCTCATGCGCGCCGCGGTCGAACTTGCCAAGGACTGGCGGACGGATCGCTATCTGCGTCGTCTCGAAGCCATGATGATCGTTGCCGACCGGTCGACCACCCTCGTGCTCACCGGCAATGGCGATGTGCTGGAACCGGAACATGACGTCGCTGGCATCGGCTCGGGTGGCATGTATGCCTTGGCAGCCGCTCGCGCGCTCCTGGATCAGCCTCTCGACGCCGAGGCAATTGCCCGCAAGGCCATGGAGATCGCGGCCGATATCTGCGTCTATACCAACCAGAACCTCGTCGTGGAGAGCTTACCAAGCGATCGCTAGACGCTCGATCCGGGGACCGCCGACACATGGGACACACGATATGATCGCCTGGGGCTATTTGCTTGCGGCCGGCTTTTGCGAAGTCGCAGCGACGACGGCGTTTCGCTACACGGCCGGCTTTACCAAGGTCATACCGTCGATCGTTTTCGCGGCGTCCGTAGCCGCGAGTTTGCTTTTGCTGCAAGCCTCACTGACGGGTATCCCGCTGGGAACGGCCTATGCTGTCTGGACCGGGATCGGTGCAGCAGGCACCGCGATCCTCGGCATCGCCTATTTCAACGAGCCGACCACGACGATGCGGCTCGTCTTTCTCACGCTGCTGATCGGCTCGATCCTGGGCCTCAAATTCACTGCGACGTCGCACTAAGGAGTGGGGACGCGATGACCACCTTTTCCCCGCGCGAGATCGTCTCCGAACTCGATCGCTTCATCGTCGGCCAGAAAGATGCCAAGCGGGCCGTCGCCATCGCGCTGCGCAATCGCTGGCGCCGACAGCAGCTAGCTGACGATCTCAAGGAAGAAGTGCAGCCGAAGAACATCCTGATGATCGGGCCGACCGGCATCGGCAAAACGGAAATCTCGCGCCGGCTGGCAAGGCTTGCCGGCGCGCCGTTCCTGAAGGTCGAGGCCACGAAATTCACGGAAGTCGGCTACGTCGGCCGCGATGTCGAATCCATCATTCGCGATCTTGTCGAGGTCGGTCTGGCCCTCGTGCGCGAGAGCAAGCGCAAGGAGGTTCGCGCACGCGCCGAGAAGCAAGCCGAGGAACGTGTGCTCGATGCCCTGGTTGGCGAGAATGCCTCGTCTGCGACTCGCGAAAGCTTCCGTCGCCGTTTGCGCGATAATGAACTCAACGACAAGGAGATCGAGATTCGCGTCACGGACACCGGTGGCGGCATCCCGATGTTCGATCTCCCGGGTGTCCCTGGCGGTTCTATCGGCGCCGTGAACATCGGCGACATGCTTGGCAAGGCGTTTGGCGGCCGACAGAAGACCCGCCGCGTGACCGTCTCGGATAGCTATGAAGTCCTCATTGCCGAGGAGAGCGACAAGCTCATCGATCAGGATCAGATTTCGCAGGAAGCCATCAAGGCCGTTGAGAACGACGGGATCGTGTTCCTCGACGAAATCGACAAGATCTGCTCGCGCAGCGATGGCGGCCGCGCAGGCGCCGACGTATCCCGCGAGGGTGTGCAGCGTGATCTGCTGCCATTGATCGAGGGCACGACCGTTTCGACGAAATACGGCCCGGTGAAAACCGATCACGTGTTGTTCATTGCATCCGGCGCGTTCCACGTCGCCAAGCCGTCGGACCTTCTGCCCGAGCTGCAAGGCCGCTTGCCGATCCGCGTAGAGCTGAAGGCGCTGACGCGCGAGGACTTCCGCCAAATCCTGACAGAGCCGGAAGCCAGCCTCATCAAGCAGTACATCGCTCTGATGGCAACAGAAGGTCTGGACCTCGTGTTCACAGACGACGCCGTCGACGCGATCGCCGACACCGCCGTTCAGGTCAATTCGACGGTCGAGAATATCGGTGCGCGCCGCCTGCAAACGGTCATGGAGCGCATTCTCGACGAGATCTCTTTCGATGCCTCCGACAGATCCGGGCACACCGTGACGATCGATGCGCAATATGTTCGCGATCGCGTCGGCGACCTGGCGAAGAATACCGATCTCAGCAAGTTCATACTGTAACCCGTCGCGGAGATCGGCCGCGACTGACGACGGGGGACACGTCCCATGCCCCGCCTGTTCAGCGGAATAGAAATTCCCGACCACGTGCGCGGATCCCTTGCGCGTCTCAAGCAGCCATTACCCGGCGCACGCTGGATCGAGCCGGAGAACTATCACATCACGCTGCGTTTCGCGGGTGACATCGATAATCGCATCGCCTCGGAATTTGCGGATTTCCTGGCAGAGGTCGAATTCTCGGCATTCGAATTGCGGCTGTCCGGGACCGGCGTGTTCGGCGGCGATGATCCGCGTCAGCTCTGGGCTGGCGTCGAACCGAGCCCAGAGCTCGAAGCCCTGGCCCGCGCGCATGAGCGCGCCGCGCGATCCGCAGGCCTGCCGCCGGAGCCGCGCAAGTTCAAGCCGCACGTCACGATCGCGCGCCTGAAGTATTCCAGTCCCGATATCGTCGCGCGCTACCTGCAGAGACACGGCGGCTTCCGCAGCGAGTCCTTCCTCGTCGGCCGCTTTGCCCTATTCTCATCGAAGCCGCAGGTGGGAGGTGGACCCTACGTCATCGAGGAAACCTACACGTTGCAGGGTGGCCAATACGCCGACTACTTCGAAGACGAACCCTGATCGAGCCCACGGTCTTGGAGGAGCGCGACATGTCGAAGAAACTCACCGATGCCGCCCGCAGTGAGGCGCTGTCCCGACTCACGGACTGGCAACCGGTCGAGGGCCGCGATGCCATCACAAAGCGGTTCAAATTCGCCGACTTCAACGCGGCTTTCGCCTTCATGACGCGCGTTGCTCTTGTCGCGGAGAAAATGGACCATCATCCGGAGTGGTCCAATGTTTGGAATCGCGTGGACGTGACCTTGACCACGCATGATGCGGGCGGGTTGACCCAGCGCGACATCACCTTGGCGGAAGCCATGGACCGATTTGCAAAAACGGTCTGAGATCTCAGCGATATCGACCCGAGCGGCTCGCGCGCCGTGAACGGCTGCTTTTCTGCCGGGGCGCTTGTCCCGCAGCCACGTCCTGCTCTGAAATCGTGCCGGCCGCGTGCAGCTCCTTCAGTTCGTTACGTGCGTCCACATCGCCCTTTCGACTTTTTTCCTGTAGCGCATAGATGCGGTGGCGCTCCAGAGATGCGGCCTCCCACGGTTGCGCCCTGCACGTGCAGGATTCGTCATATGTCGTCCGGTACTTATAGGCATTCGGCAGCTCGCTGTAGGGCTTGCCGTCGATATCATGCATTTCAATGGGATCGACGTCACTGGTCGGGAACACGAACAGCTTGGCCGGCGCAGAGCAACTGCGTTCGCAAGTCTGCTGATCGCTGTCGAAATTTCCGCGCGTCGTCGAAAAACTGATCGGGAATGAGGATCCGTCGCAAAGTCTCACGCAGACCGTACGATATGTTCCGTAGTCGGATCGTGAGCTTCTGCGTCCCCTGCTTCTCCGGCCGTCCTCCTCGTCGTAAAGATCAAACAAACCGACACGGCTTGGCGCATCGTACGACTGACGAGAGCGGCTGCGGCGTTCCGAACGGGAGGAGCCCGACGAGTAGGAAGCGGATGAAGATCCACTCGACGAATTGTTGCTACGGAACATCCGTTTGACGCCGGCCATCCATTCGTCATCTTCGAGAACAACCGACTTTTTAGTGAATTCTCCGGGCGCCGCGGCCTGCTCACCGGTCGCGATCGACGCGGTAGCGATGCGCGCACCCGTCATCAAAGACGCGTGTGCCAGCCACGTGATCGCAAGTATGCCGAGACCCAATCCTCCCAGATAGGCTCCGGTCACAATAAGACGTCCCCGGCCAGAACGCGGGAAGAAAATAGAACGTTTGGTCATTACTCACTTACGATCCTGCTTGCTGCGGCCGTGGCCGCTCTCTACGGAACTCAAGCGACTGCAGAGCTCGTGATCACACAAGTGCTCATGGGTCGAATTTGTTCCGCATCGACGGGATTTCGGCTCACCTCGGAGCGAGTCTGATTGCACCATCCAAGCGCAAGCTCGCACCGTTCAACATCACGTTTTCGCAGATGTGCGTGGCCAGCATCGCATATTCGGAAGGGTCGCCGAGGCGCGAGGGAAACGGCACCGTGCTTGCCAGCGAATCCCGGGCCTCTTGTGGAAGTCCGGCGAACATCGGCGTGTGAAACAGTCCCGGCAGGATGCTGCAGACACGAACACCGTCACGGGCCAGATCACGGGCGATCGGCAGCGTCATGGCGGCAACACCACCTTTCGATGCCGCATAAGCGACCTGTCCGATCTGTCCGTCTTCTGCGGCCACCGACGCGGTATTGATGACGACGCCGCGCTCGCCGTCCGGTGGCAACGCCGGCAGTGTCATCATGCCGGCAGCACACTTCGAGATCATCAGGAACGTGCCGATCAGATTGACCTGGATTACCTTCGTGAAACTCGAAAGATCATGCGCCTCGATCGCGCCGGTTTCCTTCACATGCCGCGCGATGCGCTTTCCGATCGCAATACCGGCGCAGTTGACCAGAATGCGTTCCTGACCGTGGACCGCGCGCGCTTCGCGCAGAGCATCGTCGACACTCGCCTCGTTCGTGACGTCACAGCGCACGAACGTGCCGCTGATCTTGCTGGCAATGTCGCGACCAGCCGTTTCGTTGAGATCGAATACGCCGACCTTCACGCCCTTGGCGGCGAGCGCGGTGGCGGTTGCCGCGCCCAGCCCCGACGCACCTCCCGTGACGACGGCAGCGATATCCTGTCCCAGCTTCATGACGCGACACCTCTATCAAGCGGGTCCTATGTATCCAGCTTTCATAAGGAGCCGACAGCACCGCGTAAAGTCGGATAGGGTCTTGCAAGTCCATCCGACGCCAGTGTTTGATGCAGACCTTCGCAGCCACCGGAGCGCTCCCTTGACCCGCAATCGCCTGATCGATCTCTACAGCGACACCGGCACACGCCCGACCACAGCCATGCGCCAAGCCATGGCATCCGCCGAAGTCGGCGACGAGCAACGCGGCGAAGATCCGACGACGATCGCCTTGCAGGAGCGCGTGGCGGATCTCCTGGGCAAGGAAGCCGCGCTCTTTCTTCCCTCGGGAACGATGTGCAATCAGATCGCGCTTCTGACCCATTGCCGGAAAGGCGATGAAGTCATCGGTGCCGAATACACCCATGTTTTCTCGTCGGAGGGCGGCGGTGGTTCGGCCTTCGCTAACGTGCAGACGTGGCCCATCGCGTGCGCCAACGGCATTTTCTCCGCTGAGCAGTTGATCGCTGCAATCCGCCCGCAGTCTCGATACACGCCAACTCCGCGACTGGTGGTGATCGAACAGACCAACAATCGCGGCGGCGGCTCCATTTGGCCGCTGGACAGGATCAATGCCGTGGCTGAAGCGGCGCATGCGCGGGGGTTGATCGTGCATATGGACGGCGCGCGCATCCTGAATGCCGCGATCTCTGCAGCGACGCCCGCCAAGGACATGGCGAAGAATTGCGACACGGTTTGGCTCGACCTGTCGAAGGGACTGGGCTGCCCCGTCGGTGGCGTCCTCGCCGGATCCCGCGCGTTCATCGAGGAGGCCTGGCGATGGAAACAGCGCATGGGCGGCGCCATGCGGCAGTCGGGGATCATTGCAGCCGCTGGCCTTCATGCGCTCGACCATCACGTCGAACGGCTCGCTGAGGATCACGCCAACGCGGCCCTGCTGGCCAAACTGATTGGCGAGATCGATGGCGTGCGTCTCATGACGCCACAACCCGAGACCAACATCGTGTATTTCGATATCGATATCCCGGGACTGGCGCTCAAGGACGTCACAGCGACCCTTCTCGAACAGAATGTCCGCATGGGCACACCGTATGGCGGCATCCGCGCCGTCACGCATCTCGACGTGAGCCGTGCGGATATCGAGGCCGCGGCCGATATTCTCGGCCGCGTGCTGGCAAACAGATCCCGATAAAGCTCAGGGGCGCGCGCGCGTCCTGTGCAGGACAAACCCCGCCACGCCGAGGGCGATACCGACAGGCGCGTGCCATGTGACGTGCAACACCGGGATCGTCACGTCCCCGACTGAACCGATCAGCGGCGACAGGATGCCGTTGATGAGCGCCGGAAAGATCAACAGAAGCCCTGATGCCCAGAACATCATGTCTTCCACGGCGTTCGTTTTCATGATCACCCAGCGCTGGAGTGCAAACGACAGCGCGACGATGCCGGTGGTTGTCAAAATGGTGACTTCGGCGACATCGAACCAAGTACCGTTCGGCGGCACCTTCAACAGCAGGCCGATCCCGAGCGGGTCGGTCACGAACACGAACGGAACGAGGAAGGCCGGCATTGTGTACTTCCACGACTGAAGCGTCGTTTTGTACGGACTGCCACCGGTGATGGCAGCCGCCGCGAACGGCGACAGAGCTGTCGGTGGCGACACCTCGGACAGAACGGCATAGTAGAAAATGAACATGTGCGCGGCGAAGTCGGGAACACCGAGCTTGATGAGAGCCGGCGCCGCGATCACGGCACACATGATGTAAGACGCCGTCACCGGCACCGCGAGCCCGACGATCCACACGATCATGGCCGTAAAAATCGTGGTGAGCAGCAAGCTGCCCTGAGCATAGCCGATGATGATATCGGCGAACCGTTGCGCCAGGCCGGTGAGCGTCACGACGCCGACGATGATGCCGGCCGTCGCACACGTCGCTGCGACGTTGAGCACGCCGACCGTACCGTCACGCAACGCCGAGACCAGGCGCTCCGTCACTGGAAACAACTGCGGCAGGAACAGTCCGATCGCAGCCGCCAATCCGAGGGTTACGAAAGCCGCAGACGAGAAAGCTTCCGTCGGCTGATAACCGAGCGCGGTCATGATCGCACCGATCACAATCGGAATTGCGACGGCAATTCGCGGAATCAATGCCGTGTCCATGCGAATGGCGCTGACGGCAATCGCCAGCAAGGTCGCCCAGAATACAGCCAGCACCGGAGAGAAACCGAGCAGCATGAAGGCGATGATCGATATCAGCGAACCGAAGTGAAACCAGTACCCTGTCAATAGCCGCCAGAGCGTCCCCTTCTCGATCATCACCTCGCCGCCACCGCCATGCTTGGAGGCGTCGACTTCCACCATGACCCAGATCGCGAGGTAGTAGAGGATGGTCGGAATGACCGCCATCAGGATGACGTCGAAATAGGAGATCTTCAGGAACTCGGCGATCAGAAACGCCGCGGCGCCGAGCACAGGCGGCGAGATGATGGCGCCAAGACCGCCGGCCGCGAGCAAACCGCCGGCGGCATTCTTCTCATAACCGGCCTTCGCCAGCAGCGGATAGGCGACGGTGCCGATAGTCACCGTTGTGGCGACGCCGGAGCCCGACGGTCCCCCCATCAGGAACGATGACAGGACCACGGCGCGCCCGGCCGAATTGCGCTTCCCGCCCATGGCGGCGAATGAAAAGTCGATGAAGAACTTGCCCGCACCCGACACCTGCAGCACGGCGCCGAAAATCGTGAACAGGATGATGAGGCTGGAGGAGACGTCAACGGTCGTACCGAAAATGCCCTCCAGCGTCATGTAGAGATGGCCGACAAGACGGTCGATGGGATAGCCGCGATGTGTCCAGGGCGCGCCAAGGTAGTTTCCGTAAAGCGCATAGAGCAGGAACACGATCGACACGACCGGCATGATGAAGCCTGTGGCGCGCCGCGTGCCCTCAAGCAGGAGAACGATCAGAACGACGCCCACCCAAACATCCATCGGGTCAGGCGCGATGGCGCGATCGCCGAAATACTCACCCTGCGCGAGCATGTAGCCAATGACGCCGACACTGGCGAACGCGAAGATCCAATCCCACCAGGCGATCCTGTCGCGAAGTCGCGGCGTTGCCGGAAACAGCAGAAACACGAGAAACAGCACGCAGCCGACGTGCACCGGCCGGAGAATATGCGCAGGAACGACATCGTAGGCGGCGTAGATATGGAAAAGTGATACGCCAACGGCGATGCCGGTAATGATCCACCCGAGCCAACCGCCCAGACGGTTCGTTGCGCCCTCTTCTTCCTCGATGAACTGTTCGACGGCCTTCAGCTTGTCAGCGGTCAGTTCTTCAGGCTCCAGCACATTCTTCGCGGATGGCTGGTGCGCAGCGGCGCGCGGTCCCGTTTCGGTCAATGCTCGTCTCCCCAACGGCGCTTTGGCCGTCACTATTTGCGGCTCCGACCGTGGCGGAGATCGGCGTCAGATCGGAATCGGACAGAAAACACGCACCGGGCCATTGCGGCCCGGTGCGATCGCTTCATGGAGCGTTGCTCAGTTTACGTTGATGCCCTTTTCCTTGAAATATTTGAGAGCACCTGGATGGAACGGAACGCCGGCACGTTTCGTCGACTGGAGTTCCGGCTTCACATTCAGCGCCTCTTTATGGACCGTGGCGAGATCTTCACGCTTCTCCATCAGAAGCTTCGTGAGATTGTAAGCAAGGTCCTCAGGCATGTCGGCATTCACGGCCATGATATTCCACACCGTGATGTTCTTGTTGTCCGCGTCCATTCCCGAATACGTTTCCTTCGGAATCGTCGCTTCCGCGTAAAGCGGGCCGTACTTCTCGTTCATCTTTGCGGCGAGATCGGCAAAATCGATCAGCTTCAGCTTCGTATTCGGCGTTGCCGCAAGATCTGTCACTGCGGCCGTCGGCAAACCGCCGACCCAGAAGAATGCGTCGATTTTCTTATCCTTGATCGCGTTGACGCTTTCCGCCACGCCAAGCCGCTCCTTGGTAATGTCCTTGTCTGGATTGATCCCCGCCGCCTCGAGCACGCGGAATGCAAAGACCTCCGTGGCGCTGCCCGGAGAGCCGGTCGAGACGCGCTTGCCCTTCAGGTCCCCGACCTTCGAGACGCCGCTGCCGTCCACCGTCACCACGTGCATATGGTTCGGATACATGACTGCAATGGCCTGGATCGGCAATTTGCTCGGGAATTTGCCCTTGCCGTTGATGGCATCCCAGGCGGCGTCGACTTGCGACAGACCCATGTCGCTGCGCCCGCTGCCAACCAGCTTCAAGTTGTCAACGGATCCGCCCGTCACTTCTGCGGTCGCCGTATATCCGGGCAACTCTTTGCCGATGATGCTGCCGAACCCGCCGCCAAGCGGATAGTAAACGCCACCCGTGCCGCCCGTTGCGATGGTGAGCTGTTTACCTTGGGCCATCGCCGTCCCGGCAACGGCAGCCATGCCGAATCCGAGCGCAACCAATGCCGAAAACGTCTTGAATTTCATTGTGTTTCTCTCTCCCTACGTTACCGCGCGCCAGGCGCGCGGCATCCATAAACTGCTTTTAATTCCTTTCGCCCGCACTGCTATACGACTTATGGCCTGACGATCACCTTGCCGGTGGCCACGCGCCGATCCAGCAGCTTGATCGCTGCCGCAGTCTCCACGAGCGAGAGCGCGACGTGAGTGTGCGGCTTCAATTCTCCGGCGGCAACCCATTTCAGCACCGTTTCGAGGTTTGCGCGGTGAGCTTGCGGATCACGCGAGATCGCGCCGCCGAGAAAAACGCCGATGATATCGCAACCTTTCAGCAGCACGAGGTTCAGCGGTATTTTCGGAATCGTGCCCGCCGCGAAGCCAATGACGAGGAAACGTCCCAGCCATGCAATCGAGCGCAGCGCAGCTTCCGAATGTTCTCCACCGACGCAGTCATAAACGACATCGACGCCGCGCCCATCCGTGAGATCGCGCAATCCTTGCTTCAGATCGTCCGTCGCGTAGTTGAACAGCAGGTCCGCTCCATGCTGACGGCACACCTCCAGCTTGTCCGCCGAGGATGCGACGGCGATCACCTTCGCCCCCATGGCTTTGGCGATTTCGACGGCGGCAAGCCCCGCGCCTCCCGCCGCGCCGAGGACAGCCACGGTTTCCCCCGGTTGCAAGCGGCCACGTGTTTTCAGCCCATGCATGGCCGTGCCGTATGTGACGCTGATGCCCGCGGCTGCATCGTCGCTCACGACATCAGGGACGGGAATAAGCTTTTCAGCCGGCACGGCGACCAGCTCACGCGCCCCGCCCCAGCCGATGTCGGCGCAGACGCGCTGTCCCGGCTGCAATCCGCTGACACCGGGGCCAAGCGCTTCGATCACACCGGCGATTTCCGCGCCGGGCGAAAATGGAAACTCGGGCTTGAACTGGTATTTGCCGCGCGTGATCAGCGTATCGAGAAAATTCATGGCAACCGCCTTCACGCGTACAACGACTTCGCCGGCAGCGGGAATGGGATCTGCCATGTCTTCGATCACGATCGCATCCGGACCGTCGAAGGACTTGCACAGGGCAGCTTTCATGTGACACCTCGTCTTTCAATGGCTCATGATTGCGGGCGGCCGATCCAGGAGACGGCGCGCCCGCCGATGGGAAAGCGAACAAATTGACAAGCGAAACGACCGATCATCAAGTCAGAGGCCCCCATGGCATGCGCAGCCCGCAGCCTCGGGGCTATTTTGCCATCGGTGCGGAGCGTATGTCCAAGTCGCTCAATCTTGGCAATCTGATGCGATCCGCACATGCCTTCGGAGCCAGTTTTACCTTCACCATCGGCGCAACCTACCAGGCGCTTGAAGCCCGCGCCGACACCTCGAAGGGCCAATGGCATTTGCCTCACTACGATTGGGCATCTCTCAACGACATGCAGCTTCCACGCGGCTGTGCGCTCGTCGGTGTGGAGCTGACGTCCGATGCCGTAAATCTCCCGAGCTTTCGACATCCGCTGCGGGCCGCCTACGTCCTCGGTCCCGAGCAGGGCTCACTGTCGGGCGATTTGCTCAGCCGCTGTGATCACGTTGTTAAGATCCCGACTGCATTCTGCATCAATGTTGCGATGGCCGGAGCGATAGTGATGTATGATCGCGTCAAGACGCTGGCACATTTTGCCGAGCGGCCAGTGAGCGCCGCAGCGTCCCGGCGCGCTGACCCGTCGTCCAATCCTGCCGTGGACAAGCCGCCCTCGTGACATGACCGCCCAACACCCTCTATATGCTGAGGGTAGGGCTGATTCATTCCGCAGCCCCGTTCGTGAGGTGAGATGCGCGCGATATTCTATCTGACAGCAGTTGTCCTTCCGCTTTGGATTGCAGGCCCAGCCAACGCCGAGACCAAGCAAGTCGAGACGTTCAATAGCTGGACGCTCTACGCCAACAAGGATGGGGCTGCACCTTTGTGCTTTATCCTGGCGTCGCCCGAATCGACCGAGCCTGCCGGGGCCAAGCGTTCGCCTGTTCATTTTTATATCTCCGCCTGGCCGCGTGATGGCGTCCGTTCGGAGGTCAGCATCAAGAACGGCTATTCATTCCGTAAAGGTTCGGAAGTCACGGTGACGGTCGGCTCGGACTCGTTCAAGCTTTTCACGCAGGATGAGCGTGCTTACGTCAACGACCCGATTGAAGAGCTCAAGCTGATTGACGCCATGAAGAAGGGCTCCTCGATGGTCGTCGAAGGTGTGTCGGACCGCGGCACGGCGACGAAAGATGCCTATTCGCTCATGGGCGTGACAAAAGCCATACAATCGCTCGCCACCGGCTGCGAGTAACACTTAGCGCGACCCTGACCCTGCGCGGTGAGGGTTGCGCAGATGAATGTAGAGGGCGCCTTCCCCGCCATGGCGCGCATGCGCCGTCGTAAAGCTGACGACAACGGAGCGCATGTCCGGTTCGGCCAGCCAGAGAGGGACATGGCGCTTGAGCACGCCGCGCTCGCGCCGGTCATCGAGCGAGAACGGCTGATCGCGGAGATCCGTGCTCGCCCCTTTTCCTGTGATCACCAGAACGCTGCGCTTTCCCTGCCCATAGCATCTCAGAATGAAGGCTCGCAGCGTGCTGTGGGCTTCACTCGCCCGCATTCCGTGCAAGTCGATCCGCGCCTCGATTTCGATGCGCCCTGCCGCGAGACGCTTGGCCTGACGCCGGTCGAAGTCAGCCAGCGGAGGTGTTCCGGCCCGCGCCGGTTTGCCGGGAGGCGTCGGTGGCGCATTGCCCGGCGACAGAGGCGACGAGGCTTGCTCCGGCGCGGCACGGACGTTGATCGCGCGCAGGGGAGGTTCACCCGTCTCGACGGCTTTTCGGACGCGGCCTTTGCCTCGTATCGGCTCGAGTGTGCGCGCGACTGAACTCCACAGAGCCTGATCTTCGTCCGTCAAAGGCCGCTGCTGAGATCGTGGAGGGCGGCCGGGGCGGCTCATTGCGTCAGGCCGATGATCTGTCGACATGCGGCAGCAGGGCGAAGAAATTGCCCGGATGCTTCGTGATGCCCGCCCGCCGGCCGGCATCATCCCCCGATCCGTAGTAGATATCGCCGCGCTCCGGCCCTTTGATCGCTGATCCGACATCATGCGCGATCATCAGCCTTTGGAACGGCGCACCGCCGGCGTCGAAGGTGGTCAGTGTCGGCGCGGTGACATAAATGGGCGTCCCAAGCGCATGAACGCTCGTATCGACGGCGAGGCTGCGCCCCGGCGCGAGCGGTGTACTCAGAACGCCTTTCGCGACGCCAGCTTCTTCGCCAGTGAGTTCGCGAAAGAAAACGTAAGATGCGTTCTGCCACATGACGCGTTGACCGCGCACCGGATCGGCCCTGAGCCAGTGGCCGAGCGAGTCGAGCGAGACGTTCTGCAGGGAAAGCGTGCCGGATTCCACCAGATATCGGCCGATCGACGTATAGGGGTGTCCGTTCTTGCCGTCATAGGTGACGCGCACGCGACCGCCATCCGGCAGCCGGATCACCCCCGAGCCCTGGACGTGCATGAAGAACGCGTCGACCGGATCGGCGAGATAGAACAGCTCCAGGCCTTGCCCGGCCAGCGCACCGGTCTCGATATCCGCACGCGTGGCGTAGGGCACATCACCCGCCGGTGTCCGGCGCAGATGCGTGAACCCATCTCCGACCGTTGAGCGCGCGGCTTCATCGACCAGGTTCACCAGATCCGGCGGACGGCGATAGACCGGAACCTGATACACGCCACTGCGGGTGCGAGACCCCGCGACTTCCGGCTCGTAATAGCCGGTCAACAACCCTTGCGGGCGTTCATGGATCACGCGATGCGGCGTGAACGCAGCCTCGAAGAAACGCCGCGCCTGCGTTGCATCTGCCTCGGAATTCGCCAGCGCCTCGCGGCCAGCGTCTGACAGGCTGGACGGCCAGCAGCGGGCGGACGAGACCATGAACGCGCTCAACGCTGCACGATGGTCATCGCCCCCCCAGCCGGGAAGCTTGGAAAAGCTGACGGGCTCGAATGCGGCCTGTGCGCTGGTCATCGCGGACCTCGCACGCAGCAATCAGTTCGGAGCCTGGGTCGCGATCAAGCGCCAGTTCGGGTTGCGCGACGTGGCATCGCGCGCAAACGTCCAGATGTCCGTCACTTCGCGAATGCGCTGCGGGTCGCCCGAGACCACTTCACCGGAGGAATCGCGGGTGGCGGAAATGAGCT
Organism: Pseudomonadota bacterium; assembly: GCA_023423275.1. GTDB lineage: Bacteria > Pseudomonadota > Alphaproteobacteria > Rhizobiales > Hyphomicrobiaceae > ZC4RG25. The sequence goes on from JAFAFW010000062.1 coordinate 38,403, forward strand.
GACTGATGAACTTCACGGTAACGTGAGCGATCGATCCCTTCATCTCGGCTTCGATCACATCGGCTTTATTGATGCCGACAAAGCTCTGGTCGATCTGCTCGCCACGGCCCTCGCGATCCGCGATCGCGCCAACGAAGCCGTCGAACACATCCTTGCTCAACAGATCCTTCAGCATCTTGCGATTGCCTTCGGCGAAGGCCGTCACGATCATCTCATAGGCCTGCTTGGCGCCGCGAATGAACTGCTCGGGGTCGAAACCGACGTCAGTCTTGGCAATCGCCATCAGCCCCTGCTCCAAAGCCGAATTACCAGCGGCGAAGCTCTTGACGCGTCCTTCGACGTTGGCGACGGCGGTTTGCACCTCGCGGGCCTGTGGATTTGGCGCTTCGCGATCCCGGCGCGGCAAGGTGACAACCTTGTCCTTGGACGCAGCAGCGCGCTCCCGCGCTTCCTGCTGGGCGCGGGCTTGCCGTTCGTAGCGGGCCTCCTCATCTCCTGTCCGCCGTCCCAGGACGCTACGCAGCTTAAAAATCACGACAACTGCGACGATCAGGAACAAAAGAGTAAGGACGTCGATTCTGCCATCCATCGGGCGTTTGCTTTCCGTGGCGAGGACCAGGTGACGACTTCATGTATGATGACGCGGCGGCAGGGTCTAGGCCCTAAGGCGAGGAAATCGTCGCCTGTTCGCTGCAACGGGTCATGGCCCTTCAATCCGTCAACTTAGGCCATTGCTTGGCACAAGCCAACCGGAATGACTTAAGACCGCCATTCCCCGCACCGAATCTGAGCCATACTCGCGGCATCTGGATAGAGAGTGTCATGCCTTTGGTCTTTCTGCTGCTGTTCATCGCCGCGCCCCTCGTGGAACTCGCCGTTCTGATCCGCGTCGGGCAGGCGATCGGCATTGCGGCAACGCTGGCGATCGTCATCGGATCGGCTATCCTCGGCCTTTTCGTCGTCCGTCTGCAAGGCTTCACGGTGTTCGGCCGCATGCGCGAAACGCTCGCCGAAGGTCAGCCCCCGGTCGTGCCCATGGCGGAAGGCGCCTTGCTGCTGCTGGCCGGCATACTTCTGATCTTGCCGGGCTTGATCGGAGACACGATCGGGTTGCTGCTACTCATTCCGCCGCTGCGCCAGCTCATTGCAACCTGGATGATCAGCCGCGCGGCGGCGAAAGGCTCGGTCAATGTCGAAATATTTACCAAAAAGCCGTGGCGCCGGTCTGGCTCGAAAGACCAGCGCGACGACGGCAAGTCCGGTCCTGTGATTGAGGGCGAGTACACGCGCGTCGATGAAAAGCGTGACGATCGCGACAATCGATAGCGGCAGGCCCACAGCAGCGGGCGCACTCCCGCCGACGACGCATTGCAGGCTGGGGGAGGAAGTGATAGCCACGGGGCCTCAATCGGCGGCTGCCCGCACATAAGAGGATCACGTCATGGCGGACCAGGGGACCAACGGCAACGGGAAGACGAACGAGCAGGCAGGTGCTCAGCCTCCCGTCCAGGCGCGGGTCATGGGGCAGTACATCAAGGATCTGTCGTTCGAAAACCCCAACGTCGGCAAACTGCTGCAAGGCCCCGGCGACAACCCCAATCTGCAGATCGAGGTGAACGTCAACGCCCAGCGTGTCGGGCAGGATCTTTTCGAGAGCGCCATCGATTTCAAGGCGCACGCTACCAACAAGACGGGCGTGATCTACGACCTTGAGATGGTCTATGCCGGTCTTTTCAAAATCGAGAACATGCCACAGCAGTCGCTGGAGCCATTCCTGCTTATCAACTGCCCCGCGCTGCTGTTTCCGTTCCTGAGGCGCCTGGCGGCCGACCTGACGCGTGAGGGCGGCTTCCCGCCGCTTCTGCTCGATCCCATCGATTTCGCGGGCCTGTTCATGCGCCGCAAGCAGCAGGAATCAGGCGGTTCGGTGCCCGGGCCTGCCGCAAACGCATAGGTGCTGGCGGTTTCGACGTGATCGCCGGAGCCGGCACGCGACATAGAAATGTCGGAAAAATCCGCCTCATTGGTGCGTGTTCAGCCGCGTCGTGCAGCCGAGGGGATAGAGCCGACGTCATGTGGAATCAGACCATCTGCCGACAGACCCGCACAGCGCTCGCCGCCCTCGTTGCGGGGCTCGCGTGCGCAGCGCCGATCGCCCACGCCGCCGATTGGCCGGAGAAGGTCACGGCGCGCTACAGGATCACATTCAACGGACTCGAAATCGGCAAAGTGCGGTTTGAATCCACCGCAGATGAGAGAAAATACGAGCTGTCCGCCAACGCGAAATTCTCTGCGCTGCTTGGCGCCTTGAAGTGGTCGGGAAAGACGAAAAGCACCGGCGTTTTGCGCGCTGACGAGCCGCAACCGGCCGACTACGCATTCAACTTCAAGAGCAATTCCAAGCGCGGCTCGGTCGAGATGGCTTTCGATCGCGCAGGCGTGACCAATGCGGTCATCGAGCCGACGCCCCGCCAATCAAAGAAAATTGTACCTCTGGAGGACAAGCATCTCAAAGGCGTGCTCGATCCCCTGAGCGCCGTCCTCGCCATGAGCCGAACGGGCACCGACAATCCCTGCAGCCAGAAGATCCCGATCTTTGATGGCCGTCAGCGCTTCGACCTGATCCTGTCGCCGCGCCGGCAGGAGCGCATTAACGATGGCACCTCCGGTGGGCCTGGCGTCACCGGCTACGTCTGCCACGTCCAATATGTCCCAATTGCGGGCCACAAGGATAAGGGCGACGACGACGGCGGCTGGGTGGCGGAGGATAAGGTCGAGGTGATCCTGCGGCCGGTACGCCGCGCCAACATCCTCGTGCCCTATAAGGTGACCATTCCCACCATTGCCGGACCGGCGGTGGTCACGTCGGAACGCATCGAGATTACCAATGGATCGGATCAGATCGCGCTTGTTGATTGACCCCGCGCCCGGCAAATGACACTGAGAAGGTGTCTGCTCCCTCGGGAAAGCGAATGCACGGGTCCGCACGTTCATCTAAGTTGAAGGTCATTGGCTGGTCGATACTGACCGGCCCTGTTTACTTGGCGGCCGCCAGACCTGCCGTGCAGGCCGGCTCCAAGTGGGGAGGCTACTAAAACATGGGCATGGATATCGAGAGGCGGATCCGTAACGTCACCGCCGTTCTTGGCCCGACCAACACCGGCAAGACGCACTTGGCAATCGAGCGCATGCTCGGCCACGACACTGGCATGATTGGCCTGCCGCTGCGGCTGCTCGCGCGCGAGGTCTACGACAAGATCGTCCAGCGTATCGGCGTCGACAAGGTCGCCCTTGTCACCGGCGAAGAAAAGATCAAGCCGGAAAACCCGCGCTTCTGGGTTTCGACGGTCGAGGCGATGCCGCGTGAGGTCGACGTCGACTTCCTCGCGATCGACGAGATCCAGCTCGCTGCCGACCCCGAGCGTGGGCACGTGTTCACCGACCGTCTCCTGCATGCGCGCGGCAAACTCGAAACGCTGATGCTCGGCGCGGGCACCATGCGCGAGGCGATCAGCGATCTGATCCCGGGCGCAAACTTCATTTCCAGGCCCCGCCTGTCCAAGCTCACGTATTCCGGCCAGAAGAAAATCACGCGGCTTCCGGGCCGCACCGCCGTGGTCGCCTTCTCGGCCAATGATGTCTATTCGATTGCCGAATTGATCCGCCGTCAGCGGGGCGGCGCCGCGGTCGTGCTCGGTGCACTGTCTCCGCGCACGCGCAATGCGCAGGTCGCGCTCTATCAGTCCGGCGACGTCGATTTTCTCATCGCCACCGACGCCATCGGCATGGGCCTCAATCTCACTGTCGATCACGTCGCCTTTTCCGCCGTGCGCAAGTTCGACGGCCAGACGCATCGCACACTGACTCCGGCCGAGATGGCTCAGATCGCCGGTCGCGCCGGCCGCCACATGAACGACGGCACCTTCGGTGTCACGGGCGATGTTGAGCCGTTCGAGAGCGATCTCGTCGAACGGATCGAGACCCACACCTTCGATACCGTGAAGCTCCTGCAGTGGCGCAGCCGCGATCTTGATTTCGCGTCACTCGATCGCCTGCGCGACAGCCTGCGTCAGTTCCCGCGCGAGGCGCGTCTGGCGCGCGCGCGCATGGCTGACGACGTCCTGGCGCTCGAAACCGTCAGCCAGGACCGCGAGCTCGCAGAGCTGACTGGCGGCCCTGCCGCGGTCGCGACGCTGTGGGATGTCTGCCAGATTCCGGACTACCGCAAGATTTCATCTCAGAACCACGCGGAGCTGGTCGGAACGCTTTATCGCTTCCTGATCTCCGGTGAGGAGCGGATCCCGGAAGACTGGTTCGCCAAGCAGGTGGCGCTCGCTGACCGGACCGATGGCGATCTCGATACGCTGTCCAACCGCATCGCCCATATCCGCACCTGGACGTTCGTCTCGAACCGTCCCAACTGGCTGCGCGATCCCGCGCACTGGCAGGAGCGCACGCGCGCGATCGAGGACAGCCTGTCAGACGCGCTGCACGAGCAGCTGACGCAGCGCTTTGTCGACAGGCGGACGAGTGCGCTCATGCGCGGTATGCGTGAGGACAATCTCAATGCCGACATCGGCGAGGATGGCGCGATCAAGGTCGAGAACCATTACGTCGGCCGCATCAAGGGTTTCCTGTTTTCGCCGGATGCGCAAGCGGAAGGCATTCACGGCAAGGCCGCGCGCAATGCTGCCATGCAGGTCCTGTCCAAAGAGCTGACCATGCGCGCACGGCGCGTGGCGGCCGCGCGGAACGACGCTTTCAAGCTCAGCCCGCGCGGGCAAGTGCTCTGGCGCGGTGATGAGGTTGCCCGCCTCGAGCCGGGCGAGAATCCGCTGAAGCCGCAGGTGGTCCTTCTAGTCGACGAGCATCTTCAGCCAGCCGACAAAGACAAAGTTCAGGAGCGCGTCACGACCTGGGTGACCGACACCATCCGTGAACGTCTGAAGCCGCTGGTCGAATTGTCGGAGGCGCAGGACGTCTCGGGGCTGGCACGTGGCATCGCGTTCCGTTTGAACGAAAACTTTGGCGCGGTCCGGCGCGACGGCATCGCCGACGAAATGAAGTCGCTCGATCAGGCCGGTCGGGCGCAATTGCGCCGCTATGGCGTCCGCTTCGGCGCGTTCAACATCTATTTCCCGATCCTGCTGAAGCCGGCAGCGGCCGAACTCACCCTTGCGCTTTGGACGTTGAAGAATGCCGCAGCCGCCGGTTTGTCGCTGGATGCGATGCCGCAGCCGCCGCGTCCTGGCCTGACCTCGGCGACAGCCGATCCGGCCATTCCGGAGGCCTTCTATCGCGCTTGCGGGTATCACGTGTGCGGACCGCGCGCCGTCCGGATCGATATCCTGGAGCGGCTCGCCGATCTCATCCGCCCGCTGCTATCCTGGCGCGCCAAGCCGGACGAACCATCGATGCCTCCGAAGGGCTCGACGGGTGATGGCGGGTTCGTCGTGATCCCGGAAATGATGTCGATCCTCGGCTGCTCGCCAGAGGAACTCGGAGCCGTCTTCAAGAGCCTTGGCTTCCGTCTCGACCGTCGCCCGGTCAAACCCAAGCCAGCCGAGGTAAGCCCGCCGCCCGCACCGGCTGAAGGGGCAGAAGCGACAGAAGCAACCGCGACGCCGGAAGCGACTGTCGTCGACCCGACGGTCCCGGTCGCCGATACGGACATGCAGGCGACGGCAGCGCTTCCGCCAGGTTCGCTCGCGCCGGAACCGGCGCAGGTGACGACAGCGGAAACAGCGCCGGAGACCGCCCCAGCCGAGACGCCACAAGCGGCACAAGCCGCAGTCGAGCCTGCGTCGGATGAGCCGCCAGTCGCTGCCGCCGCGCCTGAGAATGGTGAAGCGGAGGCGGCCACCACACCGGCTGCAGGCGGCAGTGAACCGGAAGGGGTCAAATACGAGGACGTCTGGCGCCCGCGTCGCCGTCACGAAGGTCCGCGACCAGAGCATCGCCGGCCAGAGCGGCGTGAGGGTGGTGGAGGACGCGACCATGGCCGTCGCAACCGTCATCCGCGCGACAACAACCAGCCCGGCGCCGGCCAGGGCACACCTGCTGCGGCGGCGCCTGCGCCCGCTGAGGCACAGCCCAAATCGGATGGTGGCAAGAAACGCCACCATCAGCGGGACGAGCGTCGCGACGATCGGGACCGCCGTGATCAGCGCGATCACCGGAAGGGCGGAGGCGATCGCCGCCGCCACAACGAGCGTGAGCGGCCGGCTTTCCAGGTTCGCTCCGCTTCTCCGCGCCGGCCCGAGGTCGATCCGGATTCTCCGTTCGCCGCCTTGAGCGCCCTGAAGAAGGCGTTGGAGAAGCAGACGCAGGATTCCGGCTCGTCATGACCGAGCGCGCGCCGGAAGCGGCCGGGGCGGGCGAGGCACAGCGCCTCGACAAGTGGCTCTGGTTCGCGCGCGTGGTCAAAACCCGGACGCTCGCCGCGGCGCTCGTCACAGGCGGCAAGGTGCGTCTCAATCGCAACCGGGTCGATAAGCCGAGCCACGTGGTCCGTGTTGGTGATGTCATCACGGTTACGGCGCATGCGCGGGTCCGCATTCTCAAGGTCCTCGCACCGGGCCTGCGCCGCGGCTCGGCCGTCGCTGCTCAGGCCATATACGAAGACTTAACCCCGCCGGTGGCCAAACCGGTCAGCGAGGGTCAGCCCGGAGCAGAAGCGGCGCGCCCCGAGCGCCCCGCCGGTACCGGACGGCCGACGAAGCGCGACCGCCGCGCACTCGATCGGCTGACCCGTAACGAACCCTGATATGCTCATGAAATAAAGTCGGTTGAAATTAACCAGTCGCCGTGTATGGACACGGTCTTGCGACAACCTGCCAACTGCGGCGAGGTCGCTTCAAATCGTAGATAGCCAACCCTGACGGGCAAGCGGATTACCGACGAGATGACGTTCGTTGTCAACGAGAGTTGCATCAAATGCAAGTTCACGGATTGCGTGGAAGTGTGCCCGGTTGACTGTTTCTACGAAGGCGAAAACATGCTCGTCATCCATCCGGACGAGTGCATCGACTGCGGTGTGTGCGAGCCGGAATGTCCTGTCGAGGCGATCAAGCCCGATACGGAACCGGGGCTGGAGAAGTGGCTCGAGGTCAATCGCGAATACGCCGATAAGTGGCCCAACCTCACGGCCAAGAAGGATGCGTTGCCCGAGGCTGAAGAATTCCGCGACACGCAGAACAAATTCGAAACATTTTTCTCCCCGAAGCCAGGTTCCGGCGACTAATCCGGGCTTTGGCGGCCAGGCGCGTTAACGATTGGCAGGCCTGCTTTAAGGCCGCAATGACCACGCCCGATGAACTCCCCCTTCTTTTTTCGTGAGGATTGTGTTATATTATAATCAAAGTGGCGTAGCAGAAACGAATGAGGAACGCCGAGTCAGGTTGCGATCGGACTCGCGTTATATTTGACGGTATGACCCATGCTGCGCCGGATGGTCTTCTGTCGGACTCGATGCGCGGCAAGCCAAGCAAGCCATTGATGTTGAGAGGCAAGCTCTGCCCCGCGCGAGGGCCATAGCTCGCGGACCTGCTTGGCCGACAGAAACCTTGTCGGCACTTTGGACCTTGTCGTTGCGCCTGTTCCAGGGCGGGATCCTGACGGCTCCCGTAGATCGGGTGCGCATCGCTAGAGAGTGAGAAACCAAATGCCTCAGAAAAAGAAGAAGGTCGTCGCCCCCGCAAAAACTGCGAAGGCAACCGTTAAGCCTGCCGCGGCCAAGTCTCCATCAAAAACGTCTGCCGCTTCTGCCAAAGCGGTGAACAGCAAGACTTCTTCTGTTTCTGCGAAACTTGGGAAAGATAAAGCTAAAGTGCCAGCTAAAAGTGTGAAAAGCGTTGCGAGCAAGACCGCAGTCAAGCCGCCTGTCAAAAAATCTGCACCCGCAGCCAAAGCTGCTCCTGCGGCAATTGCGCCCAAGGCCGCTGTGAGGCCGGCTACCGCCCCTGCCAAACCGCCGGTTGCCGCCGCGGCAGCAGCTCCGGCACGCACCGTCCAGGCCGCCATGGCCAAGCCGGCTCAGCCCAAAATCTCAGCTCCCGTGACGCCAAAGGATATCGCGGCCCGCACGCTGGAAGCGCGTCACAGCGCCCAGGTCGCGAAGAAGCCGGTCAGCCAGCGTCATGGCTTCAAGACAAACGAATACATCGTTTATCCCGCCCACGGCGTCGGCCAGATCGTCGGCATCGAGGAGCAGGAAATCGCCGGCATGTCGCTGGAGCTGTTCGTCATCACGTTCGAGAAGGACAAGATGACGCTGCGGGTGCCCACCGGCAAGCTGGAGAGCGTGGGGATGCGCAAGCTGGCGGATGAGGACATCGTCAAGAAGGCGATGGACACGCTGAAGGGCCGCGCACGCGTCAAGCGGACGATGTGGAGCCGCCGCGCACAGGAATACGAAGCGAAGATCAACTCGGGCGATCTGATCTCAATCGCCGAAGTGGTGCGTGATCTTTATCGGTCTGAAACGCAGCCGGAACAGTCCTACTCCGAGCGCCAGCTTTACGAAGCCGCCCTCGATCGCATGGCGCGCGAGATCGCCGCTGTTGACCGTCTCGATGAGCGCGGCGCCGTTCAGAAGATCACCGACGTTCTGTCCAAGAGCGCCCGCGGCCGTCGTGCCGCCGCCGAGAGCGAAGAAGCTGATGGCGATGACGCGATCGATGCCGACGCGCAGGCCGCCTGACGAGAAACAGCCGATCTTCGATTATGATAAGGGGGCGATCAATTCGCCCCCTTATCATTTGTGGATCACACCGGCTCGCCACGCAAAAGCTTCGGCAGCTCACCGGTGGTCCCGGCCGCTTCGGCAACAAACCAGCGCTTGAGCTCGGGCATGCGATCAATCAAGCCGAGCCCTGCTTCGCGCGCGGACCGCATCAGCGACCAATCCATGGAGAACAGACGGTTCAGCGCATCGAAAGCCGTGGCTGAGGTCATGGAATCGAAGCGCCGCCACGTCTCGTAGCGGTCGAGATTGTTCGGATCTCCGGCATCGAGACCGACGCGCGTGCCCTCGGCAATTGCTTCTGCGAGTGCCGCGACATCACGAAACGCCAGATTGAGACCTTGGCCCGCGATCGGATGCACGCCATGCGCGGCATCGCCGATCAGGGCCAGGCGCGGCGCGGTGTACTGACGGGCCAGATGCATCTCCAGGGGCCAGGATGCGCGCGGCCCGACCAGTTCAATGGCCCCGTAACGCCCCGTAAAGCGCTTATCGACTTCAGCGAGGAATTGGTCGTCGTCGAGCTTGAGAATATCGCGCGCACGGTCAGCATCTTCCGACCACGTGACACACGACTCGTTGCCCTTCATCGGGAGGATTGCGAACGGTCCTCCCGGCATGAAGTGCTGAATCGCGCGGCCATGGTGCGGAAGCTCGTGACGGACGCGCGTGACGATGCCGATCTGATCGTAGCTCCACCCGACGCACTTGATCCCTGCCGCCTCGCGCGCACTTGATCGCCGGCCGTCAGCCGCCACAAGCAATGACGCGCGCACCACGGTCCCATCGGACAATGAGACGACCTTGAAAGGTTCCTTGTTCTCGAACGCAACGGCCTCGACGCCACTGAGCCGGCGGATTGAGGGATGCGCGGCAACGGCGGTTTCCAGAGCGTCGGCCATTGCACTGTTCGGCACGATCCAGGACGCCGGCTCGCCATCGTCCAGCCGATTGTCATAGCTCAGCAGGACAGGGCGAACGCCGGCCTCCAGGCTGCTGTCGGTGATCTGGATCTCCCGGACCTCCTGCGCGTTGCCCGCGATCGCGTTCCACACGTCAAGGGCCCCCAGCATGCGCCGTGAAGCCGCCGAGATGGCCGACGCGCGCGGATCATCTGCCGGTCCCGCCACATTCGACCTGCGATCGATCAAGGCAATCGTGACGTCCGGGCCGAAGGTGCGGGCCAGCGCCAGCGCCAGCGATAAGCCCGCGTAACTGGCGCCGGAGATGGCAACGTTGACGGTCAGGGTGGGAGAGGTTGTCACTTCGTCACCTTGGGTCTTCACGTTCTGCGTCGAGGCGCTCGGCTTGACACCGGACGACGGCTACCTTCCCTTGAGAAGAACAGCCCAAGCCTTTCGCGCTCATCATTTGAGGTGCTTATGCCCTCTGAAACGGCCAAGCCGACCTCGGCACTTTCTGCGCTCCTGTCCTTACTGGACCTGGAACAGCTTGAACAGAACCTGTTCCGAGGCCAGAGCCCGAGGGTGGGTTGGCAGCGTGTCTATGGTGGCCAGGTGCTGGGCCAGGCGCTGGTGGCCGCCGGTCGCACGGTCGAGGACGACCGCAGCGTGCATTCGCTCCATGGGTATTTTCTGCTCGGCGGCGATCCCAAGCACCCGATCATCTACGAGGTGGAGCGGATCCGCGATGGAGGAAGCTTCACGACCCGGCGCGTCAAGGCCATTCAGCATGGCCGTGCGATCTTCACGATGAGCTGTTCGTTTCACAAGCAGGAACCGGGCTTGGAGCATGCCTGCGAGATGCCCGATGTTCCCATGCCCGAAGATCTGCCCAGTGAAACCGAGCTCACGAAACATCTCCTCGCCAATGCACCCGACAACATGCGCTCCTACTGGGAGCGCGAGCGCCCCATCGAGATGCGGCCCGTCGATATCAAACGCTATGTGACGCGGGAGAAAGGTCCGCCCGTGCAGCACGTCTGGATGCGTGCCAATGGCACGTTGCCGGACGACCGGAAGCTGCATCAGTGCATTCTCGCCTATGCGTCTGATTTTACGCTGCTCGACACGGCCTTGATCGCGCACGGCAAGTTGCTGTTCGATACGGACATCCAGCTCGCCAGTCTTGACCATGCGATGTGGTTGCATCGGCCATTCCGAGCCGATGAATGGCTCCTTTATTCGCAGGACAGCCCATCGGCAGCCGGCGCCCGGGGTTTTTGTCGCGGGAGCGTCTTCACGCGTGACGGTGTCCTCGTTGCCTCGGCAGCCCAGGAGGGCCTGGTTCGGAAGCGCGACACAGCCTTTCTGATTAGTTAGAAGGCAATTCTCCTATTTTGCACAATCCATGTGCATTTTGGCATGACCAAAGTCGCGCCATCGGCGGTGATTTTTTGGCAAAATACCTGCTGAATCAAGGCGTTCAACTTCTCGTTAAGTAACTGGCACGGCTTTTGACTCTCTTGTGAGCAGCACGCCTCCGTCCGCTTGGTCTGAGGCGACTGCGGCCCGGGCACTGGGGCTCATTGGGCATTTAATCAAGAGGGTTGCCGACATGAAGCTCGTCTCCGCCATCATCAAACCCTTCAAGCTGGAAGAGGTCCGCGCAGCACTGACCGACCTGGGCTACCAGGGCATGACTGTCACAGAGGTGAAGGGTTATGGCCGACAGAAAGGCCATACCGAAATCTACCGCGGCGCTGAATACGCGGTGAACTTCCTCCCCAAGTTGAAGATCGAGGTCGTTATCCCGTCCTCTGAAGTCGATCGCGCCATCGAGGCCATCATGCGCGCTGCCAAGACGGGGCAGATCGGCGACGGCAAGATCTTCGTCTCCACCATCGAACACACCGTCCGCATCCGCACGGGCGAAACCGACGACGGCGCTCTCTAAGCGTCGCCAATCAGCCGCGCGCTCATCGCGCGGCACCTTAAATTCACCAGCCAAGGAAGGGACTTCCCAACATGATGCTGCGAAATCTCATGCGCGTGGCCGCCAGTGCCGCTGTGCTATCGGCACTTTATACGGTGCCTGCGCTGGCCCAGGCGGCCGCCGAGACGCCAACACTCAATTCCGGCGATACCGCCTGGATGCTCACCTCGACCGTCATCGTTTTGATGATGACCATCCCAGGCCTCGCACTCTTCTATGGCGGCATGGTCCGCAAGAAGAACGTGCTCGCAACTGTCATGCAAAGCTTCGCTGCGGCTTGCCTTCTGAGCGTCGTCTGGATGCTCATCGGTTACTCGATTGCCTTCGGCGATGGCGGCACGCTCAACAACTACATGGGCGGCCTCGATAAGGCTTTGCTGGCGCATCTCACGAAAGAAAGCCTGACCGGCACCATTCCTGAGTCGGTCTTCATCACCTTCCAGATGACATTCGCGATCATCACGCCCGCGCTGATCTGCGGTGCGGTGGCAGACCGCATGAAGTTCTCCAGTCTTCTGGTGTTTCTGACGCTGTGGCTGATCTTCGTTTACGCTCCGATCTGCCATTGGGTCTGGGGCGGTGGCTTCCTGGCCGGTGAAGGCGTTCTCGACTTCGCTGGTGGCACTGTCGTGCACATCAACTCGGGTATCGCAGGTCTCGTCGCGGCTCTCGTTCTCGGCCGCCGTGAGGGCTACGGCACGGAAAACATGGCGCCGCACAATCTCGTTCTGACGGTGACGGGTGCCTCTCTCCTGTGGGTGGGCTGGTTCGGTTTCAACGCGGGTTCTGCCGCGGCTGCCAGCGACGGCGCCGGTATGGCCATGCTCGTCACTCAGATCTGCGCTGCCGCCGCAGGCCTTGCCTGGATGTTCTCGGAATGGCTCGTCCACGGAAAGCCCAGCGTCCTCGGCATCGCGTCGGGCGCCATTGCTGGTCTTGTTGCGATCACTCCGGCTGCCGGCTTCGTCGCTCCGATGGGCGCTCTTCTGATGGGCATTGCCGCAGGCATCATCTGCTTCATCGCATCCACGATGGTGAAACGTGCGCTCGGCTATGACGACAGCCTGGACGTCTTCGGCATCCACGGCGTCGGCGGCATTGTCGGTGCACTTCTGACCGGCGTGTTCGCTGTGGAAGCGATCGGCGGCACGGCAGGCCTGCTCGAGGGCAACCCGGCGCAGGTGTGGAAGCAGTTCTACGGCATCGTTGCAACGATCATCTATTGCGCCGTTGCGACCTTCGTCATCCTCATGGTCGTGAAGATGTTCATGGGTCTGCGCGTCGACAAGAGCACCGAGGTCGAAGGCCTCGATGTGCGTCTGCACGGAGAAGTCGTCCAGTAAGCCCGGGGCGGGCAGCGCTCGCCTTCTCTTTTTCCCTAAACTGCCAACTTGGGCTCGGAGCATCCGCTCCGGGCCCTTTGTCTGTGCTCGAGAACCGCAGGGCGATCCTGTCCGCAAACTCACGCGTGGATGACGATCCGGGCACCCGGGCGCAGGTTTTTCAGCAAACGGATGAGATGGTCTCGCCGGAGCGCAACGCACCCGGCGGTCGGTGTATAGCCTGGCCGCGCGACATGCACGAACACCGCGCTCCCCCGGCCTTGCACACGCGGCCGCGCGTTGTGGTCGAGGACCAGAACCACATCGTACAATCCATCCGGCCGCCACATGTGCTCCGCACTTGCCGGATAGGGATGTTCCACTTTGCGGTTGTAGTTCCGGTCGCCGGCAGCATCACACCAGCCCTCGGCCGGACGAATGGCCGCAAACGGGAGGCCCGACTGTGGACGGCGCAGATGATCCTGACGATAATAGCCCCGGCGGATCGCAAATTGGCCGATCGGTGTCGCCCAATCACCTTCGCGCTTATCGACTGACCTGCCGGATCGGCCCAATGCGCATGGAAACCGCAGTGGGCCAAGCGTCACCCATCCCGAGCTGTCGCGTCTTGACAAGGATCGGACATGCAGCTTCATCGTCGATGTCTTGCTCGCGGATCGATCTGCGCTGTACGCGCGCGGGCGGGTTCTAGACACTATTTCGATTGCCTTTCGGGTGATAGATTGCGGCTCGCATTGAGGCAGAGCGGAGCATGACTGCATGAGCACGGCGCGTAAGATTCTCATCGTCGACGACGACGAGGACCTTCGTGAGTCCCTTCGCGAACAGCTCGCCTTGCATGACGAGTTCGACGTCATCACTGCGGCCAACGCCGGCAAAGGCATCGATGCGACCAAGGGCGATCATCTTGATTTGCTCATTCTCGACGTCGGCCTCCCCGACATGGATGGCCGGGAAGCCTGCAAGATCCTGCGCAAATCCGGCTTCAAGGCGCCCATTATCATGCTGACCGGCAATGAGTCCGATGCGGACATGATCCTCGGTCTTGATGCCGGTGCCAACGACTACGTGACCAAGCCGTTCAAATTCGCCGTGCTGCTTGCCCGCATACGGGCCCAATTGCGCCAGCACGAACAGAGCGAAGATGCCGTCTTTGCAATCGGCAATTACACGTTCAAGCCTGCGTCCAAGCTTCTGCTCGATGAGAAGGGATCCAAAATCCGGCTCACCGAGAAGGAAGCCTCCATCCTGAAGTTTCTCTACAGAGCCGGCGAGCGGGTCGTCACGCGCGACATCCTGCTGCACGAGGTCTGGGGCTACAATGCCGGCGTGACCACGCATACGCTGGAAACTCACATCTATCGCCTGCGCCAGAAGATCGAAAAAGACCCTTCCAACGCCGAGCTCCTCGTCACGGAGACCGGGGGTTACAAGCTGATCCCGTGAGTGGCAGCTGGATCCGTACTGATCCCGGTGCAGGGTAGCGCCAGCCGCTACTCATGAGCATGCGTTATCCCCATAGAACGACGCCTTAACCTGGACCTCGAGCGGCGAATCATTTGAGTTGCCGCTAGGGGGTGGCAGTTGATCGTACGATCAGCGCCATCTCCGTTGAGAGGCTGGGAATGTCGTTTGAATTGCTGTTGGAACCGCTGCGCCAAGTGCCTCTGTTCCAGGGATTGCGTCCGATCCAGATTGCTGAAATCGCGCGCCATGCGGAGCGCGTGATGTTTCGCGACGGCAATGTGATCATTCAGGAGGATCAGGACGCTGACGCCGCATTCCTGATTATCTCCGGCGATGTGGTGCGGATCAGCGGCCCAGCATCCTCCGAGCCTGTCCCCACAGGATCATTGGTAGGCGAGATGGCGATGCTGGTGGAAACCACGCACTCGTCCACCGTCGTTTGCAAGGGATCGGTGAGGGTTCTCAAAATCACCCGGCAGGCACTGCATGAACGGATGCAGGCCGATCCTACGCTGGCCGATCATTTTGTATCGAAACTTTTGAGCCGGCTTCAGTCTCTCGCTGACGACTTGAGACGGGTCGATCAGCTGCTTGCGGCAGAACCGCCGGCCACTGCGACGCTCCTGCCTGCGCGCCTTTTACCACTATCCACGGACGCCGGTCTTCACGCGCCACGCTGATCAGCGCGCAGTTTCGGCGCCTGAAATGAAATGCGCCCAACTCCGGGGGGAGGAGTTGGGCGCGAGAGCGCTATCAGCGCTTGGCGCCGGGAGGGACTCCGACGCCGCAGACGGTATCTTCGGCTAGACGGGGGGCACTACCGATACAGGGTGATACCGCCTGTCGCATTCTACTTAATCGTAAGCCCGTCAACTTCAATAGAGGTTCCTGCACGACTTCACGAAAACGTGATCAGCGCGCCGTAGATTTTCAACAGCTTTGAGTTGCTTGCAGCGAACAAGCAACAGGCTCAGCTCATTGCTGAAACTTTTTTAACGACAAAGCTTCGCGCTTGAAGAGCGCAGCGTCGATCTCATCACTTTTGATCAGGCTGGAGAGTTCCACGCGTGTTTCCAATCCCTGAGCGTCGATGGTGATCCATTCCTTCAGGTCGAGCGCCGGCGTTTTCGTCATGAACAGCGTAATCCGGCCGGGCGCGTCAGGGTCCTTATCCTGCAACGTGACGATGATCAGATCGTCGGATTCCTGCACATCGTAAATATTCGCATCCCGCAGAAGATCGACGTCTTTCCGCAAAAGCAGACGAAACGGAGTATTATCGAGTTCATAGACGTCTTCACTATTCAGATCATGATCCTGAATAGCCAGCCACCGCCCATCAGATATGATGACTTTCTTGCTCGGAGCTGCGTAATCGAAGCGGAAACGACCGGGCTTCTTGACGAAGAACTTGCCGCGCACCTGCTTCTTGTCAGGATCCGTCTGCAGGAAGATCCCTTTCAGGTTATCGAGCTGATTGAAATATCCGCTCACCTTTTGAATGGCAGCCGTTTGCTGCTCGGTGATGGTCGCCGCCTCGCTGGCGGCCTCTTGCTTGACCGTCCCGGCCCATCCCGGATTTGCGGCCGGGGTCTTCGACTGGTCCTGGGCGAAGCTGGTGCCGGCCAGCAGGCAGAAACCCGCCGCCGTCGCTATCTTCGCAATCGCCCGCATTCCGATCTCCCCCGATCCGCTGTCGAATCACATCCCTTACGCTCGATTGTCGCAACATTGAGACCAGAGCGCGGCAATGTCTGCCCCCATACGTCAGCGGTGCACAGACTGTTGCAGGCAAGCGGGAGGAACGGACGCCTAGAGTCTTTCCGCCTTTGGCGGAATCGCTTGACCGTCCCGCTCCCCCGCCCGGCCACCCAGCGGCATCATGCTTCGGGGTGGCCGGGCGGGGGAGCGGGTGGTTCTGACTAAACCTGAAAGGTTCTAGAACTCGTCCGCGTCAGGTCCGGGCGTCCGATGGATCAGGATCTCGCGCTTGCCGGTCGCGTTGGCCGCCCCGACGATGCCTTCGTCCTCCATCCGCTCCATCAAGCTGGCCGCACGGTTGTAGCCGATCGACAGACGGCGCTGAAGGTAGCTTGTTGATGCCTTGCGATCCCTGAGGACGATGGCCACGGCCTTGTCGAACAGGTCACCGTCTCCGCCTTTGCCACCGCCCGATGCGCCTTGCAGAGCATCGCCCGTTTCATCGTCCTCGACGTTGGTAACGCCATCGATGTAGTTCGGTTCGCCCTGCTGACGAAGGAACTGCGCGATGCTTTCGACTTCCTCGTCCGAGACGAATGGCCCGTGCACGCGCACCACCTGGCCGGAGCCGGGTGAGAACAGCATGTCGCCCTGTCCCAGGAGTTGCTCGGCGCCCTGCTCGTTGAGGATCGTCCGGCTATCGACTTTCGACGTCACCTTGAAGCTGATGCGAGTCGGGAAATTGGCCTTGATCGTGCCGGTGATGACGTCAACCGAGGGGCGCTGCGTCGCCATGATGAGATGAATCCCCGCGGCACGCGCCATCTGCGCCAGGCGCTGCACGGCGGCTTCGATTTCCTTGCCGGCAACCATCATCAGGTCGGCGAACTCGTCGACCACGACGACAATATAAGGCATCGGATCCAATTCGAGCGTTTCGGTCTCGAAGATTGCCTCGCCGGTCTTGCGGTCGAATCCGGTCTGCACCGTGCGCTTCAGGCTGCCACCTTGTGTCTTGGCGTGGCGCACACGGTTGTTGAACACATCGATGTTGCGCACGCCGAGACGGGCCATGCGCTTGTAGCGCTCTTCCATCTCGCGCACGACCCAGTTGAGCGCCGCGACCGCCTTGTGCGGATCGGTGACGACCGGTGTCAGCAGATGCGGGATGTGATTATAGACCGACAGCTCCAGCATCTTCGGATCGATCATCAGCAGGCGGCAATCGTCCGGCGACAGCTTATAGAGCAGCGACAGCACCATCGCGTTGATGCCGACGGACTTGCCTGAACCCGTCGTGCCGGCGACGAGCAGATGCGGCATGCGCGCGAGATCGACGACGATCGGATCACCGCCGATCGACTTGCCAAGAGCCAGAGGCAGCGTCGCGCCGGTCGACTTGAAAGCGCCGGCCTCCAGAATCTCGCGCAGCAGCACACCATCGCGCGGCGTATTGGGAAGCTCGATACCGATGACATTGCGGCCGGGGACGACAGCAACGCGAACCGCCATCGCGCTCATCGAGCGCGCGATATCCTCCGCCAGCCCGATGACACGCGCCGACTTTGTGCCGCGCGCTGGTTCCAGCTCGAACAACGTGACGACCGGACCCGGCTTGATATCCTTGATCTCACCCTTCACGCCGAAGTCGGCGAGAACGTCTTCCAGCAGTCGCGCCGTGCCGTTCAGCATGGATTGCGTGTATTCGGCGTTTGGCTTGGCGGCCACCGGACGCTTCAACAGATTGAGGCTCGGATGGCGGAAGCCGGTCTCCCGGCGGCGCAATCTGAGGCCTCCCTCTGCTGGACGCGGCGCAGGCTTCGGCACCGGGGGCAGATCGAGCGCCGGTTCGAGGCTCAGCTCAGCGACCCCGCGAGCCGGGGCATTCTTGGGCGCAAAGCGTTTCGCAATTTCGCGGCTTGCGATATCCGTGTCCGCATCGAAGGAGACATCGCGAACCGCGATATCCTCATCGTCCGCAGCGGCATCGAGAGTCGGTGCCCAGGTCTCTTCGACTGCCTGACGCGGTGCCTCCATTACGGGTGAAGCGAGCGGCTCGCGAATCTGTTCGGGTTGCGGTTCGGCAGTCCAGGCAGGCTGCAACGCAGGCTCGATGGCAGGTGCAGAATTGCGTGGCGTCCGGCGGCGGAACAACTGAGCGAAGGCCGGGCGATGCGCCGCAGCGGATTGCCACCGCGCCAGCGGTTCACGCACGCCCAATCCGAGGCAGAACGTAAACGCAGCAAGGCCGCCAGAAAACAGGACCAGCCCCGCCAGACCACCGGACCGTGCGGGCAGCACCAGCGTGACGATGCCGGCCGCAAGATTGTAGACGAGATCGCCGAGCAAACCGCCAAAGCCGTGATAGAGCGGCCAGGTCGCGGCAGTCGGCAAGGCGGACGCGCCGGCAGCGATCGCCAGCGTCGAAACCGGCAACAACAGCGCTCGCAGGCGAAAGGTCGGAATCTGGCCGATCGCGATCAGCTCGTAGCCCCACACCGCTGGCGCGAGGACAACGAACACGGCGGCGAGACCAAAGAATTGAAGCAACAGATCGGAGAGCACGGCTCCGGGGGCGCCGAGAATATTGGTGGCGGTTGTATAGCTCGCATGTGACAGGCTGGGATCACTGACCGACCAGGTCAGCAAACTCAACCATCCCGCAGCGCCGACGACGCACAGTCCGATGCCAGCGCATCGGGCGAGCCAAGTCGTCAGCTTCTCCTCCATCACATCGGGAAGGAGGCGCTGCTGCTCTAACGCGTAACTCTCACCACGAAACATGAACGCCAATCGGTACAACTACGACAGGGACACAATACGGTTGAGCGCCTCCCTGATCGTCACCGGATCGTGCACGAGGGCGACGCGCACATAGTTTTCACCGGGATTACTCCCGTCCGCACCGGGCTGGGCCAGGAAGGCGCCTGGTACGACCTTGACACCGTAGCGTTTCCAAAGGGTTACCGCGGCTTCGACGCCACCCCCGATCTGGCTCATATCGAGCCACAGGAAGAAGCCGCCCGCAGGGCGTCGGTAACCGAACCGCCCTTTCAGCACCTCGTCGCAGATGTCGAACTTGGTGCGATAGGCTTGGCGGATGACCGAAACGTGCTGCTCCTCCGACCAGATCGCGGCCGAGGCATGTTGAACCACACCAGGCATCTGCGGCGCGGTCAGGTTGCGCACCTCGGCGAACGTTTCCAGGAAGTCACCGTCGCCCGCCGCAAACCCCGAGCGCAGGCCCGGCAGGTTGGAGCGCTTGGACAGGGAATTGAAGACGATCAGATTGCGGAACCGGTCCGGCGTCTTGGCGGCCACCTCCAGCGCTCCGGTCGGCGGTTCTCCGGTATAGATCTCCGAATAGCACTCATCGAAGAACAGCATGAAGTCATAGCGGCGCGCCAATTCCAGCGCCTGCAGCACGTAGTCTGCGCTGGCGACGGCCCCCTGCGGATTGGCCGGGGAGCACACATAGAACGCGACGGTCCGATCGAGAAGCTCGGTTTCGCGCGAGAGGGCGTCGAGGTCCGGCAGATGTCCCGTCGCTTCGGTTGCATTGAGGTAATAGGGCTCGCTGTTCGTGGCATAAACCGCGCCCAGATAGGCATGATAGAACGGGTTCGTGAGGACGATGACCTGCCGTCCTTCCACACGCTTTCTGCCGACCGCAGGCAGGGCCGCATAGAACAGGCCTTCGCGCGAACCGTTGAGCGGGTGGACCTCGCGGGCCGGATCGATGCCACCGGCGATCCCGTAACGCCGGGTGACCCATGCGGCGATCGCGTCCCGCAGCTCATCCGAACCGCGGATCTTCGGGTAGGAGGACAAAGAGTCCTCCGCCTCCGCCATCTTCTCGATGACGAACGACGGCATTTTCTCATTGGGATCGCCGGCGGTCATCTCGATGACCTTATCGTGGCCGGGCTGGATGCCTTGAAGCAGGCGCGCCAGCCGCGTGAAGGGCGACAGAATGACACCTTCGGCCAAAGCCTCGAGACCTGGATTTGCAGACATCGGCGTTCCTCGTTCGGACTGTCCCGTGAGATCTAATCGAGGAATATGGCTTAGGCCAGGACCGATAGACGCGCAGTCAATCGGACCGGCGTCAGGCGGCGTAATTCATCTCGTCGGATAACGGAACGTAAACGCGGCGGCGACGTTTATCACGCAAGTTGCCTGCCGCAGCGCAGGCCTATCGCAAGGGCACCCGGATGGACGTATGCGGCCTGGGTGCCCTTTAACTTGCTCCAGGGTTGAAACGGCTCAGCGCACTCGGCGCGGATTGAGATAGTACTCCGCCTCGTGCCGTTCGATGCTGGGCTCCAGCCGGCCGGCGCGAACGTCCGCCCACAGGCGATGCATGTGGCGGCGCGCGGCGGATTTGAATCCGATCGTGCCCGTGAACAGTTTCATGACGTCAAGCAGTTTACGATCGGCATGGTCCTTACGGACCTTACATTTCCAGTAACCGCCCAGCGTAATGATCTTGCCGTCGATATGACCGACCTTGTGATTGCGCTCGTCGTACAGGCTGTAGTCCCCGCCGACGCTGAAGAAGTCATGGCGCAGGCGGTAGAAGCAGGGTTTGCCGTCGCGCATGACGAAGAAGGAGTAGTTTTCGGGCAGGATCGGCCACTTGTTCGCCGACCGCTCCAGGTAAGTGATCTCGCTATCCTGGGTCGTGTTGATGGCGTAAACGCTGACGCCGACACCGCGTGCGCCGATGGTGAGCTGCAGGCTACGGCCGATCATCAGGTCCATGCTGGCGCGCCAATTGAGGCTGGCCGTGAACATCTTGACCGCGAGCCGCTTGTCCATGCCGGTCTTGTTCTTCCAGAGATCCTCACGATAACCGAGGAGACCGGTGCGTTTTCCGTCCTCGATGACCTCGGCGAAGATATCCATGTCAGTGGAGAACTGGCGCGACTTGGCGCGGTTGCGCGAGCGCCTGTAGATGCCGAACTCATACCAGTTGAGATTGGTGATCCAGATGTCGACGTCGAACCGATGCCAGTTGGCATCCGACATTGCCTTTCCGGCAACGGACTTTTCCGATTGTTCGGCGTCGCGTTGCGCGGTGGCCGCTGCCGCGTTATCGCGCGCAACAGCATCGGCCGTGATGGTCTGTGTCATTCTCTGGGGCCTCCCCTGCGCGGCGCACGCGCGAATCAGCTCAAGGTCGACCCTATCACCCGAATACGGCCATCGCGGCAGGTAGATGAATTTTGCTTTGGAAAACGAAGGGCTAGGCGGTTATCGCGCACCGAAAATGGCACTTCCGACACGCACGTACGTCGCGCCGAATTCAACCGCGGTTTCGAAATCACCGCTCATGCCCATGCTGATCTCGGGAAGTCCAAGTTCGCGGGCGAGCTTGGCGAGAAACGCGAAATGCACCGCTGGTTCCTCGTCAACCGGCGGAATGCACATCAGCCCTGAAATTTCGAGCTTCAAATCATTGCGGCACGCTTTCACGAATTCAGCGGCCTCGCGCGGCATGACGCCCGCCTTCTGCGGCTCCTCGCCGGTATTGACCTGAACCAGCAGTTTCAGGCGGCGCTGCTGCTTCGTCATTTCGTCGGCGATGGCCTTGGCGATCTTCCAGCGATCGACGGAGTGGATGACATCGAAGAGCTCGACGGCCTCCTTGGCTTTGTTCGATTGCAGCGGGCCGACGAGATGCAGCTCGATATCCGGAAAGCGTTCTTTCAGCGCGGGCCATTTGCCCTTGGCCTCCTGGACGCGGTTCTCGCCGAACAGCCGTTGACCGGCATCGAGCACCGGCACAATTTCATCCGCGCCGAACGTTTTCGAGATCGCGATCAGTTTCACACTGGCCGGATCACGGCCGGTTCGTGCCGCGGCAGCCGCGATCCGCGTGCGCACATCGTCGATGGGGCTGGTTGATGTCTCACTCATGATGTCACCATCCCGTCCGCGGATTGGGCTGTGCCGTCGACGGCATACGGCGTGAACGTGTGCTCGTCGCTCGACAGCAATTGCATATATTTCCGATTGATGAATAGCTTATCGCGCCCGTGCTTCTCTTCGCCCAGCACGCCGATATCGACGAGCTGCTTGAGATAGCGCGAGGCCGAGACACGCTTGACGATGCCCTGTTCGGTCAGATGGGCGATGCGCGAATAGGGCTGCGAGAAGATCGCCTGGATCAGTTCGTGCGAATAAATACCGGGCGCGTTGGCTTTGACATACTCAGCCGTATTGTCGATGAGATCGCGGATCGCGTGGATACGCAGATTGGTCCACGAGGCCGTCGCCTCCACGGCGCTCAGCAGATAGAGCAACCACGGCTCCCATTCGCCCTTCTGCGTCACCGCCTGCAGCAAGCGGTAATATTCGGGCCGCGTGCGCAGGATATGACGGCTGAGATAAAGCGTCGGCATTTCGAGCAATCCGGCCTGCACCAGCACCAGCAGGTTCAGCACCCGACCCGTGCGGCCATTGCCATCCGGAAAGGGATGGATCGCCTCGAACTGGTAGTGCAGCACCGCCATGCGAACGAGAGGATCGATGTCATCCTCGGCGTGCAGATACTGTTCCCAGTTGGCGAGAAAGTTCCGCAGGCGGTCCGCACCCTCCGGCGGCGTATAGATGACCTCACCCGTGAATGTGTTCCTGAGCTGGGTGCCCGGCGTTTTGCGGACATCCATCTCGACACCCTTGATGACACTACAGATGTCGATGGCCGTGCGGGCTGTCAGCGGGCGATGCTTGAGCGAATGAAAGCCGCTGGTGATGGCGGAGCGATAGCGCAGGGCTTCCTTGGTTGCGGGATCGCCACCATCCTCGCCATGGCTCGCCTCGCGGAACAGCGCATCGTTGGTCGTGACGATGTTCTCGATCTCCGAGCTGTCCTTGGCCTCGAGCAGCGGGATCGTATTGATGAGCACCGACTGGTCGGGGATCAGCCGGCCCGCGAGATTGAGCTCGGCCAGCGCCCGGTGCGCAGCCACGCAGCGCTTGAGGACGACTTTGGTTTCCACTTCGATCCCGGGCGGAAGCACCGGGAGATCGTTGTAGGGCTTGGCAGGGTCGGGCTGTATCACCGGCAGACCATTATGTTCATGAACGCGTTCGGAATGAACATATTTGGGGGACAATGTCTATCGCGTGAACCTATTCCTTCACACGTGTTCATTTTCTTCATCATAATGCACACATATACCCGCATATGTTCACGCGATCAACATGACCACCCATACATGTTCATTTTTTACCGGTGATTGAACACATATTCCCTGTCATGTTCATCGCATCGACATATCGACGGCCATATGTTCATTAAATCGCCTTCGATCGACATGTCGGGTGGTTTAGGGTTACCCGTGCTTGACCCGCGTTCACCTTTCAGGCTCATATCGCCCGCGATTTCCGACACCCAAGAGCATTGAAGCCCCATGGCCACTGAACGCTACAACGCGCCGGCACGAGAGAAGCATTGGCAGCACGTCTGGGAGAACCGCGAGGTCTTCAAGGCCTCGAACGCCGATACGCGCGCGAAATGCTACGTTCTAGAGATGTTCCCGTACCCGTCGGGGCGCATCCATATGGGCCATGTCCGTAACTACACGATGGGTGACGTGTTTGCCCGCTACAAGCGCGCGAAGGGGTTCAACGTCCTGCATCCGATGGGCTGGGACGCGTTCGGCATGCCCGCCGAAAACGCCGCCATGGAACGCAAGACGCACCCGGCCAAATGGACCTACGCCAACATCGCCGCGATGAAGGCGCAGCTCAAGTCCATGGGACTGTCGCTGGACTGGTCGCGCGAGTTCGCGACCTGCGATGTCGCCTATTACCACCGTCAGCAGATGCTGTTCCTGGACTTCTATAAGACGGGCCTGGCCTACCGCGGTGTCGGCAAGGTCAACTGGGATCCGGTCGATCAGACCGTGCTGGCCAACGAACAGGTCATCGACGGGCGCGGCTGGCGCTCGGGTGCGCTGGTCGAAACCCGCGAGATGCCTGTCTGGTACTTCAAGATCACCGAGTATGCCGACGAGCTGCTGTCGGCCCTGGCGACTCTGGAGCGTTGGCCAGACAAAGTGCGCCTGATGCAGGCGAACTGGATCGGCCGTTCGGAAGGCTTGCAGATGCGCTACAAGCTGGCTGGGCAAGCACTGCCGGCCAGCTTCAACGAGCTGGAAGTCTTCACCACCCGCGCCGACACCATTTTCGGCGGCAGCTTCTGCGCGCTGTCACCCGGTCATCCCCTGACTCTGGAACTGGCGAAGACGAACCCGGAGCTGGCCGCATTCATCGAGGACTGCAGCCACCTCGGCACCTCGGAAGAGGATATCAACAAGGCCGAGAAGAAGGGCTTCGATACCGGCCTGACCGCGACGCATCCGCTGATCCCGGATCGCCAGCTGCCGGTGTACGTCGCCAACTTCGTATTGATGGGCTACGGCACGGGCGCCATATTCGGTTGCCCGGCACACGACCAGCGCGACTTCGAGTTCGCGACCAAATACGGCTTGCCGATCGTTCCGGTGGTCGTCCCGCAGAACCAGGACCCCAAAACCTTCAAGCTGTCCGGCGAGGCTTACGACGGACCCGGCCGCATCGCCAATTCCGGTTTCCTGGACGGCAAGACGATCGACGAGGCGAAGGCCGAAGTCGCAGGCCGAATGGAAGAGGCCGGCAAGGGCGAACGCAAGGTCATGTACCGGCTGCGCGACTGGGGCATTTCGCGCCAGCGCTACTGGGGCTGCCCGGTCCCGGTCATCCATTGCGAGGCTTGCGGCGTGGTGCCCGTCCCCACCGATCAGTTGCCGGTCAAACTGCCGGACGATGTCACCTTCGACGTACCGGGCAACCCGCTGGCGCGGCACCCGACCTGGAAGCATGTCGCTTGCCCATCGTGCGGCAAGCCCGCCGTCCGGGAAACCGACACCATGGACACGTTCGTTGACAGCTCCTGGTATTATGCGCGCTTCGCGTCACCGGACGCTGAGGAACCGGTCGACGCCGACGCGGCCAAGTACTGGCTGCCCGTCGACCAGTATATCGGCGGCGTCGAGCACGCGATCCTGCATCTGCTGTACTCGCGCTTCTTTGCCCGCGCCATGGTTGCCACTGGCGATCTCAACGTGAAGGAGCCGTTCGCGGGCCTGTTCACGCAGGGCATGGTCACGCACGAGACGTACAGCAAGAACGGCCAGTGGCTGCTGCCGACCGACGTACGCTTCGAGGGTGAAGGCGACAACCGGCGTGCGATCGAGATCAGCACCGGCGAGCCGGTCGAGATCGGCTCGATCGAGAAGATGTCGAAGTCGAAGAAAAACCTCGTCGATCCCGACGATATCATCAAATCTTACGGCGCGGACTGCGCGCGCTGGTTCATGCTGTCCGACAGTCCGCCGGAGCGCGATGTCATCTGGACGGAAGCCGGTGCGGCCGGTGCCAGCCGCTACATGCAGCGCGTCTGGCGGCTGATCGACGAAGCCTTGCCTTTGGCGGCTCCTGCCGGAAGCGTGAAGCCAAACGCGTTCGGCAAGGACGCCGACACGTTGCGGCGCGCCGCCCACAAGACCGTCGCCAAGGTCGGACAGAACATCGAGAACCTGCGTTTCAACGTGGCAGTCGCGCAAATCTATGAATTCTCGAGTGCCTTCCAGACCGCACTGAACGGCAGCGGCGACGGGCTTGCGTGGGCGATCCGGGAGGCGGCGGACCTGCTCGCCCAGATGATCGGCCCAATGATGCCGCATTTAGCCGAAGAATGCTGGGAGCGGCTTGGATACAACACCCTGCTTGCGGATCAACCCTGGCCGACGCCGGAAGCGGCCCTTCTCGTTGACGATACGATCACCATTGCCGTACAGGTGAATGGTAAGCGGAGGGACGAGCTGACGATTGCCAGGGGTGCCAGTCAGGCGGAGATCGAGGCAGCAGCATTGAAGCTGGAGCCTGTGGTCAAAGCATTGGAGGGACGGACCGTGAAGAAGGTAATCGTCGTTCCGCAGAGGATCGTGAATGTGGTCGTCTAAGGGGGAAGCAGCTTCGGCCTCAATCCGGCCTCGCAATCGTATTGCAGCGCGTTCGCTCGCGTTGGTGATGCTGATTGCGCCGGCGCTGGCCGCGTGCGAAGGCGCTTCCGCGTTCCGCCCGATGTACGGCTCCGCTGTCGGCGGTGCGACGGCCGAAAAAATGGCCCAGGTCGAGTTCGGGGTGATCCCCGGACGGGTCGGCCAACGAATCCGCAACGACCTCATCTTCGATAGCACCGGAGGCGGTTATGCCCTGCCGCCGGTTTATCGCTTCGACGTCACCATCCGCGAGCAGCTTGTCTCGACCCTGGTGAACCACAAGGGCGAGGCGCAGAGCCAAGTCTATAATCTCGAGGCCAAGTTCCAGGTCATTCGCTTGGCCGACAAGAAGGTCGTGCTGCAGGGCACCAGCTTCGGTCGCGCCGCCTTTGAGCGCTACACGTCGATCTTCTCGAACGTCCAGGCCAAGCAGGACGCCGAGAACCGCGCAGCGCGAACCGTCGCCACCGATCTCAAGAGCAGGCTCGCTGCCTATCTCGCCGGGGCCGCCTGACGGGCGACCGTTGTGTGAAGCAGCTCTGGCGTATCACACGCACCAGCGGACACGCCACATCGTATGACCGCGGTTAAGGCCCATCAGGCCGAGCAGTTTCTCAGGACGCTCGACGCCAAATACAAAGCCGTCCTCGTCTTTGGCACAGACGCTGGGCTCGTTGGTGAACGTGCACGCGCGGCGGCAAAACGACTGGCTCTTCCCGCTGGTGAAATCCTTCGCATCGAAGACGGGGATCTGGAAACCGATTCCGATCGCCTGCTCGTCGAGCTGCAGACACTGCCGATGTTCGGTGGACCCAAGGTCATTCATACGCGCGCCAGCCGCCGGGTGAGCGCAAACCTGCTCAAGCCCGTGCTGGAGCGGCAGATGCTGGAAGCCTTCCTCGTCGTCGAGGCGGGCAATCTCACACCCAGCGACGCAATGCGGGGATTGTTCGAGAAGTCACCCGTCGGTGCCGCCATCGCGTGCTACGGCGATGAAGCGCGGGACCTCGATAGCCTGGTGCGAGACACCTTGAAGGCGGCAGGCATCGGAATTTCCAGCACCGCGCATCAGGCTCTCGTCGGCAGGCTGGGCGCAGACCGGGCTCTCTCGCGCGGCGAGTTGGACAAACTTGTGTTGTATGCACGCGGAAAATCGGAAATCGACATCGATGACGTCGATGCCATCGTCGGTGACGCCTCGGAGCTCGCGATCGATAAGGTCATCCAGGCCACGGCGTCGGGTAAGCCGGACGTGGCGCTTGAAGAATACGATCGCGTGATCGCGGCCGGTGAAAGCCCCCAGGCCGTCATCTTGATCCTACAGCGCTATTTCCAGCGCCTGCATCGCCTGCGGACGGCCCTCGAAGCCGGACGTTCGCTCGATGACGCGTTGCGGCTGTTGCGGCCACCGGTCCATTTCAAGGCACGGCCTCTGATCGAGGCACAATGCCGGAGCTGGACGTCAGCCGCTCTTTTGGAGGCGCTTTCCCGTATCGGCCAGACAGCACAAGCGGCACGCCTGAACACGGCGCTCGAAGCTACGCTCGCCGCCCAGCTCGCGCTTGATCTGGCCGATCTGGCCAAGCGGCGACCCGCAGCGCGATAACGTCGGCTTTCCCTTCGCCGCGCGCCGTTGTATCCGACCAGGGCGCACCCGTCATTCAATCCGGCAACTGCCCTGGAGAACCTCATGACCGCTATCACCTACGACGTCGTCGGTATCGGCAATGCGATCGTCGACATCATCGGGCGATGCGATGACGCATTCCTGTCCAAGCACGACGCGGTCAAAGGGCGTATGCAACTTGCGGAGGCCGAAACCGTCACCCGTCTCTATGACGCGATGGGGCCGGCTGTCGAAATTTCCGGAGGATCGGTCGCCAACACGATGGTCGGAATTGCATCTTTTGGCGGGCGCTCGGCATTCATCGGCCGGGTGGCGGATGACGAATTCGGTCGCATCTTCTCCCACGATATCCGCTCAGCCGGAGTCGCCTACACGACGCCCGCGGCCCAGCTCGATATTCCGACGGCGCGCTGTCTGGTGCTCGTCACGCCTGATGGCGAGCGCACCATGAACACCTTCCTCGGCGTCAGCCCCTATTTCGATGGCGGCGCTGTCGATGCCGAGATGATCCAGGCGGCCGGTATCGTCTATCTGGAGGGCTATCTGTTCGATCGCCCGGAGGCGAAGGCCGCGTTCCGCCAAGCAGCCGATATCGCAACCCGCGCCGGCCGGAAGGTTGCGCTCAGCCTGTCCGATGCGTTCTGCGTCGACCGTCATCGGGCGGAGTTCCTCGATCTCGTCCGTTCCAGCGTCGATATCCTGATCGCCAACGAGAGCGAGATCACGTCTCTTTATGAGGTGAACTCATTCGATGAAGCGGCGCAGCGCGCCTCGGCCGACACCGGCATCGCCGCTTTGACCCGCAGCGCCGCGGGTTCCGTGATCCTCGCGCGCGGCGAAGCGCCTATTACGGTTGCTGCCGCGCCGGTTTCCGAAGTGGTCGACACCACCGGGGCAGGCGATCTCTACGCGGCAGGCTTCCTGTACGGATTGGCCAGCGGCCGCAGTCTGGATGTGTGTGGTCGCCTCGGCAGTCTGGCGGCTGCGGAAATTATCAGTCATCTGGGCGCTCGCCCGGAGCAAGCGCTGGCTGATCTCGCCCGCGCACGACAGCTCATCTGAGCTCTTCGTTCCGGCGCAGCGCCCGGCTTTTCACCTCACGCCGAGCGCATGTGCGCAACCAAGTTGTCGACGCGACCCAACCATGCAAGCCATTGCATGAGAACGATAATTTTTCCTTCCGGACCCTGATTTGGCCGCTCCTGAAACTAGGAACTCAACCCTGGTCGCGACGTTCAGGCAGCGTTGGCCGAGCTGGTCGGTCACGAGATATTCGGTTGAAGGAGTGTCGCAATGAGAGTTCGACGATCGTTGCTGTTCGCGTGCTGCACCGCTGCGGTCGGCACCTGGGCGATGAGCGCGCAGGCCCTGCCGAGCGCCTCGCGGCTCGCGACGGCCCCGGAAGCGCAGTCCGCCGTTGAGACGGTCGCGCGCAGGGGCGTCCGCGTTCGTGCATTTCGACCGGCACGCGTCAGCTTCGGCAGACGCCATTACCGGTCGGCGCGGTTCTATCGTGGAGCTGCCTGGGTCGGTCCACGCCGCGCCTATCGCACACGCTGGTACCGCCCGCGGGCTGCCTATTGGGCGCCCCGCCGTTGGTATCGGCCGCGCGCCGTGTACTGGGGAGGACCGCGCTATTACCGGAGCACTGCCTACTGGGCGCCCCGCCGTTACTACCGCACACGCTGGTGGGGACCGCGCGTCACCTATTGGGGACCGCGCCGGTTCTGGCGTCCTCGGGTCGCCTATTGGGGCCCACGTTACTATAGAGGCTATCGAGGCGCGTCCTTCTGGAGACCGTGGGGCCGCGTCTATCGGCCGTGGCGCGGTTACCGGAACTGGACCGGTTGGCGCTAACGGAGCGGGCGGGCGCATCAGTCGCTCCGCCTTTGTCTTGAGATGATCGCTTAAGAGTTGCCTATAGATCCAAACAGGCCGCCGCCCCATCATACGAGGGCGGCGGTTTGCTTTGGCCTCAGAGCTTGCGCAGCGCGACGCTCTCGATCCGATGATCCGGCCTTTTACGAAGAATAAGGCTCGCACGGCGACGCGTCGGCAAGATGTTCTCTTCCAGGTTCTTCAAGTTGATCGTTCGCCAGATCTCAAGTCCGCGTGCTTCGGCCGCTTCCAACGACAGATGAGCATACCGGTGGAAGTAAGCGCCGGGATCGCGGAACGCCGTCGTCCGCAATTTCATGAAGCGCGCCACGTACCATTCTTCGATCACCCGCGGATCAGCGTCGATATAGATCGAGAAGTCGAAAAAATCCGATACGAATGGAATGGCCTCACCGTCGCGAGGCAGCCGCGCTGGCTGCAATACATTCAAGCCTTCGACAATGAGGATGTCGGGATGCTGCACGATCTGGTTCTGACCCGGCAGGATGTCATAATGAAAGTGTGAATAGACTGGCGCCTCGGCCTGATCTCGGCCTGATTTGACGTCGGCGAGAAAGTTCAAAAGCCGCGTCGTATCGAAGCTCTCCGGAAATCCCTTGCGGTTCATGATGCCGCGGGCTTCCAGTTCGCTATTTGGCAGCAAGAAGCCGTCGGTCGTCACAAGATCGACGCGGGGATGATCCGGCCAGCGCGCCAGCAACGCCTGTAGCACACGAGCCGTCGTGCTCTTGCCGACAGCAACCGAGCCCGCCACGCCGACAATAAAAGGCACCTTGCCGTCCTTGCGGCCAAGGAACAAAGACGTGGCGGCGTGCAGTTCCTGCGCAGCAGCGACATACAGATTGAGCAGACGGGAGAGCGGCAGATAAATCTGCTCGACCTCATCCATCGACAGGTCATGCATCAGACCTGACAGTTGCTCCAAGTCCCGCTCGACCAGCGTCATGGGCGTATCTGCGCGCAGCCGCGCCCATTCGTCCCGGGTGAATGTGCGGTACGGCGAGAACTGGATCATCGACCGCGGCGGAGGATCCCGCTGCAACGGCAGAACGCTCATGGCATCGTTTCTCCGCCACGGGAGGCCTTCTCAGCCAGGCCAGACAGGCCGGTCCTCCGATTCAACTCCGCAGTCACATCCGTCCAGGCCACGCCGCGCACCTCCAGAAGCACCATCAGATGATAGATAAGATCTGCAGCCTCCGCCGTCAGCGCCGCCTCGTTCTGGCTGACGCCGGCGATCACCGTCTCAATGGCCTCCTCGCCCAGCTTCCGTGCACACCGCTCTGCGCCCGATTCCAGGAGCTGGCGCGTATACGACCGGTCTGCAGTTTCCGACCGGCGCTGACGGATCGTCTCAGCCAGCCGCGCGAGTACGTCGTCACTCATGAAAAAAGCACTCCGATGAACGGACCTGATGCTGTTGTGCGGGCCGGACTTTCCGGAAAGGCCCCGGTCCCGTCAAGCCGGGGTTCCGAAGCAGGCCTATCGCACTCATAGCAAAGATCGCGCCGGACCCGATCCGAAATGCGCCTGCCGATGCCGATAAATGCAATTGGCGCCCGCCACGTCGGGGGAGCGCCAATCAGTAAGCCTTCAGGCCGCGAACAGTATCTATCGATCAGATCGAGTTCGCACCGACCAAGCGCATGCGGATATAATCGAGCTGGTCGTAATTGTTGTATTTGATCACGAGCAGACCGCTTTCCCCGGAACTGCGTTTGATCTCCACCTTGAGACCCAGCGTATCCGTCAATTCCTTCTCGAAGGCCAGGGTATCAGCGTTCTTCTCGCGGCGCGGACGCGGCGGCTGATCGGCCGCCTGCACCATCGCCTCGACGTCACGCACGTTCATATTGCGATCGATGATCCGCTGAGCCAGCGTTTCGGCATCCTCACGGCCGACCAGCGCACGCGCGTGTCCGGCGGTTAGCTTGCCTCCCTGCACCAGATCCTGCACCTGCTCGGGCAGCTTCAACAGACGCAACGTATTGGCGAGATGACTGCGGCTCTTGCCGATCACCTCGGCGAGCTGATCCTGCGTGTAGTTATAGCGCTCGATCAGCTCCCGATAACCCGCTGCCTCTTCAATCGCATTGAGGTCGGCGCGCTGGACGTTCTCGATGATACCGAGCTCGAGGACTTCCTGATCGGTCAATTCGCGCACGATGACCGGCATCGTGTGCAGATTGGCGCGCTGCGCGGCACGCCAGCGACGTTCGCCAGCGACGATCTCATATCCGCCACCCATACGATCAGGGCGAACAACGATCGGCTGAACGATGCCCTTCTGACGGATCGAATCCGACAGTTCGACCAGATCGTCTTCCTTGAACTCTTTGCGCGGGTTGAGGTTGCCGCCACGGATCTGGTCGATGGGCACCATGCGCTGTTCGCCTTCCGGCGGCAGCTTGGACTCCGCCAGGACCGGATCACCAATCAGCGAGGCGAGACCGCGACCAAGCCGGCTTTTCTGAAGTGGCGTCGACGACATCTGAAGTTCCATTCCCCTGTGACGTACGTACCGGCGGACGCTTCGCGGAGATTAGGCCGCCTTGTAACGCCGTTCCCGCTCGATGATTTCCGCCGCGAGCCTCATGTACGCCTGACTTCCGGGGCTATTGACGTCGTAAAGCAGTATAGGCTTGCCGTGCGAGGGCGCCTCGGCGACGCGCGTGTTACGCGGGATCATGGTCTCATAGACCTTCGGACCGAAGAACCCGCGAACGTTCTGTGCCACTTCGCGCGACAGCGACGTCCGCTGATCGTGCATGGTGAGCACCACGCCCTGAATCTCCAATCCGGGATTGAGCGTCGCCTTGATCTGCTCGATGTTGTCCTTGAGCTGCGAAATACCCTCGAGCGCGAAGAATTCACACTGCACCGGCACCAGAACCGCGTGTGCGGCCACCATGGCGTTTAGCGTCAGCAGGTTCAGCGACGGTGGACAGTCAATGAGCACGTAGCTGATCGCCGCATCCGGCGCTGCGCGCTGCCGCCCCACCAGCTCAGTGACGGCATCGCGCAGCCGGAACGGCCGCGTCGGCTCCGCCATCAGTTCGGATTCGATACCCACCAGGTCTGCATTCGCCGGAACGATACTGAGCCCGGGCACCTGGGTCTCGATGGCGGCATCAAGCAATGAGCTTTGACCGGAAATCACATCATACGTCGTCCTCATGCGCGCCTCCGGCGGCACGCCAAGACCCGTCGATGCGTTCCCTTGAGGATCAAGGTCGACGACCAGCACACGCTCGCCGGACGCGGCGAGTGCTGTACCCAGGTTAATGGCCGTGGTGGTTTTCCCCACGCCACCCTTCTGGTTCGCGAGTGCGATGACCCGCAGACCCATGGTCTTGCCCGACACGGCTCAACCCTCCGTCTTGGCTGCCACGTTGCGCACTACGGCGATCCTGCCCTCGGGATCCGTCAAGCTTGTGACCAACTCAATGTCGAAGCGCCAATCGGCTTCCGCGGCTTCGATCTCGCCGCGGATATCGCGCCCCTTCAGGAACAAGCCAACGCTTGAGGGCGCAAAGTACGGTGCTGACAGACTGAGAAGGCGGCTCAACGGAGCAAGGGCACGCGCCGTAATGACATCAACTGTCTGCACCTTACTCCGAGTCTCGGGTATTTCGATCCTCGCCGACAGGATGTCCACAGGGGTTCCAGTCTGGCGGGCGACTTCCCGGAGGAATGCGGCTTTCCGGTTGTCGCTCTCGATAAGGGTGACCCGCAGCGATCCCCGCTCGGACAGCATGATCGCGAGAACGAGGCCCGGAAACCCACCACCGGCGCCCATGTCCATGAGCGTCCGCGCACGTTCGGGTATCAGCCGGACGAGCTGGGCACTGTCGGCGAAATGACGGTTCCAAACGTCATTCAGTGTGCCTGGAGCAACCAAATTCACCGCCTTTTGCCATTGCCGCAGCAATTCTTCATAGCGGATCAAGCGGTTCGCCGTTTCACGTGAAACGGAAAATTCACGTTCGAAGGCTTCAGGCCCGTCGATCGGGGCCTTATCAAAGTTGGTCATGCACTTTTACGCCGCGGTGCGGCCTTCTTGAGCCGCGCCAGCAAAATCAACAGGGCGGCCGGCGTCATGCCGTCAATCCGCGCGGCCTGGGCCACCGTCACCGGGTGGTGCTTGGTGAGTTTGTGGCGAACCTCGTTCGACAATCCCGGAATGGTCGAGAAGTCGAAGTCCAGCGGAATGGCGACGGCCTCATCCCGGCGCAGCGCAGCCACGTCCTCGTCCTGGCGCTTGACGTAGGACGCATAGCGGGCATCGACATCGAGCTGGGCGGCAATCTTCGGCTCCAACGCCGCCACCTCCGGCCAGATGGCGCCGACGCGCGCGAGATCGACGCCGGGATAGGCCAAGAGCTCATAGGCGCTGCGGCGACGGCCATCGCGATTGATATCCAGGCCGTGACGTCCCGCTTCCGTCGGCGTCAGCGACAGGCGCTCAAGGAGAGACTGCCCGCTCGCAAGCGCCTCGGCCTTCATCCGGTAGGCCGCCGCGCGGACCGTCCCCACGCAACCGATGGCCTCGCCCACTGGCGTCAGCCGCTGATCGGCATTATCCGCGCGCAGCTTCAGTCGATATTCGGCCCGCGAGGTGAACATCCGATAGGGTTCCGTCACGCCGCGAGTGACCAGGTCGTCGATCATGACGCCCAGATAGCCTTCGGTGCGCGACACGACGAACGTCTCTGCGCCACCACCAGCTTTCAGCGCGGCATTGACGCCGGCCGCGAGCCCTTGCGCCCCAGCCTCCTCATACCCGGTCGTGCCGTTGATCTGACCGGCCAGGAAAAGGCCGGGAAGCCGCTTGGCCTCGAGCGTCGGCAGCAACTCGCGCGGGTCGACATAGTCGTATTCGATGGCATAGCCCGGGCGCTTGATGACGACATTGGCGAGGCCAGGCATCGTGCGCAGAAAAGCGTCCTGAACCTCCGCAGGGAGCGAAGTGGACACACCGTTCGGATAGATCGTGTCGTCGTCGAGACCTTCCGGCTCCAGAAACACCTGATGCGCCGTGCGGTCCGCAAAGCGCACGACCTTGTCTTCGATCGACGGGCAGTAGCGCGGACCGACGCTACCGATCTGGCCCGAATACATTGGCGAGCGATGGAGATTGGCGCGGATGATCGCATGCGTCGCCTCGCTGGTGCCGGTGATGTGGCAGGCGATTTGTGGCGTCGTGATCCGGTCCGTCAGAAACGAAAACGCCACCGGCGGGTCATCACCAGGTTGTTTCTCCAACTCATCCCAAGCGATGGTCTTGCCATCAAGCCTGGCCGGTGTCCCGGTCTTCAGGCGCCCAATCCGGAAATCCAGAGTGCCCAAGCGCTCAGCCAGCTTGACCGCCGGAGCCTCGCCGACGCGGCCTGCGGGAATCTGGACCTCTCCCATATGGATAAGCCCGCGCAGGAAGGTGCCCGTCGTCAGCACGACCGCGCCAGCCCGGATCGCTTCGCCATTCGCCAACACGACACCGGCGACGCGCCCATCCTCAACGATCAGATCATCAACGCCGCCCTCGATCACCGAGAGGCCAGCCGTCTCATGGATCGCCCGCTGCATGGCCTGGCGATAGAGCTTACGATCCGCCTGAGCGCGGGGGCCTTGGACGGCCGGGCCTTTGGATCGGTTCAACAGGCGAAACTGAATACCGGCCTGATCCGCTACCCGGCCCATGAGGCCGTCAAGCGCATCGATCTCCCGGACCAGATGGCCCTTCCCAAGGCCACCGATGGCCGGATTGCAGGACATCTCGCCGATCGTCGCAAACTGATGCGTGACCAGCGCCGTCCTGGCGCCCATGCGCGCGGCCCCAGCGGCCGCCTCGGTCCCGGCATGGCCTCCGCCAACAACGATCACATCATAGGAAGAGCGCGCGCTCATGCTTGGCATCTGTCCGGAACCTGGGGGATCGGGCCGGACCATACGCGATGCCGGGGATCGAGGTCAAAGCGATCGCGTGGCGAATCGACCGAATCTCTCCACGGCACCTGGAGATCACTACAACTTGGCCAAATTCTCCCCAAAACTTGGGTTTCAACCATGATATGGTCGTATCACCCTGAAGTTTCACGTGAAACACCTCAGTAACGTTTGAATACTTGCTATTTGCCTATGCAGAACCTGTTGAAGACCTGGTCAAGGACCATTTCAGGGTCGACGCGACCCGTCAGCCTGCCCAGGGCACGAGCTGCCAATCTCAGATCCTCGGCTCGCAATTCGAGCTGCTGATCCTCGCCATCAGCGAATGCCAGCAGCCAACGGCGGCAGTCTTCCAAATTTGCCCGGTGGCGCTCTTGGGTCAGGCCGGGATATTCGGACGGTGCGATCCGCTCGCGCGCGATGGCTGAGAGACGCGCAGTGAGTTCGCTGACGCCCCGCCCTGTCCGCGCCGAGACCGCCAGCATGTCGTCCGGCAGCACATCGGGCCAACCCCCATCGCGCAGATCCATCTTGTTGGAGACCCAGAGCGTCCGGTCAGCCAGATCCTCAAGGTCGCGCGGAAGATGGCTCTCCGGTGCCGTTGCATCCATCAGCCAGACGATCAGATCGGCCGAGCGGCTGCGTGCCAGCGTCCGGCGGATACCTTCCTGTTCAATGCCGCCCGTCGCATCGCGTAGTCCCGCCGTATCGCTGATGATCACCGGCAAGCCATCGAGATCGAGACGCACCTCGATGACGTCACGGGTTGTCCCGGCTTCTTCCGAGACGATGGCTGCGTCCCGCCGCGCCAGCGCGTTCAGGAGGCTGGACTTGCCGACGTTTGGCGGCCCGGCCAGCACGACGTGAAAGCCGTCGCGCAGGATCTCACCGCGATGATGGTCATCGAGGTGATGGGTCAGTGCCGTCAGCAAGTCACGAACAACGCCGGTCGCCTGCACGTAGGTCGTGCTCCCGACATCGGCCTCGTCGGAGAAGTCGATAGCGGCTTCCACCAGGGCCAGCGCCTCGATCAGCGAACCGCGCCACCCCTCATAGAGATCAGCCAGGGCGCCGCCCGCCTGCCGGAGTGCCTGTTTGCGTTGCGCCTCGGTTTCCGCGTCGATGAGATCGGCCAAGCCTTCGGCCATGGTCAGATCGAGCTTGCCGTTCGTGAATGCGCGGCGGGCGAACTCGCCGGGCTCGGCCAGGCGGCAACCTGGGATCTCGCCGAGCGCTGCCAGAACGGCTTGGACGACGGCGCGGCCTCCATGGACCTGCAGCTCCGCCACGTCCTCGCCGGTAAAGCTCTTCGGCGCCGGGAACCAGATCACCAGTGCATGATCGAGCACGTCTCCGGTGCGTGGATGGGTGAGATGGCGTCCGGAAGCAAAGCGTGCACGGGGCCGCGGGGCGGTCATCATGTCGAGAGCCGTCCCGGTCGCCGTACCCGAAATTCGAATGACGGCAACACCGGCCC
Organism: Pseudomonadota bacterium; assembly: GCA_023423275.1. Classification (GTDB taxonomy): domain Bacteria; phylum Pseudomonadota; class Alphaproteobacteria; order Rhizobiales; family Hyphomicrobiaceae; genus ZC4RG25. The sequence continues at coordinate 75,556 of JAFAFW010000062.1, forward strand.
GGCCTGGGGCGCTCGACAGCGCGAAAATAGTTGCAACCTCTGTCATGCCATCCGAGTCATCTTAGTGAGTGTGAAATCCACGACGGCCAACGGGAACCCTTATGAGCGAGAACCGACTGGGACGAGAAACCAGCCCCTATCTGCTTCAGCACAAGGACAACCCTGTCCACTGGTGGGCCTGGGGGCCCGAAGCCCTGGCCGAAGCCAAGCGGACCAACAAGCCGATCCTGCTCTCCGTCGGCTATGCGGCCTGTCACTGGTGCCACGTGATGGCGCACGAGAGTTTCGAGGACGCCGCCACCGCCGACGTCATGAACGACCTCTATATCAATATCAAAGTCGATCGCGAGGAGCGACCGGACATCGACGCCATCTACATGGGCGCGCTGCATCGGTTGGGCGAGCAGGGCGGCTGGCCGCTGACCATGTTTCTCGATCCCGATGCGCGGCCGTTCTGGGGCGGCACCTATTTCCCGCCCGAGTCCAAATGGGGGAAACCCTCCTTCCAGCATGTGCTGCGTGAGGTGGCGCGCATCTTCCGCGACGAGCCCGGAAAGGTCAGCCACAATGCCGGCCTGATCATCGAGGCCCTACAACCCGAACGCAGCGCGGCGCGGGTCCGCATGAGCGACGAAGCGCTGTCGGGTGTCATCAGTCAGATGATCGGCGCGGTGGATGCGGACAACGGCGGTCTGCGCGGGGCTCCGAAGTTTCCGCAATGGAATTTCTTCTGGCTGCTCTGGCGCGGCGGAATCCGGTACGGCCAGCAATCGGCGATCGATGCTGTCGAACAGACGCTGGTCCATATTTGCCAGGGCGGGATCTATGATCACCTCGGCGGCGGCTTCGCACGCTACACGGTCGACGACCGCTGGCTCGTGCCGCACTTCGAGAAGATGCTGTACGACAACGCGCTTCTCATCGACCTGATGACCGAGGTCTATCGCGAGACCGGCAATCCGCTGTTCCGCGCGCGCGTCGCGGAAACGGTCGCCTGGCTGGAGCGTGAGATGATCTCCGAGGGCGGAGGCTTCGCGGCTTCCCTCGATGCCGACTCCGAAGGCGAGGAAGGCAAGTTCTATGTCTGGTCCGCCGATGAGATTGCCGACGTGTTGGGCGAGTTGGACGCACGTGTTTTTGGCGAAGTCTATAACGTCAGCAGCGACGGCAACTGGGAGGGCCATACGATCCTCAATCGCCTCGGCGCGCTGGACCTGAAATCGGAAGCCGCGGAGACGCGCTTGGCCGGAATGCGCGCCAAGCTGCTGGCGCGACGGGATCAGCGCGTTCGTCCGGGTTGGGACGACAAGGTTCTCGCCGACTGGAATGGATTGATGATCGCGGCGCTGGCGCGGGCAGCCCGCGTCTTCGATCAACCAACGTGGCTGGATCTCGCAACGCGTGCCTTCGCCTTTATCACCGAGCGGATGACGATCGACGGCCGCCTTATTCATTCCTACCGCGCGGGCCAAGCCAAGGCACCGGCGACCGCCAGCGATTACGCCAACATGATCTGGGGGGCGATCCGCCTCTATGAATCGACCAACGACCCACAGTATCTGACAGCGGCAACCCGTTGGGCTGACGTGCTCGACTATCACTACTGGGACGCCGACGGCAGCGGATATGCGACGACGGCCAACGACACCCCGGACGTCATCGTTCGGCTCAAGGCAGCCCATGATGACGCTACGCCCAGCGCCAATGCGATCATGGTCACGAACCTGGTGCATCTCTTCATGCTGACAGAGCGTTCGGAGTATCTGGAGAAGGCCGAAGCTCTACCGCATGGATTCGCCGCGGATCTCGAGCGCAATCTCATTGGCCACTCCGGCTTGCTGGCCAACATGCTCGATGTCGTCTCTCCGCAGCAGGTCGTCATCGTGAGTGGCGACAAGGATGCGAGCGCGGCCAGCCTTGTGACGGCGGTCAATGGCCTGTCCCTGCCGGGGGCGCTGCAGTTGGCGGTCGAAGATACAACCTCTATTCCGGCCAACTCGCCCTTGGCTGGGAAGGGCGTCGTCGGCGGGAAGGCGACGGCCTACGTCTGTATCGGGCCGCAGTGCTCGCCGCCGATCACCGATGCGGATGCGCTGGAGGATACCCTGCGCGCGCGGCGTCAGGCACCGATGACGAAGACGAGCTAACGTTGGCTTTAGGAAAGTACGAGCCGAAATCTCCTATACCGTCATTCCCGCGTAGGCGGAAATGACGGACGGGAAGGCGATCGATATTTCCCGTTGAGTTGAACAGGCGCTACCGCCGGGCGGCGGTGATCAGGTCTGCGAGGCGCGCTTTCTGGCGGCCCTGTCCATCAAAGTTGGATGGATCGAGCCACGTTTCGTAGGCGCCCTTGATGACGGCCCACTCCTTGTCGGTGATCGAGAACCAGGCCGTATCACGATTGCGGCCTTTGTAGATCACAGCCTGGCGGAAGATACCTTCATAAATGAAGCCCAGACGCTGCGCGGCGGAGCGCGATGGCGTATTGAGCGCGTCGCACTTCCATTCGTACCGGCGATAGCCAAGATCATCGAACACGTAGCGCATGAACAGAAACATAGCCTCGGTCGCCAACGGCGTCCGCTGCAATGCCGATGAGTATTTGATGTTGCCGACTTCGATCACACCATTCGCGGGATCGATGCGCATCAGGCTGGCGACGCCGATGGAGCGCGCCGACGCCTTTTCGATAATGGCATAGTAGAGCGGATCGACCGAGGCGGACGCCGGCTCCGCCCATTTGATATAGTCTTGGAACGTCGCGAATGGGCCGTAGCCCATATACGTCCAGCCGCGCCCGTCATCGCCGGCAATGTTCGCCGTATGCAGGTCGCCGACATGCCGGGTGGGGTCCAATCCTTCTACCCGACAGAGACGGCCGGCGATCGGCTCGCGCGACGGCCGTGGCCTCGCGGTCCAGTCCGTCATGGGGAAGCCGACCGGTTGTCCAAATTCGTTGACCCGCTCCCCCATTGTCGTTCTCCCGGATCAGGCGTTCATCGACTGGAAGAATTCGCCGTTGGTCTTGGTCTGCCTGAGCTTGTCGTTGAGGAACTCGATCGCATCCATGGTGCCCATGGGGTTGAGGATGCGGCGCAGAACATAGACCTTCTTGAGCTGATCACGCGGTACCAGCAACTCTTCCTTGCGAGTACCGGATCGGGCGATATCGATCGCCGGGAACACACGCTTGTCGGAGACCTTGCGGTCGAGGACAAGCTCCGAGTTGCCGGTGCCCTTGAACTCTTCGAAGATGACTTCGTCCATGCGCGAGCCGGTATCGATCAGCGCCGTGGCGATGATGGTCAGCGAGCCGCCTTCCTCGATGTTGCGGGCCGCACCGAAGAACCGCTTCGGGCGCTGCAAGGCGTTGCTGTCGACACCACCCGTCAGGACTTTGCCAGAGGACGGCACAACCGTGTTGTAGGCACGCCCGAGGCGCGTGATCGAATCGAGCAGGATCACCACGTCCCGCTTGTGCTCGACCAGCCGCTTGGCCTTCTCAATGACCATTTCCGAGACCTGCACGTGGCGGGTCGGCGGCTCGTCGAAGGTCGAGGAGATGACCTCGCCTTTGACCGAGCGCTGCATGTCGGTGACTTCCTCGGGCCGCTCGTCGATGAGCAGTACGATCAGGTAGACCTCGGGATGATTGGCCGTGATCGAGTGCGCGATGTTCTGCAGGATGACGGTCTTACCGGTGCGCGGCTGCGCAACGATCAGGGCGCGCTGGCCCTTGCCCATCGGCGCCACGATATCGATCACGCGCGGAGTCAGATCCTTGATGGTCGGATCCTCGATTTCCATCTTCAGCCACTTGGTCGGGTAGAGCGGCGTCAGGTTGTCGAAGTGGATCTTGTGTCGCGCGGCGTCGGGCTCCTCGAAGTTGATCTTGTTGACCTTCAGCAGCGCGAAGTAGCGCTCCCCCTCTTTCGGGCTGCGGATCTGGCCTTCGACCGTATCTCCGGTGCGGAGCGCAAAGCGACGGATCTGCGAGGGGGACACATAGATATCGTCGGGGCCCGGCAGGTAGTTGGCGTCCGGTGAACGCAGGAAGCCGAAGCCATCCTGCAGCACTTCCACGACGCCGTTGCCGGTGATCTCGATGTCTTTGCTGGCGAGCTGCTTCAGCACAGCAAACATGAGTTCCTGCTTGCGCATGGTGCTGGCGTTCTCGACGCCATGCTCTTCCGCGAAGCTCAGCAGCTCGGTGGGTGTTTTGGTCTTTAAATCTTGTAGCTTCATCTCGGTCATGAATGTGACTCCGGACGGCTGCGGCTGTAAGGGCGGGCGAGAGGAAAGCGCCGAGCCATAATGAGGAAATTGGGAGTTGGGCGCAGAGGGGGCGCCACTTATGCGGTCGACCAGGAGTGTTGGGATGTCCGGGTGGCTGACCGGCAAACCTCTCAGTTGCCGGCGACCGTTCTTCGACTCAGCATATAGCAAATCCTTGCGCTGAATGAAAGATGCTGGTGCGCCGCGCGGGAAGGTTTTTCGCTGCAATCACAGCCTGCCTTCTGGGGTGCGGACACGCTATCCGGCGAGAGACCCGCGGATACTTTGCGCGATCTGCTTGAGTTCACTGTCAGGCTGCCGTGGGGTGTTGCGGAACGTGACCCGCTCCTCGGCGATGTAGCGCCGCGACGTGATGTCTGTCCCCTCCACGAGTGGCACGACGTGGGCATGGCAGTGAGCGACATCGCCCCCGGTGAACATGAACCCGACCCGTGGCACGGCGTACATGCGTTTGAGAACAGCGGCCAATCTCTGTCCAAGTATTACGATACGTGATGCCAGGTATTCCGGCATTTCGTCAAAGTATGAATAATGCTGTCTTGGAATGATCTGGACATGACCCGGGCGGATAGGATGGATATCCAAAAATGCGTACATCGTGTCGTCTTCATAAACACCATGCGATGGAATGCGTAATCCCGCGATATCGCAGAAAATGCAGACATCCTGCTTATTATGAGACACGAGATCTCGGCCACGCTTGTCGATCATTGAGACAACACAAGCAATCTCGAAAGATACGCCGCTAAAACGGTTTTACCACGACGAGAACGACAATGCCGATCATGAGGAGCGTCGGGAGCTCGTTGGCCATCCGGTAGTAGCGTTGATCGTGTGGCCGCTGGTCGGCGTTGAACTGCTTCCGCCACGCCGCGAGAACATGATGAAACCAGGTGAGCGCACTCACCAGCACAACTTTCGCCGCGAACCAGCCGTCGTGATACATGCCGAACCGCCAGGCGAGATAGGGTCCTGTGATCCATACAACTCCCATCGCTGGGTTCATGATGTAGCGCAGCAGTCGGCGCTCCATCACCTTGAAGGTATCGGAGCCCTCGGAGCCGGGCACGGTCGCCCGGTGATAGACGAACAACCGCGGCAGATAGAGCAGTCCGGCCATCCACGAGATGACCGCGATGATATGCAGAGCCTTGATCCAAAGATCCACGCCGCTCACCCCTCCTCCTTGCGGACACGCGCGACGAGCCGGGCGACATGCTCAGGCGGCGTCTGCGGTACGATACCGTGGCCGAGGTTGAAGACGAACGGTTGGCCGTCCAGGGCCTCGAGGATCTGATCGATCCGCGCATCGAGTGCCGCGCCGCCCGCTACCAGCAGCAACGGATCGAGATTGCCTTGCACGACGACGTCCTCGCGCGTGGCCAGATTGGCCATGGAGGTCACAGACAGGCTGGTGTCGCAGCCGACGGCATCGACGCGGGTGCCTTGGATATAGCGCGCCGTCTTCTCCCCGGCCCCGCGCGGGAAGCCGATGAGGGGAACCTCGGGATGGCGTGTCTTGAGTGCCGCGACCATCCGCCGGGTCGGAGCAACAACCCAGCGGTCGAATTCGGAGTCCGGCAAGCTGCCCGCCCAGCTATCGAAGATCTGGAGAACATTGGCCCCGGCCGCGACCTGTCCCGACAGGTAGTCGATGGAAACATCCGTGACGGTCTCGATCAGCCGGGAAAAGCCATCCGGGTCGCGATAGGCCCACAAGCGTGCATCGGCCTGGTCCGGTGTTCCCCGGCCGGCGACCATGTAGGTCGCGACCGTCCACGGCGCGCCGCAGAAACCGATCAGCGCCGTTTCCGCGGGCAACGCGGAGCGGATGCGGTCGACGGCCTCGAAGACTGGCGCCAGATGGCTGGTCACGCCGGCGGGATCCAGTCGCGCCAGATCTTCAGCTGAGGTGACGGGATCGAGCCGCGGCCCCTCTCCCTCGGCGAACCAGACCTTCTGACCCAATGCGTGTGGGATGACCAGAATATCCGAGAATAGAATCGCAGCGTCGAAGCCGTACCGGCGGATCGGCTGCAGGGTCACCTCGGTGGCCAGCGCCGGCGTGTAGCACAATTCGAGGAAGCCTCCGGCCCGTGTGCGCAGCTCGCGATACTCCGGCAGGTAACGCCCGGCTTGCCGCATCAGCCAGATGGGCGGAGGTCCCGATTGCCTGCGAGCAAATGGCTTCAGGAATCGATAGCGTTCGGAGAGGTCGGCAAGCGCTGGCAGGGAAGGTTCCATCTTTCTAATCATATAAGAGAGTCTAAGACTCTTATTGTTATTTTGATTGTTAGCGCCGTGGGTTGCGGTGATTGGGTCCTGATGCAGAGCCTGCCCACAGCTTGTTCGGTGCGGGAAAGTCCCGTAGCGAGATGTGGTATCAGAGGCCACGTGCGCCTACTAGGGTTGAGAAGGCCGTTCGGAGTCAAAGCGTTCCGGTGGATGTGCTGAGGCCGTGATTGCGATGGCAACTGTTGAAAAGCGTTTGGGGAACTGGGCAAACGTCAACGATCCCCGGGATGGGACAGTGGTTATGGAACGCCGTACAATCGAGGTCAGTGGTGGATAGAGTCGTGGACGAGCTGGAGGTTGTTCGCGCACGATCTCGGGCCGCTGCCACCCGGCGTGCATAACTTGAGGAACTGTCCACAGATGACCCACGCTCTGCCGAGCTTCTTTCATCTGCATCTGGTGTCGGATTCGACGGGCGAAACGCTCACGACGATCGCTAAGGCCGCTGCGGTTCAGTACGCCCAGATCCGCGCGATCGAACACGTCCATCCTCTCGTGAGAAATAGCCGCCAGCTCGATCGCGTCCTGCAGGAGATCGCCTCGGCGCCGGGGATCGTGCTCTATACGATCGTCAATCGTGAGCTGACGGATCGGCTGGAACAGTACTGCCGCGACAACGCTATTCCGTGTCTTTATGTTCTCGAGCCGATCATGAAGGTTTTCGAAAGCTACCTCGGCGCACCGCAGACACCGATCGTTGCGGGCCAGCATGTGCTCGACGCGGACTACTTCCGGCGGATCGACGCGCTCAACTTCAGCATGGCTCACGACGATGGCCAGCTTCCCAACGATCTCAATCAGGCCGACATTATAATACTGGGCATCTCCCGGACCTCGAAGACGCCGACCAGCATCTATCTCGCGCAGCGTGGATACAAAACGGCGAACGTCCCTATCGTACCACAGATCGCGTTGCCGCCTGAATTGGCCGAGCCGCACACCGCCTTCGTGGTTTGCCTGGTTGCAAGCCCGGAGCGAATCGCTGAGATCCGGCGCAACCGCGTCCGGCTGATGAGCGACCGAAATCTCAACGACTACGTGGACCGCGAGCAGATCGCGCAGGAAGTCCAGCATTCGCGTCGGCTGTGCGCCCGGCACGGTTGGCCGGTGATCGACGTGACGCGCCGTTCCGTGGAGGAAACGGCGGCGACCATCGTCAAATTGTTCCATGATCGCGAGTTCAAGAATGCCGCGGCGGAGGAAGGCGATGGCTAGGAAACCTGAAACGCGACTGGTGCTGGCGTCGGGAAGCCTGACCCGTCAACGGTTGCTGACGGCGGCTGGCATCGCATTCGAGATCATCGCCCCACAGGTGGATGAGGCTGTGGTCCGTGAAGCTGTCAAGGCGGGAGCCGGCGAGGTCGAGCCGGCCGATATCGCAGAGATTCTGGCGCGCGCCAAAGCCGAAGAGGTGAGCGCGCGTCATCCGGAAGCGGTGGTCATCGGCGCCGATCAGATTCTGTCCTGCGATGATGAGATTTTCTCCAAAGCCGAGACGATCGACGAAGCCCGCGAGATCCTGCTGAAATTACGCGGACGAACACACGAATTGCATGCGGCCGTCGCCATTGCCGAGGATGGAGAGACAACCTGGACGACGGTGGATACCGCACATCTGACGATGCGCACCTTCACTCCGGCCTGCCTCGGTCGGTACATGGCGCAGGCTGGGACGGGTGTTCTGGAGTCCGTGGGCGCCTACAAGCTGGAGGAAGCCGGCATCCAATTGTTCGAGCGAATCGAGGGCGATTACTTCACCATCCTGGGATTGCCGATGTTGCCGCTGCTCGCTGAATTGCGCGGACGCAAACTGGTGGTGGCATGACTGCGGCCAAGCACGTGGGACATTGCTGATGCTGATTATCGGTCTGACGGGTTCCATCGGCATGGGAAAGTCGACGATTGCCGAACGCTTCCGCAGCCTCGGCATACCGGTTTGCGATGCCGACGCTCTCGTGCATCAGTTATATGAAGGGGAAGCCGTTGCGCCGATCGAGGCCGCATTTCCCGGCACCGTGGTCGATGGCAAGGTCGACCGAGTGAAACTCGGCAAGGCTGTACTCGGAAATCCGCACGGATTGCAGCGGCTGGAATCGATCGTGCATCCCTTGGTCCACGCTGCGGAGCGGGATTTCCTACGGTCGGCTTTCGAAGCCGGCGCACCGATGGCAGTGCTCGAAATTCCTCTGCTGTTTGAAACTGGCGGCAATGCGCGCGTGGATGTGACGGTGGTGGTCAGTGCGCCGGCTGCACTTCAGAAAGAGCGCGTGCTGCAGCGTCCCGGCATGACCGAAGAGAAGCTGGCGGCCATTCTCTCCCGCCAGCTGGAGGATGCGGAAAAACGCCGGCGGGCCGATTTCGTTGTGGATACGAGTGGGACATTGGACGCCAGCCGCGCTCAGGTCGATACAATCATCACAGCGCTTCGCGGCCGAGGTGGCGAAGCCTATATCCGCGACTGGAGCTGAGCGGAGCCGATACAGGGCCGGGGGGCCAGCATGTCATGCTGAGGGAGATCGTCCTCGATACCGAGACGACGGGGCTTGACGCCAGGAAGGGCGATCGCCTGATCGAGCTTGGATGCGTGGAATTGATCAATCGCATTCCGACGGGTGAGGAGTTGCATCTCTTCATCAATCCGGAAGGCCGGCAGGTTCATCCGGATGCCGAGGCCGTGCACGGCATCTCCAATGCCTTCCTTGAAGACAAGCCTCTCTTCTCCGCCGTGGTCGATCAGTTTGTCGACTTCATCGGCGACGCCGCACTGGTGATCCATAACGCCAGCTTCGATATCGGCTTCCTGAATATGGAACTCGAGCGGCTGAGGCGGCCGCTGATTACGGCGGACCGTGTTGTCGATACGCTGGCGTTGGCGCGCCGTAAGCATCCCGCAGGCCCCAACAGTCTCGATGCACTCTGCAAACGTTATGGCATCGACAACTCGAAGCGTATCAAGCACGGCGCGCTGATGGACTCGTTCCTGCTGGCCGAGGTGTATATCGAGCTGCTGGGCGAGCGCCAGGCTGCCTTGGTGCTGGCGAGCCGGAGCGAAGGGTCGACAAGTGTCTCGGGTGGAGGGCGCCGCCAATCGGCCCGGCCGCGGCCGGAACCTCTGCCTCCACGCCTGACACCGGAGATGATCGAGCAGCATCTGGTTTTCGTCCAGACTCTGGGCGAGGATGCCATCTGGCGCCGATATTTGGCCGCCGAACCGACCTAAACGCGTCCTTTGCCGGTCTGCGCCCGTCTCTCCACTTGACGATTTCCGGCCGACATCAGTATAGGTACCGCTGAAATTCACCCGCCAGCCGGCCGGGTCGTCTCCGATTCAGGAACGAACAGAAGGTTGCGCCCCGGATCGGGAGCGCCAGGAAGAGGATTATCGCGTTATGACCAGACGCTGCGAGTTGAGCGGCAAGCTCCCGATGTCGGGGCAGCTTCGCAGCCACGCCGAGAACAAGACCAAGCGGACGTTCCGGCCCAACCTGTGCACGGTGACGCTCATCAGCGACGCGCTTGGCCGTTCAGTGCGGCTGAAAGTGAGCGCGCATGCTCTGAAGTCCGTGGAGCATCGCGGCGGATTGGATGCTTATCTGCTGAAGGCGCGGGACGAGGAGTTGTCCGATCGCTGTCTGCGCCTCAAGCGTGATATCCAGAAGAAGAAGTCGGAAGTTTCGACCGCTGCTGCGGCCTAAGCCCGGCTGAGCTGATCAGCTCTGAGATAAGTCGAGATCCATCCGGATCTCGACGAGTTTCTGGCCCCAGAGGTCCTGGGTTGCGCGTTCCGTCTCCCGAAAACCGGACTTCCGGTAGAGATGCAGAGCCGTAGCTAAGCCATCAAACGTCCATAGATATACCTTGCTCAACGCTTCCTGCCGCGCATAGGCCAGGGTGTAGTCGATGAGCGCTTGGCCCAATCCTTTTCCGCGTCCAGCAGGAGCGACGAGGAACCAGCGAAGCTGTCCGACGCCAGGTTCCGTTTTGACGAGAGCCACCGAACCGACGATCTCGCCATTCATCTCGGCGAGCCAGAGACGGCCGGCATCGGGACCTTTCAGAATGAACTCGGCAAGCGGTCCCGCTACGTAGGGTTCAAACGTGGTATCGAGCCCCCATTCCCGGGCATAGACGATGCCATGCAGGTAGGTGACGAACCCCAGATCGCCTGGACGAATCTCGTCGCGAATGGTGATCGCATCGCTCATCGGTTGCGCTTTGGCTGCTCGATGCTGGCCGTATTCTCGCGCGGAAGTGCGAACTGGAGCAGTACCGTGCGTTGGATGAAAGAGCTGAAATTGTTGTCCGACAGCACCGTTATGATGGTCTCGCCGCGAGGGCCTTCATGGACGGCAACACCTTCCATGTTGTCGATCTCATAGCCCATGTCGGCTTCCAGCAGCGTTTCTCCCTCAAGGCGCGCGCCGGGAGCCAATTCGGCACCATTCAACAATCGGAGACGCATCTTCACGCCCTCCGTCCAGCGGAACCGTCTTTCGAGGACGATGACGTTTCCATCGGGCAACGTGGCGAGGTCCGTGATATCGAAGCCGCGAACGTCGGAGAGATAGAACGGCCGCGGCTGACCTCGTGTCCAGATCCAGCCCGTATGATCTCCCTGCGGGTTGGTCAGTCGCTCGGCGATCGCAATCACGCTGTCTTTATAGCGGCCAGCCTTGAGAACCCCGATCGACTCGAACGACGCGTTGTGGTGCATCCGCCGCGTCTCTGCAGGTTTCTTCAGATACTCGACCGGAGCCTTAAGCTCCCCGTCCTTGATCGGGAAACGGCCGATGCGCATGTTTCCTTCGAAGGCGATCAAGGCCATTCCCGTTTCCAGCGTGCCGTCTGCGAGCGTAATACTCTCGGCATCCCGGTCGCGTGTGCGCGTGAGGGGCGCACCGTTCAAAGCTCTGATGGATGAAATCTTGGCGTTTTTGATGCCTGTCGGCCGCCCGTTGTCATAGGTGATTTCGCCCGTCATCCAGCTCCCGGCATCTGAAACGGATAGAAGCCGCCGGCCGCTCGGATCCAGAACCAGTCCCGACCATCCACCGAAGTTGGGGCTTGGCGAACTCAGCACCAGTCCTCCGCGCCACTCTAGCCGGCCGAATGTTTTCTGAGACGTTCCGGGCCGGTCGAAGCTGGTCAGCGGCGTCGCGTGAATCTCGATGGTCTGCGGGCGCGCCGCATTGAGATGGGGCTTCTGCGCAACGGCGCGTTCGGTGATGATTGCAAGCGCGGCAACTGCAATCAGGAGGCCCGCATATATCGCGCGCTGGCGCAGCCAACCGCTTTTGCTCGTTTGCACAGGTAGCGCTCCGCCGACAGCGTTCAGTGCAGGCGACCACGTGCCGGGCGTCTTGTCGGCGTAGACGGCGCGGCTTCGCCGGCTTCCTCGAAGAGTTCGACAAGCTTGTCGGTCATGGCACCCGCGAGTTCCGATGGATCCGTGATCGTCACGGCACGCCGATAATAGCGCGTCACATCGTGACCGATGCCAATGGCGATAAGTTGAACGGGCGAGCGGGTCTCGATCTCTTCGATCACCTGCCGGAGGTGGTGCTCCAGGTAGGAGCCGGAATTGACCGAAAGCGTCGAGTCATCCACCGGTGCGCCATCCGAGATCATCATCAGGATGCGGCGCTGCTCCGGCCGGCCGAGCAACCGCTTGTGCGCCCAGGCCAACGCCTCACCGTCGATGTTCTCCTTGAGCAGGCCCTCGCGCATCATCAGCGCCAGGTTCTGCTTTGACCGCCGCCAGGGCGCGTCGGCCGACTTATAGACAATATGACGCAGATCATTGAGCCGGCCCGGATTGGCGGGCTTGCCCGCCGCCAGCCACTGCTCGCGCGACTGCCCACCTTTCCAGGCCCGCGTGGTGAAGCCGAGAATTTCGACCTTCACGCTGCAGCGTTCCAGTGTGCGCGCCAGGATATCGGCGCAGCAGGCCGCAACCATGATCGGCCGTCCGCGCATACTGCCCGAGTTATCGAGCAGCAGCGTGACGACGGTGTCGCGGAACGTCGTATCGCGCTCGCGCTTGAAGGACAGCGGATGCGTCGGATCGATGATAATGCGCGGCAGCCGCGACGGATCGAGCGTGCCTTCCTCGAGATCGAAATCCCAGGCCCGATTCTGCTGCGCCAGCAGCTTACGCTGCAGCCGGTTGGCCAGGCGTGAAACAGCGCCGGACAAAGACCGCAGCTCCTTGTCGAGGAAGGTTCTGAGCCGCTCCAGCTCATCGGGCGTCGACAGATTTTCGGCCTCGATTTCCTCATCGAAGGCTTTCGTGAAAACCTGATAGCCAAATTTCGACGGATCATCGAGGACAGAGGTATTCGGACGCCACGGCTCGTTGGTCTCGGCCGATTCTTCACCCTCAGCCTCTGCGTCGAACTGCTCGGAATCAGCGATTTCGCTGGATTCCTGTGCTTCCCCTTCCTCGCCTTCAGCCGTTTGCTCGTCGGAACCCTGCTCGTCGCCGTCCTGGCTCTCGTCGTCGGCTTCCGACTGCTGATCGCCGCCATCGGCATTCTCGTCGTCGGAGTCGTTCTCCTCGTCCTGGCCTTCGGCAAGCTCCTCGGACAGATCGAGCTGGCGCAGCATGTCGCGCAACAGACGGCCGAACGATTCTTGATCTTCCGACAGGCCCCGCATGCGCTCCAGCGTCTTGCCGGCGCGTTCCTCAATCCACGGGCGCCACACGTCCACGAGGGCCCGCGCCGTCGACGGCGGGGCAATGCCCGTCAAACGCTCGCGGACGAGAAGCGCCAAGGCGTCTTCGAGAGGTGCTTCGGAACGCTCGGTGACGTCGCTGAAGCGGCCGTGCGCGTACAGATCTTCGGTCTTGGCCTTCAGATTGTCGGCCATGCCTTGCATGCGGTTGGAGCCCAGCGCCTCGATACGGGCGCGCTCGACGGCTTCGAAAACCGATCGCGCGGGACCGGCGTCGGGTGCCAGCCGCCGATGCACTTTCTGGTCGTGAACCGCCGCTGTGAGAGCGAGACTGTCCGCCCATCCGCGGATAACGGCGATCTCGCGCGGCGAAGGCACGCGAGACGGCTCCGGCAGCACGATGTTCTTTCCATCGAGCTCCGGTTTGCCGGCGGAATAACTGACCTGAACCTCGTCATCGGCGGCGATGGCGCGCGCGCACAGGCCGAGCACACGCTTGAATGGCTCGGCCGGAGACTCTTTACGCTTGGGTCCTGTGGCCATGTCGATGGCAGGTCTCGATGGTATGCGCCGCCAGCTTAACTGAGGACGACGTTGGCGGCGCTTTCGGGCAATTCCTCGCTGAAGCAGCGCTGGTAGAATTCGGCCACCAGAGGCCGCTCCAGCTCATCGCATTTGTTGAGGAACGTCATCCGGAACGCAAACCCGATGTCGCCGAAGATTTCGGAGTTTTCCGCCCACGTGATGACGGTGCGCGGGCTCATGACGGTCGACAGATCGCCATTGATGAAAGCATTCCGCGTGAGGTCGGCAACGCGCACCATGTTGGCAATCTGCTTGCGCTTGGCCTCGCTCTTGGCGAACGACTTCACCTTCGAGAGCACGATGCGGGCTTCATCGTCATGCGGCAGATAGTTGAGCGTGCAGACGATCGACCAGCGGTCCATCTGACCCTGGTTGATCTGCTGCGTGCCGTGATACAAGCCGGAGGTATCGCCAAGACCGATGGTGTTGGTCGTCGCAAACAGGCGGAACGCCTGATGCGGACGGATCACCTTCGACTGATCCAGCAGCGTCAGCTTGCCCGAAACTTCGAGCACGCGCTGGATGACGAACATCACGTCCGGGCGGCCGGCGTCGTATTCGTCGAAAACCAGCGCGGTGTTCGTCTGGAGCGCCCACGGCAGGATGCCTTCGCGGAACTCTGTCACCTGCTTGCCATCTTTCAGCACGATGGCGTCGCGGCCGATGAGGTCGATACGGCTGACGTGGCTATCGAGGTTGACGCGCACGCACGGCCAGTTGAGCCGCGCCGCGACCTGCTCGATATGGGTCGATTTCCCGGTGCCGTGGTAGCCCTGGATCATGACGCGCCGGTTGTGCTTGAAGCCGGCGAGGATCGCGAGTGTGACTTCCCGATTGAACAGATAGTCCGAATCGAGATCCGGCACGTGCTCGCTGGAGTTCGCGTAAGCCGGGACTTCGAGATCACTATCGATGCCAAAAACTTGACGTACGGACACCTTCATGTCCGGGAGGCCGGGCACCCCGGCTTGGTTCTGCGCACGCATGCTTGATTGTATCCGGATGAATTCTTGAAGCAACTAAAGCGAAGCGGTTGCATACCGGCTGCTTCACCGGGCGAACCGCCGCCGTCCGTATCAGGCCAATCCTGCCTGCTTGAGATAGTTATAGGCTTGTATGATCTCGCGCAACCTGTCTTCAGAGCCGCGGTGCCCCCCATTTGCGTCGGGATGGTGACGCTTCACGAGCTCCTTGAAGCGGCTTTTGATCTCATCCTTGCCGGCAGCCTGGGGCAAGCCCAGGGTTTCCAGGGCCTTGCGCTCGAGCGGCTTCAACGCGCGACGGTATTCCTGGGCGGGGTTGCCCGGGCGGCGTGAACGCCAGGCGGCGAAGGCCTCGCTGTTGGCAGCCCGTGCGCGCGCGAAATTGGCGACGTCAGCGGCCGACATGCCGTGGTGCGTGCCGTGCGACCAAGCGTTTGCCCCTGTCTTCCAGGTCGGCCGATGCCCGTAAATGGCGCCTTTCTGGAAGCCTTCGACCTCAGCGTCGCTCATCCCATCGAAGTAGTTGTAGGACGTATTATACTCGCGCACATGATCGACGCAGAACGAGAAGAACTCTCCGTCCCTGCCGCGGCCCATGGGTGCGCGATAGCGTCCGGGCCGGGTGCATCCCTTCCACTGGCAGCACGGAACGGTTTCGGATTCGCGCTTCTGACCGGATGTGCGCCGGTTGATGCGAATCATGTCGAAGTATTTCGAGTCGAGCTTCATGGTGTCGGAGTATGATCGCGCTCCCGTTGCCGCACAAGCATGACCAGCCGCGCGGATAGGCCGCGTGGCTGGACGGCCATAGAGCGAGGCAATTTCCACTGCAATTCGGCCACGAGGTTAAGAATGTCCCTTGAGCAATCGATCCGCGAAAAGCTGATGGCCGCGCTGCGGCCGATCCGGCTCGATGTCATCAACGAAAGTGAGCTGCATGCCGGGCATCGCAGCTCACCGGGAACGGGCGAAAGCCATTTCCGTGTGCTTGTCGTTTCTGAAGCGATGCGCGGAAAGTCCCGGATCGAGCGTCACCGGATGATCAACGAGACGCTGACCGCAGAACTGAAAGGTGGGGTGCACGCGCTGGCAATCAAGGCCTACGCCCCCGGAGAAGATATTCTTCCCTGACATTCTCGGTTCTATAGCGAGACGCTATCCTGATCCGGCAGATCCCGTTCCGGCCAAGGGCTTTCGCTGCACCGGTAGCCCGGCGATTGGCTTGATGCGCAGTGCCGTGATTCGGTTGCGGCTCCTGCGCAGGATTTCGAAACGGTAACCGTAGAAGGTGAAGGCCTGTCCAGGGTCCGGTATCGTTTGTGCCTCGTGGATGACGAGGCCCGCGACCGTCGTTGCCTCGTCGTCCGGCAGATCCCAGCCCAAATGACGATTGAGGTCTCGGATCGCCAGACTGCCATCGACGTTCACGGTGCCGTCGGCCTGCGGCCTGATGGCGGTTTCCTGGACGTCATGCTCATCGGTGATCTGGCCGACGATCTCCTCCAGAATGTCTTCGAGCGTCACGAGACCTTGTACCTCACCATACTCGTCGACGACCAAGGCGAAATGCGCCTTGCGCTTGAGGAACTGGTTGAGCTGGTCCTTCAGGCCGGTGGTGTCGGGAACGAACCAGGGCTCCGTGCACAGATCCTTGATGTTCAGTTTCGACGGATCCCATCCGGCCTTTTCCAGACCGACGAGAAGATCGCGAATGTGCAGCACACCGATGATGTTTTCCGGCTCTTCCTGCCACACCGGCAGGCGTGAGTATTGGCCGTTGAGCACCTCGTCGATGATGGCTTGTGGGGGATCGTCGATGTTGACGGTCTCGATCTTGGTCCGGTGGACCATGATGTCGAGCACCTTGAGATCGAGCAAATCGAGCACGCCGCCCAGCATGTCGGCGTCGCCGCGGGCCACCGTGCCCTCTTTCTGCTGAAGCTCGATCGCACCGCGCAGCTCGTGATGCGGCGCCAGGATGTTGGCATCGTCATCGCGTGTCGTCGGGGTCAGCTTCAGGAGTTGTGCGACGATGAACTGCACCGCCGACGTCAACGGCCACAGGATCGGAATGACCACCCGCATGGCGGGCGCGACCAGCAACGCGACACGGTCGGGATAGGCAATGGCGTAGGTTTTCGGCAGCACTTCCGAGAAAATCACGATGACGATCGTCATGATGACTGTGGCATAGACAACGCCGACATCGCCAAACAAGCGGATGAGAAGACTGGTCGTCAGCGCCGAGGCGAGAATGTTGACGAGGTTGTTGCCAAGCAGAACGGTGCCGATGATCCGCTCCGGTTTGACGAGCAGCCGATTGACCAGCGATGCCTTGTGATTGCCGTCCTGCTCCAGGGCATGCATGCGGGCGCGGGAGGCCGCCGTCAGCGCTGTTTCCGACCCCGAAAAGAAGGCGGACGCCAAAATGAGGATCAGCACGATCACTGTGATGAGCAGAAGTTCCATGGCGGTTCGAGTGCTCGCGTTTGTCGCTGAAGTTCGGAAATCATCCGAAAAACGCGTTACGATATCATGGACCGGCGGTCGTGCGCGGTGGCGCGGTTCTAGGCCAGGGAACGGGCGAGGAAGGCCTGCAGATCCGGTTCGTTGATATCGCGTGTAGCGAACGCTTCGCCAATTGCGCGTGCCAGGATCAGCGTCATGCGGCCTGACTTGACCTTTTTGTCCTGACGCATGAGCCGAACGACCGTCTCGGCCGACGGCAAATCGCCCGGGATGTCCGCGATCAGCGTCGGCAGGCCGACGGCCTTCAGATGCGCCGCTACCCGGGCGGCGGTCTGCGGCGGGCAGAGCTGAAGGTCCTCCGACAGCCGGAACGCCAGGCACGTCCCGATCGACACGCCCTCCCCATGCAGAAGGCGGTCCGAATAGCCGGTCCAGGCTTCCAGCGCATGACCGAACGTGTGTCCGAGATTGAGCAAGGCGCGGTCGCCGGTCTCGGTCTCATCACGAGCCACGATCTCGGCCTTCATTTCGACCGAACGTGAGATGGCGTGCAGCAACGCGTGCTGGTCGTGATCGAACAACTTTTGCCAGTGCGCTTCCAGCCAGCTGAAAAACGTCCGGTCTCCGAGCAGCCCGTATTTGGCGACTTCGGCATAGCCGGCGCGCATCTGGCGTGGTGGCAACGTCGCCAGGACGGCGGTGTCGGCGAGGACAAGGCTCGGCTGATGGAAGGCCCCGACCAGGTTCTTGCCCTGGGGCGTATTGATCCCGGTCTTGCCGCCGACGGATGAATCGACCTGCGCCAGCAGCGATGTCGGAATCTGGACGTAGCGCATCCCGCGACGCACGATGCTGGCCGCAAAGCCCGCGAGGTCGCCGATCACGCCGCCGCCCAGGGCAATTACGGCATCCCCGCGCTCCAATCCGAGCTCGAGGAGCTTCTGGCAGAGATTGTCCAATTCCGTGAAACATTTGGTCGACTCGCCGGCGGGCAAGATGATCGTGCCTGCGTGCCGTCCCGAGACCGCCAGAGCCGTTTCGATGGTGTGCAAATGATGCGCGCCAACGTTCCGATCGGTGACGATGCCGCATCTGCAGGCGCCGAGCGCCGCCGTGATCTGGTCCGCGGCTGAGCCGAGAAGCCCAGGGCCGATCAGCACCTCATAGGACCGCGCACCGAGCGAAACGGGGATGCGCGTGAGTCCGGATCCGGTTGTCATGTCTCTAGGCCCGTCCGGCTGCGCCCGGCTCTGCTGCCGGTTCAATGCAATCAGGCACAGCTCCCGCCAATGGTCCCGACAGAAGAAGTGCGATGATCTCTTCAACGATGGTGTCGTGCGGAACCTCGCGGCTTTCCGCAATGATGTCAGCCTCGGCGTAGATCGGATAACGCTCGGCCATCAGCTCACGCATGCGGGCTTCCGGATCGACGTTCTTGAGAAGCGGCCGGTTGTCCCGGCGCATCACCCGGCGCATGAGTATGGGAAGGTCTGCGCGCAACCATACCGAAACCGCCGAGTTTTTGACGTTCTGCCGGGTCTCGGCGTTCATGAACGCACCACCACCGGTCGCCAGCACCTGGGGACCGTGCATGAGCAGGCGCGCGATGACCTTGCGCTCGCCGTCGCGGAAATGCGACTCGCCATGATCGGCAAAGATCTCGTTGATGGTTTTACCGGCCGCGGCTTCGATTTCCTCGTCGGCATCGACAAACGGCAGCTCAAGGAATTGACTGAGACGGCGGCCGACCGAACTCTTCCCGCATCCCATCAATCCGACCATGACGATCGATCTTGTCCCCAGGGCAGATCGAATTGCCTGAGCCCGCGCGGTCATGCCGGCATCCCGATGCTTTCCCTTCCAACCGAATCGAACCATGACCTGAGCTGCTGAAGCGCGCTATTGATGACGATGTACGGCCGACCGTTTCACAAGTCCCGGCCGG
Source organism: Pseudomonadota bacterium (assembly GCA_023423275.1). Taxonomy (GTDB): domain Bacteria; phylum Pseudomonadota; class Alphaproteobacteria; order Rhizobiales; family Hyphomicrobiaceae; genus ZC4RG25. Next base: position 94,807 of record JAFAFW010000062.1, read on the forward strand.
AAACAATATTGCTGCAAAGGCAACGTATATGCCGGTGGCGCAAAGCAAATCCCGCGTCCGGGGTCAAGTATAACATTGACGATCCCCGAACTCTTAATGACGTCGCCTTGCTACGGCGGGCGATTCTTGGTTAGGTTCGCTCCATGCCCAGCCTATTTCGATTCCTTATGGTCACCGGCGTGCTGGCGCTGATTATTTACGGCGGTCTCTACTCGCTTGCCGTCTATTTCGAGCCAGAGCAACGGGAAGTGTCGACCCCTGTCTATGGCGTCAAGGTACGCCAGGAGAGTACTGCTGTCGGGTCCGGGGGATGAACCGCTCATACGTTGCCGCTTTGATCGCCGCTTGTTGCGTCAGCGTGGTGTCGCACTCCGGACCGGGATACGCGCAGGATGGTTGGCGGCCTTTCGCTGACCGTGACGCTGAACGCGCGCGGGCGCGTGACCGGCAACCCTGGGGATCGCCCGCGCCGCAATGGCAAGGCTTTGGCGCCGGCGAGCAGCCTTCTCCGCCGTCTCTGGTTCCGGCACCTGTGACGCGCTCCGAGCTTGCGCCGGCGATGTCGAATGACGGCTCGGGCCTCCCGTTCGATATCTGGACCGGCCTCGATCTCACGACAACCGAACAGCTCATGGCGCAGCTCGACCTGCCGCCGCTGTCTCCAACACTGCATGGCTTGTGGAAGCGGCTGATGACGTCCGAATCGGGCGCTCCTGCCGGTGCCAACCAGGCAGCCTTTGCGGCCATCCGGGCCGAGGCGCTCTATCGCTCCGGTCTGTTCCAGCCGCTCGCCGAGGTCTTGGCCCGGGTTCCCGGTGCCGGATCGACGCCCATTTTCGAGGCTCTCGAAGCGCGGCGGGCGCTGGCGACCGGCCAGTCCGATCAGGGCTGCCACGGGGTGAAGAGTACGGCGGCGCGCAAAGACGAACTGCCGCCTGCATTACGCGGCGAAATCCTTGCTCTAGCCGGCTATTGCGCGGCCGCTGCGGGAAATGCGTCAGCAGCTTCGCTGGCGGCGGAGCTGGCACGTGAGGAAGGTCTCGACGATCCTGTGATGCTGGCGGCGCTGGATGCGGTGTCGGCAGGGCGCGCAGTCAGATTGCCGCGCAACGGCCGCGTCGGGCCGAGCCAATATCGGGTCATCGCCCTGTCGAAACAGGCGGACATGACCGACGTGCTGGGACGCGCCAATGCGGCCCTGTTGGCGGCTCTCGTTGCTGATCCCGCAACCGACGATCGTCTGCGGCTTACCGCTGCCGAAGCCGCGGCACGGCTCGATGTCATCACGCCGGCAGCGCTGGCTGGCGTGTGGCAGTCACAGCGATTCTCGCCCTCCGATCTGGCCGATCCGCTTTCAGCCCGCGTTGAGGCAGGCCAACGCAGAGCCTTGCTCTTCCAGGTGGCGGAAGCAGAGCGGAATGGCGCGCGGCGCGCGCATATCGTGCGTGCGCTGCTCGATGACGCCCGCCGTGACGGTCTGTATCTGGCAACACTCTCGCTCGCAGGCGCGTTGATCGGCCCGCCAGGACGATCGGCGGATGGCGCTGCGTTCGGCGAGATCGCGATCGAGGCCGCGCTGGCCAGCGGCGATTATCAGCTCGCGCATTCGTGGGTCGGAGCGCTCAATGCCTATGGCAACGGAGGGCCGTTGCATCACTGGCTGGCGTTGTCGGATATTGCCGATCCCAACCCCAATGCGCCGCGTGGCGCCAGTCTCCCTGCCGTTGAAGATCTGGCGCGACAGGGCCGTTTCAGCGGACCCGTGCTGCATCGCCTGGCGACGGTGCTCGATGCGCTCGATTACCAGGTGCCCATGGGGCTGTGGCAGCTTTCGAGCAGCACGCCGCAGCCCAACGATGGGCATTTGCCGGAAACCGGTGCGCTGGCGCAGCTCAAGGATGCCTCCGATCAGAAGCAATTTGCACGCACGATTTTGCTGACGATGCACGCGCTTGGTCCCAAGGGCGCGGAGGGCGCGCACATCATTGCACTCGGAGATTCCATTCGCGCCTTGCGGCGGGTGGGGCTCGAGGCGGAGGCTCGCCGCCTTGGGTTCGAAGCCTTGTTTGCTGTCTGGCCCCGGTCCGCGAGCCATTGAGACAGGTCCCGCCATGACCTCCGCACATCGTGTGCTGGCGGCGTTTCTGGAGATGCTCGCGGCCGAACGTGGAGCGGCGCAGAATACGCTCGATGCCTACCGCCGGGACCTGTCGGATTTTGCCGATCATGTCGATGCCAGTGGGGTTGATCTCGCCCACGTGCGCCGCGAGCATGTGACCGCCTATCTCAAGCGGCTGGGCGAGCATGGGATGGCCACGTCGTCCCGCGCCAGACGCTTGTCCGCGATCCGTCAGCTTTTCAAGTTCATGGTCGCGGAGGGACACATTGCCGACGACCCGAGTGAGGGTGTCGCGGGTCCGAAGAAGGCGCAGAGCCTGCCGAAGACGATGTCGGTGAACGAGGTGGACCGGCTGATCGCTGCGGCGCGGGGCCGCATGGAGGACCGGACAGGCCGCGAGCTGTTCATTGCCGTCCGACTCTATTGCCTGCTGGAAATGCTGTATGCGACCGGCATGCGTGTCTCCGAGCTCGTCGCGCTGCCGCGTGCCGTGCTCCAGGGCGATCGCCGTGTGCTGACCATCAAGGGCAAGGGTGGACGCGAGCGGCTGGTTCCGCTCAATACTTCGGCCCGGGCCGCGCTCGACCGCTATCTCGGGATCGGAACCGATGCGGGTGACCAGTTGACGCCGATGGTCAAGACGCGCTGGCTGTTTCCGTCCAAGAGCGCCGAGGGCCATCTGACGCGGCAGCGCCTGGGCCAGGAGCTGAAAGAACTCGCGGAAGAGGCAGGCATCGACCCGGAGCGGGTAAGCCCGCACGTGCTGCGCCATGCCTTCGCCAGCCACCTTCTGGATCGCGGCGCGGACCTGCGGGCGGTTCAGCAACTCCTTGGACATGCTGACATTTCTACGACGCAGATCTATACTCACGTGCTAGAGGACAGGCTGCGGAAACTGGTGCTCGAACATCATCCGTTGGGTACCGGGAAGCGCCGCTGACACCTTGTTCACTCTAGTTGGCTGCGGGGCTGGCCGTCCGAAGCGCAGCGGTGCAACTTGACTTTCTGCCGCTCCCCTGGCGAATGTCCCGGCAACCTGCCGCCATCCGCCATACGGTGGCCGCGCCAACCCCCTGGTCAGTCAATGGATCGACAACCCATCAGGACGTACATCGAGTTCGAGAAGCCGGTCGCGGAGCTTGAAAGCAAGCTCGCCGAGCTTCGGACGTTGAGCGACGGCGAGAATGCCGTCTCGATGTCGGAAGAGATCACCAAGCTGGAGCAGAAGGCTCAGCAGATCCTGGCCGAGACCTATGCCAAGCTGACCCCCTGGCAGAAGACGCAGGTGGCACGGCATCCCGAACGCCCGCACACGCTCGATTTCGTGCGGCACATGATCGAGGATTTCACGCCTCTGGCGGGGGACCGCTATTTCGCCGAGGACGAAGCGATCATCGGCGGGCTCGGAAAATTCCGCGGCCGCTCGGTGATGCTGCTCGGTCATGAGAAGGGATCGGACACCGAAAGCCGCATCAAGCACAATTTCGGCATGGCGCGCCCGGAAGGCTACCGCAAGGCCGTGCGGCTGATGGAACTCGCCGAACGCTTCAATTTGCCGATCATCACGTTCGTCGACACGCCCGGCGCCTATCCGGGCATTGGAGCTGAGGAACGCGGGCAAGCCGAAGCCATCGCGCGGTCGACGGAATGCTGCCTCAGACTCGGCGTTCCGATTGTCACCGTGATCGTCGGCGAGGGCGGTTCGGGCGGTGCAATCGCCATTGCGACGGCCAACCGGATTCTTATGCTCGAGCACGCCATTTATTCGGTCATATCGCCCGAAGGCGCCGCATCGATCATCTGGCGCGACAGCAACAAGAAAGAAGAAGCCGCGACCAATATGAAGATCACGGCGCAGGACCTCGATCAGCTCGGGGTCATCGACGCGATCATAAAGGAACCCACAGGCGGCGCGCATCGCGACCGCGAATCAGTAATTATCGCGACCGGTAACGCGATTGCCCGCATGCTTTCGGAGTTCGACGGCAAATCGGCCGAAGACATCCGGGCTCAGCGTCACGAACGGTTTTTGTCGATAGGGCGCTAGTCGCGCACGAAATTCCTGTCCGACATTCCGACCGGCGGGGCCTATCCCGCCCACCGTGACGCCGCATTTGGACACGATACTTGAGTTGACTCGGATCTTCTCCGATTTCAGTAATCGTTTGAGTTCATTGTGCTAACAGTCCGCCAGCCCGCGGCACGGGGAATTTGTTCGGGACGGGAAGGGCGTATTGGTGGGAACCAACACTGGCTCAACGATGAGAGCCGTTGTGCTGCTCATGACTACAATCGCCGTCGCGATGCTCGCGGCGTGCTCGAGCGCGCCCACAATTCCCCCGCCATCCGAAGTGCCGCTGTCGAACGAGGCGCTGTCTCTCCTCGCGAAGAAGGGCATGCAGCCGGGGTCTCCGGTTTTCGTGCGGGTCTTCAAGGAAGAATCCGAGCTCGAAGTCTGGAAGCAGCGCGACGACGGCCGCTTCTATCATTTCAGGACCTACCCGATCTGTAATTGGTCGGGCGAGATCGGGCCGAAGCAAAGCACCGGCGACCGGCAAGCCCCTGAGGGCTTCTATACGATCACGCCCGTGC
>JAFAFW010000067.1 GCA_023423275.1 Pseudomonadota bacterium
TGCGCATCCAGTTGGCGCGGGCGTTGTAGTCGTCGAGACTTCCCAGGCACACGAGGAACACCTGCGGGAGCGTGCCGGTATTCGCTGTGTGAGCGTCAGCGGCATCCCGCAGACGTTCGAACGGGGCCGCGAGCCGGGACTGTTTCAGCTGTTTGATCGTGACCGAAGGGGCGCTGGAACGCGGTTGTCCCGCAGGCCACGGTTCAGTTGTGATGCCATCGTCGCCCAGACGCGGGAAGGCCGAAACGCCGGTCAGTTCGATGCGGCCGGTGGCGATGTCACGCCGGCGCTTTTCGGCAACCTCATCGATGGCATCCTGCAGGTATCCGGAGGTCAGCGCAGCCGCCATGCCGCCGTTGGTTTCGATATCCTGGAAAATTTCCCAGGCGCGCTGGGCAAGATCGTCCGTGAGGTTCTCGACATACCAGCTTCCGCCAGCGGGATCGATGACGCGGCCGAGGCTCGATTCTTCCTGCAGCACGATCTGGACGTTGCGAGCGATGCGGCGCGCGAAGCGGTCGGTCTTGCCGAGGGGAAAAGTGAAGGGCAGCACAACGATGCTGTCCGCGCCACCGATCGCCGCTCCGGCGCAGGCCAGCGTAGCGCGCATGATGTTGGTCCACGGATCGCGTCGTGCGAGCATCCGCCATGCGGTGATGGCGGTCATATGTGTTTGGCCCGCAGCATCGCCGGCTCCGCAGGCATCCGCAATACGCCACACGAGGCGGCGGGCGGCCCGCAGCTTCGCTGTCGTCATAAACTGATCGGCGTCGGCAGCGAGAGAGAAAGCAATTTTCGGTAATGCGCGATCCGGCGGCAAGCCTTCAGCCTCACAGGCCTTTAGATAGGCCACGAGCGTGGAAAGCATCGCCGCCAGTTCTTGAGCCTCGCTCGCGCCGCCAGCATGGTAGGCGTTGCCATCCGCGAGCAGAACGGTGACGCGTGGAGATGCGACGCTGTTGGCAGCGACTTTGGCGGCGCGGGACAGCGCGGTATCCAGCGCATCGTCGATGGCACCCGTCTGCGCCAGGGTGCCGAGCGGATCGATATTGAAGTGCCCTTGCCGATCGGCTGCGGCGATGCCGCGCTCGGTCCACAGTTGCTCAAGAGCTCCGGCAGCTTCGATCGCCCGGTCATTGGCGACGAGAGAAACCGGGCAGATCTCCAGCGCGACGCTGTTCAACGCGACGGCAAGCGCATCGCCGCTGAAATCCATGCCCGAATTGCCCGGCGCCGCGAGGTGAAGGGCGATGGACGTCGCGCCACCTTCCAGGTCCTCCAGGATCGCTTCGTTGGTCGCTTTCGGATCGAGCCCTGAATGGAACTGCTGGATATCCCAGCCTAAGCCTTCGCTGTTCGCCGATGCGCTGCGCGTGAACGGTGCTGCTCCCGGCTGCGCCGTATCGGTGCCTGCGATCGCATCAGTGCGCGTATAGAGCGGCTCGATCCGCAGCCCGTCCAGTGTGCGCGTGACAAGGCGCTTCTCGAAATCCGAGCCCTTCAGAACCTTGGCGACCAGTTCCATCCATGCCGCATGCGTCGCGGCCGGAAAATCGGCAGCCAAGGGCACGTCTTCGATGTTTTCGGATGGCTCGTTCATGGGCACCACGTGAGGAGACAGACACAGACTTTAGCGCGATGGCGAAGACCGCATCCAGAGAGATTTGTCCCGGTTCGCCGGGCTTTGAAGTTGAGGACTTTACAGGGTGGTAGGCAATATTCTCCTTATCCCCATGTCTCAGATGCAACCAAGCTTTGCAATCGTGCATCACTATGCCAAGAGGGCGATGATCATGGGTGGCGTGAGTCGCCACTTGGGGGATGCCCGAATGGGCCCCGACTGCGAGGAGCCAGAGATGCTGCAGGACGGCAAGATCTTTGTAGGCAAGAGCGTCAAGCCTGAGTACCTCGACCTGAAGCTGGCCAACCGGCATGGGCTCATCACCGGCGCGACCGGTACGGGTAAGACGGTGACGCTGCAGGTTTTGGCCGAGGGCTTCTCTGACGCCGGTGTCCCGGTATTTGCAGCCGACATCAAGGGCGACCTGTCCGGCATTGCGGCCAAGGGTGAGCCCAAGGATTTCCTACTCAAGCGGGCAGAGGAAGTCGGTCTCGAGAATTACGAGAACAAGGCCTACCCCACGGTTTTCTGGGATGTATTCGGCGAGCAGGGCCATCCGGTGCGGGCAACCGTCGCAGATATGGGAGCCCTGCTGCTTGCGCGCATGCTGGAGCTCAACGAGGTGCAGGAGGGTGTGCTCAATATCGCGTTCCGTGTTGCCGAGGATGAGAAGCTGCCGCTTATGAACCTCGCGGATCTCCGCGCCATCATTGGCAATGTCGCGGAACGCGCAAAGGAGCTGACGGCGAAATACGGCAATGTCGCCACCACGTCGGTCGGCGCCATTCAACGCCGCCTTCTGGTTCTGGAAGAGCAAGGCGCAAACCAGTTCTTCGGCGAGCCCGAGCTGCAGATCAGCGATTTCCTCCGCACCACGAATGACGGTCGCGGCATCGTCAATCTGATGGCTGCCGACAAGCTGATGGAGAAGCCGAAGCTTTACGCGACGTTCCTGCTCTGGCTGTTGACCAAACTTTGGCAGACCTTGCCCGAGGTCGGTGATCAGCCGAAGCCGAAGCTGGTGTTCTTCTTCGACGAGGCGCATCTGCTGTTCGACGACGCACCCAAAGCGCTCCTGGATCGTATCGAGCAGATTGCCCGCCTCGTGCGCTCGAAGGGCGTCGGCGTGTATTTCATCACCCAGAACCCGCTCGACGTGCCCGACAGCGTCTCCGCGCAGCTCGGCAACCGCGTGCAGCATGCGTTGCGCGCTTTCACGCCGCGCGAACAGAAGGCAGTGAAGGCTGCCGCCAGCACGTTCCGGCCGAACCCTGAGCTGAATACCGAACGCGTCATTCTCGAACTCAAGGTCGGTGAGGCGCTGGTCTCGATGCTGGAAAACAAGGGTGAGCCGTCGATTGTGCAGCGGACCCTGATCCGTCCGCCATCGGGACAGATCGGGCCGATCACCGAGCAGCAACGCAAGAGCCTGATCGAGAACAGTCCGCTGTTCGGCAAGTACGAGGACACGCAGGATACCCATTCGGCGCATGAGATCCTCGCGAAGCGGAACGAGGAAAGAGCGGCTGCGGCGGCTGAAGCCGAACAGCAGAAACAAGCCGATGCCAGTAGCTGGACCAACGTCATCTTCGGGCGCGGGCCACGCGGAGGCCGCTCTGTCGGCGAACAGATCACCCGCGACGTGTCACGGTCGCTGATGCGCTCCGTGGTGACGCAGGTGAAGAACGCCATTCTCCGGTCGATCCTTGGTGGCCGGCGTTGATACCGGTCAACATATAGGCCGTATTTGCGAACCATGATGCGAGCGTGATGGGACGCATTCCGTGTGGATGTTGCCCCGCAGAGTTATCGCGCGGTTACGCATTGAGGTTCACGATGGCGCGTCGGTTGGTGGTGGGACTGGCATTCTTGATGGCTGGCGCAAGTCCGCTGCCCGCTCTCGCGCAATCGATCGAGAAGAAAGGCGAACTGATCGCTGACCAGCTTTGCGCGAATTGCCATGCAATTGGGCGGCAAGGGGAGAGCCCGGAGCCGAAGGCTCCACCATTCCGCGACCTGCACAAACGTTATCCTGTCGAACAACTCGCCGAGTCTCTGGCCGAGGGCATCTTCACCGGTCATGAAATGATGCCTGAGTTCACGCTGGAGCCAGCGCAGATCGAGGCCTTCCTCGCCTACCTGGAAAGCCTCAACAAGTAGGGGCCGTGTTCAACGGGCGTCGGCCGTTGAACGGATTCTCGGGACGTCGGGTGGCATCTTGACCCAGACGCGTCCGCTCTCGGACATCCGCATGCCTTCTTCAAACAGCGCGGTCTGATAACGGCGATCGAACGCCTCTTCCGCTTTCAGCGTGAAGCTGTCGGGTACGAATGTCAGGTTGAAGTCGGCTCCCGCATCCTTGGCCATGCGGTAGATGCGGTAGATATCACCGCGGTGTTGGCTTTTGATGAGGGTTTCGATCGCGCGCGCGGCGATCGGCAAGGTCTGCTCCTTCACCGCCTTGTACTCGGGGTCGAACTTGCCGTTCTTGACGATATACAAGCGCCTCAGCGGTGGGGCATCGTAGAAGCGGTCGAAGGCTCGGAATGGCGCCTGGAAGGGAGCGACGAACACTTCATGCGTCGTGCCGCCATCGACGTGCATCTCGTCGAATGATCTGTTGCCCAGATCGACCGTGATGTTGACCGGTGGCAGGGCGCCAGGGATCGAAGCGGATGCCAGGATCACCTGTCGGAACAGGTGAAGCGCGCGGGGATGTCCGCTGGCAGCAATCTCGCCCATGTTCCAGACGACAGGACGCTGCGCGTCGAGATTGGTCGTGCCGATCAGCAGCATGCGGCCCTTGTGGTACTCGGCAGCGACTTCAGCTAGGAATGATCGTGTGACGTATTTCTCGATCAGGGCTTGCAGCGGACCGCTATCTGCGAGTGCGGGGCCGCCGAGGAGACCCGGCAGGATCTGCGCGATCACGAGTTCGTTGGTGCCGTAGTCGGTCCAGATCTCGCGCAGATGCCGGTCATACCGGTGTCCAAGGAATGCGAACGGGGCGATAATGGCGCCCGCGCTGACGCCGGTCACGACCTGGAAGGTCGGGCGATCGCCACGCTTTGTCCACCCCGTCAGCAGGCCAGCGCCGAAAGCCCCATCGGAGCCACCGCCGGACAGTGCGAGGATATTGACGATCGGTCGGCCGTTATACCGGGAGACCGACTGCGCCAGACGCGGCATGTGCGGCAGACGCTGATGGAATTCGCTCTCGAGATCACCGGGGACTTCGTCGCCCCACGCACGTATCCCCTTCATATTGAAGGGCTGAACCTCTTGGACGAGATTGGCGGGAACGGGATTGCGTGGCACCAGGGACGCGCAGCCGACGCCCAACAGCGCAGCGAGCATCGCCAAGCTCATGACAACCACTCGCAACAAGACGCGCCCCTATACTCAGTCTTCCGTAGTCTCCCCAACAAATAGCTCTAGCTTGCCGGCCTGTAATGATCAAGTTGGCCAGCTTTGTTCTGCATCTGCTCTGTGGCGCGGCAGCCGCTCCCAGCCGGCTTGCTCAAGCAGAAACGGCCCGCACATGGCTGTGCGGGCCGTAAAGAAAACGTGGAAATTGCAGGCCGTCAGTCGACGAGCGATTCCACGTACTCCCAGTTGACGAGGTTGTCGAACCAGGCTTCCAGGTACTTCGGCCGAGCGTTCCGGTAATCGATGTAGTAGCTGTGCTCCCACACGTCGACGCCGAGGATGGGCTTCGATCCGTGCATCAGCGGGTTCTCGCCGTTCGCGGTCTTGGTGACATCCAGCTTGCCGTCCTTCACAGCGAGCCAGGCCCAGCCCGATCCGAACTGTGTGACGCCGGCATTGATGAAGTCGGCCCGCATCTTGTCGAACCCACCGTAGGCCTTGACCAGCTTTTCGACCTTGCCGGGCAGCTTGTTGCCGCCGCCGCTCTTGGCCATCCAATTCCAGAAGTGCAGATGGTTGTAATGCTGGCCGGCGTTGTTGATCAGGCCCTGGTTCTTCTGCTCGTAAGCGGCCTTGACGATTTCCTCGAGGCTCTTGCCTTCGAGGCCCGAGCCGGCAAGCAGTTTGTTGCCGTTGTCGACGTAGGCGAGGTGGTGCTTGTCATGGTGGAATTGCAGCGTCTCGGCTGACATGTACGGCGCGAGCGCATCATAGGCGTATGGCAGGTCAGGGAGTTTGAAGGTCACGAGCGTCCTCCGTCGCGTTGGAGACCCTAGGAACGAGCGGGCCAGGAAGTGATGGGATGTGGCAGCAAACTAGCCACTTGTCCTCGGCAAATCAAACGCCGTCGGAGGGCGTTGGTTCGCTCGTCCGCGAAGAGGGGGAGGAAATAAGGGGTGGGGGTGAGGGGTGCAGCGACCCTGAACACTGCACCCCTCTGGATCACGCCGGGGAAGAAATCTCAGGGTGAAGCTCAGGTTAGGGGGAGGGGATTGAACCGTATCTGAATGTGGTATTCATCTTGGGTTCACATTCGAGACCCCGTGGCGCCCGCGTCAAAATTGCCGGCGTGATGCTGGGGGACGGGAACGGTTCTCCCGCATTTCGCGCACTGTTCGACGCTACGGTTCTGCAGGCCCTTCCGTCTGGGTCATCGCAGGTTCATGCGACGGAATTCATGATGCTGCTGCGTCAAGCCTCATAGTCGGACGCAAGCTGAAACTGGGCACATACGACGATGACGACCTCGCGTTTCAAGAAGTACCTCTTCACCCTGGCAGTCCCGCTTGCCGGTTTCGCCATTGCGAGCCTTTGGCTTCCGGGCGTGCTGAAAACCGGCAATGGCGGCCTGGTATATGACACGGTCGATGTGACGCGCGGCCTGATCCGGCGCACCGTTTCGACGTCCGGACCGGTCCGCGCCATGGTGACGGTGCAGGTCGGCTCGCAGCTTTCCGGTCAGATCCAGTCGGTGTCCGCCGACTACAACACCGAGGTCACCGAGGGGGACATCCTCGCCAAGCTGGACGCCAAGACCTACAAGGCGCGTGTTGACCAGGCGAAGGCCGATCTCGCATCGGCAAGAGCGCAGCTCTCCAATTCGCACGCGACCCAGCTCAAGGCTGAAGCCGTGCTCCGGCATGCCGAGCTGGCAATCGAGCGGCAGACGAAGCTGGCGGAAAAGGGTATTGCAGCACACGCCTCTCTCGAGACCGCGACCAAGGACGCGGAGGTCGCCAAGGCCGACATCCAGGTCGCCAAAGCCCAGATCGAGAGCGCCGAGGCGGTGATTACGCAGCGCCAGGCCCAGCTCGATCAGGCGCAGATCGATCTCGATCGCACCATCATCCGCTCTCCGATCAACGGCACGGTCATCTCGCGCACTGTCGATGTCGGGCAGACGGTGGCGGCCAGCCTGCAGGCACCGGAGCTGTTCCAGATCGCGCAGGATCTGCGGCGCATCCGCATCGAAGCGCAGGTCAACGAAGCGGATGTGGGCGTTATTCAGGAAGGCAACCCCGTGACCTTCACGGTGGACGCCTATCCAGAGCGGCGGTTCGATGGCCGCGTGACCCAGGTCCGTCTCGCGGCAACCGAGCTCAACAGTGTCGTCACCTACACCGTGATCGTCGAAGCTTCCAACGAGGACCGGCGCCTGTTTCCGGGCATGACTGCGAATGTGCAGATCGTGACGGCCGAGAAGGATGACGTGCTGCGTCTTTCGAACGATGCGCTGCGTTTCCGTCCGCGTGATCGATCCGCGTCGCCCTCGGGTGCGGCGATTGCCGGGCCGCGTCAGGGTGGTCAGCGCGGCGCCCGTGTGGTGGAGCAGCTCAAGACCGAATTGAAATTGACGGATGAGCAGGCTGCGATCGTGAGCGAGGAACTCGATAAGGTGATGGCTCAGGCGCGCGCGGCTGCCGCCGAGAGGTCTGCGGCGCCAAGCGGGTTTGCCGCGCCGCGCCGCGACCGCTCGGCGCAGAATCGGCGTGGTCAGTCCATGCAGCGTATCGAGCAGGTCGTAGCTTCGATCCTGACGCCGGACCAGTTGCCGCTGTTCGACCGCTGGAAGCGCGAGCGCGAAAGCGTGCGCAACGTCACGGTTTGGGTTCTCGCGTCCAACGGCCAGATCGAGGATCGTTTCGTGCGGCTCGGCATTGGCGACGACCAGTTCACGGAAGTCCTCGGTGGCCATCTCAAGGCCGGCGAACGGCTGGTGACGCGTGCACGCGAGGTTCGGCAATGACGGCGGCCAACATGCCTGCGTCGTTGATCAGCGCGCAGAACGTGTCGAAAGTCTACCGTATGGGTGACCAGACGGTGCATGCTCTCGATGGGGTCTCCCTGGACGTCGCCGACGGTGAGTTCGTCGCCATCATGGGGACGTCGGGCTCGGGCAAATCGACGATGATGAACCTGATCGGCGCGCTCGACGTGCCGACATCCGGTTCGCTGTCGATCGACGGGCGGGATATCTCGACGCTCTCGTCGGATGATCAGGCCGTGCTGCGCAATCGCACGATCGGCTTCGTTTTCCAGCAGTTCAATCTGCTGCCGCGGACACCGGCGCTCCGCCAGGTCATGCTGCCATTGCTTTATGCCAATCCGAAGCCCGCGAATGCCGAAGAGCTGGCAGCGCTCCGGTTGCAACAGGTCGGGCTCGGAACCCGGATGGATCATCATCCACGGCAGTTGTCCGGCGGTCAGCAGCAGCGTGTGGCGATTGCGCGGGCGCTGGTGAACAATCCGAAGATCCTGCTCGCCGACGAGCCGACGGGGGCCCTCGACAGCAGGACGTCGGTTGAAATCATGCAGCTTTTCACCGAGCTCAACGAGGCGGGAATTACGATCGTGCTGGTCACGCACGAGCCCGAGATTGCCGAGTATGCGCGCCGCAAGGTGACCTTCCGGGACGGCAAGATCATCGAGGACGTCCAGCAGACGGGGTTTCTCAGGAGAGCGGCGGAATGAACATGTTCGACAGTTTCGCCATCGCGCTGTCGGCCCTGCGCACCAATCTGCTGCGTTCCGTGCTGACCACGCTCGGCATCATCATCGGTGTCGGCTCGGTCATCATCATGGTGGCCGTCGGCACTGGCGCGCGCAGCGAGATCGAGCGGCAGATCAGCTCTCTCGGTTCGAACATGCTGGTCGTGTTTCCCGGTTCGTCACGGGTTGGCGGCCGATCCGGCGGCGCAGGAACACGGCTGCCGCTGGCCGAGGGAGACATCCAGGCAATCCGAAGCAAGGTTCCTGATGTCGCTGCCGTATCCGGTCTGCTCCAGGGCAACGCACCGGTGGTTTACGGCAACATGAACTGGACGACATCCGTCGGTGGCATTCACGATCAATATCTGGAGGTCCGGGACTGGCCCGTCGTGATGGGGCGCGAATTCACTAGCCAGGACATCAGCACAGGCGGCAGGGTCGCGATCATCGGCGGTACGGTCGCGGAGAAACTGTTCGGACCTGGCGCCGACCCTATCGGCGCCGATATCCGGATCACCAACGTGCCGTTCAAGATCGTCGGCGTGCTGCAGTCCAAAGGCCAAACCAGCTTCGGGCGGGATCAGGATGACATCATCCTGTTGCCGGTCACGTCGGCGCGCGGGCGGATCGTCGGCAGAAGCCAGGTCGTCAACGACCAGGTCGGGCAGATCTACATCAAGGTCGATGCCAGTGCCGATATGGCGGCAACCCAGGAAGAGATCGAGATGGTGTTGCGGCAGCGGCGTCGCATTCAACCGGGCGCCGAGGATGACTTCAGCGTCCGCAATCTGGCCGAAACCATGAAGGCGCGAACCGCTGCGTTTTCGACCATGAGCTGGCTGCTGGCCGCGACTTCTGCGGTTTCCCTGATCGTCGGTGGCATCGGCATCATGAACATCATGCTCGTGTCCGTCACCGAGCGCACGCGCGAGATCGGATTGAGAATGGCCGTGGGCGGACGGCGTGGCGATATCCTCACGCAGTTCCTGGTGGAAGCGGTAACGCTCAGTTTGTTGGGTGGGCTGATCGGAGTGGCGATCGGCGTTGCGGGCTCAGCGCTCGTAGCATTCACTGCCGAATGGCCGATCCTGGTCAATGTGGAGGCGATCCTGATCGCCATGGCCGCGGCCGCTGCGACTGGCATCGTTTTCGGCTACTTTCCCGCGCGACGGGCGGCCTTGCTCAACCCCATCGACGCCCTGCGCAGCGAGTAGGTGCGCCAGAACCGGGCGGCGCTGGCTGCTGCCCCCATTTCGGGCTTGAGCTAACGCGGCATTAACCGCGATCGGCTTTGTTGGACTCCGTCGCGTTCGGTCGGAGTTCCTGGTTATGCGTTTGTTGAGTTTTGTGCGTGCGCCGCATTGCGCGCGGCGCGCTTTGGCGGTGCCGGCGGCTTTGAGCATCGCGCTGGGCCTCGCCGGCTGCGCCGGTGAGCAGTCAACTTACCGTGAGGGCTCCTGGCTTGGCAGTGGCGTCGTTCCACCGCCGCCCGCCGTTGCCATGGAGAATGATGGCCTGCCCGTGCAGATCCCGCCGTTGCGCAGGGAAACGCCGGAAAAGGACGACCCTGCTGAGCCGTTCAGCCGCAATTATGGTCCGTCGCCGGAGCAGAGCGAGACGCCTGTCCCCGTGCAACAGCCGTTGCGACGGGAGATACCGGCGAAAGTCCGTACCCGGTTGGCTGTCGCGATCGAAGAGTGATGCATTCAGCGCACGACGGAGCAGCGTGATAAGGGCTTGGAAAAACGGGCGGAATTGATTATATCGCCGTTCATCACCGGTCGGGGATCTTTCAACGCGCTCGTTCGTTAGCTGTAGAGCTGACGAGGCGGAGCATTGTGAGGAGACTCGTATGAGTTTACGTCTACTTTCGATTGTCGCGGCTGCTGCATTTGTGATGGCCGCGCCCAGTCCCCAGGCCAGCGCCACGGCGGCCAAAGTCCCCGTGGTGAAGACAGAAAATTCCGCTGTCACGCAAATCCGTAGCCGGAGACACTACCGCGGTCATCGTGGCTTCCGCGGATCGCGTCATGTCTATCGACGCGCGTATCGTCACCGTGGGTATCGCCATAGCCGTCGCTGGCGCGGCCCGCGTGTCGCGATTTATGCGGGACCCCGGTGGTACGGCTATCGCAGGGCTTATCGCGGATGTGGCTGGCTGAGGCAGCGCGCCATTTACTCGGGAAGCCGCTATTGGTGGCGCCGGTACAACGCTTGCCGGTACGGCTGGTAAGCTATCGAGATCAATCAGGATTGGAAACGGGCCGGTTTTCCGGCCCGTTTTCTTATGTCGGCTCAGCTACGCGAGGTGACCGGCACGTACGTGCGCGGCTCGGGGCCGTTATAGAGTGTCAGAGGACGGATCAGGATGTTGTTGTCCTGCTGCTCGAGGATTTGCACCGTCCACCCCGGCACGCGCCCGACGGCGAAGATCGGCACGAACAGGTCTTTGGGAATGCCGTGCAGGTGGTAGATCACGCCGGAATAGAAATCGACGTTGACGTTGACCCCGTGGCGCGCGTACGGCGCCATTTCCTTCACGAGAGCTTCGAGGATCTCGTACCATTTCGGCTGGCCCATCTCGCGGGACAGGCGCTTCACGCCCTCACGCATGTGGCGGGCACGTGGGTCTTCGGCGCGATACACGCGATGACCGAAGCCGGTGATCGGTTCCTTCGCTGCGCGCTTGGCCTTCACGTAGGCAGGTGCATTGGCCGGATCGCCGATCTCCTGCGCCATGCGCATCACATCCTCGGCCGCACCACCGTGCGCGGGGCCGGACAGGGCTGCGATCGCAGCCGTGACGGCGGCATGAATGCCGGCTTCGGTTCCGACAACTACGCGTGCCGTGAACGATGACGCATTCGAGCCGTGCTCCGCGTGCAGGACGAGATCCGTATCGAGCAGCTTGGCAGCGTCGGCCGATGGTTTCTCGCCTTTGATCATCCAGAGGAAATTCGCGGCATGCGACAAGGCCGGGTCGGCCTCGACCGGCGTCTTCTCGTTCCGGATACGCTCATGCGCAGCGACGATGACCGGTACCTGCGAACTGAGGCGGATTCCCTTGCGCAGCGTCGCGTCGCGGCTGTTGTCGGCGGCCTCCGGATCAAACGCCGCCATTGCCGAAACGGCGGTCCGCAACACATCCATGGGATGCGCGTGTTTGATCGCGGCGATGATGTCGAGAACTTGCGACGGGACCTGTCGCGCCGATTTCAATTCCTGATCGAACTTCGAAAGCTCGGTGGCTGTCGGCAATTCGCCGTAGAGCAGCAGGTAAGCTGTCTCCTCGAACGTGGAATGCTGGGCGAGATCATGGATCGAATAGCCTCGATAGCGCAGCTCCCCGGCCTTGCCGTCGATGAACGTGGTGGCCGATCGTTCGAAGTAGACGTCTTTCAGCCCGCGGTAGATCCTGGGTTCGTTGTCGGTGGTACTCATGCGGGTTGAACCTCCGTGCTGAAATTGCGATGCCACGTATCGGAAAAGCGGCTGAGCCAATGGCCGACAGTGTGGGTGAGGAAACGATGGACATTATCGCGCGGTGCCGGGCGGCGGTCACAGGCCGGGATTTGAAG
This sequence comes from Pseudomonadota bacterium, assembly GCA_023423275.1. GTDB lineage: Bacteria > Pseudomonadota > Alphaproteobacteria > Rhizobiales > Hyphomicrobiaceae > ZC4RG25. The sequence continues at coordinate 12,118 of JAFAFW010000067.1, forward strand.
GTCGTCCTGCCGGAAGGGGACGATGAGCGGATCGTTCGCGCTGCGCGTCAGGTCATGGACGAACGCCTGGCTTGTCCGATCCTCCTCGGCAAACCGAATGCCATTCGTGCGTGCGCCGGCGGTCTGGGTATCGACCTGGCGGACATCGAGATCAGAGACCCCGAATCCGATCCGCTGATCGGCCAGTACGCAGAGTTGCTGGCTGGCAGCCGGGAGCGCATGACGGCGGGTATGGCGACGCGCCTGCTGCGCAAACCGCTCTACTTCGGCGGGGGTATCGTCGCGTCCGGCGAGGCGGCGGCAATGATCGCAGGCGTCGCGAACCCGACGCGGCGTGTCATCGAGGCCGGGCTGATGACCGTCGGCCTCGCTGAAGGCGTCGCGACGCCGTCGAGCTTTTTCCTGATGCTGGTGCCTGCCGCCTATGACGGCGCGCCGCGTGCCCTCATCTTCGCCGACTGTGCCGTGAACGCCGATCCCGACGCGGCAGTACTGGCCGACATCGCGATCGCATCGGCCAACAGCGCCGGGGCGCTGCTCGGCGAGGAACCGAGGGTCGCGATGCTCTCTTTCTCCACCCACGGCAGCGCCACGCATCCTCATGTCGAGAAGGTGCAGGAAGCCGTCGGCCTGATCCGTGGACGCGTTCCGCATCTGAGGGTTGATGGTGAGCTCCAGGCGGACGCGGCGCTGGTGCCGGCCGTGGCTGCAAAGAAGGTGAAATCCGCCGGTGACGTTGCCGGTCAGGCCAATGTGCTCGTGTTTCCGGATCTCGATGCCGGGAACATCGCCTATAAACTGGTGCAGTATCTGGCTGGCGCGCAGGCGATCGGCCCGTTCCTGCAGGGCTTCGCCAAGCCGGTGTCCGACTTGTCGCGCGGCGCGACGGTCGATGACATCGCGGCCACCGTCGCCGTCACGCTCGCACAAGCGTGACGGGGAAGATCGGCCGATACCTTGCAGGCGGCACATGAGTGATTTCCGGGACAATTCGTCTCGATTTCCGCTCATGTCTAGGTATCGTGGCAAACGCTAAGCGTCAATCTCCGTGCCGCCGAAACACAAAACGCCTTCGCCGCGCCCAACGGATGCTGGGCACGGAAGAAGGCTGAGATATCGGTCGGAAGCGGCGGTTAGCGGCCGATCTTCGCGAAGTGCGTACGATAGACGATATCGACTGCGTCTTGCGGAAGCGTACCGCGAGCGGTCAGATCGCCATACTGATGAGACGCGGCGAGGCCGATACGCACGGAGTCCCAGAAGGCGCTTACAGTGGCGAGGAAGCCCTTGGGGCGTCCGCCGGACACGTGCTCGGGTGCGAAGTCCAAGGTTGTCGTGTTGCTGCTCATGATAAATCCTGCTCTGTTTTATCAGGTCGACTGAGTGCGCCTGTTACGTCTGATATATGGTATACCACGTTGCATCGCATCAATGGAGCATGTTGCATTGCCGCAATGCATATTTCGCATGGCTTTCCCAGGCCTTCGCGCTCCTGCCTCGCGGCTTGATGGACTAGTCGCATGATATTGGTCGCTGACGTCCGCATCGCGCGGTATGCCGATGTGTCCTGCTTGGAAAATGTCGACGCGGACATTGAGGCGATCTTCTTTGAGGCCGCCGGTCCGCGCGTGTTCGAGAGCGAAACCGCCCGGGCCGCGTTTCGTGAGCGCTGGCTGTTGCGTTATCTCGAAACCTTTCCGCAGGAGGCGTTCGTCGCACAAACACGGTCGGGCAGGGTGGTCGGGTATCTCGTCGGCTGTCTGGAAGATCCGGCACGGCAGCCGATGTTCGCCGACATCTCCTATTTCGCCGGTTTCGCACACCTGACGGCAAAATTTCCGGGGCACCTGCATATCAATCTCGCTGCGGACCATCGTGGCGCGGGCATCGGAAGCCGCTTGATCGAGGCGTTCACAGTCCATGCCGCTGAGAAGGCCGCGCCCGGGATCCATGCGGTCACTGCCGACGGCGCCAGGAACAATGCCTTCTACCGCAGGTGCGGATTCGAACGAGCCGGAGCGATGCCATGGAATGGCAACCCCATCGCCTTTTTCGCTAAGCGGTTGTCGCCAGCTCAACCGGTAGCACCGAGCTAGGTCTTTCGAAACGGACGTCTCTCGGCTAAGTACCGGAACAAGGACCAAACAAAAGGCACGGGGAGTGATGCGCGCAATGTCGGAGCCGATGGAGGAATACGACTATATCGTCGTGGGTGCCGGTTCGGCTGGATGCGTGCTGGCCAACAGGCTGTCGGCCGATCCGACTGTGCGCGTCTTGTTGCTGGAGGCCGGGGGCAAGGACGATTACATCTGGGTGCACATCCCCGTCGGTTATCTCTACTGCTTTGGAAATCCGCGCGTTGACTGGGGATTCTCGACCGTCAGCGAGCCGGGTCTCAACGGCCGCAGCTTGCAGTATCCGCGCGGCAAAGTGCTGGGCGGCTGCTCGTCGATCAACGGCATGATCTACATGCGCGGTCAGGCCCGCGACTATGACCAGTGGCGTCAGCTCGGTAACCCGGGCTGGTCATGGGATGACGTGCTGCCCCACTTCCTCAAGCATGAGGATCAGTGGGCCATGCAGCCGGACGAACTGGGCTCGGTTCATGCCAGGGGCGGCGAATGGCGGATCGAGGAACCGCGCGTGCGCTGGGAAATCCTCGAGGCCTGGGCGGAAGCCGCCGAGCAGGCCGGCATTCCGCGAATTCGTGACTTCAACGGCGGCGACAATGAGGGATCGAGCTATTTCCAGGTCAATCAGCGGTCCGGGTTTCGCTGGAATGCTGCCAAGGCGTTTCTGCGCCCGGTGCTGAAACGGCCCAATCTGACGCTGCAGACGAAGGCCACCGTCGAGCAGGTGATGCTCGACGGTAAGCGGGCAACAGGTATTTCCTATCGCACCGGAAATACCGGTGCGTGCCGGGCTGGTGCGAAGCGGGAGGTCATCCTCGCTGCCGGCGCGATCGGTTCGCCGCAAATCCTCCAACTCTCCGGAATCGGTCCTGGAAAGGTTCTGAGTGATGTCGGCGTGCCGGTGCGGCACGAGCTGAAAGGCGTCGGCGAAAATCTCCAGGATCACCTGCAAATTCGCGTCGCCTTCAAGGTCTCCGGAGTGCGGACCCTCAACGAGACGTCACAGAGATTGTGGCACAAGGCGAAAATCGGGCTGGAATATGCCTTGCAGCGCACGGGGCCGATGTCGATGGCCCCGTCGCAGCTCGGCTCGTTTGCGCGCTCCGATCCGAGCAGGGAAACGGCAAATCTTCAGTACCACATCCAGCCGCTGACGCTTCCCATGTTCGGAGAACCGCTCGATCCGTTTCCTGCCTTCACCGCCAGTGTCTGCAATTTGCGGCCGACAAGCCGGGGGCATGTGCGCATCTCCACACCGGACAGCGCTGCACATCCGGAGATCCGACCGAACTATCTCTCCACTGACGACGACCGGCGGGTCGCGGCAGATTCCATCACGCTCACACGACATATCGCGCGTCAGCCCGCCCTGGCCAAGTTCAAGGCTGAGGAGTTCAAGCCCGGAATCCACATCGATGGCGAGGACGCTCTAGCCAAAGCTGCCGGTGACATTGCGACGACGATTTTCCATCCGGCCGGCACCGCCAAGATGGGGAGCGACGAGGGCGCGGTGGTCGACGCGCGCCTCAAGGTTCACGGCATCGAGCGGCTACGCGTGATCGATGCGTCCATCATGCCAACGATTACATCCGGCAACACAGCGGCGCCGACCATGATGATCGCGGAAAAGGGTGCCGACATGATCGCCGAGGACTGGCGCGGGTAAGTATAGGCCGATGTGATTAGAGAATAGGCGGCAGCGGCCCTAAGCTTAGTCGCAGCCTGTCATTGCGCACCCCTGATCCCTCGGGCATACTGCGTGCTTGTCCGTTTCGGACCTGCCATAATGGAGCAGAAGCTTCTGGCGGGATCCGGGTAAACTTGCACCAGAGATCCGGGAGGGATCATGGCTAATCCGTCTGCCGCGCCTCTGGCTGCGGCTGTCAGTGACGTACCTGCCGTTGATCTGATCGGCGTCAATAAGTGGTACGGTGAATTTCATGTGCTGCGCGACATTAACCTGTCCGTGGCGCAAGGCGAGAAAATCGTCATTTGCGGTCCGTCCGGATCCGGAAAATCCACACTCATTCGATGCATAAATCGCCTTGAAGAACATCAGCAGGGCAAGATCATCGTCGAAGGAATCGAGCTGACCAACGACCTGCGGAACATCGACAAGATCCGTTCCGAAGTCGGCATGGTGTTCCAGAGTTTCAATCTGTTTCCGCATCTCACCATCCTCGACAATCTGTGCCTGGCGCCGGTGTGGGTGAAGAAAATGCCGCGTGCCGAAGCCGAGTGCACGGCGATGATGTATCTGGAGCGCGTGAAAATTCCGGAGCAGGCCAACAAGTATCCTGGCCAGCTCTCCGGCGGTCAGCAGCAGCGTGTTGCGATAGCAAGAGCGCTGTGCATGAACCCCCGCATCATGCTGTTCGACGAACCGACGTCGGCGCTCGATCCCGAGATGATCAAGGAAGTACTCGACGTGATGATCGAACTCGCGGGGTCGGGCATGACGATGCTGTGCGTCACCCACGAAATGGGCTTTGCCCGCTCGGTGGCGGATCGGATCATTTTCATGGATCGCGGTGAAATCGTGGAACAGGGTGCTCCGCTCCCGTTCTTCAACGACCCGAAATCGGAACGCACCAAGCTTTTCCTGTCGCAGATATTAAACCATTGATGAAATTGACAGCTCTTTCGAAGGCAAAAACAATGGAATATTTCCGGCAAACTGGCCGGATCGGTGAATAAAACGCGCGTATGGAAGTGTCACCTGTAAGGAGTGAAAAACAAAATGAAGCGCCTTATCAAAGTTGGATTGGCCGCGGCACTCACTGTAACCGGCGCCAGCAGCGCGGCATTCGCTCAGGCGAAAACGCTCGATGCCGTCAAGCAGCGCGGGGCTCTCAATTGCGGTGTCAACGTCGGCCTTGCCGGCTTCAGCGCTCCCGATGACAAGGGCGCCTGGACGGGCCTCGATGTCGATTATTGCAAGGCGATTGCCGCCGCAGTTCTCGGAGATGCATCCAAGGTCAAATACGTGCCGACGACGGCCAAGGAGCGTTTCACCGCGCTGCAGTCGGGCGAGATCGATGTCCTCAATCGCAACACCACCTGGTCGCTCGCTCGCGACAGCTCGCTCGGTTTGAGCTTCGCCGGTGTCAATTATTATGACGGCCAGGGCTTCATGGTGAAGAAGTCCCTCGGCGTGAAGACCGGCAAGGAACTGGATGGCGCGACGGTGTGCGTGCAGACCGGCACCACGACCGAGCTCAACCTGGCTGATTTCTTCCGCACCAACAACATCAAGTACGAACCCGTCGTGTTCGAAAAGGCCGACGAGATCCTGCAGGCCTATCAGGCCGGACGCTGCGATGTGTACACGACTGACGCGTCGGGTCTCTACGCACAGCGTCTCCAGATGCAGAACCCGGACGATCATGTCGTTCTGCCGGATATTATTTCGAAGGAGCCTCTTGGGCCGTCTGTCCGTCAGGGCGACAGCCAGTGGTTTACGATCGTGAAGTGGGTCCACTTCGCTCTGCTCAATGCGGAAGAGGCCGGCATCACGCAGAAGAACGTCGATGAGATGCTGAACACGTCGAAGAATCCCGACGTTCTGCGCATCCTCGGCAAGGAAGGCGAGTTCGGCAAAGGCCTCGGTCTGGGCAATGACTGGGCCTATCAGGTCGTCAAGGCAGTCGGAAACTATGGTGAAATCTTCGACCGCAACGTTGGCGCCGGCTCGCGCATCAAGATCGACAGGGGCCAGAACAATCTTTGGAACAAGGGCGGCCTGCAATACGCTCCGCCCGTCCGCTGAGTGAACAGAGCGCCGGCCCACAAAGGGTCGGCGCTCTTGCTTTCAGGTCTGCCGTGATTGGCGTCGACGGAGTCGAAACCACCACTTCGGGAGAGCAGCGCGATGGCATTGACGATGAACAATCGTCCACGAGAGCACGCTGCCACGCAGCCCAGTCTGTTCTATAGACCTGAGGTTCGGCAGATCATCTATCAGGTCGTGCTGGTTGTGCTCCTGGTCTCGGGCGGCTGGTGGGTCATCAATAACGTCGCTGAGAACCTCCGACGCCAGAACATCGCATCAGGCTTCGAGTTCCTCGATCGCACCGCAGGGTTCGATATTTCGCAATCCCTGATCGAGTATTCGAATGTCTCGACGTATGGGCAGGCCTTCTGGGCCGGTCTTCTCAACACCCTCTTGGTCGCGGCGCTCGGCATCGTACTCGCGACCATCCTTGGATTTCTGGTCGGCATCGCCAGATTGTCGTCGAACTGGGTGGTTGCGAAACTCGCCACCGTGTACGTCGAGACAATTCGCAATGTGCCGCTGCTGCTGCAGCTCATGTTCTGGTATTTCGCGGTTCTGAAGAACCTTCCGGCGCCACGTCAGAGTTTTGCACTTGCGGGTGGCGCCTTCCTCAATGTCCGTGGCCTTTACCTGCCGGCGCCCGTCCCCGAGGCCGGGTTCAACGTCGTCCAGATCGTACTGCTATTCGGTGTTCTCGCATCGATCGGCATCTATTTCTGGGCGAGGCGGCGTCAGCAGTTGACGGGACAGCAGTTTCCGATTCTCTGGACCAGCCTGGGCTTGATCCTCGGCTTGCCGTTTATCGCCTATCTCGTGATGGGGGCGCCGCTCGACTGGCAATATCCTGTCCTGCGCGGTTTCAATTTCCAGGGCGGCCTCGTGATGCTGCCCGAGTTCATCGCCCTGTTGCTCGGACTGGCGACCTATACCGCGAGCTTCATCGCCGAGATCGTTCGTGCGGGCATCCTCGGCGTGCCCAAGGGCCAGAAAGAAGCGGCGCGGGCCGTCGGTCTTTCAAACGGGCAGATGCTGCGCCTGGTCGTTATCCCGCAGGCGGCGCGGATCATCATTCCGCCGCTGACCAGCCAATATCTGAATCTGACCAAGAACTCCTCGCTCGCGGTTGCAATTGGCTATCCGGACTTCGTCAGCGTTTTCACGGGCACGGTGCTCAACCAGACCGGCCAGGCCGTCGAGGTGATCCTGATGACGATGGGCGTCTTCCTGACGATCAGCCTGCTCACCGCGACCTTCATGAACTGGTTCAACCGCCGCATGGCCCTGGTCGAGCGGTAGGGAGGCGAGAGACATGTCAGACATCGCCGCCGAAACGTCCGTACCTGTCGTCAGGCCACCGCGCGCCACCACCGGCCCTGTCGGCTGGGCGCGGCAAAACCTGTTCTCATCGTGGGGCAATTCGATTCTCACCCTGCTCGGCCTCTATATCGCCTACGTGGCGATAACCGGGGCCGTGAACTGGGCTTTCTTCCACGCGACCTGGGTCGGTGAGGATGGCTCGGCCTGCACCCGCGCGGGCGCGGGAGCATGCTGGCCGTTTATCAAAGCGAAGTTCAGCCAGTTCATGTACGGCCGCTATCCGTTCGATGAGCGCTGGCGCGTCGACCTCACCTACGTCCTCGCCCTCGCCGGCCTGGTGCCGTTGATGATCCCATCCGTGCCGGGCAAGCTGTGGTTCTCGATCTACATGCTGGGCGTGTTCCCGATCCTGGCGTTCTTCCTGCTTTATGGCGGTATCGGCCTGGAGGTCGTGCCGACCGAGATGTGGGGCGGGCTTCTGGTCACGCTGGTGGTGGCCAGTGTTGGCATGGCCGGCGCGTTTCCCATCGGCATCCTGCTGGCGCTGGGCCGACGATCCCGCATGCCGATCGTCCGCTGGGTCAGCATCTGCTTCATCGAGTTCGTACGCGGCGTTCCGCTGATCACGGTGCTGTTCATGGCCTCCGTGATGCTGCCGCTGTTCCTGCCGAGCGGCGTGACCATCGACAAGCTGATGCGCGCGCTGATCATGGTGGCGTTGTTTTCCGCCGCCTATCTCGCGGAGGTGATCCGCGGCGGTCTGCAGGCCATTCCGAAAGGCCAGTTCGAGGCGGCGGACGCACTCGGGCTGACCTATCCCATGAAGATGGGACTGATCGTTCTTCCGCAGGCGCTCAAGCTGGTCATCCCTGGCATTGTCAACACGCTCATCGGATTGTTCAAGGATACGAGCCTGGTGCTGATCATCGGCATCTTCGATCTGCTCGGCATCGTTCAGCAGAACATGACGGATGCGAAGTGGTTCTCGCCGACCACCGCGATGACCGGATATGTCTTCGCCGGCATTATTTTCTGGATCTTCTGCTTCGGGATGTCCCGCTACTCGATGTTCGTCGAGCGGCGACTTGCGGCAGGTGATCGGCGATAGATGGTCGGTTGATCGCCGGCCCTCGTCAGAGCATGGTTGTGACCAGATCGCCGATCGCAAGGGAGGCGGTCAATCCCGGGCTTTCGATCCCGAACAGCATGACGAGACCGGGAAGCCCATGCTGTTCGACGCTGTGGAAGGCGAAGTCCGGCACGGGCTCGCCCTCGCGATAGAGCTTCGGCCGTATGCCGGTGTAGTCGGCGTGCAGGCGTTCGGCTTCCAGGCCCGGATAGTAGCTGCGAATGAAGTCGAGAAACTTCGACAGTTTCTCCGGCTCGAAACTGTAATCGATCTCCGGAATCCACGCGATGTCCGGACCGAATTTGCAGCGCCCCGAAATGTCGACGGTCGCGTGCAGTCCGAGCCACGCGCCTTGCGGCATCGGATAGATGTGCCGCGTGAACGGCGACCGGCCAGCCAGAGCATAGTACTGTCCCTTGGCGAAATACGTCTCCGGCGGCACATAGCCTGAGCGGTAGTTCAGCGTGCCCGCGAGGCGTGACGCGTGCAACCCGGCCGCCAGCACGAGTTTGCGGCAGGTGATCGTGCTGCGTGTCGCCGCGGCGTCTGCCGCATCGGCGATGTCGAGCGCGAAGAGATTGTTTTCGACGGCGCGAATGGCGTTAACGGACGTGTTCAGAACCAATTGCGCACCGTGCGCTTCGGCATGACCTTCCAGGGCCAGCATGAAGCCGTGCGTATCGACGATGCCCGTCGACGGCGACAGCAGCGCCGCGCTGCAGGCGACTTCCGGCTCCAGCTTGCGCGCCTCGGCCGCGGACAGGAAAACGAGATCATCCACGCCGTTGTGCGCCGCGGTTTCGTGAATGGCGCGCAGCTTTGGCATCTGGTCCTCGGAAGTGGCGACGAGGAGCTTCTCGCACCGGAGATGAGGCACACCGTTTTCCGCGCAAAAGCGATAGAGCTGCGTCTTGCCTTCGACGCAAAGCCGCGCCCTCAGGCTGCCCGGCGGATAATAGAGACCGGCATGGATCACTTCGCTGTTGCGCGAACTGGTCTCGGATCCGATCAGATCGTGCTGTTCGAGAACCATCACGTCCTGGCCGGAGAGGGCCAGAGCACGCGCAATCGCAAGACCGACAACGCCCGCCCCGACGACGATTGTCTCGACATCTGCCGACATGACTTATCCCCTGCCTTCCCGCGCCGTGGCCTTGAGCGCGGCCGATTCATGGGACATGCCCACGCTTGGTGCAACGGCTGACTTATCCACAAAGGACGGCCGGCGCGCGAAATCTCTTGCAATGAGAACATAAAGAGAACATCATCGAGCAATGTCATTCACGTTCCTGCATACGGCCGATTGGCAAATCGGCAAGCCGTTCGCCAATTTCCCTGAAGAAAAGGGGGCACTGCTGCGCGAAGCAAGGCGCACCGTTATTGGACGCATCGCGAGAGTCGCGCGAGACAGCAACGCCGGGCATATCCTGGTCGCCGGAGATATCTTTGATGCGCGCGATATTCCGGATCGGGAACTGGCGCAAGCGCTGGAGCGGATGCGGCGGGAGCATGGGCTCACGTGGTATCTGCTGCCTGGCAATCACGATGCCGCTTATGACGGCGGGATATGGGAGCGCGCGCAGAAAATTGGATTTCCCGACAATGTTCGCCCTTGCCTGGATGCAGCACCTTTGGCCCTCACGCCGGACGTCGTTTTATTGCCGGCCCCGCTCCGTGGACGAACGACCGCTGGCGATCCGACGGCGTGGATGGATACCGCTGCGACGCCGGCTGTCCGCTATCGCATCGGTTTGGCCCACGGCTCGATCCAGGGTTTTGGGGGCGAAGGTGGAGAAGCAGCCGTGCCGATCGCACCGGGGAGGGCGGAAAGGGCCGGTCTCAGCTACCTGGCCCTCGGCGACTGGCATGGCATGACACGTATCTCCGATCGTGTCTGGTATTCCGGCACGCCGGAGCCGGACCGCTTTCCCGACAACGAGCCAGGGTTTGTCCTTGTTGTGCGTCTGGACGGGCCTGACGCCGCGCCCAAGGTCGAGCGTCACGCGACGGCACAGTATCGATGGGTGAGGAGGTCGGTCGACGTGACTGAGCCCGCTCACCTGGAACAGGTTATCGGCGAGCTGCTTTCGGATACCAATCCCGAGCATCTTCTGGCGAATTTTTCCATCTCCGGTACGCCGACGTTGTCCGGGTGGGGAAGGTGCGAGACACAACTGGGCTCCCTGGAGCAGAAGTTGTTTCATCTCCAGATTGATAGTTCCGCTGTCATGGCGTTGCCCGAGGAGATCGAGCTCGAGGAGTTTGGTGGCGGGGATCTGCGCCGGGCGGCTGAATTGCTGAGCGCAATGGCGCGCGATCCACTGGCAGATCAAGCTGCGGCGGCGTCACTCGCGTTGCGCAAGCTCTATGGCATGGTGCGCAGCGCGCGGGACGGAGGCCGCGCATGAAAATCCGTGCGATCCGTCTGAGAGAGGTCGGCTGCTTTTCCGATCCGGTCGAGGTTAACGGTTTCTCGGGGGGGCTCGACGTCCTGTCCGGTCCCAACGAGCACGGCAAGTCGACGCTCCTCAAGGCGCTGAGATCTCTCTTCACCTACGGCCATATGACCAAATCGCAGGAGGTCGAGGCGCTGCGGCCTTATGCGGGCGGTGCACCGCTGATCGAGGTCGATTTCGAAGTGAACGGTGGTGGCATTTGGCGCTTCCGCAAGCAGTTCCTCAGCGAGCGCCAGGCGCTCCTGACCGATCTTCGTTCGGGAACGGTCGCGGCGCGGGGTGAGGACGCCCACAAGCAAGCCTTGGAACTCATCGGAGGCGATCAGCAACTCGGGTTGCTATGGGTGAAGCAGGGCGGATCGCTCCAACAAACAGTGCCGTCGGATGCCGCGCGTGAGCGGCTAAGTCAGGTGATCGAGCGTGAGATCCAGTCTGCGGCCGGTGGGCAGGAAACCCGGATCGTCAGGGCGCAGGCCGAGCAACAGCGGCGCTTGCTTGTCACGCCGCGAGCATCAAAGCCGACTGGAGATTACCAAAAGGCGATTGCTGAACGCGATGGCATCGCTCAGGCTCTGGACATGGCGCGCTCGGCCGTCCGGCAGTCCGCGGAGCGTGCCGAACGCATGCAGGCGCTCAAAGCACGATATGCCGAGTTGAATAATCCGTCAGCGGTTGCAGATCGGCGCGATGCAATCGACGTGCTGACACGTGCGCGTGAGGATGCAGTCGTGGCACGTCAGCGCCTGCGCCTCGTCGATACCGAGGTCAAAGCGCTCGAAAGCAGCAGTTCGGAGGCGCGCCAGGCTCATCAGATCTTTGCACGTCAAATGACACAGGTCCAAGAGCTGGAGGCGGCTATCGCAGCCAGTTTCGACGCCGAGGGTGACGTTGGCCGTTCGCTGGATGAATTGACGCAAGAATCAACGGAAATCCGCGCCAAGCGTGATGGCCTGCGCGCTGATCTCGAGGCTGAGCTCGTCAGGCTGAAGCAGCGTGAAGCTGGAGATCGGCGGCGGGAGGCGGCACAGTGCTTGGAGTCCCTCAACGCGCTGCTCAGCCAAGTGCGTTCTGCCGTAGAACGGGCCAAGGCAATCGAAGCGGGCCTGAGCACCGAACCGGTGACGGAGCGGTTGTTCAAGGCAGCCGAGAACGAAGCGAGTGCTGTTTCCGCTTTGGAAGCCAGGATCGCTGCGCAGCTACCCAAGGTGCGCATCGCCTACAATGCAGGCGCATCGGGCCGCATCAAAGTCGACGGCCGGCCCCTGCTTGATGGCGAGACACTGACGCCTGGTAGCCCGACTGCGTTCGAAATTGATGGCGTTGGTATCATCACGGTTGATCCGGCCATTTCGGCGGATACGGATTACGATCAGGCCGATCTCGAAGCGCATCGCGCAGAACTGGCGGCCAAATTGGCCATCGCGGGCGTGGACGATCTCGAAGCGCTGAGGCATCGCTTTGAAACCCGTCGCGCGCTGGAACGCGAGCTGCAGCAGCTCACGGATGGCATAGCAGCGCGCGCGCCGATGGGGCCTGAGGCTTTGGCCGCAGAGGTGGCGCGACTTGCGGAGGTGGTTTCGGCGACGCCTGAGCAAACAGTTGAGGATCTTCCGGGCCGGAACGATATCGAAGGCACCATCGCGCGGCTCACGGCGGAGCATCGGCGTGCTGAGCAGGAAACGGAATCCGTCGGCCTTCAGCACGCAAGTGCGGGGAAAAAATTGGCTGGCATCATCGCGCAAAAGCAGTCCTGTGAAAAGCAACTGGCCGTGCTGGCCGCAGCATTGCCGCCCGCTGCCCGCCGCACGGAGCGCCTGAAAGCCCTCGAAGCTCAACTGTCCTCGGCCGCTGAAGGATTGGCTGCAGCATTGAGAACCCGCGGCGCGTGGGCTGAGAAGGCGCTGAATGAGGAACAGATGCGCGATCTGGATCAGCGCCTGGCCGAGGCCATGCATGCTGATCGCGCGGCACAAGCGGAGGCTGAGACGATCAGGCTTGACCTTGCTGTCATCGGCCGGGATCTCGAAAGAGACTGCGAGGATGGCATCGAGACCAAGGTGTCGGAACTCGAACAGAAGCTGTCTCTATGTCAGGCCCGTGTCGTGCAATTCGACCGTGATCTCGCCGCCCTGAACGTGCTGCTCGGCGTGCTTGATCAGGTGGAGGCGCAGTCGCGCGCGCGTTACCTCAGCCCCGTCATGAAGCGTTTCGAGACTTACGCAGGATTGGTTTTCCCAGGCGCCGCGATCACAATGAAAGGTGACCTCAGCATAGAGGGGGTCGAACGGGGTGGGGGACAGGAGCGGCTATCGGCGCTCAGTGATGGCACCCAGGAGCAGATTGCAGTCCTGGCACGATTGGCGTTCGGTCAACTGTTGGCGGATGCGGGTCAGCCCAGTCCGCTGATCCTCGACGACGCGCTCGTTTATTCCGACGATATCCGTCTCGAGGCAGTGTTCGGAGCTCTCCAGTCCGCCTCGGCTGCCCATCAAGTCATCGTACTGACATGTCGCGCCCGCGCCTTTGAGCGCCTTGGTGGTACGCAGCTCACGCTCGATCCTTGGACGCCCGGGTGAGGATGCGCATCCAATCCAACCCCGTCCGGTGTTGATCGACTGTCCGGGCCGAAATCAGCCCGCGGAAATATCAGGCTTCGAGACGCCAGCGAGCGGATCGTCGGTTCGCCGCGACTTCCCCTCGAAATAGGCGCCTTGCTCGATCGCCAGGGACTTATGATAGATGTCACCTTCGACCTTGCTGTCGGACTGCAACATCACCTTGCGTCCACGAATCGACCCCGTCACCGTTCCGCGCACGACGACTTCTTCCGAGACGATGCCGCCCGTGATCCGCGCCGTTTCGCCGACGACGATATGGGTGCCGTGGATGTCGCCCTGAATCTCCCCATCGATCTGAACAAGGCTGCTGGAGACAATATTTCCGACGATGACCAGGTCGGCTCCGATCAGGGACGAAGAGGAACGGTCGGCAGACCGTGCGAGGCCCTTCTTCACGAGTGTCGGAGGGGTCGGAAGGCTTGCGGAACTCATGCTTTCCACTGGCACGACGACGCCATCCTTCTCGCTCTTCTTACTGGTGAACATCGAGAACTGCCTCCAATCCACATGAGTGTGATCTCACTCAATGACAGGACCCTAACACGCGCCGCATAGGCGGTCATCGCGGCAGTGCTGCAATTGCCGGGAACTGTAGCACCATGAGCACTCTTAAAGGTTGTTTAGAAACTTTAAAACATCCTGTGCGTGCTTCGGAACCTTGACCTTGCGCCAGGATTTGGCAATCCGTCCGGCCTTGTCGATCAGGAACGTGGAGCGTTCGACGCCCATGTACTTTCTGCCGTACATCGATTTTTCCACCCAAACTCCATAGGCTTGGGCGACCGCCTTATCCTCGTCAGAGGCAAGGGCGACGGACAAATCATGCTTCTTGCGAAATTTGCCGTGACTTGTTGGGCTGTCTGGTGAGATCCCGACGACCTCGGCACCGGCTGCTTTGAACTCCGGATAGAGGGCGCTGAAGTCGCGAGCTTCCGCCGTGCAGCCGGATGTGTCGTCCTTGGGATAGAAGTAGACGACAACGGGTTTCCCACGCAACTTCGACAGACGAATGCGGCCATCTTCGGTAGGCAGATCGAAGTCCGGTGCCATTTCGCCTTCTTCTGCCATCACCCGTGCCTTTCTTTCGACGCTTTTGGACCTGCACATCGCCTGCTGGCGTAGCGAGAAAAATGCGGTATCGCAAGCGCGTGATTCTCGGTCAGATTGTCGGTGGGCAGACGTTGCGTGAGGGACCAGGAAGCACGCGGCGGCGTTGCGTCTTGAGAACTTGAACGCGCACGAATGGTGTAGGGGCTTGAGCCTTAAGCACGGGCGGATCAGCTTGGGTGGAGCGGGGTCTGGCGAAAGGGCAGAAGTGACGGAGCGGCCAACCGAGAGAACGCGTTCTGCTCGGCCGACCGCTCGTCCTGTCACAGTCAGGCCCGCGGCGCCGGCTGGGCGATCCGCAGCGGCTAAGCTGAAGCCGCTCGTCAAGCCCGCCCTGTTCTGCGGAAAATATCTGCTGCCGCTTGTGCTCCTGGCGGCGCTGGCCATTGGCTTGTTTTACGTCCGCATCCTGTATGGCCCGATCTCGCTGAAGATGCTTGCGGAGCCGATCGCCCGCAGCATCACCGCCGAGTTGCCCGGGTTCAGCGTCACGGTCGAGGACGCCCTTGTCCGGCTGAACGAGGAAGGTCAGGTCGAATTCCGTCTCCGCAACGTTCGGCTGCTCGACGACGACGGCGATGCGGTTGCCCTTGCGCCGCTGGCTGCCGTCGAAATGAGCGGCTCGGCATTGCGCCGGGCGCGACTGGCGCCATCGAAGGTCGTCTTGATCGAACCGCGCGTTCTTCTGGAATATTCCGAGGAGCGTGGACTTTCGTTCAGTTTTGCCAGGCCGGACAGCGAGGCGCCTGTTTCCGCGGAAGCCGCGGCGGCCTCGCCTGCCGCACCTTCGGCGAATACTGGCGTGCCAACACCGACGCCGGTTGGCTTGCCGATTGCTCTGCGAGAGCTGGAACTGGCGCGTACGATTGCCGAAACCACGGCCCACGCCAGGCGCAACAGTGACGCCGCGTCCTATCTCAGGGAACTCGGCTTCCGGAACGCCACGGTGTCGTTCGACGCTGGCGGCAAGCAGAACACGTGGCTTGTCGAGCAGGCGGATATCTCACTCACGCACAAACGGGTGCGCAGCATCATCGAGGGCGATGCGCGGGTGGCTTCCGCCCAGGGCCCGTGGAGCCTGCATTTCTGGACCGAGGCTTCCGATGCCACACAGCAGGTCTCGCTCAAGGCATCGATCCGGGACCTGATACCACGCAGCATTGCCGCCACGCTGCCCGGGCTGCAACCGCTGCAGGCGCTGGATTTGCCCGCGAATGGAGAGATCACGCTGGATCTCGCCTCGACCGGGGAACTTCAGGGCGGTGCGTTTTCTCTCGATCTGAAGCAGGGACGGCTGAGGCTTCCGTGGCTCGGCGATGGGCCTTTGAACATCGAGGAAGGCCGTCTCAATCTACGCTACGTCCCCGGCGAACGGCTGCTGCGGGTTACTCCATCGACGCTGGTCTGGGGGCAGAACCGGTTGACCCTTCAAGGGCAGGTCGTCAGCACGGCAAGCAAGGACGGTGGCGAGTCCTGGGCGTACGATCTGGCCGGGGTCGAAGGCCGGCTCGTTGCGGAGGATTTGAGCGTACCGCCGGTACCTCTGGAAGGCTGGATCGCGCAGGGATCTTTCAGACCGTCCAACGGGACGCTGATCGTCGATCAGTACGCCATACAAGCGGGAGGCGGGCAGATCCGGTTCTCCGGCAGGATCGGCGGTGACCGTCCGTCCAATGTTCAACTTGATGGGCAAATCGGTCCGATGCCGCGCGATACGTTGCTCGCGCTTTGGCCGCAAAGTCTGGCTTCGGATGCCCGCCAATGGGTCGCCGAGCATGTCGTTAGCGGTCAAGTCGATGGCGGAAACTTCAAGGCATCCGGAGACGCCGAGGCCGCCCGCGGTCCGGAACCTCTTTCCGGCCTATCGCTGACACTCCAGGCGAGCGATGTCGTTCTGGAGCCCGTTGCTGGCCTTCCGCGCATTACGGTGCCGCACGTGTTGACCCGACTGGATGGATCGCTCCTTGAAGTGACGATGCCGGAGGGTTCATCGCAGGTTTCCGAGGGGCGTCAGTTCGATCTGAAGAGCGGGCGCTTCACGGCGATCGACCTCGGGACCGATCACGCGACAGGCCAGATCGCGTTGCAGCTTGACGGGCCTGCGGCCGGATTTCTCGAATTGCTCGAACGAGATGCAATCGGAATCAATCGTCTGGAGGCGGTCAACAGCAGCACGGTCGAAGGCAAGATCGATGGGCAACTGTCTGTGACGCTCCCGTTGCGTTCCAACATCTCAGCGCGCGATCTGCGCGTCGAAGGCCGCGCGAAAGTGACGGATGGCCGCGCGAGGCGCCTGATCGGCAATCGCGATGCGCAGGCGGCCACCGTTACAATCGATATGAGCGAAAAAGCCATCGATGCGCGCGGAGACATGCTGTTGTCCGGTGTTCCCGTGAAGATCGGCTGGCAGCACATCTTCGACGCACCGCCCGAACGGCAACCGCCGTTGCGGCTGACCGCAACTTTGGACGGTGCAGACCGGACGCAGCTCGGTCTCGACATCGAGGATATCGTCCAGGGAGAAATCCCGGTCGAGATCACGATCACGAAAACTGAAAGCGCGGATCATCATGTTCTCGTCCGCGCGGATCTCTCCCGCGCCGATGTGGTCCTCGATAGTGTTGCATGGCGCAAGCCGCAGGGGCGCGCGGCCGCTTTGCAGTTCAACATGGCTGCCGGCGCGCGCCAGATGGTGGAACTGCACAATTTCCAGGTCGTCGGTGACGATATCGCCATCAACGGCCGCATGACGCTGGACGCGAACAATCGCCTCAAGGAGTTCAATTTTCCGGAGTTCTCCGTCAATCTCATCAGCCGCCTCAACGTCCGGGGTGTGCTGCGCTCGGACCGGGTGTGGGAGGTCACGGCGCGTGGCCAAACTTATGATGGCCGCGATTTCTTCCGATCGCTCTTCTCGCTGGATGAGTTGAACGACAAGCTCAAGGGGCCGCGCAAGGACGCCCCGGGGCTGGAGCTCAAAGCAGAGATCGATAACGTTCTCGGTTTTTCCGAGGTCTCGCTGCGTAGCTTCACCATGCAATTGTCCAAGCGAGGCGACCGGCTGACGCAATTGTCTGCACGTGGAGCGCTGGATGGCGGCAAGTCGCTGGACGTCGAATTGCAGCAGGGGGAGCCTCGCAGTTTGATCGTCACGTCCGACGATGCAGGACAAGCGTTCCGCTTGGTGGATTTCTATCCGAGCCTCGTCAATGGCCGTCTGCGTCTCGAAGTAAATCTGGATGGCCGTGGCGCGGCCGAGAAAACCGGGCTGCTGCGCGTCGAGCGTTTCCGCATTCTCGGCGATCCGATCATCAGTGAAGTGCTTCAGTTCGACGAAACGCATCCCAAAAACCAGGGCCACGCGCGCGTTGTCCGCCAAGTCTTCGACTTTGATTGGATGCGGGTGCCGTTTTCGGTCGGGCACGGCCAGTTCGTCATGGGGGATTCGGAGATCAGGGGACCGCTGATCGGCGCGACCATGCGGGGCAAAGCGGACTTCCGCTCACGGCAGGTCAATATCGGCGGGACCTACGTGCCGCTGCAGGGGCTTAATTCAGCCGTCGGCTATATCCCGGGCCTGGGCCAGCTTCTGGCGGGGCCGCGCGGCGAGGGCGTTCTTGGCATTACGTTCGCGATCCGAGGCGCGATGAATCAGCCGCAAGTGCTGGTCAATCCGCTGTCTCTGGTCGCGCCCGGCATTTTCCGGGAGATGTTCCAGCTCACGCCAAATCAGACCGTGACACCGCCGCGTGCGCCTGCAAAGCGCAGCTCTTCCTCCAAGTCGCGGTCTGGTGCGTCCGCAAAGCAGGGCAATACCGAGCCTGAGGTTTTCACGGGCTGGTCGTCGGAGACCAGCACCACCGAACCCAAAAAGAAATAGTTCAGCCGGTGGTGCCGGTCGGCGAAACGCTTCTTAGACCGGCCGCAGCAGCACGTGGCGCTTGCGGCCCATGGATAGCTTCACCACGCCGTCTGCCGAGATGTCGGCGTTGGTCAGGCTGGTCTTCTCGTCCGCAACGGGCTGATCATTGACCCGCAGTCCGCCGCTCTGAACCTGCCGCCTTGCTTCGCTGTTGGACTTCACCAGTCCCGCTTTCACGAAGGCCGTCAGAATGCCAAGTCCGCCAGCCAGTTCACTGGCCGGAATATCGATCGTCGGCAATCCTTCGGCCAGGGTGCCCTGCTCGAACGTTTTGCGGGCGGTTTCTGCGGCAGCCTCGGCATTGGCGCGGCCGTGGATGAGCGCCGTTGCCTCGGTTGCAAGCGTCTTCTTGGCCTCGTTGATCTCAGCACCCTTGAGCGCGGCCAGTTTCGCGATCTCCGACATGGGCAGCGTCGTGAACAGCTTCAGGAAGCGTTCGACGTCCGCGTCCTCCGAATTGCGCCAGAACTGCCAGTAGTCATACGCGCTGAGCTGGTCCTCGTTGAGCCATACGGCCCCGGCCGCGGTCTTGCCCATCTTCGCACCGGATGCTGTGGTCAGCAGTGGCGTGGTGAGCGCGTAAAGCTGATGTGTTCCCATCCGGCGCCCGAGATCGACACCCAGAACGATATTGCCCCACTGATCGGAGCCGCCCATCTGCAGGTTGCAGCCATAGCGCCGCGCCAGCTCGACGTAGTCGTAGGACTGCAGCAGCATGTAGTTGAATTCGATGAACGACAGCTCCTGTTCGCGGTCGAGACGGAGCTTGGCCGAATCCATGGTCAGCATCCGGTTGACGGAGAAGTGACGGCCGACATCGCGCAAGAACTCGATGTAGTTGAGCGGCGCCAGCCATTCCGCGTTGTCGATCATCAGAGCGTCCGTTCTGGCAGCTCCGAACTTAAGCAGCTTGGCGAACACCGTCTTGATGCTGTTCTTGTTGGCGTCGATCTGCTCGACGGTGAGGATGCGGCGGGTCTCGTCGCGGCCGGAGGGGTCGCCAACCCGTGTCGTGCCGCCACCCATCAGCGTGATCGGCTTGCCGGCGCCGGACTGCTGCAGCCAATGCAACATCATGATCGACAGCAGGTGTCCGACATGAAGCGAGGGCGCAGTGCAATCATAACCGACGTAGCAGACGATCTCCTGCTTGGCCGCTAACCCATCGAGCGCCTCGAAATCGGAGCATTGATGGATCAGGCCGCGTTCTGTGAGAATCTTCAGGAAGTCGGATTTGGGTGCTGACATGGCGGTGTTGCGCCAGCTTACCGGCGCCTCATATTTCGCTCTAGGGTGTTCGATGGTGGCGGGAACATGCACGGGAAGGTGCCAATGGGCAAGCTGATACGCGTGCTGGGCCTCATGAGTGGCACATCGATGGATGGAATCGATGTGGCGTTGCTGGAGACCGACGGCGAGGATCGCGTCGAGCGCGGGCCGCGGGCGACATTTGCCTATCCTGAGAGCTTCCGCGCTCTGTTGCGGCAGGCCATTGCGGACGCCAAGGACGTGACGAGCCGAACAGAGCGACCGGGATGCCTGGCTGCCGTGGAGCGTGAACTGACGGAACGTCACGCTCAGGCGGTCGCACAGTTTCTGGCCGATCACGGGATGACGGCATCGGACATCGATCTGCTGGGATTTCACGGGCAGACGGTGCTTCATCGCGCCCTGCCGCCGGGCAATTCCGGGCAGGACGAGGCCAAGGACGCCATCACCGTCCAGATCGGCGACGGCGCCTTGCTTGCTGCCTTGACCGGAATTGACGTTGCCTACGACCTGCGTGCTGCGGACGTCGCCGCCGGCGGGCAGGGTGCGCCGTTGGCGCCGGCGTATCATCGCGCGCTAGCCGCACGACTGCCGCAGCGTCCGCTGGCGTTCCTCAATCTGGGAGGTATCGGCAACGTCACCTGGATCGGGGAAGATGGCCGGCTGATTGCCTTCGATACCGGGCCTGCCAACGCGCTGCTCGATGACTGGGTTTTCCGCCAGACCGGGCAGACTTACGATGCCGACGGGGCGCTCTCGCGCTCGGGTACCACGGACCAAGACGTCCTGCGCAGCTATCTGCTGCATCCCTATTTCGAGCGGCCGGTGCCGAAATCGCTGGATCGCGGAGACTTCAACCTTGATCCGGCCGGCGCATTGAGCGCTGCCAATGGCGCTGCGACGCTGGCCGAGCTGACGGCGACGTGTGTGAAGTGCGGCCTCGCGTGGCTGCCGGAGCCGCCTGCGTTGTGGCTGGTCGGCGGCGGGGGACGGCGCAACAAGCATCTCATGGAGCGCTTGGCCTGGCATCTGGAGGCCCCTGTTGCACCGGTCGAAGTCATCGATCTCGACGGCGACAGCCTCGAAGCGGAGGCCTGGGCTTATCTGGCCGTGCGCGCGCTCAACGGTTTGCCGATCTCGTTTCCCGGCACAACCGGCATTCAGGAGGCTCTGAGCGGTGGTGTGATCGCCCGGGCCCCGGGCGCTTGATCCGCGCGGGGCTGCCGGTCTCTATTTTTCTTCGCTCTTCTCGCGCAGGATTTCGGCCAGTCTCCGGTCTACGTATTTGCCGACGCTCTCCTTCAGGGCAGCGATGCGGTCTTCGCCCTCGAAGAAGTGGTTGGCGCCAGGCACGATCTCGTGCTCGATCTTGATGCCCCTCTGAACCTTGGTCTTGATCGCAAGCTCGGCTACCGAAGCGGAGGGCACGACGCGGTCCTTCTCGCCGTTGATCAGCAGCCCCGACGACGGGCACGGTGCCAGGAACGAGAAGTCATACAGATTGGCGGGCGGTGCGACGCAGATGAAGGCGTCGATCTCGGGGCGCCGCATCAGAAGCTGCATGGCGATCCAGGTGCCGAACGAAACACCGACGATCCAGCAGCTCTTTGATTCCGGCTTGGCGATCTGCAGCCAGTCGAGGGCTGACGCCGCGTCGGAAAGCTCGCCTGGGCCATTGTCGAAGAAGCCCTGACTGCGGCCGACGCCGCGGAAGTTGAAGCGCAGGACCGAAAAGCCCCGCTCCACGAACGCGTAATACAGGTTGTAAACGACCTGATTGTTCATGGTCCCGCCGAACTGCGGGTGGGGGTGGAGGATCAGCGCGACCGGGCTGTCCTTGGCGGGTTCGTGGTGATAGCGCGCTTCGATCCGTCCTGCGGGGCCGTTGATAATCAGCTCGGGCATTGGTCCTCGAGGTTGTTTGTTGTGCCGCCCGCGTCACGACGTCCGTGGAACATGCCGTCCATCCGCCGAAAGACACTGGATGAAAAGACTGCGGCGAGCATATTTGTAAACTTGACTTCCGGGCTCGGAATTCCCATAGTCTGGCGAGAATTAGAACAGTTCGAAAGTCCAAGTCGAACTTGCAGGCAGCAGTGTCTGCCCGACAGCGCCCTTCTAGCACGGGTGCGGGTGGCAATTGCAAGGCCTGCGTTGAAGCACTGGCATCGCATGTTCTGGTGAACGGAGACGAGACGGTGGAACTGAATACGCGAGGTCGATACGCGGTCATGGCGATGGCCGACCTTGCCATGCACGGTGGCGACACGGCAGTGCCGCTGTCTGCGATCGCCGAGCGCCAGCATCTCTCCATTGCCTATCTCGAACAGTTGTTCCTGAAGCTGCGGCGGGCTGGGCTCGTGGAAAGCGAGCGCGGCCGGGCCGGCGGCTATCGTCTCAGCCGCCCGTCGACGGACATCATGGTCGAGCAGATCATGACGGCCGTCGAGGAAGAGACGCGCATGACGCGCTGCCTCAGCGAGAGCAGCGTCGGGTGTCTCGGCGAAGGCAAGTGTCTGACGCACAACCTATGGCACGCGCTGGGCGACCACATCCGCACGTTCTTGCAGAGCGTCAGTCTGCGCGAAGTGCTCGACGGTGTTCCTCTGCATAAGCGTGCTCCTCATCTCACCGGCGTGGACGCTGCAGAATGAGTGCACAGCGGACATACCTCGATCATAACGCGACGGCGCCGTTGCGGCCGGAAGCGCGTGCGGCGGTGATTGCCGCCCTGGACGAAGTCGGCAATCCGTCGTCGGTTCACAGCGAAGGCCGCCGTGCGCGCGCCATCGTCGAGGAAGCCCGCGAGAAGGTTGCAGCGTTGGTCGGCGCTCGCCCAGCACAGGTCGTCTTCACCAGCGGTGCGACCGAGGCGAATGCCTGGGTGATGCGCGCGGGCTGGGATCTGGTGATGGCCCCCATGACGGAGCATGACTCCGTGCTGGCACCGGCCAGAGCGGCGGCGACACGGGTGATCAATCTACGCGTCGCGGAATCGGGTGAAGTTCTGCGCGATGTATTGGCTGAGGCGCTTGAGCGCGAAGCCGGCAAGGGTGGCCGTCGTTTGCTCAGCATCCAGCTTGCCAATAGTGAGACCGGTGTGATTCAGCCGGTGGCCGAGGTGACGGCGCTCGCGCGTTCTCACGGTGCGTCCGTGCATTGCGATGCCGTCCAGGCTGTCGGACGTGTGCCCGTCGATTTCGCAGCGCTGGATGTCGATTGCCTCAGTCTGTCGGCGCACAAGATCGGCGGCCCGAAGGGCGTCGGCGCGCTGGTGGTCAAGGATGGTTTTGAGCCTGCCGCGCTGATCTCTGGCGGTGGCCAGGAGCGGCGCCGACGGTCGGGAACCGAGAACGTCGCTGGTATCGCCGGTTTCGGTGCCGCGGCCGAAGCAGCGCGACGCGATCTGGTTGATGCAGCACGCATCACGCGTTTGCGTGACCGGCTGGAACAGGGCGCGCGCGATGCGGTGCCCGCGACCGTTGCGATTGCCAAGGATGCGGACCGGCTCGGCAATACCGCCAGTTTGGCCCTGCCGGGACATACGTCCGAAACGCTCGTGATCAAGCTCGATCTGGCGGGCATCGCCGTCAGTGCGGGCGCGGCGTGTTCGTCGGGCAAGGTCGGAACGAGCCCCGTGCTTGTGGCGATGGGCTTGCCGCCGGAGGTCGCCAA
Organism: Pseudomonadota bacterium; assembly: GCA_023423275.1. Lineage (GTDB taxonomy): Bacteria > Pseudomonadota > Alphaproteobacteria > Rhizobiales > Hyphomicrobiaceae > ZC4RG25. The sequence continues at coordinate 35,518 of JAFAFW010000067.1, forward strand.
TAGCGCTGTCCGGGTCAGCCTCGGCTGGAACTCCACGGACAGCGACGTCGATAGATTTCTTGAGGCTTGGGCCACAATTGCGAACGCAAAAGGCCGCCAGCGTGCGGCCGCCTGAGCCAGTTAACGGATAAAGCGAGAAGAAAGTACGGGATTGAGATCATGGCTGCAGTTCAACAGACGATCGACCAGGTCCGTGAGATCGACGTCGACCAGTACAAGTACGGCTTCGAGACCAAGATCGAGAGCGTCAAGGCACCCAAGGGCCTGAACGAGGACATCGTCCGCTTCATTTCCGAGAAGAAGGGCGAGCCCGAGTGGATGCTGCAATGGCGGCTCGATGCTTATCGCCGCTGGCGCGCGATGACGGAGCCGACGTGGGCGAAGGTTCACTATCCGAAGATCGACTTCGAGGATCTTTATTACTACTCGGCTCCGAAGAATACCGAAGGGCCCAAGAGCCTCGAGGACGTCGATCCGGAACTGCTGAAGACGTACGAGCGTCTCGGCATTCCGCTGAAGGAGCAGGAGATCCTGGCGGGCGTGCAGGGCGCGAAGGTTGCCGTTGATGCGGTATTCGACAGCGTCTCCGTCGTCACGACCTTCAAGAAGGAGCTGGCGAAGGCTGGCGTCATCTTCTGCTCGATCTCGGAAGCGCTGCGCGAGCATCCGGAGCTGGTGAAGAAGTATCTCGGCTCGGTCGTGCCGCAGTCCGACAACTTCTATGCCTCGCTGAACTCGGCGGTGTTCTCCGACGGCTCGTTCGTTTACGTGCCCGAGGGTGTGCGCTGCCCGATGGAGCTGTCGACCTACTTCCGTATCAACGAGAAGCAGACCGGTCAGTTCGAGCGGACGCTGATCATCGCCGACAAGGGCGCTTACGTCTCGTACCTCGAAGGCTGCACAGCACCGACGCGCGACGAGAACCAGTTGCACGCGGCGGTCGTCGAGCTAATTGCGCTGGATGATGCCGAGATCAAGTACTCGACGGTTCAGAACTGGTATCCGGGCGATAAGCACGGCAAGGGCGGCATCTATAACTTCGTCACCAAGCGTGGCGACTGCCGCGGCCGTAATTCGAAGATCTCCTGGACGCAGGTTGAAACCGGTTCGGCGATCACCTGGAAGTATCCGAGCTGCATCCTGCGCGGTGACAACTCGCGCGGCGAGTTCTATTCGATCGCGATCTCGAACGGCTATCAGCAGGTCGACAGCGGCACCAAGATGATCCATCTCGGCAAGAATTCGTCGAGCCGCATCATTTCCAAGGGCATCGCGGCGGGCTTCTCGCAGAACACGTATCGCGGGCTGGTCTCGGCGCATCGCAAGGCCACCGGCGCGCGGAATTTCACCAACTGCGACAGCTTGCTGATCGGCGATAAGTGCGGCGCCCACACCGTGCCGTATATCGAGGCCAAGAATTCCACCGCTCACTTCGAGCACGAGGCGACGACCTCGAAGATTTCCGACAACCAGCTGTTCTATTGCAGGCAGCGCGGGCTGTCGGAGGAAGAGGCCATAGCGCTGATCGTGAATGGCTTCGTGCGCGATGTGCTGCAGCAACTCCCGATGGAATTCATGGCGGAAACCCAAAAGCTGATCGGAATCAGCTTGGAAGGCTCCGTTGGATGACGATCGGCGTAGACGCGCACGCGCGTTGGTTGCAAAATCAGACGTCGGACCGCGGTGGATCCGGCGCAGTCTGTAGCGGGTAGGGGGCCACAAGGACGAGAGCCTGGCCCCGATGTCAGTTCGGAGGAAACCAATGTCGATCGATATCTCGCAGCTCGAAAAAGCCTGGCTGAAGGCCGAGACGGCCGTTGATGAGGCGAAGTACGAGGCGAGGCGTTTGAAGCTCGAGTTGGAGCGCCAGGGGCAGGGCGAGAACACGCAGGATTACGGCAAGCTGATCGTTACGGTTGAGCAGCTGAAAGCGCGTCAGGAAGAGGCGGAGCGGACCGCGAGTGCCGCGTTTGACCGCTACTGGCTGGCGCAGGGTAAGGGCAGCAGGGAGTCCGGCTCCGCCCACGTGTGAGGCGGCTTCCGATTTAATGCGAGTGGTTGGAAATGCTTGAGATCAAGAACCTTCACGTCAAGATCGCCGATGAGGACACCGTGATCCTCAGGGGCGTGGACCTCGTCGTACCCAAGGGCGAGGTGCACGCGATCATGGGCCCGAACGGATCGGGCAAATCCACGCTCGCCTATGTGCTCGCCGGTCGTGAGGATTATGAGGTCACTGAAGGTGACATCCTCTGGAACGGCGAGAGCATCCTGGAGATGGAGCCGGATGAGCGCGCCGCGAAAGGCGTGTTCCTGGCCTTCCAGTATCCGATGGAAATCCCCGGCGTTGCCGGGCTGACATTCCTGCGCACGGCGCTGAACGCGGTGCGCAAGAAGCGCGACCAGGCCGAATTGACGACGCCGGAGTTCATGAAGCTGGTGCGCCAGCGCGCGGCCGAACTCAATTTCGATATCGAGATGCTGAAGCGTCCCGTGAACGTCGGTTTCTCGGGCGGTGAGAAGAAGCGCTCGGAAATCCTGCAGATGGCGTTGCTTGAGCCGACCATGTGCGTGCTCGACGAGACCGACTCCGGCCTCGACATCGACGCGCTGCGTGTCGTCTCGGAAGGCGTCAACGCGTTGCGTGGCCCGGATCGCGCGATGCTGGTGATCACGCACTACCAGCGGCTGCTGAACTACATCGTGCCCGACAAGGTGCACGTGCTCGCGCAGGGCCGGATCCAGCGGACCGGTGGCAAGGAACTGGCTCTTGAGCTCGAAAAGACGGGCTACGCCGAGTTCACGAAGGCCGCGTGAGGCTGGAGAGCAAGATGACTGTGAGCATTATGAAGACGAAGGCCGAAGAGGGCCTGACGGAAGCGTTCGGCGAAGTCGAGGGCCGGTTGCCGGGTGGCAATTCGGTTCGCGCGCGGCGGCGGAGCGCGATCGACGTGTTCGAGACCTTGGGTCTTCCGCACCGACGCATCGAGGAGTGGAAATACACGGACCTGCGCGGTCTCATGAAAGAGAACCTCGCGCCGGCCGTGGGTGAGAAGGCATCGGTCAAAGCTGCCGAGATCGAGGCGGCGCTGGGTGCGCTGGCAGCACTCGACACGCATCGTGTGGTGTTTGTGAATGGCACCTTGAACACGGAGCTGTCGCGGTTTTCCGGCGCCAAGGGGCTTGAGATCAAGTCGCTTGGCGAGACCCTATCGGAAGCCCAGGACAAGGTCGTCGCAAACCTCCTGCGCGTCCCGCGCGATGACGATGCGCTGGCGGCTCTCAACACGGCGTTTGCGACCGACGGCGCGGTGATGCGGGTTGCGGACGGTGCAGAGATCGACCGTCCGATTCTGCTTGTTTTTGCGCGAACCGGGAAAGCCGAGACCGCCATCACGACGCGCAATGTCGTCAAGATCGGTGACGGCGCGAAGGTGACGCTGATCGAGGCATTCGTTTCGGTTGCCGGAGCGGCGGCCAATGGCCAGTCGAATGCGGCAACGGAGATCGTAGTCGGCAAAGGCGCGGCGGTGACGCACGTGAAGGCCACGTTGGACGCCGGCAAGGCGGTGCATCTGGCAAGCTGCACGGCCGAGATTGCCGCTGAAGCCAACTATCGCGCATTCCAGCTCACGGCCGGGATCGCCCTCACGCGCACGAACATCTTCGTGACGTTCACGGGCGAGGACGCCAAGCTCGATTGTTCTGGCGCCTTCCTGGCACGTGGCAACGAGCACGTCGACACCACGCTGGTGGTCGATCATGCGGTGCCCGGCTGTGAGAGTCGTGAGCTCTACAAGGGCGTGCTCGATGGCCGCGGCCGCGGCATCTTCCAGGGCAAGGTGATCGTCCGCCCGGATGCGCAGAAGACCGACGGCAAGCAGATGGCGCAGGTGCTGATGCTATCGCCGGATTGCGAGTTCGATAGCAAGCCGGAGCTGGAGATCTACGCCGATGACGTCGTCTGTGGCCATGGGTCCACCTCTGCGGAGATCGATCCGGATCTTATCTTCTATTGCATGTCGCGCGGTATTCCTGAGGCTGAAGCGCGCGCCCTGCTGATTGAGTCGTTTATTGGCGAGGCGATCGAGAAGGTCGAGGACGAGCCCGTTCGCGAGGCTTTGATGGTTATCGCGGCACAATTGCTCAACCAGAGGACGGCCTGACAGCAGGCCGATCGACGGTGACACAAGTAGTGGCAAATCTGAAGTCGGCAGGCGGACAGAAGTTCGACGTCGAGCGCGCACGCGCCGACTTCCCAATTCTGTTCCGCGACATCTATGGCAAACCCTTGGTCTATCTCGATAGCGGAGCATCGGCGCAGAAGCCGACCGCGGTGATCGAGGCCATGGATCACGCGCTACGCTTTGAATACGCCAACGTGCATCGCGGCATTCATTTGATGTCGAATGCCGCGACGCAGAAGTATGAGGATGCGCGTGAAACCGCGCGTCGCTTCCTCAACGCGGCCTCCGCCGAAGAGATCGTGTTCAGCAAGAATGCGACGGAATCGATCAATCTGGTGTCGTATGCCTGGGGCCTGGACAACATCCAGGAAGGCGACGAGATCATCCTGTCGCTGCTGGAACACCACTCCAACATCGTGCCGTGGCATTTCCTGCGTGAACGCAAGGGCGCGGTTCTGAAGTGGGTGCCGATTTCGGATTCCGGCGAATTCCTGCTCGATGAGTTCGAGAAACTACTGAGCCCGCGCACCAAGATGGTGGCGCTGACGCACGTCTCGAACGTCACGGGTACGGTTGTGCCGGTAAAGGAGGTGTGCCGCATCGCGCACGCCAAAGGTATCCCGGTGTTGATCGACGGCTCGCAGGGCGCGGTGCACATGCCGGTGGACGTCACCGATATCGATTGCGATTTCTATGCCTTCACCGGCCATAAGGTCTACGGGCCGTCGGGTATCGGTGTGCTGTACGCCAAGAAGGCGCTGTTGGATAAGATGCCGCCGTTCCTTGGTGGCGGATCGATGATCGAGAGCGTGGCCGTTGATAAGATCACCTACGGCCAGCCGCCCAACAAGTTCGAGGCCGGCACGCCGCCGATCGTCGAGGCCATCGGGCTCGGTGCGGCATTGAACTACATGATGCAGCTCGGCCGCGAGGAGATCGCCGCGCACGAACATGCGCTGGTGAAGTATGCGCATGAGCGGCTCGGCGAACTCAATTGGCTGAAAATCTACGGCACGACGCCGGATAAGAGCGCGATCGTCTCTTTCAGTATGGAGGGTCTGCACCCGCATGACGTGTCGACGATCATCGATCGGTCGGGTATCGCGATCCGGGCAGGCCATCATTGTGCGCAGCCGCTGATGGAGCGGTTTGGCGTGCCGGCCCTATGCCGGGCGTCGTTCGGGCTTTACAACACGAAGGCCGAGGTGGACACGTTGACGGATGCGTTGGTGCGGGCGCATGAGTTCTTCGCCTGAGTGCCAGGGAGTTTGATGGTATGATGGACGACAGGCCGGAAAACCAAGGGATGACGGACGCGGAGCGCTCCGACGTGGCCGTGGCGTCCGATGCTCCGCCGAGTGTCGCGCAGGGCGGGACGCCGGTTGAAGGCTCCAGCTTTTCCAAGGAAGAACTGGAACAGCTCACGGCTGACATCGTCTCGGCGCTGAAAACCGTCTACGACCCGGAAATTCCGTCAGACATCTACGAGCTTGGTCTCATCTACAAGATTGACGTCGATGACAACCGCCATGTTGCGATCGAGATGACCCTGACGGCGCCGGGATGCCCTGTGGCCGGTGAGATGCCGCAGTGGGTGGAAAATGCCGTCGCGGCCGTCCCCGGCGTCAGTGGCGCGGCCGTCACGCTCACCTTCGACCCGCCCTGGGACAAGGATCGCATGAGCGACGAAGCCAAGCTGGCGCTCAACATGTTTTGACCATAGCGGCGGGATGGCTCGCATTCGGCGCGAAGCACGCTATATTATTACGTGACTACTCGGGATTTACCGCTGAACGAGCAAGTGACTATGGCGATACGACCGAAACCCAAGGTAATGACGTTGACGGACGCGGCTGCGGCTCGCGTGCGGCAGATCATGGCTTCACGGCCGGACGTGATTGCCCTTCGCGTCGGCGTGAAAAACGGCGGCTGTGCCGGCATGGAATACACGATGGATTGGGCGGTCAGTCAGGACAAATTCGATGAGGTGGTCGAGGACAAGGGTGTCCGCGTTCTGATCGACCCGAAGGCCATCCTGTTCCTGCTCGGCACGGAGATGGATTACAAAGTCGACAAGCTGTCGGCGCAGTTCGTCTTTAATAATCCCAACCAGAGCAGCGCGTGCGGCTGTGGCGTGTCGGTTGCGATCACGCCCGCCAGTCAGGACAAGCTGGAGGCCATCAAGGCCTGACACGGCGCATTGATCACGCGCTAATCCCAAGGAGCATCGTAATGGCGAATGTCAGTCCGTACGACACGAGTGCGGCGGGCGATCCGCCGTGGGTGCAGGATGTCCTCTCGTTCTGGTTCCGCGAATTGGAGCAGGAAGCGTGGTTTCGTAAGAGCGATGTAACGGACGCGCTGATCCAGGACCGCTTTCTGGCTCTTTACGAAATTCTCGCGGTCACGCCGGCGCAAGACGCGCTCGCCAGCCCGCGAACCGCCTTGGCCGCGGTCATCGTTCTCGATCAGTTTTCTCGCAACATGTTCCGCGGTTCACCGAAGGCATTCGCCGCTGATCCCGTCGCGCGCGAGATCGCACGGGGCGCCGTCGAGCGTGGCTACGATCAAGGCTTCGATTTGCACGGACGCGCGTTCTTCTATCTGCCGTTCGAGCACAGCGAGGATCTTCCCGACCAGGAAAAGTCGGTCGCGTTGTTCACACCGCTAGGTGATGAATCGTACACCCAGTATGCGATCGCGCATCGCGATATCATTGCGCGCTTCGGCCGTTTCCCGCATCGCAATGCCGTACTGGGAAGAGCATCGACGCGCGAAGAGACGGAATTCCTGACACAACCGGGCAGCTCATTCTGACGGATCATTCGGATGTCTGTCAGCGCCGGTTTCGTCGACATGCTCAAGGAGCAGCTCGCGGAATTCGGCAGCGTCAGCGTGCGTCGGATGTTCGGTGGCGCCGGAATTTACAATGATGGCGTGATGTTCGGGCTGATCGCGGACGATACGCTCTATCTGAAGGCTGATGATATCAACCGGTCCGCCTTCGAAGCGGAGGACATGAAGCCGTTCGCCTATCAAGGTAAGGGCGGCCACGTCGCGATCATGTCGTATTGGCAGGTGCCGGAACGTCTGCTCGATGATCCGGACGAGCTCGCAGCCTGGGCGAGAGAGGCGCTGGCCGCAGCGCACCGTGCGGCCAGCAATCGCGTGAAGCGCTCAGGAAAGCGCCGATAGGTGGTTGCCTACTTCTGTTCGGCGTCCAGTACGCAACCGGACTTGAACAGCAGGCCAGCCGCTGCAGCGCCGATGAGAGGCGCAACAATGAACAGCCAGAGTTGACCCAAGGCAGCCGGATTGGTCGCCGCACCGACCAGCGCCGGCCCGATCGAGCGCGCCGGATTGACGGACGTACCGGTGATGTTGATGCCGACGAGATGGATCGCGACCAGCGTCAGGCCGATAGCCAGACCGGCAAACTGCGATGGCGCGCCCTTCTGCGTCACGCCAAGAATGCAAACCAGGAACAGGAACGTTCCCACGACCTCGAACACCAGAGCTGACAGCAGATTGTATTCGCCGAAGTT
>JAFAFW010000007.1 GCA_023423275.1 Pseudomonadota bacterium
GGCCGCAGGTCGATTTCGCAATCGACGGTCGTCCAGGGCAGGGGAGTGAACCATTTCTTGACGAGCGCGGGTTCCGTCCACGCCCGCCAGACCAGGTGCGGGGGAACATCGACGGTGCGTTCGAGCATGAGGTCGAGACTAGGGTCAAAAGCATCGCGAGTGTCGAGCGTCATATATCCTTTTCCTTTTCCTTGAGCGTTGCCAGGACGGCGTCGAGCTGATCGAGGCGCTGGGTCCACAGCGCCCGCTGCTCGCCGAGCCAGTGTTCGGCAGCGGCGATCGGTTCCGGCTTGAGCTGGCAGGTACGGACACGGCCGACCTTTCGGGTGCCGATGACGCCGCAATCTTCCAGCACCTTGAGATGTTGAAGGAAGGTCGGCAGAGCCATGTCGAAGGGCTTGGCCAGATCACTGACCGAGGCCGGTCCGCGCCCCAGCCGTTCAACGACGGCCCGACGCGTCGGATCGGACAGCGCGCGGAAGGTATCGTTCAGGTGAGGCTGATAGTTAGGCATAAAACTAACTATAGGGAAGCGTGATAGTGAGGTCAATACCTAACTATCGTTCTTCAAGGGCGCGCAGCGAGGAAAACATCGCGATGCCCCTGTCGGGATCGCGCGAGATGCCTAAACTCTTATGACGTTGTGGGAGGGAGACCGCGCATGCCAGCACCCGATCGTCCACGGATCTATCTCGCCGGTCCGGAGGTGTTCCTGCCCAATGCGAAAGACATCGGCGCGGCCAAGGCGGCGGTTTGTGCGGCTGCGGGATGCATTGGAGCGTTTCCGCTGGATACCAGTCTCGATCTCGGCGGATTGGCGCCGCTCGAGCAGGCGCGGCTGATCTCGCGGAGCAATGAGGAGTTGATGCGCAGTTGCGATGCCCTGATCGCCAACCTGACGCCGTTTCGCGGCGTATCAATGGATTCCGGCACCGCCTTCGAGGTGGGCTTCATGCGGGCGCTGGAGCGCCCGGTCTTTGGGTACACGAATATCGCGGGCGACTACCGGTCCCGGGCCGAGACGTTCAGGCGCGCGGCGGCGGAGTGGAATGACAGCGATCATTCGGCAATCGCCATTGAGGATTTCGGATTGGCGGAAAACCTCATGATCGACATCGCGCTGCGGGAGACGGGCGTGGCGCCAGTGTGTGTCGAAGTCGCGAGAGGCGAGGAACTGACGGATTTGCGCGGCTTCGAAGTGTGCCTGGCTGCCGCCCTCGCGACCCTACGGCGCTAGGTCCGGATCGTCCGATCCGACCAGTGGCACGAACGCGACCAGCCCATGTTCTTCCTCATCGAATGCATTCTCGCCAGTGCGTCGAATGCGCACCAGCATCTGATCCGCGCCATGGCGAATTGGAATGATCAGGCGGCCGCCGATCTTGAGCTGAGACTTGAGTGCGGGAGGGATTGTTTCCGCTCCCGCGGACACGATGATGGCATCGAAGGGAGCCGCGGCTGGCCAGCCCCTGATGCCATCACCGTGAATGATCTCGACATTTGCAGGATGGAGCGAGGCAATGCGTCGCCGCGCCTTCCGGGCGAGTTCCGCGTGACGCTCGATGGCGACGACGCGATCGGCCAGTTGCCCGAGAACGGCAGCTGCGTACCCCGAGCCTGCGCCGACCTCGAGAACGGTGTCGCCAGCGTCGATTTCCGCCAGCTCCATCATCCGCGCCACGATGTAGGGCTGTGAGATGGTTTGCCCGGCTTCGATCGGCAGCGCGGAGTCGTCATAGGCGAACGCACGCAGGCCGATCGGCACAAACGTTTCCCTGGGCACCGCCGACATCGCATTCAGAACCCGCCGATCGACGATACCGCGCGCGGAGAGCTGACGCTCGACCATGGCGCGCCGCTTTTTCGTCATTCGCGACGGGGGCATAATTTTTCTCTCGGCTCCGGGGCTTTTTGCTAGAAACGCGCGAGGCAGACCTGCGTTCGTACACCGAGCCCGGTGTCCCGGATCGCAAGCAGGCAGAACCTACGATGAGTTGTGATCAGGAGATAGAATGAGATGACGGATGCTGCGGCGGCGACGGCGAGCCTGATCCAACGTTACTACAACTGCTTCAATGCCGGCGACATCGACGGCATGCTCGCCTGCGTCAGCGAGGATGTCGTGCATGACGTGAATCAGGGGGAACGCCGCACCGGCAAGGATCGCTTTCACGCGTTTTGTGCCCGCATGGCACATCATTATAAGGAGCGGCTCGAGAATATCGTCGTGATGACGACGCACGATGGATCGCGTGCTGCAGCCGAATTCAACGTGAACGGGACATATCTCCAGTCGGAAACAGGTTTGCCGCCTGCTGACGGCCAGACCTACGTTCTCCCGGCCGGAACGTTCTTTGCCATCGAGGGCGGAAAGATCGCCCGGGTTACCACATACTACAATCTGACGGACTGGATCATGCAGGTCTCGGGCAAGTTGCAGGCATGAGCGTTGTTGTCGAGACGTTGACGGGTTCTACGCTGGAGCAGGCCTTGCCGGCGCTGGCGAAACTGCGCATTACGGTGTTCCGGGCCTGGCCCTATCTGTACGAAGGCGCACTCGAGTATGAGGCCCACTATCTCTCACGCTTCGCCGCGGCGGACGACGCGGTGATCGTGGCAGCGCGTGATGGCGACGAGATCGTCGGCGCAGCAACCGCGGCACCGCTACGCGGCCATACCGATTCGTTCGTGCCGCTCTTCGAGGCGCATGGGTTCAATCCGGATACGATATTCTATTTCGGGGAGTCGGTGCTGCTGCCGGGATATCGCGGCAGGGGTATTGGTCATGCCTTCTTCGACTGGAGGGAAAATCACGCCCGCAAGGTGTCCGGCCAGAAAGCGACGTATACCCGATCCGCTTTCTGCGGCGTTATCCGGCCGCAAGATCATCCGATGCGGCCCGAAGGCTACCGCCCGCTCGATGCGTTCTGGACCAAGCGCGGGTATCATAAGGTGGATGGAATGATCGGATCCCTGACGTGGAAGGATCTCGACCAGACCGAGGAGACCGCCAAGCCCATGCAGTTCTGGATGAAGCTTCTTTAGATGCGGCGTCGCGACCAGATCAACGTGGCGGTGGCCCAGTATCCCATCGGTGAGCCCGTGACTATGGCCGAATGGCGGGAAAAGGCCGCGCGGTGGGTCGCTGATGGTGCCGCGACCGGCGCAGAGCTTCTGGTTTTTCCCGAGTACGGCGCACTCGAGGTGGCGGCAACCTTCGGTGCGGCGATCGCCTCCGATTTGAAGCGTACCCTCGTGGCGGTCGCCGATCTCGCAGATGAGATGGATGCGGTCTATGCGGCGCTCGCCCGGCAGCACGAGGTCCATATCCTGGCGCCATCCGGGCCTGTTCGCCGCCCCGGCGACGGCGCGTTCGTCAATGCGGCCCGCCTGCTGACCCCGGCGGGGCGCATGGGCGTGCAGGAAAAACTTATCATGACGCCGTTCGAGCGTGATTGGGGCGTGGCGCCGGGATCGGAGTTACGCGTGTTCGAAACGGGCCTTGGGCGGATCGGGATCGCGATTTGCTACGACAGCGAATTTCCGCTCCTGGTGCGGGCGCAGGCGGAGGCAGGGGCTGAGCTGGTTCTGATCCCGTCCTGCACCGAGCGCTTGTCCGGCGCGCATCGCGTACGGACGGCAGCCTGCGCGCGAGCATTGGAGAGCCAGATCGCAACGGCGCTTTCGCCGACCATAGGAGACGCGCCCTGGTCGCCAGCCGTCGATGTGAATACCGGGGCAGGTGGCATCTACGTGCCGGCCGAGGTGAACCTGTCGATGACCGGTACGCTGGCCGAAGGCGTTATCAACGCGCCGGGCTGGGTGTCGGCCGTTGTCGATTTTCGCAAGCTGGCCGAGGTCCGCACCGGTGGCGAGATGCGGAACTCAGCGGATTGGAACCTGCAGCCCGGCGCTGGATCACTGATCAACGCGACGAAAATCGTGTCGCTACTTTAGCCCCGCAAGCCAAGCGCAGGCCGCCAGAAGCGGCTCGCGTCCTTCCGCGCAAGCCCTATTTCAGCGCCCATGTGATCTGCACAGTGGCCTCGAGCGCCTGACTTCCGGGTTCGATCGGCACGGACTGGGCCGCCATCGTCCTGGCAAACCGGGGAGGGCGCGGTCCAACGGATTGCACGTTCTCCTCGATGGAGATGACTTGCCCAAGTTCCACCCCGGCGGCCACCGCGAACAGGCTGGCCCGTCGCCGCGCGTTTTCCACGGCGGCCTTGCGCGCATGATCCTTCAGTGTCTCGGCCTTGCTCACCTCGAATTCGATACCACCGATCTGATTGGCGCCGAGCGTCACGGTTTCATCGAGGATCTCCCCCAGCTTGGCGATATCGCGGGTGATGATACGCACCTGGTTGACGATGCGATAACCGCTGATCTTTGGCGCGCTCCGGTCCTTGGACTGCTCGTAGCGCGGCTCGACGTTGAACGAGGTGGTCTGAATGTCCTTCGCTGTGATTCCCGCGCCTTTGAGACCATCGATCAGACGCTTCATGGCGGCGGTGTTGGCCGTCAACGCTTCCCGCGCGGTGTCAGCTTCGCTGACGACACCTGTCGAGATCATTGCGATATCCGGCTCGGCGGTAATGGTGGCGGACGCCGACACGCTGATATGCCTCGGCATCGTTTCTGGATCGGCTGCCTGAGCCAGCGTCGGCAGCGTCAGCAGCACTCCAAGAAGAACGCCGGGCAGCAATTTCGCAAACGTGTCCGTCATGAGCTTTCCTGTCTGTTGGCCCTTGGTAGTATATATCTGTGATTGCGACCAAACCACGCCGCGGTCCGGGGGTGCATCACGCCCGAAGTCTGATATAGGAGACGTCGCTCGCCTGGTACCGGGCCCGTAGCTCAATTGGTCAGAGCCGACGGCTCATAACCGTCTGGTTGCAGGTTCAAGTCCTGCCGGGCCCACCATAATTTCGCTTGGATCATGGTAGTCTTCATCGGGATGGGAACGATGCAGCAGACGATCATTTGTGCGAAATGGGGCACGCGCTATCCGGCGGAATACGCCAACACGCTGTGGTCGATGATCCGCAGGAATACCAAGCGCGATACGCGGCTGATTTGCTTCACGGATGATCCGTCCGGTGTGGATCCGGCGATCACCACGTATCCGATCCCGGAAATCAACCTGCCGATGCCGGCCTTCGTGTTGGGGTGGCGGAAAGTCTCGTTTTGGGCCTCAAACCTCGAGCCGTTGACGGGCGACGTCCTGTTCATGGATCTGGATGTCGTGATCACCGGGGGGATCGATGATTTCTTCGATTTTTCTCCGGAATCGACATTCTGCGTCATCGAGAACTGGACGCAGATCGGGGAAGATATCGGCAATACGTCCGTTTATCGGTTCCGGGTCGGAAGCCATCCGTATCTCTACGATGAGCTGAACGCCGATCCGCAGAAGATCCTTTCGAAATATCCCAACAGCCAGACTTATATCTCCCGCACCGTTCGCGAGAAAACGTTCTGGCCGGCGGCCTGGTGCCAGAGCTTCAAGCACACTCTCCTGCCGCGCTGGCCACTCAATTTCATCCAGGCCGCGCCGTTACCTCCGGAAACCAAGGTCGTTGCCTTCACCGGCAAGCCCGACCCGGACGAAGCGCGGGACGGCATCTGGAACGCGCCCTGGTACAAGAAGACGTACAAGCACGTGCGACCGACGCCGTGGATCAGGCAGCACTGGCAATAGGCGGCGAAACTGGCTGCCTGGAGTTTTTCCGACTTGGATCGTACCATCCGGATCCCGAAATTTCGCTCGCGAAATTTCGGGATGGCAACAGTACGTTTCCAAGTGAACCGGAAACGACTCCAAATCTTTCAACCCATGTTCAGCGTGTCTGGAGATGTCCGTCGTGGGCTTGGCTGGCACTGCTGTGCGTGATGATGGCGCCCGGCAACTTGGTCGTCGTTTCCCGGCCTGAATAACGGATGTCCATCGGACAGAAGGCGATACCGGTGGTCTTCGTCAATGCGGTCAGCATTGCCATCTCACACCCGCTGCGCCGATATTTTCCTGTCGCATCCTTGCATTCTTCCCGCCATGCCGACAGGAACGTCCGGGTGCGATCGGTCGGTTTTAAGGCCAGGCTGCGCGATGAAATATGCAGCTTGAAGCGGCCACGCAGAGGCCAGGGGCGCGGCTTGAAGACGTGTATCGGGTAGCCGGAAATGTCTCCGTTGAAGTCCGTCATGGACGAGATCGGGCCAAGAACGGAGCAGTCCACGTCGAGCAGGATGATTTCCTTACCCGGGTAAAGGTCCATAGCCTGCATGATGACATCGGGCTTCCAGCGCACGATGTCCCGCCACGTCGCGGTGCCTTTTTCGCGAAAGAAGAAATGATAGGGGATCGCAGGGCCCAGCTCGCGCGCCAGACGCTCTGTCAGCTCCCTGTAGTCGGCTGTAAAGAAGCCGCAGACCAGAAAGTTTTCTGGTCGGACCTGTGAGACGATATCGCCGCCGGCTTCGATCCGGACATCCATGTCACCCCCCGGGACAGTTGTTACCGTCATTGCCCGGGGAGAGACGTAAGCGGAATTGATCTCAGCCGTATGACGGCCTTAGCGATTGGTCAGCTTGAGTTCGATGCGGCGATTGCGCGTCAGGATCTCTTCTGAGGAGCCGTCTTCGAGGGGCTGGAACTCGCCATAGCCTGCCGCCACCAGCCGTTTGGCCGGCACGCCGCGCGAGATGAGATAGCGAACCACCGAGATTGCGCGTGCCGTCGATAGTTCCCAGTTGGACGGGAATTGCGCGCTATTGATCGGCCGGATGTCCGTGTGGCCGTCAACCTGCAAAGCCCAATCGATCTCCTTGGGGATGGACCGCTCCAGCTCGACGATCGCCGACGCCAATTGGTCCATGGCGGCCAGACCTTCCGGCGTCATCTGCGCCTGACCGGATGGGAACAGAACTTCGGATTGGAACACGAACCGGTCGCCGACCACGCGGATGTCCTTGCGGTCTCTCAGGAGTTCACGCAGGCGCCCGAAGAAATCAGACCGATAACGCTGCAGCTCCTGCACCTGCCGGGCAAGCGCCGCATTGAGCCGCTGGCCGAGATCCTTGATGCGGTCCTGGGCTTCCTGGTCCTTGCGCTCAGAGGCTTCGAGCGCGGAATTGAGCGCCGCGATCTGACGCCGCAACGCCAGAAGCTGCTGGTTCAGCAAATCCACCTTGGCGACGGCTTCGTCTGATATCTTGCGCTGTTCGTCGAGTTGCGTGGAAAGCGTGCCGATCCGTGCCTGGCTGCCCTTGAGAGCCTCGTCGCTGCCCGCTGACTGACCTGTGAGGCGCGCGTTCTCCTCACGCAACGAGGTCAGCGTTGCCTGCACCGTCGCCAGATCGTCCTGCACCGTTTGCGAACGGCCCTTTTCCAGGGACAACAGGTTGGTAAGCTCGGCAATCTGCCGGTTGAGGCGGCGGAGCGCGACGTCTTTGCCGCTCGCTTCCTGGCTGACGAAATATTGCGACAGCATGAAGATCGACAGCAGGAACGTCACGACCAGCAGCAGCGTCGACAGCACGTCCACGTAGCCCGGCCAGAACTCTCCGCGTTCGCCGCCTCCGCGTCGGGCACCGCGTGCCATGCCGTCAGGCCCCGCGACGCTTGGAGTTGCTGGCCGCGAAGTCGCGCAGCAAACTCGCGATCTGGGACTGCTGGGCGGCTTGCTCATCCACCCACTGCCGGACGACGGTCTGCTCCGCGCGCATCTGGTTCACCAGCTCCCCGATACCCTGCGCGAGTTCCTTCACCGCGTCGTTGTCGGGCTGTTCGTTGACCGGCAAGGCGGTTTGCAGACGATCGGTCAACTCCGTGATCGAGCGCTGCATTTCGAAGACCGCCGAATAGAGCTGCCGGCTCATCTGGTCGGTCGCGCCCGCGCCGCCGGGCGTCAGCTCCGTGATGCCCGAAAGCCAGTCTTCCAGTTCGTTATAGAAGCGGTTCTGGGCATGCCCTGCCTGCAACTCAAGGAAACCGATCACCAGCGAGCCGGACAGGCCGAGAAGCGATGAGGAAAAGGCCGTGCCCATGCCTTTGAGCGGTGCCGCCAGACCCGTCTTCAGCTCTTCGAACACCATGGCGCTTTCCGAGGCCTTGGTATCGAGCGCGCTGATCGTCTGTCCGACAGAGGTGATGGTGTCGAGAAGGCCCCAGAACGTGCCAAGCAATCCGAGAAAAACGAGCAGGCCGATGATGTAGCGGCCGGTGTCGCGGGCTTCGTCGAGACGTGAGCCGATCGAGTCCATGATCGACCGCATCGAGGCCGTTGAGAGAGAGAGCGTCCCCGTCCGGTCACGGAGCATGGTCGCCATCGGCGCGAGAAGAACGGGCTTATGAGAAATTGCGAGGCCCGGATCGGCGATGCGGAAGGCGTTGACCCAGCGGATTTCAGGATAAAGCCGGAGGACCTGCCGAAACGCGTAAAGGATGCCAATGAACAGAACGAAGATGATCAGGCCGTTGAGAAATGGGTTGTTCAGAAACGCGGCCATCAGCGTCGGGAAAGCGATCGCGGCAATAAAGCCGACGAGCACCAAGAAAAACACCATGTTCAGCAGGAACCCGCCGGGCGACGACAGCGTCCGATGCATGGGTCTGGTCGTAATTTCCGGTTGTCGCTTTCTCGCCATTACTCAAGCCTCTTGGAAGGACGCGCCCGCGACCTTAGCGAAATCCCTTGGCAGGCAAAACCGGCAAGATCGTGCCCAACAATGGCCTTGATGCCGTCAAACGCCCCCCGCGGACGTTTGGAGGACCGGCAGTAGCGCTTTCGACACTGCCGCGTTGGCCGCCAGAATCCCTCCGGTTTCCAGCATTGCATTCCCGCCCTCGAGGTCTGTGACGATGCCACCGGCCTCGCGTACGATCAGTATGCCCGCGGCCATGTCCCACGGCTGCAGATTGTGCTCCCAATAGCCGTCGAACCGTCCGGCAGCCGTCCACGCGAGATCCAGGGAGGCGGCTCCTGTGCGCCGGATTCCAGCAACTTGGCTCATGACGGCTTCAGCCTGTTTCAGAAATCTCTGGTGGCCGGCCCGTCCCCGGTGCGGAATGCCGGTGGCGACGACGGTGTCCGCCAGCGTATTGCGCGCGGCCACTCGCAGGCGGCGATCGTTCAGGAAGGCACCTTTACCTTTCTCAGCCGTGTAGAGCTCATCGGAAACCGGATTATAGATAAGACCTGCGACAAGTTGGCCCTCGCGCTCCAAGCCGATGGAAATCGCGAACAGCGGAATGCTGTGGAGAAAATTGGTCGTTCCGTCGAGCGGGTCGATGAGCCAGCGGTGGGTTTTGTCTACACCTTCGACTTCGCCGCCTTCCTCCATGAGGAAGCCATAGCCGGGGCGTGCTCTGGAAAGCTCTCGATACAGGATCTCCTCGGCGCGATGATCGGCGGCCGAGACGAAGTTCGCAGGGCCTTTTACGGAAACCTGAAGCTGCGCGACCTCGCCGAAGTCGCGCGAGAGACTGCGGGCTGCCTTGCGGGCGGCCGCGGTCATAACGTTCATCAATGCGGATGCAGGCATGGGTACGCGCCTCGTTGCGGTCATGGGAAGCAGCCCGGACCGCGGATCCGGTGCAGGCGCGGTGGCTTCGAGTAGCGGCTTCGGCGCGTTCTGACAAGGAAAAGCAGCAGCGAGCCCGCTACTGCGCCAGCATTCCGATCGACGTGCGGTCCTTCCATTCCTGGGCAGCCACTTCGGCGGCCTGCTTGTCGCCGCGGGAGAGCTTGGCGATGGTCGCGTCCAAAGCATCGTCCTTGAGGCCCTGCTCACGCGCCAGAATGCGCCACTTTGCTGCTTCCTTCAGGCTATCGGCATTGCCCTGAGACGCTTGCTCGGCCAGCAGGTTCGCAAGCCGGTTCTGCGCGCCCGCGAAGCCCTTTTCCGCGGCGGAACGCAGATAATCCACGGCCTTGGGAACCTCGGAATTGAGGCCAAAACCGCGCAGCAGCAAAAGGGCATAGTCATATTCGGCTTCGAGCAGCCCTTGCTCGGCCGCCCGTCTCATCCAACGCTGGGCTTCCAAGGCGTTGGGCTCAACCCCGTGACCTGACTGATAAAGCACAGCCAGGTCGTATTGCGCGGCGATGACCCCTTGCTCGGCCGCATAGGCAATATGCAGTGCCGCCCGGCGTGGGTTCTCGGGCTTGCCGTCGCCACTCAGAAACAGCAGGCCGAGATTGTAATTGGCATAGGCGTGCCCCTTGGCGGCTGCTTTCTCGAACATGTTGGCCGCCGCCGCACGGTCCTTCCCGACGCCGCGGCCTTCGGCAAGCTGCAATCCAAGCGCGAAAGCCGCTTCGGTATCGCCGAGCTCCGCACCGCGTGCGTACCAGCGGGCCGCGACGACCTCGTCCTTGGCAACCCCGAGGCCCTCCGCGTAGATGCGGCCCACCAGCGTATGCGCCTGCGGATCGCCCTTCCCGGCCGCACGCTCCGCAAGATCGAGCGCGGTCAGGTACTGGCCTTGCTCGAATGCGATATAGGCCGCGTCCTCGCCGGTCGCTGGCGCTATGGACGTGCCTTTGAGGGGCGCGGGCTCCGATTTCGTAAATTTGCTGAGAGGATCAGCGGTGGGGCTCGTCGCCAGCGGCTTAGGCCCTTTCGGCTGCGGCTTCGCCATCGGCCTGGCCTTCGGCTTTGGCTTGGCCGCTTCTTTCGGGCCGGACTGCGTTTTCGTCGACCAGGAACTGGTTTCGGCGTGAAGCCTGGGCGCGACAGTCGCCAGCCCCAGAAAACCCAGAAATGCTAAAGCGATAGCCCGCATTTTCCCTCCTTCAGGCTGTCGCCATGGCGGATATGGCTGTGCAGATGACAGTTACGCGCTCAGCCGCCTGTGCCGGGGAAATCCCGCCCGGGAGAGTGACACCGATGAAGTCGGCTCCGGCTTTAGCCAAGTCCTGCGCGTCGGTTGGCGTCTCGACATCCAACGCCACGCACGGAGGCTCGAAAATCTCGGCCCACCATGTGATCAGCGCTTGCCGTTCAATGCGAGCGGCGTTGTAATCGTGGGTGTCCGAGGCTAAGCCGAAGGCGATATAATCGGCGCCAGCCTCGCCAAGCGTCATCGCATCATGACGGGATGCGCCAACTCCCACACCGATAATCGCCTGGGATCCAAGGGTTTTGCGGGCAGCCTCGTACTGTTCGGCCAGCGCATCGTTCGGCGACTGCGGAATGTGAACGCCATCGGCCTTGAGGCTGTGCGCTAAGCTGGCGTCATTATAAACGAGCGCGGCAGCTCCAGCGGCCTGCGCTTCCTGTATCAACGGCGCGAGGGTTGCGGCATCGAACGTTCCCTGTGCCGAGGGAGTGATGAGAACTGAGGTCACACCCGCGCCGAGTGCGGAGGCGAGACGTTCGCGCGCGCCCTCGCCAGCTTCCACAACCAGAAAGATCTGAGCGCGCAACTCCTCTTCGGCCACAGCCGGCATCCTTCCGCTGAGGTTGTCGAGCGGAGCCGTATCGGCACCAAATCCGGCGGAAACGTGGCTCCGGAGGGCGAGGCGGCCTTAAGCCGCCTTTTCCAGGGATTTCTTCCACGTCCCTTGTGAGGCAAGCCCGTTCATCTTGGCGCGGTGCGAAAAGGCGCGCTGGCCGGCAGCAACGTTTTCCGGCTTGCCGCCCCAAGCCTTGAGCGCAGCGGCCTGCAACGCACGACCGTAGGAGAACGTGACTTTCCAGGGCAGGTTGCCGATCTCGTTGATCAGGGACAGATGCTCCGTCGCCTGCTCATCCGACTGGCCACCCGACAGGAAGGCGATGCCTGGCACGGCTGGCGGAACGCAGGCCTTGAGACAAGCCACGGTCTTCTCGGCTACTTCGGCTGCGGAAGCCTGCTTCGTGCACTTCTGGCCCGCAACGACCATGTTGGGTTTCAGCACCATGCCTTCCAGCTTCACGTTGGCATAGTAAAGCTGCTGGAACACTTCCTTCAGGGTCCACTCGGTCACCCGATAGCAGGTGTCGATGTCATGGGACGCATGCTCGCCGTCCATCAGCACCTCAGGTTCGACGATCGGCACGATGCCGGCTTCCTGACAGAGCGCTGCATAACGTGCCAACCCGTGCGCGTTGGCGTTGATGCAATTGTAGCTGGGGCAGTGCTCCGCGATCGTGATGACCGCGCGCCATTTGGCGAAGCGCGCACCCAGCTTGTAATAGTCCGCCAGGCGTTCGCGCAGACCGTCGAGGCCTTCCGTGACCTTCTCGATCTTCACGGTGGGGCCGGGCAGCGGCTTGGCGCCGGTGTCGACCTTGATGCCGGGAATGGAGCCCGCTGCCTTGATGATATCGACCAGCGGCGTCCCGTCCTTGGCTTTCTGGCGGATGGTTTCGTCGAACAGGATCACCCCTGAGACGCGCTCATGCATCGCCTCGGCGCTGCGGAACAGCATCTCGCGATAGTCGCGCCGGTTCTCCTCGGTATTTTCGACCTTGATGGAATCGAGGCGCTTCTTGATCGTGCCGGAGCTCTCATCGGCGGCCAGGATGCCCTTGCCGGGGGTGACCATGGCCTGGGCGATGTCCTCGAGCTTCTCACTCATGGGGTGCGTCTCCTTGGGCTTCCATACGGGCACTATGGCGGGTTGGCGTGTCTTTAGCGCCAATTCGCGGCACCGGCCAGGGTGCCGCGAAACATGCTGAACAGCTAAGTTGAAGCTGCGTGGCGCTACATGGGAAACGCTGATCGGACAGGTCCGTTTCCCGACGTGACGTTGCGCTTAGAACGGGAAAGGCAGGTTGCTTGTCAGAGCAACTTGGCCATGGCCACCGCCGTGTCGCTCATCCGGTTGGAGAAGCCCCACTCGTTGTCATACCAGGTGAGGATGCGGACCAGCTTGCCGTCCACGATCTGGGTCTGCGTCAGGTCGAAGTTCGACGAGGCGGGCGAGTGATTGAAGTCGATCGAGACCAGTTCATCGCGGACGACGGTAAGAACACCCTTCAGCTCGTTGGCGGCGGCGTGTTCGATCGCCTTGTTGACTTCCTCGACGGTCACTTCGCGGTTGGGAATGAACTTCAGGTCGACGGCCGAGACGTTCGGCGTCGGCACGCGGATCGAGGTACCGTCCAGCTTGCCCTTGAGCTCTGGCAGCACGAGGCCGACAGCCACCGCCGCGCCCGTCGAGGTCGGGATCATGGACAAGGCTGCGGCGCGCGCCCGGCGCATATCCTTATGAGCCTGATCGAGAATCCGCTGGTCATTGGTGTAGGCGTGAACGGTCGTCATGAAGCCCGCTTTGATGCCGCACAGGTCATTCAGGACCTTGGCAACCGGCGCGAGGCAATTGGTGGTGCACGACGCATTCGAGACGACGGTATGCTCGGGCTTCAGTTTGTCGTGGTTGACGCCATAGACCACCGTCAGATCGGCGCCCTTTGAAGGAGCGGAGACCAGCACCCGCTTGGCGCCGGCATCGAGATGCAGCTTGGCTTTGTCCTTGTCCGTGAAGATACCCGTGCATTCCATGACAATGTCGATGCCGAGAGATTTCCACGGAAGCTGCGCGGGGTCCTTCACGGCGAGCACCTTGATCGGTTTGCCGAGGCCGATATCCATCTGATCGCCCTCGACCTTTACGTCGTTATGGAAGGTGCCGTGCACGCTGTCGTATTTAAAGAGATGGGCGTTGTCCTTGGCTGTCCCGAGATCGTTGATCGCGACCACTTCGACGTCCTTGCGCTTGGACTCGGCGATTGCCCGCAACACATTCCTGCCGATCCGTCCGAAGCCCGAGATCGCAACCTTGACAGCCATTTTTTTGTCTCCTTGGCGAAAAGTTTCTGCAACGTCGCGGAGCGCGAAAAGCCCCGATTAGTCGCGTTAAATCTGCCGATTACATGTTCTCCCGCAACGCGCGTGTCAATGCACGTGCGGCTATGCTGCTGCACTTGCAAGCAACAATAGACGGCATCCCGGGCGTTATGTTGACGTGCTCGGTGGTCTGAATTTAAGGTTTACCAACGGCGATGCTGGAGGGCTGAGGGAGCTTTGCATCGTCCGTCTGGACAAGCCGGATGACGCAGCGGGAGCGGCAGAAAATGGGGCGGGCAACGGTTGCGCGCACGGGCGCGCGTGCCAAGCGCACAGTATCAAGCCGTCCGAAGGCCAAGGCGAAGAAGGCGACGCCTCTCGAAGAACTCGAGCGGGAACGCCTTGAGCTGCGCGCAAAATTGGCGGCGGCTGAGGCCAGGATCGCGGCGCTTGAAAGTCAGCGTGTCGATGTTCTCAACAGAATCGACTGGGTCATTGATTCCGTTCAGAACGTGCTGGAGAGGCCGTAGCCGCCGGAGGGAGAATGGGGCAGGTTACGGTCTCGCTCAACGGCCAGACCTATCGCTTGCGATGCGCCGACGGTGAGGAGCAACGGCTCTTCGCGCTGGTAGAGCACGTGCGGTCGCGGGTCGACGCACTCACCGAGGAATTCGGTCAGGTCGGTGACGATCAATTGCTGCTCTTGTCGGCGTTGCTGGTGACGGAAGAGTTGTTCGCGCTTCAGGAAGGTCTTCAGGGAAAGCCCGGGATATCGTCTCAAGGTGCGGAAGGTGCGGACGCTGATTTCGACGGTGTCCGCATGTGACGGCTGGCGGCCTCCGCCGCGAGGTAGGCCACCTTACGGCCATGCGCGGCAGGGCCGACGGCCCGCTCGGCTGTGGGGTTATTTCAACTTGCACTGGATTTTTTGGCGGCGCGCCCTACTCTTATAGGGCTGCGGGGCTCGTTAGGAGCACATTTTCCCCTGGGCCTATAAGTCTGCCATGGGAGCTGTCCCTGTCCTTGACCGTGGTCTCGGACACACGGCGCCCACCTACTTCTGTAGGGACCTGGCGGGATTAACCGCTCCGACGGCCTTCGCGGCATTTCATATTTGAGTTCGTTGGTGCGGCAACCGATGTCGCGCGACGGGAGGAACCCCCAGCACGGTGCACGGTGCTCGATACGACGTCCATCACCGCCGAGAAGCAGCAGCTTCGCGAGGCCGCAAAGCGGAGCCGCGCGGATGCCTTCTTGCGGCAAGGCCGTACGGCAGCGGAGGGGATCGCGAGCCACGGCCTCGATTTCACCAACGTCCTGACAGGCGCGTGGGTGTCCGGTTTCTCGGCGATCAATGACGAACTCGATCCGCTCCCCCTGATGATGCGGCTGCAGGCTACGGGCTACCGTCTGGCCCTGCCGGTTCTGCAAGGGACTGGGCAGCCGCTGCTGTTCAGAAGTTGGCAGCCGGGCAATCCGGTCGTCACGAAGCGGTGGGGCATCCGCGAGCCATTGCCCGAGGCGCCATTGGTGCAGCCGGACGTGATCCTGGTGCCGCTGCTCGCTTTTGACGCGGAAGGCTATCGCTTGGGATATGGTGGGGGCTATTACGATCGGACCCTGGCCGAGGCCCGAGCCGGGCGTTCCGTTATCGCAATTGGATTGGGTTACGATTCCCAGGAGGTGCCGGCTGTGCCGCACGATGACTTTGACCAGCAGCTGGACTGGGTTTTGACCCCGTCCGGCCCGCGCAACCCCAAGAACACCTGATGCGGTTTCTTTTTCTCGGCGATGTGGTCGGCCGGTCGGGCCGGAAGGTGGTCGTCGATACGCTGCCTGGTTTGCGGCGGCGGTATCGGCTGGATTTCGTCGTCATCAATGGCGAGAACGCGGCTGGCGGCTTCGGCATTACGGAAGCAATTCTCGAGGATCTGCTCGCTGCGGGCGCCGACGTGGTGACGCTCGGCAATCATGCCTTCGATCAGAAGGATGCGCTGGTGTTCATCGAGCGGCATCCGCGATTGCTGCGTCCGCTCAATTTTCCGCCGGGGACCCCCGGCAAAGGCTCCGGCTTGTTCAAGGCGGCCAACGGAGCCGATGTGCTGGTCATGAACGCCATCGGGCGCGTGTTCATGGGCGAATATGATTGCCCGTTCCGTGCGATCGACAATGAGGTCATGGCCTGCCGCCTGAAGGACGGCCCCGCGGACGCAATCTTTGTCGATTTCCACGCCGAGGCGACGTCAGAAAAACAGGCACTCGGTCATTTTCTCGACGGGCGTGTCAGTTGTGTCGCAGGGACTCACACCCACGCCCCGACGGCCGACCACCGCGTTCTGTCAGGTGGCACGGCCTATATGTCGGACGTGGGTATGTGTGGTGATTACAACTCCGTCCTGGGCATGGACGCAGCCGAGCCGATCAATCGATTCCTCACCCGTATCCCGCGCGAGCGGTTCGAACCTGCGCTTGGGCCGGCAACGCTTTCGGGCCTGGCGGTCGACATCGATGATGCCACCGGATTGGCCGTGCAGACGGCGCCGGTGCGGCTCGGTGGTGTCTTAGCACCAACCGAGCCGCTATTTTGGATTGAGGAGGAGAGATCAGCTTAAGCGACCTGTGAGAGCGGGAAAATTCCGTCCTCACGGGTGGGCAGAAGACCCATGGTCCTCTGGTGATGGCCGCGGTTGGGCATTCCGGCGGCTAGGAGGCGCAAATCACCTCGTAATCCAGAAGCGTCTTCTTCAACGGTTAACAAAAGGTTAACGCCGAGAGCTTGGCCGGTGGCGGCCTCCGAGATGGATTTGCACCGGTTTTACGACTTATAAGACATCACCGCGCGCATGCTTCGCGCCCATCCTTCAAAGATTGACGACGCCATGGCTGGACATTCGCAATTCAAGAACATCATGCATCGCAAGGGCAAGCAGGACGCGGCCAAGGCCCGCGTCTTCGCCAAGCTCGCACGCGAAATCACGGTTGCCGCCAAGACCGGAGCCGCCGACCCAGACATGAACGCGCGGCTGCGGCTCGCTATCCAGGCAGCGCGCGCCGAAAATATGCCCAAGGACAATATAGAGCGCGCGATCAAGAAGGCGCAGGGCGCCGATACGGATAACTATGAAAGCGTCCGCTATGAGGGCTATGCGCCGGGTGGCGTTGCGATGATCGTCGAGGCGCTGACCAACAATCGTAACCGCACCGGCGGTGCCGTCCGTGCCGTATTCACCAAGCATGGTGGCAATCTCGGTGCGACGGGATCGGTTGCGCACATGTTCAATCGGATCGGCGAGGTCGTTTACGCGACTGGCGCTGCATCATTAGAGGCGATGCTGGAGGCGGCCATCGAGGCTGGGGCCGAGGATGTTCAGTCTGATGAGACCGGGCATGTCGTAACATCGGCCTTTGAGGATCTGGGCTCCGTTGCTTCGGCGCTGGAAGAGAAGTTCGGGCAGGCGGAATCCGTGAAAGCCGTGTGGCGGCCGAATCTCTCGACCCAGGTGGACGAGGATCAAGCCCAGACCATCATGAAGATGATCGCTGCCCTCGATGACGACGAGGACGTCCAGAGCGTGTTCTCGAACTTCGAGGTCGACGAAGCGGTGATGGCCAAGCTGACCGCGGCTTAGGCTTCTTCTGTAACTGCACACCAAACCGTCATCCCGGCGTAGGCCGGGATCCATGTCGGTTTCAGCGGTACGCGCGGTGAGGCGTGCTCGCCATATTCTCCGACATCGCTGGGCTTGGGCTATTGGCGTGGGTGCCGGCCTTGGCCGGCATGACGGAATTGAGATGGAGCACACGATTTGTGCGCTGAGCCGGCGAAAAGCGACGGAAATCGTAGTACCTAGTCCCCATGCGGGGGAATTTGATTCGAATCATCGGAATTGATCCGGGGCTGCGGCGTACCGGATGGGGGATCATCGAGTCCGACGGTGTGCGGCTGACTTATGTCGCGTCGGGGCATATCACCTCCGATAGCACGGACGATCTGGCCTACCGGCTGCGCGAGATTTTCGATGGGCTGTCCAGCGTCATCGCCAGCTTCCGACCGTTGGAGGCAGCCGTCGAGGAAACCTTCGTCAACGACAATGCCCGCGCGACGCTGAAACTCGGTCAGGCGCGCGGGATCGCGTTGCTGGCGCCCGCCGCAAAAGGGCTTAAGGTCTCGGAGTATCAGCCGAACCTGATCAAGAAATCGGTGATAGGCACCGGGCATGGCGACAAGCGCCAGATCCAGGCCATGGTCGGTTTCCTGCTGCCGAAGGCGAAGTTCGAGAGCGCGGACGAGGCGGATGCCCTCGCCATCGCGATTTGCCATGCCAACCATCGCGCCAGTGCACAGGCGCTGAAGCGGATTGCCGGGCGAATCGGCGTATGAGCTGACGGCGGCAGTCGCTTGATGCGATGATGCCAGCATGGTCGGACTGCTCGGAGGCGCCGCATGATCGGACGGCTCAAAGGCAAGGTGGACGCCATCGGCGAAGGCCACCTGATCGTCGATGTCAATGGTGTCGGCTACGAGGTTCAGGCGTCGTCGCGTATGCTGCGCAATCTCAAGATCGGCGACGCCGTGACGTTATCGATCGAGACTTATGTGCGGGAGGACGCCATCCGCCTGTTCGGCTTTACGAGTGAGGTCGAACGCACGTGGTTCCGGACGCTGCAATCGGTGCAGGGTGTCGGCTCCAAGGTGGCGCTGGCGGTGCTCGGCACGATGTCCCCGCAGGATCTGGCGAATGCCATCGCGCTGGGTAATTGGGCAGCCGTCGAACAGACACAGGGTGTCGGCAAGAAGCTGGCGCAGCGGATTATCCTCGAGCTGAAGGAAAAGGCCCCGGTGCTGTCCGTCGGCAGCCTGCAGGCCGCGCCGGCCGGATCTCCGACGAACGGAAAAGCCGTTCATTCTGCATCGGGCAGCGAGGCTGCGGCCGCAGAGTCCATTTCGGCCTTGATCAACCTCGGCTATCAACCTCAGCAGGCCGCTGCCGCCATTGCTGCGGCCATGGGCGAGCTTGGGGACGGTGCAGACACCGCCAAGCTCATCAAACGGGGCCTGAAAGAGCTGGCGCGTTAGATATGGCGAATCCATCCGAAACTGATGTCACGCGCGCACCGGTGCGTCTGCTGTGGACGTTCCTGTTCTACACGCTGGCCGGGCCGTTCCTGGCGGGTCTTGTCGCTGCTACCGTCGCAATCGTGGCAGGCGATATCGCCGCGATGCCGGACACGCCTAATCCGGGAGAGGTGGGCATCTCGATCTATCTGTGGTCGGCGATCCCCGCGGCGCTGGCTGCGCTGATGCTGCTGCCGCTGGTGTGGAAACGCGGCAGGTTCGGCATCCCGGAAGCCGGGATTGCTGGCGTCGCCGCATTCGGCGTGGCTTTTGTGCTGGCGCCGCTGCCGCTCGGCGGTGCGATCGCTTACGCCGCATTCGCTGCAGGTTTGATCTCGATTGCGGTCCGGCAAATCCTGGTTGCAGGGAACATCATCGCCCGATGACCGATGCTGCCGCCCCGATTGAGCCTGCTCCCACGCGATCCCGATGGCCTCTGCGCGGACTCCTCACGGCGCTGTTCATCTTCGTCGTCGGGCCGCCGTTGGGGGCGTTACTGATGGCTGGTCCGCTCTATTTCATTTCGGGCCAGCATACCGTCACTGATGTCGGCCCAGGTGCCCTCCAGAATGAGATCCTGACCTATCTCAGTGTCGTCTATCTCATGATGCTGTTTTCGCACTTTGTTGGCGGCGTTCAGGCCTTCCTCGCCGCAATTTGGCTGGGCATCAGGACGTTCCTGCGGGGTTCGTTCGGCTACGGGGAGGCTGTTCTCACCTCGATTGTCGTCTCCGTGATCTGGACGCTGCGGTTCGGGAACATGGATGCGTTCCTGAACGTCCCGCGGCTCCTGCGTGGCGATTTCGAGGGAGGCGGGTTTCCGCTCACGCTGATCGGTCTTTCGGTCGCGTCGGCCGTGATTTGCCGTTGGCTGTTGCGCGTCGTCCGCATTCTGCCGGACTAACGCGGTCGGCCTGGGCTTCATCGGCAGCAAATCGTGCTACAACTTGGAACGAATCTGCAACACGCGCCGGAAAGACGGATGACTGATCGCCTGGTCACCACTGCGAAACGCGAGTCCGATGCCTTCGAGTCATCGATCCGTCCGCAGTCGCTGGATGAGTTCGTCGGTCAGGAGCAGGCGCGCGCCAACCTGAAGGTGTTCATCCAGGCCGCCAAGACACGGGGCGATGCGCTCGATCATGTCCTGTTCGCCGGCCCTCCGGGACTGGGCAAGACGACACTGGCCCAGATCATGGCCAAGGAGCTTGGCGTCGGTTTCCGCGCCACCTCGGGGCCAGTGATCTCGAAGGCGGGTGATCTGGCGGCGCTGCTGACGAACCTGGAAGAGCGCGACGTTCTGTTTATCGACGAGATCCATCGCCTCAATCCGGCGGTAGAGGAAATTCTTTATCCCGCGATGGAGGATTTCCAGCTCGATCTGATCATCGGTGAGGGGCCGGCGGCGCGCTCGGTGCGCATCGACCTCTCGAAGTTCACGCTGGTCGGGGCGACGACAAGAGCCGGACTGTTGACGACGCCGCTGCGGGACAGGTTCGGCATTCCGGTCCGTCTCAACTTCTACACCACCGAGGAACTGGAACGCGTCGTCAGCCGTGGCGCACGCGTACTCGGCGCCAGCATCAGCGATGACGGCGCGCGCGAGATCGCCCGCCGCGCGCGCGGCACGCCGCGCATCGCGGGGCGGCTGTTGCGCCGGGTCCGGGATTTCGCTGTCGTCGCGGAAGCGGACATCATCGATGCCGGCGTTGCCGACACGGCGTTGCGGGCGCTCGAAGTCGATATGGCCGGGCTCGATGCGCTCGATCATCGCTATCTGAATTGCATCGCCGTCAACTACGACGGCGGTCCGGTCGGCATCGAGACCATCGCTGCGGCCTTGTCCGAGCCGCGCGATGCCCTGGAGGAAATCGTCGAGCCCTTTCTTCTGCAGCAGGGATTTATCGGGCGGACGCCTCGCGGCCGTATCGTGACGCTGAAGGCCTATCGCCATCTCGGGATGAGCGGGCCAGCGCGCGCTTCGGTGCCGCAATTCGGACTTTTCGAAGCGACGGAAGATGACGAGGACACAGGCGACCGTACCGGTACGGGTTAGCGTTGCGGGGCAGAAAATGGGCACGGCAATAAAATTGCCGGCCGAATTCAGGTGAGGAGTACCCGGCATCGCCGGGGACCAGGGCGGGCGATGATCGCAGACGGTAAGCCAGGGGGGAGCGACGGTCAGGTTTCGTCGCTGGAAGCGGATACGGCTGATCAGCCCAACAACACGCGCGGCATCGTCACCATGCTGGTGGCGATGGCGACATTTGCGTGTGGCGACACCTTGATGAAAATATCCGGCGAGACCGTGCCGACCGGAGAACTGGTGTTTCTGCGTGGCATCCTGATGCTCGCGGCTGCGCTGAGTTTCGCAGTCATCACCGGCGCGCTGCGATATACATGGCGGCTGATCGCACCCCCCATGATGTTGCGCGCGATCGGCGATGTGGGAGGCGCGATCTCGTTTCAGGCTGCGTTGGCGCGCATGCCATTCGCCGATCTCGTCGCCATCAACCAGACCAACCCGCTGCTTGTGACCGCTGCCTCGGCTGTCTTTCTTGACGAGAAGGTCGGCTGGCGTCGGTGGACCGCGACCGGCATTGGATTCCTCGGTGTGCTGCTGATCATCCAGCCGGGCACCAACGGCTTCACCTGGTGGAGCATCCTTGGGCTGGTCGGCGTTGTGTTCGCCACCATGCGCGATGTTGCCACCAAGCGGATCGATACGGCGGTGCCGACGATCCTGATTCTTGTGTTCTCGACGGGTGTCGTGACGTTGGGCGGCCTTGCACTGTTGCCGTTCGAGAATTGGGTCATCCCTCAGCCCGCCGTCATGCTCCAAATTCTCGGATCAGCGGCCTTTTCGCTCATCGGCCACGTTTGCATCATCTCCTCCGTACGAATGGGTGAATTGTCGGCCGTCGTTCCGTTCCGGTTCTCGATCGTTGTTTGGGCGTTGATCTCGGGCTATCTCGTGTGGGGAACGCTGCCCGATATCTTGACGGTGCTCGGCATGACCGTCGTCACCAGCGCCGGGCTCTACACGTTCCACCGGGAGTTTGTCGTGCGGCGCAAGCGCAGCCGGCTGTCCTAGAGGCTGGCCAGTACGCCGGCGTAATCGTCGAGGAAGCCGTCGAACGCGGCGACGAGGCCGTCGTGATCCTGCTCGGTCAGCGGCAGCGAAAGGCTCATGAATCCGCGCCGGGCCAGATAGAATCCACGCAGGTTCATGTCCAGATGCAGCAGTTTGCGCGCCTCGGCTGACGAGCCGGCATGGTCGAAGGGACGCCTGATCGGCGTGCTCTGCGGATGGAAGCACAGCATCGAGCCCCGGCCCGTGACCTGCATCGGGAGACCGTGACGGGCGATCGTGGCGTTCAGGCGATCTCGGAGTTGGTCCCCGCTGGCGTTGAGCTGCTCTGCTTTTGCCGGCGTGAACACCGTCTCGAGGCCGGCGATACCCGCCGCCATGGTCAAAACATTGTTATTATAGGTGCCTGAATGCCCGAGACCGCCGTCCTTGCGGGTTGGGTCGAGCCGGCTCATGAGATCGTGACTGCCCCCGAAGGCGCCAAACGTCACGCCGCCGCCAAGATATTTCCCGAATGAGACAAGGTCGGGTTTGAGGCCGAGCGCCCCATGCAAACCTCCAGGAGCGAGGCGCGAGGTCATGACTTCGTCGAAGACGAGCACGATGCCATGTCGCGCGGTTTCTTCGCGCAGCATGTGGAGGAATTCTGCATCGGCGGGAATGCATCCGCCGGCGCCCATCATCGGCTCCAGGATGACGGCGGCCAGCTCCTTTGCATGATCGTTAACAAGCTGTTTCGTTCCGACGACATCATTGTATTCACCGTACACGAAGCGATAGGGCACGTTCATGCGCGTCGGGGCGCCGAACGTCAGGAAACCACCATGGTATCCGCCCTTGAACACGAGAATCCCCTCGCGTTCGGTAGAGGCGCGAGCGAGATTCAGGCACATCAGATTGGCTTCGCTTCCGGAGTTGCAGAAGCGTATGAGGTCGACGGCGGGAAAGCGCGCGCACATCAGTTCTGCAAGCCGCGCTTCGTAGCGGTTGGGGCCGCCAAGGACGAGACCGCCATCCAGTGCCTCGCGTACGGCTTTCAGGATCGCCGGTTCCGAATGGCCGTAGAGTCCGGCAGTATATTCGCCGAGATAGTCAACGTAGGTGTGACCATCGAGGTCCGTGAGCCTCGCGCCTTCGCCCTTCACGATTGCGACAGGATACGGGTCGTAGTGCAGGATCGTGCGCGTATTGCCGCCCGGCATATTGGTGCGCGCGGCCTCGAACCGGGCTTTGCTCCGTGGATTTGCGCCGATGTAGCGTGTTTCGACATCGCTTACCGCAGCTTCGAGGCTCAGGTTGCGCTTGGCCGGTACCACAGGTTCATCCTCCGGGAATGGTATGCTCACCCCGAGTTCTCCTCATGCTTGATCCATTGTCAACGGACAGCCGCATTCTGGTGCATCCGGGCTCAAATGGTGATCCGCACTACGCCTAGCGTGGTATGACGGACATGCTCCGATCCCAGCTTGTTTCGAGAGTGTGGCTCGATCTTCACACAAACTTATAAATTACGCTGCGTTGGGATGGATCTCTTTCCTGCTTCTTGCGTTGCGGGACTCGAAGGGCGACATGAGAAGCTCAGAGGAAGGCGTTGACCGCGACACCGTCGGATTGCAGACGATCGTACGACAACGGATATTTTCCGAGCCCTGTTCGAGCCTTCGTAACGAGTTTAGCCCATATGTGGCGTGGCGTAGATTTCAGCGTGGAGTGACGAAATGAGGTTGCATCGTTTTGGGTGGGTAGTGGTTTCAAGTCTGGTCTTGATGACCCCTCCCGCATTCGCAACCTCAACCGGTGAGGTTCAGCCGGCGATCCAGACCGCATCGATGCCGCTCCAGGCCCCTGCGAAATCGGATGCCGTGCAGCCGGCGTCCGTAACGCCGGCCGAGCCGAAGGCCGACGCTCCCGTTCCGGTTATTCCGGGTGGTGAAGCAGTTGATCCTTCCACCCCGGGTACCACGACAGATCCGTCCGCCGTTCAGAGTTCCCCGGTGCCGGAACCGAAGCCGGAGCCGGTTATCACGCTTCGCGTCGACATCAATCTCTCCACACAGCGCATGACGGTGAAGAGTGGAGGACAAGTGCTTCACAACTGGGCAATCTCCTCTGGCCGGAGCGGATATCTGACGCCGCGGGGCACGTTCAAGCCGCAGTGGAAAGCGCGCATGTGGTATTCGCGCCAGTATGACTCGTCGCCGATGCCGTATTCGGTGTTCTTCAATCGCGGGATCGCAACACACGGGACGTCAGCGACCGGCATGCTGGGACGCCCCGCGTCTCATGGCTGCGTTCGCCTCACAACGAGCAATGCGAAGGCTTTCTACAATCTTGTCGGCAAGCACGGGATGCAGTCGACCCAGATCGTCGTGCGAGGCACCACTCCTGCAACGCCGGTGGCGCGTAAGAGCCGTCGCCAGTGGCAGATGGAGGCAGAACGCCGCCAGCGTCCGCGTCGTGGGTATGCCTACGGCGGCTATGGCAGCTATTACGGCTCGCCCTGGTGGGCTTACTGAGATCGGCGATTGCCGATTTGAGATCGTTGTGCGGCGGAGGCTTCCGGTCTCCGCCGCACTTGCGTTTACGGACGTTCAATCCTCGTTCTTGACCCATTTCAGGATGTGCTGGCCGACGGTGCAAAGCACGCCGTCCTGATTGGTGATCGAGATCGTTGCGGTCGAGCGGCGTCGCTCCGTGTCGATCTCGGCAATCTTGTATTCCACCGTGATCGTATCGCCAAAATAGACGGGGGCCAGAAAGCGGACGCGGTCGTAACCGAGCGACACCGGCGTTTCGTCCGCGCCCTCGCGGGCGTGCGCAATCGCCATGGTCGAAGCTGTCGACATATAGCCCACCATCAGGGCGCCATGGGCCTGTAGCCGCTTGTACTTCGACTTCTCCATGTAGGCTTTGTTGACGTGGTTCGGCGACAGGTCGCCCGTAATGCCGGCGAACAGGTAAACATCCGTCTCGCCGACCGTTTTTGAAAAGGTCGCCGTATCGCCGACCTTGACGTAGAACTCGCTCATCTTGAATGATCTCCCTAGACTTAGTGACTGCGTGGAGCCTCCACGTGGGCCGATACCGGCTCTTCCAGGCGCTCACACTCAGTCCTAATGAACAACGATAAACCAAGGAAGGCAGATTGCTGATGGGGAGGATTTTCGACGGCCAAGTGGCCATCGTGACCGGCGGCGCGCGCGGCATCGGCCGCTCGATTGCCGAACGGCTCGACCGGGACGGAGCCAAGGTGGTGGTCTGGGACCGGGATATCGCTCCGGTTCAGGGTGGCTCCGCCTTTACCCCCGCAGCCGCTGAAGTGGTCGATGTCGCAAGCTATCCCGACGTCGAGCGCGCGTTTGCGAAAGCGGTCGAGACCTTTGGCCAGATCGACATTCTCGTGAACAACGCCGGGATCAACGGTCCGATCATGCCGACGTGGGAGTATCCGCTGGAGGATTGGGACCGGGTGGTCGCCATCGATATGACGGCAGTTTTCTACGGTTCACGCGTGGCCGCGCGGCATATGCGTGAACGCGGATACGGGCGCATCATCACGGTGGCGTCGATCGCCGGCAAGGAGGGCGTGCCGAACATCTCCGCTTACTCCGCGGCGAAGGCCGGGGTGATCGGTTTCTCCAAGGCACTCGCGAAGGAGCTGGCGGATGTCGGTGTCACCGTCAACTGCATCGCTCCGGCGATGACGGAGACCGATCTTCTCCGTGGCATGACCCAGGAACACATCAAGGCGATGAGTGCAAAGATCCCCATGGGGCGGCTGGTAAAGCCGGAAGAGGTGGCGGCGACAGCGGCCTTCATTGCTAGCCCCGACTGCAGCTTCACCACCGGCTTCGTTTTCGACGTCACCGGTGGTCGCGCAACCTACTGACCGCAGGGCAGGGCTTTGCCCGTAAGGAGACACATGCTCGACGAGAAACTCCTATCCTTCAACCAGGTCACCGTGCTGGAGCAGTGGTCCCTGGAACAGGCCGTGGAAGGATTGAAACGGCACAATATTTCCGCGATCAGTGTGTGGCGCGACAAGCTGAAGGAATGCGGCGTCGCCAAGGGATGCCGGCTGGTGCGCAATTCGGGGCTGGCCGTGACGGGGCTATGCTCAGGCGGCCTGCTGACAAGCCCGGATGGCGGCGAGGCGCAGGCTGCAATGGATGAAGCACGTAGCGCCATCGATGAGACGGCTGAACTCAACGCGACGTGTCTCGTGTTCGTGGCGGGCGGTGTCGATCTGCGCGACAAGGACATCAAGGCGACGCGTGCCCGTGTGGTTGATCGGCTGGCAGAGCTGATCCCTTACGCCCGCAAGGCCAATGTGACGATCGGCCTGGAGCCGCTGCATCCGATGGTCTGCGGGTTGCGATCCGTGCTGAGCACGATCGGCCTCGCCAACGACTGGTGCGATCAGCTCGACGCGGAGGATGTGCTCGGCATCGCCGTCGATACCTATGCCGTTTGGTGGGATCCGAATCTCGAAGCCGAGATCAAGCGCGCGGGTCAGCGTATTTGCGCGTTCCATGTCAATGACTGGCTGCCGAATACGCGAGACATTCGTCTCGATCGCGGGATGATGGGCGACGGCATTATCGATATACCCGGTATCCGCAAGATGGTGGAGGCGACGGGCTACAACGGGCACCGTGAGGTCGAGATCTTTTCGGCAGGCGATTGGTGGACGCGCGATCCTGACGAGGTCGTCCGTGTCGTTAAAGAGCGCTATCAGACGTCGGTTTAATCAAACGCGCGCGAGCGCATCGGGAGGAATGACATGAGTGACAAGATCGAGCGCCTGGCCAGGGCGCTGGCGGACTCTTGGAATAATGACGCGACGCTGCCATTGCCCGCGCTGGAAGACGCGCCTGCATCGCGCGCCGAAGCTTATCAGATTCAGGACCGCATGGCAGAGCTGGTCGGCAAGCGCGTGGTCGGCTGGAAGGTTGGCGCGACCGTCAAGGCTGTGCAGCAGTTCGAAGGCATGGACGGCCCGCTGCCCGGCCGCATTTTCGAGGACCGGCTGTTTGAAAGCGGTGCGACCGTGCCGGCGAAAACGATCAAGGGCCTCAAGATCGAAGCCGAGTTCGCGTTCCGCTTGACGCGAGATATCGGGCCTGGCGGTGCGCCGTTCACGCGCGAGGCGATTGCCGACAGCATCGTTTTTCATCCGGCGCTGGAACTCGCCGGAACACGCTACGCACCGGGCACCGGCAATCGCGGTGGACGGGCAATCGATGGGATCGCCGATAACGGGTCGAGCGGATCGGTGGTGATCGGTCCAGCCATCAAGGATTGGCAGAAGCTCGATTTCAATACGATGGAAATCGGTTGTTCAATCGACGACAGCCCGGCGATCCAGGCTTACAGCGGCCCTTATCGCCGTGACCCGGCGACGGTGACGGCAGAGACGTTGACAGACCTCGCGGCGCGCGGATTTGGCCTCAAGTCCGGTGACGTCATCCTGACCGGCTCATTGACACTGCCCACGCCACTGCGTGCCGGGCAGTCCGTCACCGCCAGATTCGGCAATCTCGCGACGGTCACGGTGAAGATGGTTTAGGCGTTCAAACGCGCGGACGACAAAGCCTCCTCTTCCCGACCGGAGAGGAGGCCTGTAATCCTTGATATGATCAGCTTGCGTGCGTGGTCTCCCTGGCAAGCGTCCGCCTTGCCGCTCGCGCAAGATTGCTGTTCAAATACACGATTGTTTTCACGATGCGCCGGAGTGCTCGTTGTCTGGCTATATTGCGAAGCCGGGCGGCGCGGTGGCCATAGAAGCCGATATCGAGTGATCCATCCGCCCGGCGGTGAATGCGATTGTCCATTTTTTGAAGCATGGCCGGCCTCGCCTTCCTGAGGGTTGCGAGCAAAGTGCCGGGTCCGGCGTCAGGGCGCTTGAGCCGGATCTTGTGATTTCCTTGCCTTATTCTGATTTTTGCATTGCCGTGATATCTTCGGCCGGGTCGCTGAGTATGATGCTGACATGCGATATCGGTTTGGCCCGTTCGAACTGGTGCTCGAAACGCGCGAGCTGCTCGCTGCGGGTGTGCCGCGCACGGTCGAACCGCAGGTTTTCGATCTTCTCTGCTACCTGTTGAAAGAGCGCGATCGGGTTGTCAGCCACGATGAACTGATCGCCGAGGTCTGGAAACGCCGCGTCGTTTCCGACGCCGCGATCAGTGCCCGCATCAGCGCGGCGCGCGCCGCCGTCGATGACGACGGGAAGTGTCAGCGCTGGATCAAGACCATCCCGCGCCGTGGCTTTCGGTTTATCGGCGAGATCGCACCGGCTGCACCGCCTGACGTAACGGCGGTCGCGAGCCGCGCGTCGGGTCCAGAGCACCAACGCATCGCGTTCTGCCGGTCCTCCGACGGTACGCGCATCGCGTACGCGACGAGCGGCGGCGGCTATCCGCTGGTCAAGGCTGGGCATTGGCTGACCCATCTGGAGCAGGACTGGCACAGTCCGATCTGGCGGCCGTTCCTCGATCGGCTGAACGCGTCGTTCCAGGTGACGCGGTATGATCAGCGAGGCAACGGACTGTCGGATTGGGAGATCGGAGAATTGCCGCTGGACCGTTTCGTCGATGATCTCGAAGCTGTCGTCAATGCTGCGGGGCTGGATCGCTTTGCGCTCTACGGAACCTCGCAGGGCGCGCCGATCGCGATCGCGTATGCATGCCGGCGGCCGGATCGGGTCAGCCATCTGGTGCTGCATGGCGGTTTTGAGCGCGGTCGTCTGATCCGTATGACCGAGAGCGAGAGAGCCCAGGCCGAAGCGATCCTGACGTTGATGCGCCATGGTTGGGGAAAGCCCGGCAGCGCCTTTATCGATGCTTTCGCGGCGATGTTTATTCCGGACGCGGATCGCGAGCAGATCGGGTCGCTGGTCAGCCTCCAGCGGCAAACAACGTCACCGGAAAACGCGGTCGCTCTGCGGTCGGCCGTGGATCGGCTCGACGTCAGCCATCTGGTGGAGAAGGTGTGCGTGCCGACGATGGTCGTGCATGCCCGGCACGACGCCATTCAGCCGCTTGAACAGGGACGTCAACTTGCCGCCCGGATTCCCGGCGCGGAATTCGTGATGCTCGAAAGCCGCAATCACGTACCCCTGCCGCAAGAAAGCGCTTGGCCGATCTTCTTCAATCGGCTGGAGCGCTTTGTCCTCAAGACATCCGGTGCCCCGCAACCCGAGCACGTGCCGTAAGTGGCGACGCGGGCAGGGAAGGCCTTTAGGCCTTCACCCGCGCATCGACGCCGAGCAATCCGGATGGCTTCACCATCAGAACCAGGATCAGCAAAACGAAGGCGTAGATGTCCTTATAGCTGCCCGAGACATAACCGGCGCCAAGGCTCTCCGTGACACCCACCAGGAGGCCGCCGAGAACCGCGCCGGGCAGGCTGCCGAAGCCACCGACCACCGCTGCCGCGAACGCCTTGATGATGACGCCCAGGCCCATGATCACCTGCACGTAATTGATCGGGCCGACGAGCACGCCTGCCGCCGCGCCAAGCGCGCAGCCAATTCCGAAAATGACCGAAATCATGAGCGGAACGTTGATGCCCATCAGATAGGCGATGTCCTTGTTGTGGGCGACGGCGCGGACGGCAAGGCCCAGCCGCGTATATTTCAGAAAGAAGTGCAGCCCGGACATCAAAATCAACGCGGCCGAGACAATCCATATGTAGGACGCGGGCAGGACCAGATCGCCGATTTCCAGCGGCATGCCGAACGGCACGGGGAATGGCACGGCTTTCGGCCCCCATACGAGGTAGGCGACGTTCTGCAGCACGATCGACATGCCAAAACCGGAAATGATCATGCCCATGCCGGCCACCGTGTAGCCGCCGCCCGCTCGTGTCAGCCGTCGATAGAACAGGAGTTCGATCGCCACGCCGATGAGACCCGTAAAGATCATCGAGAGGATAAGCGTCGCGACATATCCGAGGCCGAGCGAGTGATAGATCATCAGCCCGATGAATGCGCCGAACATGTAAATTTCGCCATGGGCGAAATGCAGGATGTCGAGGCCTGAGTAGATCAGGGAAATGCCGATGGCGACCAGCGCGTAGATCATGCCGATCGATAAGCCGACGATCACCAGATCGATGAAATAACCCACGTGTCCTCCGATAGTCTTTTGTTATTTGTATGTGTTCTTATTTTCGGGCCGCACCTAACGCATGTTGAGGGCCGCCTCCTGATTGGCGACCGTGCCGCCAAGATAAGACAGCCGCACGTTTTCATCGTGGATCAGCGCTTCCGCCGGGCCCTCGATATGGATGACGCCATCTTTGATCACGTAGGCGTAGCTGGCAAGCAGAAGCGCCATGCGCACATTCTGCTCGACCATCAGGACGGTCATGCCATCGCGCGCGATCCGCGAAATCGTGCGGAAAATATCGAGCACCACCTGCGGCGCGAGTGCTGCGCTCGGCTCGTCCAGCATGATCATCTTGGGATCCGACATCAGCCCGCGGCCGATACATAACATCTGGAGCTGGCCACCGGACAGCGTTCCGGAGAACTGTTTGCGCTTGTCCTTGAGGATCGGGAAATAGGTGTAGACGCGCTCAAGCGCCCGCGCCGATTTCGCGGCGTCGCCGACAACGAAGGCGCCGAGCCGGAGATTTTCCTCGACGGTCATGCCCGGAAAAGCCTCCTTGCCCTGGGTGACCTGAACGAGCCCATTGCGGACGATTAGGTCCGGACGCATGCCATCGATACGCTTTCCATCGAAGGTGATGGAACCGCGCCACGGTTTGATGAGGCCCGAAATGCTCTTCAGGAGGGTGGATTTGCCGGTGCCGTTGCCGCCAAGAAGGGCAACGATACGCCCCCCGTCGACTTTCAGGCTCGCGCCGTTCAGAATCTGGACGCTGCCGTACCCGCCGATGAGACTTTCGACCTGCAGCATGCGACTTACCTCTTGCCTAACCCCACATAACGTCTGCTAATTAGAGTTGAATGAGGCGGCTGGTAAAGCCCATTCGTCTGAAAACAATCAGCAGCAGGCTCGGCTTTGTGAAAGCGGCCGAGACCCGCTCACGCTTTCCGGGAGGAAACGATGAAATACCGAGTGAGGGGCGTGCTGCCGATGGCAGCGCTTGCATTTGGCGTCCTTGCGACGCCCGCAATGGCCCAAGACACAATTCGCATCGGCATTACGTTGCGCATGATCGTGGAAAACGGTCTTCGCTATGGTCAGATGACGAAGGAAGAGCTGGAAGCGGTCAACGCGACAGGCGGCATCAACGGCAAGAAGGTCGAGGTTTTCCTGCTGGACGATGAGTGCAAGCCCGATAAGGGCATCGCTAACGTCAACCGGTTCATCCATCAGCACAAGGTTCACCTTGTCATCGGCTCCACGTGCAGCTCCGTGTCGATGCCGATGGTCGATATCACGGCGAAGGAAGAAGTCCCTCAGATCGTGCCGCATTCGACCAACTCGAACATCACGCAGAAGGGAAGTGCGTGGGTGTTCCGGACTTCGGTGTCCGAGCGTTTCTATGCGTCCGTACACGCCAAGTATCTTTCCGAGAATGTCGGCAAAAAAGTCGCCTACCTGTTCACGACCGACGGCGCCGGCATCGGCTTCGCGAAGGACTACAAGACCTTCATGAAGAAAACCTACGACGCCGATCCGGTCTACGAAGCGCAGATGCAGGAAACGGATCTCGATTTCCGTTCGCATTTGCTGAAGATCAAGTCGATGAATCCCGATGTGCTGGCGATCGGCGGACAGCTCGACGCCATCGCCCGCATAACGCAGCAGTCGTATGAGGTCGGCATTCCGAGCCGCGTGCGTCGTGTTGCAGCCTCGGCGGCATCGAATGCCCCTGTGCCGGAACTGGCCGGTGACACGGCAAAAGGACTGACGTTCGCGGCGGCTTTCTCCTGCAAGGACGAGCGTCCCGTTGCGCAGGCGTTCGTGAAGATGGTGCAGGAGAAGTACAAAGTACGGTGCCCGGACCACGATTTCAGTCAGGCTTATGAGACTGCGCAGATCGTCAAGCTCGCGCTCAAGAACGCGAAACTTGAAGGCACTGACGCGGCGCTGGCTGCGGATCGCAAGGCGATCCGTGACGCCCTTGCCAACGTCAAGGATTATAACGGTCTCGCTTCCGGCCCGATCAATTTCTGCGCCGATCCGACGCCGCAGTGCCGCGACGGCAATCGGACCGGAATTCTGGTCGAGTACACGAAAGGCGGCAAGGACTACGACATGCGTGTCCTGGCGCGCGTTTCGTTCGATGCCGATTTTGGCCTCGAAAAGAAATAGTCGCGATTGATCGCGGCGCATCGCGTGCCCTCGATCCAATGTCGGGGGCACGCGCATTTACCGACGTCATCGGAGAAGCAACA
This sequence comes from Pseudomonadota bacterium, assembly GCA_023423275.1. Taxonomy (GTDB): domain Bacteria; phylum Pseudomonadota; class Alphaproteobacteria; order Rhizobiales; family Hyphomicrobiaceae; genus ZC4RG25. Next base: position 32,360 of record JAFAFW010000007.1, read on the forward strand.
GTAGAGACCGGATCACGTGAGTGTCGAAAACGTAGCGCAACCGGACGTTCCGTCCGCGGGATTGTTCAATCGGCTGTCATCGGTGCATCCGATTGTTCCGTGGCTCATCGGCTTCGCCCTATTGCTGCCGTTGCCCCTGCTCATGTCGAATGCGTACCACCAGTACATCGTCAACGTTATCCTGATTAACGTCATTCTCGCCGTCGGCCTGAATATCGTGAAGGGCTTCGCCGGGCAGGTGACCGTTGGGCATATCGCAATCGCCGCGATCGGGGCGTACAGCTCCGCGGTCCTGTCGACGGTGGTCGGCCTGCCGTTCTGGATTTCCTTGCCGTGCGCGGTTCTCGTCGCAGGCGCGGCTGGTGCGATCGTCGGGATTCCGTCGTTCCGGCTCGAAGGCGCCTATCTGGCGCTGGCGACTCTGGGGCTTGCCGAATCTGTCCGCATTTTCATCAGCGCCACGGATTCTTTGGGAGCAGCCATCGGCTTCGAAAACATCCCCCCGCCGAATTTCTTCGGCATGCTCCTGGATACGCATGCATCGTATTATTACGTGATCCTGCCGCTGGCGCTGATCGGCATGTATTTCTCGTTCAGCATTCTCAGCAGCGATATCGGCCGTGCCTTCAAGGCGCTGCGCGAAGATCCGCTTGCGGCCGCCGCGACCGGTATCAATGTGCGCAAATACAAGCTCATCGCATTCATGGTCAGCGCGCTTTATGCCGGCTGCGCCGGTAGCCTGCTCGCACACATGACGCCGGGCTTCATCCATCCGAACAACTACACGATCACGGAGATGGTCACGTTGCTGCTGATGGTGGTGTTCGGCGGGATCGGCCATATCTGGGGCGGCGTGATCGGGGCGATTTTGGTCACCATCATCTATGACCTGACGCGTGACTACTATCAGTATCAGATGGCGCTGTTTGGCGGCGTGATCGTGTTGACCGTGCTCTACATGCCAAAAGGAATTGGCGGTCTTATCGACCAATACCTGGCGCGGCGGCGGTTCAATGCAATCCGGCAGGGAAAGTCGAATGCTGCTTGATGTCAAAGGACTGACCAAGAGCTTCGGCGGTCTGGTTGCCGTCAATAACCTGGACCTGCAGATCGAAGCAGGCGAGGTGCGCGGCATCATCGGTCCGAACGGTTCAGGAAAAAGCACGCTCTTCAACCTGATCTCGGGTGTCTACAAGTCGGATCCAGGCGCACGGATCGTGTTCGATGGCCACGACATCACCGGCCGTGAAGCGCATGAGATCGCTCGTCTCGGCGTTGCGCGGACCTTCCAGTTGCTGCGCATTTTCGGCGGGATGAGCGCGCTGGAGAACCTGCTGATCGGCTATCACAGTCATATCCGATACGGCACGGCTTCGGCGATCCTCGGCACGCTCGGCGTGCGCGCTGAAGAGCGTCGCGTGAAAGCGGAGATGATGGAGCTCCTCTCCTTCATCGGTCTCGCGGATTACGCCAACATGCCCGCGGCTGAAATGTCGATCGGCCAGCGCCGGCTGCTCGCGCTCGGCCGTGCGATCGCGATGCGTCCCAAGCTTCTGATGCTGGACGAGCCTGCGGCCGGACTGTCGCCGGTCAACGTTGACCGTCTGCTGGATACGGTCCTCGCCCTCAAGGAACGGTACGGTCTGACCGTCGTCATCATCGAGCACATTCTCAAGGTGGTGATGGAGACCTGCAAGATGATCACCGTCCTCGACCATGGCGAGAAAATCGCCGAAGGACCGCCAGCCGTGATCAAGGAGGATCACCGTGTGATCGAGGCATATCTCGGCAAGGAAATGGGCGATGCCGAGGTGCGGGAATTCCTCCAGGCGTCCTGAGGTCTCAAGGTCGAGCATTCAAACTGGGAGACGGACTGTCATGCGGCTCGAAAAGCCCAAAGTCGTGATCATGGGCGCCGGCGCAATGGGCGGCCTCTTCGGCGGTCTCATGGCCGAAAAGGGTTTGGACGTGACGCTCGTCGACACCTGGGCGGAGCACGTCGATGCGATCAATGCCAACGGCCTGCGCATGGTGGGCGTCGGAGGCGACAGGCCGATCAAGGTCGCGGCGACCACCGACCCCTCGCGGATCGAGACGGCCGATGTCGTGCTGTTCCAATGCAAGGCGTTCGTGACTGAGAATGCCGCACGAAGCGCCAGGCATCTGTTCGGCAACGGTGCGGTTGCGATCAGCTTTCAGAACGGCCTCGGCAACGAGGAGGTGATCGGCGGCGTCATCGGTGCGGAGCATGTGCTGGGGGGGCTGACCGCGCAGGCGGGGCTGGTCGAGGCGCCGGGCGTGGTCCGGAATTTCGGTGATCTGCCGACGCATATCGGTGAATTACGTGGCGGGCTGTCGGATCGCGCCACGGCCATTGCGCAGGCGTTCTCTCGTCATGGTTTGCCGACCACGGCAAGCGCTGACATCAAGCGGGAGAAGTGGAAGAAGCTTCTCGGCAACGTGGCGCTCGGCGCAATTTCGGCGGTCACCGACTTCCGCTCGTTTGAGATCATGGCTGTGCCGGAGCTGCAGGAGATCGTCTTCCGTGGCGTGGACGAGGCCGCCGCCGTCGCGAAGGCGGAGGGAATACCGCTCGATGTCACGGAGGCGCGGGAAGTGCTGATGAAGCTCGTCGACACGAGCGGCGGGGGCACCGGGACGAGCAAATCCTCAATGCGGGAGGACCTTATTCGCCGCCGTCGCACGGAGATCGATACCATCCATGGATCGGTAGCGCGGCTGGGGCGCAAGCATGGGGTACCGACGCCGACCATCGATACGATGATTGCCCTCGTGAAGGGACTGCAATCGCACTATCTCAAGGCGTGAGGATCGAAGATGCCGGGTGAATTCGAAGGAAAAGTTGTTGTCGTCAGCGGTGGTAGCCGTGGCATCGGTCGCGGTGTCGGCGCAGCGTTCGCGCGGGAAGGGGCGCAAATCGTTCTGGCTTCGTCATCTGCCGAAAAACTGGCGGTTGCGGCGGATGCCATAGCGGCGACCGGCGCGACGAAGCCTGTAACCGTTGCCGCCGACTTGCGTGAGATCAAAGGCTGCGAAGCTGTCTTCGATGCTGTCCGCACAAAGCTCGGGCGTTGCGATGTGCTGGTGAATTCCGCTGGCGCAACCAAGGCGGGCGCGTTTCTGCAACAGCCCGACTCGGATTGGCAGGATGGGTTCGCGCTGAAATTCTACGGCGCGGTCCGGTTGTGCCGCCTCTTCTGGCCGATGCTCAAGGATGCCCAGGGCTTCGTCGTGAATATCATCGGCGGTGCGGCCCGGACTCCCGATCCCGAATTTCTGGTCGGCGGCGCGGTCAATGCGGCGATGGCGAATTTTACCAAGGGGCTTTCCGGCCTCGGCAAGCGGGATGGCGTCAACGTGAACGCTGTTCTTCCTGGGTTGACGGAGACGGAGCGGGTCGAGCAGCTCTTCATGCAACGCTCGGCTGCCATGAACATTTCGTCTGAGGAAGTGCGTGAACTTGCCATAAAGAAAGAGGGACTGCGCCGTCTGGGCAGGCCTGAGGATGTGGCAGAGCTGGCGCTCTTTCTGGCGAGCGAGCGTGCGCGCCATATTCAAGGCACCAGCATCGCCGTTGATGGCGGTGGCACGGCTGGCGTCTACTAATGGAACTGAGGAAGCGATTTCATGGAATTTGCACTGACCGATGAGCAACGGATGCTCATCGAAACCGCGCGCCGGTTCGTGTCCACCGAGCTGATCCCGCTCGAAGATGATGTCGAGGCCAACCGGCGTCTGGACCCAGCCGTCGCCAAGACGATCTTTCAGAAGTCACGCGAGCTCGGCCTTTTTGCGTTGAACATTCCGGTGGAGTACGGCGGCGGCGGGCTGTCGGCGGTCGATACGTGCCTGGTCGAAGAGCAATTCGGCCACACAACCGATGTGCTCATCCGGCGCGCCTTCGGCAACGTCTATGAGGTGCTGCTGGTCGGCACGGACGCGCAGAAGGAGCGTTGGCTGGTGCCCGCGACGCGTGGAGAACGGTCGTTCGCGGTCGCGTTCACGGAGCCGGGCGCCGGGTCCGATGCGGCCGGCATCAAGACGCGCGCGGTGCGCGAGGGTGACGGCTGGGTTCTGAACGGCAACAAGCATTTCATCAGCGACGGCCTTTACGCCGACTTCTTCGTCGTTTCCGCGGTCACCGATCCGACCGCTGGAGCACGGGGAATCTCGCTGTTTATCGTCGACAAGGGAACGCCTGGCTTCACGATCGGGCGCGATCAGCCGATGATGGGGCTTGCGGGGACGTCGCATACCGAGCTGTTTTTCGAGGACGTCAAGCTCGGGTCCGAAAATCTCCTCGGCGCCGAGGGCCAGGGACTGAGCCTCACACTCGGGGTGCTCGGCCGTATTCGCCTCGCCCATATCGGCGCGCGCTGCGTCGGCAAGGCGACCCGTTTGCTGCGGATGATGACCGACTATGCGCGCGATCGTCGGCAGTTCGGCAAGTCCATTGGCGAGTTCCAGATGGTACAGCAGATGCTGGCGGACAGCGCCATGGAGATCAATGCATCGCGGTTGCTGGTGCTGCAGGCGGCATCGGAGATCGATCGCGGCAACGATCCGCGTGAACGCATCTCGATGGTCAAGGCCTACGCGGCCGAGACACTGGGCCGCGTCGCCGACCGTGCGGTGCAGGTGTTCGCCGGCATGGGCTACTGCAAGGACATGCCGATCGAGAGGCTGTATCGTGACGCCCGCATTTTCCGCATCTTCGACGGTACCTCGGAAATTCACCGCATGGTGATCGCACGGTCGATGCTGAAGCATGGCGCGGGTCGCTTTGCGGATGTGATCGAATAGCAACCTTTGCGTGAATGCGCGACCGGGAGACCTCCGCAGGATGTCAGGATCAATCAGGATCGCTGCCAGCATGCGGAGGTCATGGTATCAATCCGGCGGACGATTCGGTCGCGGGCAGGGGTGCGCACCATGTCGAAGCTTTTCATGCTGTTGTGGGCGCTCGGTTGCGTCGCGGGATTGGGCTGCGGGCCTGTGTTGGCCGCCGATGATGCACCGTTCACATCGGTCATCGGCTGGTGGGGCGGCGAAGGACGTCTCGGCTTCAAGGAAGGAAAGACGGAGACCGTCAAGTGTCGCGTCACCTACCTCTCAGGCGAGAGCGAGCGCGAGGTCGCCCAGAGCATCCGCTGCGCCTCATCGAGCGGCAAAGTCGAAATCAAGAGCGCCATCGTCGCTAAGGGCAATCAGGTTTCGGGAACCTGGTCGGAGCTCGTCTACAACATCAACGGCGATCTCAAGGGACAGATCACCGAGCGCGGTTTCAAGGTTGACGTCGAGGGCGGCAGCCTGGGCGCGAGTATGGACGTCATTGTGAAGGGTAACCTGCAGGTCATCGAGATTCAGTTTCGCTCGGAGACGCTGGTCGGCATGACGCTCGTTCTGAAGAAGGGTTAGCCGTCGACAAGACGGCCGGCCCCAATAAAAATGTATTGCATCGGATCAGCGCAAATGTGCTGTATCGCCGTATAAAAAAGAAAAGTCGGGTGGAGCGTCATGGCCATCAATAAGTTCACGACTGCCGCGCAGGCTGTCGCGCTGATCAATGATGGCGACACGGTCGCGCTGATTGGCGGCGGCGGAGGGCTCGTCGAAGCGTCATGTCTGTTCGCGGCGGTCGAGAAGCGGTTTCTTGAAACCGGCCACCCCCGCAATCTCACGGCCATCCATGCCTTGGGCATCGGCGATCGCAAGACGCGCGGCATGAACTGCTTCGCGCACGAGGGGATGGTCCGGCGCGTCATTGGCGGACACTGGGTGTGGTCGCCGCGCATGCAGCAGATGGCGCGCGAGGACAAGATCGAGGCCTACGTGTTTCCCGGCGGCGTGACCATGCAGCTGTTTCGCGAAATCGGCGCGAAGCGGCCTGGATTGTTCACCCATGTCGGTCTCGGCACGTTTGTCGATCCGCGTGTTGCGGGTGGCCGAATGAACAAGGCGGCGAAGGATGACCTCGTCGAGGTCGTCAACATCGAGGGCCGGGAGCTGCTGCGCTACAAGCCGTTCCCGGTGAATGTGGCCCTGATCCGCGGCTCGTTCGCAGATGCTCACGGCAACGTCAGTCTCGATCAGGAGCCGGCAAACGTCGATATCTATGCCGCTGCCCTGGCCGCGCACAACTCGGGCGGCAAGGTCATCGTCCAGGTGCGCACCGCGGTGGAGGTCGGTTCGTTGCCAGCGCGATCCGTGCGTGTCCCCGGCGCGATCGTGGATGCTGTGGTCGTCGATCCCGGCCAGTCGATGAGCTACGACATCGTCTACGATCCAACGATGTCGGGCGAGATGAAAGGGCCTGTTCCTCCCGCGCCTGAACCGCCTTTCGACGTCCGTCAGGTGATCGCCCGCCGCGCCGCCGACGAATTGCGGGATGGGGCAGTCTTGAACTATGGCTTCGGCATTCCCGATGGTGTCGCCAGACTTGTGGCGGCGCGCGGGCATCTCGATCGCTATTATCAGACGATCGAACATGGCACCTACGGCGGCGATCTGCTGTTGGGTACGCTGTTCGGCTATGCCCGCAATCCGACGGCGATGATCGACGGGCCGTCACAGTTCGACTTCTATTCGGGCGGTGGGCTCGACATGGCCTTTCTTGGCTTCGGCGAGATCGATGCGGCTGGCAACGTGAACGTCTCGAAGCTGGGCGGCACCACTGTCGGGCCGGGTGGCTTCATCGACATCGCGCAGAATGCGCGAAAGGTCGTCTTCTGCGGGACTTTCGATACCAAAGGAACCGAGCTTGAACTTGGCGATGGCAGGTTGAGCATTCGGCGCTCCGGAGACATCACGAAGCTGGTGCGCGAGGTCGAGCAGATCACATTCTCCGGCAAGGTTTCCCGCCAACTCGGGCAGGATGTCATCTACGTGACCGAACGCGCGGTGTTCCGGCTCAGTGATGAAGGGCTGGTTCTGACCGAAGTGGCGCCGGGTGTCGATGTGCGCCGCGATGTCCTGGAGCGCATGCAATTCGCACCGCTCGTGCCATGCGATCCCATCGTCATGCCCGCCTCTCATTTCACCGCCTGAAAGGGAAAACTCCATGGCACCGGCTCGTATCGCGCTCGTCGGGGCAGGCCAGATCGGACGTCGCCACATCGAGGCGATGCGCGGAAATCAGGGTCTGCATGTCGTCACAGCCATTGCTGATCCATCTCCGGCTGCGGAAGCCGTGGCGCGCGAAATCGGTGTGCCATTCTATGCGAGCGAAGAACAATTGCTGGCGCGCGAGACACCCGACGGCGTTATCATCGCCACGCCGAACCAGCATCACGCGAGTGTCGGGCTGGCGTGCATTGATCGCAAGATCCCCATCCTCGTCGAGAAGCCGATTGCGGACAGCGTGTCATCCGCGCTGAAGCTTGTCGATGCCGCCGAGCGGGCAGGCGTGCCGGTTCTCGTCGGACATCACCGGCGCCACAATCCGATCATGCAGACAGCGGCTGAGGTGATCCGGTCAGGGGCCATCGGCAAGGTGATCGCGGTGGCAGGGCTTTGGCTCAGCCATAAACCGACGGACTACTTCAACATCACGTGGCGACGCGAACCGGGTGGCGGACCGGTGTTGATCAATGCCATTCACGATATCGACTGCCTGCGGATGCTGTGCGGCGATATCGACGTCGTTCAGGCGTCGACTGCGTGCGCCGCGCGCCCGAATCCGGTTGAAGATACAGCGGCCGCGGTGCTGACGTTCGCAAACGGCGCACTTGGCACGCTCGTCGTATCGGATGCAGTGTCTGCGCCCTGGAGCTGGGAGTGGACCTCGCGCGAGAACCCGTGGTACCCGAATGAGCCCGAGAACTGCTATCTTGTGACAGGCACCCTCGGGTCGATTACCGTCCCGACGCTGCAGCTTCGTACGCATGAGACGGGCAAGCAGAGCTGGGCGCTGCCGTTGACCGAACGCCGCATCCACTACATGCCGGCTGATCCATACGTGGAGCAGATGCGCAATTTCGTCGGCGTCATCCGCGGCGAGGCCGAGCCCATTGTCAGCGGGTCGGAGGGCGCGCGGACGCTGGCAACGACGCTGGCGATCAGTGAGTCTGCAAAGACGCAGCAACCGGTGCGGATCGCCGACTATATTCAGCAGAGCAGAGGCTGACCCATGACTAAAGCAACCAAAGCGGCCTGTGTTATCGGTTGGCCGGCCAAGCAATCGCGCTCGCCGAAGCTGCATGGTTGGTGGCTGAAGCATTACGGCATCGATGGCGACTACCGTATCGAAGAAGTGCCGCCGGAGAACTTCGCGGCATTCGTTGGTGACCTGGCGGGGCATGGATACGTCGGCTGCAACATAACCATCCCGCACAAGGAAGCAGCCTTCCGGCTGTCACAACCCGACGAGCGCGCCAAAGCGGTTGGAGCCTCCAATACCCTGTGGCTCGACAACGGCGTGTTGCGATCCACGAACACCGATGTTGAAGGGTTTATCGGCGCGCTCGATGCAGCGGCGCCCGGATGGGATAAGAAATCCGGTGATGCCGTCGTCATCGGTGCAGGTGGCGCAGGGCAGGCCGTTGTCTGGGGACTCCTGGAACGCGGCATCGAGAAGATCCACGTCGTCAACCGGACCTTTGAAAAGGCGGAAGCGTTCCGCGATCGGTTCGGTGATCGCATCATTCCGACGCGCTGGGACGATCGCAACACCGTGCTGAAGGGCGCCATGCTTGCGGCCAATGCCACATCGCTCGGTATGAAAGGCAATCCGCCACTGGATATCGATCTGTCCGGAATGGCCGGCGATGCCGCCGTCGCCGATATCGTGTACGTGCCGCTGGAAACACCGTTTCTTGCCCAGGCACGCCGCCTCGGTTTCAAGACTTCCGATGGTCTGGACATGCTGCTCTATCAAGCCGGCCGAGGCTTTGAACTGTGGTTCGGCGTGAAGCCCAAGGTCATGCCGGAGCAACGTGAAATGCTGGCCGCCGACATCCCCAAATCCTGATCGGGAGGCGAGCCATGAGCCGGCGCGTGCTGTTTCTCAATGGTCCGAATATCAACATGCTCGGCAAGCGTGAGCCGCACATCTATGGCCGCACGTCATTGGCCGAGATCGAGGCGGCCGTGCGGCGCCGTGCGGAAGAGTTAGGGATCACGATTGATTTTCGCCAGACCAACGAGCAGGGCGAATTGGTGACCTGGATCCAGCAGGCGCGTGACGGCGCTGACCTGATTGTGCTGAACGCGGGCGCCTATACGCACACGTCCGTTGCAGTCCATGATGCCTTGCACGCCGCCGAAAAACCGGTGATCGAGCTTCACTTGTCGAACAACTTTCGCCGGGAGGACTTCCGGCACCTGTCTTATGTGTCCTCGGCTGCGCGCGGAATTATCGAGGGCTTTGGAGCCCAGGGCTATCTGACCGCACTGGAGGCTGCCGCGCGCTTGCTGGACCGGCCGGACGGCGGATTGTGACGGTGGGCGGATTAGCAGCCGCCCAAGCCTCCGGGAATGGATCGAGAAGCCTCACGGCCGCGCCCCGCAACCTGGCTTCCTGAACCGCAGAAAGATCAGGTATCAGACGGCGGACAATAGCGTGCCGCCGCCCTCCAGATCATGATCTTCCGCCAGCCCATTGGAATGCCGTATCAGAGGCAACGATCAGTCGCGCCGACGCAAGTGCCCCTACGGAACACCCTGTCGTAGCAGCATTTCTGACTTGCGCTGCAGATCCAGGTTGCCGGCGTGCGGTCCCACCTGGAGGAGGGGGGCGTGCAAAGTTTGCGCGTGAACGTCGGCGCGACGGCGACGGCACGAACGGGACTGTAATAACCGTCAGCTTTTGCCATTGAGCCGAACGGCAGAGCGGCTGCAGTGACCATCGCGCAGGCGAAGATCGCAATCCAACACCTCATGAACTTCTCCCTTCTGGGTTTGAGTGCGGAAGACGATTTTCAATATTGCAAATGGAAAAACCAAACACACGCTATACGTGTAGTAATGATTAATTATCTACTTATTGGCGTTGTGCAAAATGACGTCGACGGAAGGATTGACGGCATTGCCAGCATGCGCTCTCGAATGAAAAGCTCTGTCATCGTCGGGTGCCGGGCAGCTATAAGCTCAGCGAGCAGCTGGAGTTTGATGCCAGCATCGAGAACGTTTTTTATCGCTATTATCTCGATGCCATCTCGGCGTCGACAGCGCCCATCGCCCGGACGAACAATCCGCTCGTCGCTGACCATGAGGTTCTGACGCGGGCTGCATTCAGGTCGCGAGGAATATAGTCCATGTTCGCGACCTGAGGTTTACCTGCGGCTGTTGCGCGTCAACTCCGGTTACGACGCGTTGTGATGTCCCAATGGCCGGTTCTCACGGGCCTGGAGGAAACTCGCCGATACCGATCAGTTCCGCGCCGATCTTGTCGAAGGCGTGAATGAATAGGCTGTCATCGTCCATCAGGATGATGTTGTAATTCGGCTCGCCTGCGGCCCATTTGCAGCGTTTTCCGGGCGCATCCAGAATGATCTGATGATTGCAGCCGCGGCCTGCCGTGAATGGAATTCCGCCGGGAAACACGCCGTTGAGCGGCAAATGGATGTGCCCGAGGAACAGGTGCCGAATGCCGCCCGCGTGTGCCGTCAGGATGTCGAGAAACGGCTGCGGTTCGGCCAAGCAAATTTGATCGAAATGCGCGACGCCGAAGCGAAGAGGCGGGTGATGCATGAAGATGGTGGCCGGCCGATCACCTGCTTCATCCAGCCGCGCCTTGAGCCAAGCCAGACGCTTCTCGCAGAGACGCCCGCCGCTCCATCCGCCTTCATGCGTGTCGAGGAAGATCAGCCGGCCGATGCCGCCGGGCGCATCCATGTAGGACTGCACGAAGCCGTTCTCGTCGACCGGGTTTTGCGGAAAGCGCGCCAGAAAATTCGCGCGCTTGTCGTGATTGCCGAGCATCAAGCGCACGGGCATGGGCAGGCGCGCCACCAGCGGCGCGAGAACCTCGTAGGCCTCCGGCTCCCCGTAGTGCGTGAGATCGCCGGTGATGACGGCCAAATCGGCGTCGGGATGGCGTTCGGTCACATCGTCCACGACGGTGCGGAAACGCTCGGCTGAATTCATGCCGTAAATCGTTTCGCCCGGCGGACGAATGTGAATGTCGGTGATGTGAATGATTTTCATGGCGTCAGCGTCCAGTGCGCATAGGAAAAGGCGCGCGGGACTGCTTCAATCCCGCGCGCCGTGAATGAGTGGCTTACGAGCCCTTCATCATGTCGTTGGTGGCCTTCACGATCTCGGCGAGACCGGCCTCGGGCGTCTTATCACCACGCATCACCTGGGCGATGATGTCACGCTGGGCGCGCCAGATGCGCACCGTGTTGCCGCCCGGATAAGCGCCCCACGGACCGGCGCGATCGATCTGCTCGACCGGCGTCTTGTAGTTCGGGTTCTTGGCATAGAACGGCCCGAGATACTCAGGTCCCGGCGCGCGCAGATTGGTCGGCAGATAACCGGTCATCTCGACGACGATCTTCTGCGCCTCGGGGCTCGTCACGAACTTGATGAACTCCCACGCGGCCTTCTGCTTCGCAGCGTCCTTCGTAAAGGTTACGACCGCATTGCCGCCGGTCGGGATGCGGCCGTTGGCCTTGTCGGCGATCGGGAACTTGGTGGTGCGCATGGCGAACTTGTCGCCGACGAGGCCCGTCACCTGCGTAAGGTTGCCGGGCGACGCGAAGTAAATGCCGATCTTGCCGGCGCCGAACTGCTGGCGGCTCTGCTCCCAATCGATGAGCTGCATGCCGCCATCGGTCACCATGCGCCGGAAAACCTTCATCGCCTCCAGCCCCTCCGGGCTGTCGAAGGCGATCTTGTTGTCATCGGTCAGCAGTTTGCCGCCCGCCTGCGTGATCATCGCCTCGAACAGCCAGCCATCTGGCCAGCCGTGAACGTCATAGGCCATGCCGTTGATGCCGGCCGCCTTGTCGTTGATCTTGGCCGCCAGCTCGATGATGCCCTCGATGGTGGTCGGGAAGTTTTCCGGATCGCCGCCGGCCTTCTTTACCAGATCGGCGTTGAAATAGACGATCGGGTTGGAGGCGTTGAAGGGAATGCCGTACTGCGTCTTGTCGATCACGCCGAGTGCCAGAAGGCTGTCGGCATAATTGGCTTTGGCGAATTCCGCGCCCTCTGCCTTCAGCATGTCGCCGAGATCGATGATCTGGTTGCGCTTGGCCAGTGTACGCGCCAATTCCGGCAGCAGGTGATAGCCGGAATAGAAAATGTCGGGCAGCTGATTGGTCAGTGCCGCACGCACCACGGTCTGGTGGCCGTCATCGTAGTTCGGCGACGGCGCACGGAACTGGATCTTGATGTCGGGATGCTTCTTCATGAACTCGGCGGCAACTGGCTCATGGAAGCGGGCGAAGCTTGGGAAGCAGTACAGTACGTCGAGCGTGACCTGTTCCTGGGCCTGTGCCTGTAGGCTCGTGGTCGCCGCGAGCACGGCGGCCGCAATCAACGTCCGTCTTGAAACGATCATCGAGGAAAACTCCATTTTCAGTGGAAAGGGCTATTCTGCTCACCAAGCAGCGCGTTTCACGCGCCCTTGATCAGTTCGCGTGTGACTTTGACGACTTCGGTGAGACCTGCTTCTGGCGTCAGCTCGCCGCGCATCACTTTGCCGACGAGGTCGCGCTGCGTACGCCAGATGCGCACTGCATTACCGCCTGGATAGGACGACCACGGACCGGCGCGCTCCACCTGGGTAATCGGAGCCTTGTAATTCGGGTTCGCGTCGTAGAAGGGGCCGAGATATTCGGGACCTGATGCGCGCAGGTTGGTCGGCAGATAGCCGCTCATTTCGACAACGATCTTCTGCGCCTCGGGACTCGTCACGAACTTGATGAAGTCCCACATCACTTTCTGGCGCGTCGGATCCTGTACGAACGTGACGACGGCATTGCCGCCGGTGGGGATGCGGCCATTCTCTTGGTCGTCGATGGGGAATTTCGTCGTCCTCATCTCGAACTTGTCGCCGACATTCTTGGTGAACTGCGCTGTTCCGTTCGGCGAGGCGAAATAGATGCCGAGCTTCCCGGCCGCAAACTGCTGCATCGTCTGGTCGCGGTCGATCACGCTCATGCCGCCTTCGGTTACGAAGCGGCGGAACATCTTCATGGCGGCGAGACCATGCGGCCCATCGAACGCGATGTCCGTACCATCTTCGGTAATCAGACGTCCGCCGGACTGGCTGATGAGCGCCTCGAACAGCCACGCGTCCGGCCACGCATGTGCGGCATACGACATGCCGTTGATGCCATTGGCCGGATCGTTGATCTTCCCGGCCAGCTTGATGACCTCGTCGAATGTCGCGGGGAAGTTGCTCGGATCGCCACCGGCTTTACGAACCAGATCGGCATTGTAGAAGATGATCGGATTTGAGGCGTTGAAGGCGATGCCGTACAGCTTGCCGTCGACCCTGCCCAGATTGAGGATCGAACCGGCGTAGTTGGCTTTACGGAAAGTCTCGCCTTCCTTCGCCATGAGATCGTCGAGCGCAACCGTCTGACCGCGCTTGTTCAAAGTGCGCATAAGTTCCGGCAGCAGGTGGTATCCCGAGTAATAGATATCGGGAAGCTGACGCGTCATGGCCGACCGCAGCATGGTCTGGTGGCCGTCGTCGTATCCCGGCGCCGGAGCCCGGAACTGCACCTTCACGTCCGGATGCTTTTTCATGAACATCGCCGCGACCGGCTCGTGAAAGCGGGCGAAATGTGGAATGCAATAGAAGACGTCGATCGTCGTTTCCTCAGCGGCGGCGATCCGCGGCATCGAGATCGCGGCGGCGCCCGCCAGAACTGTTCTTCTGCTCAATTTCATCTGTTATGCTCCTGAATGCATGGACGATGCGCCGCGGTCGTTTTTTGGACCGTCTGTTGTTGGCTACTTGAGACCTGTCATGGTGATGCCCTGCACGAAACGGCGGCGTGCAATAAGAAACAGGATGACCAGCGGCGCTGTGATGATGGTCGCGCCAGCCATCAGGCTGCCGTAGTTGGTTCCGGACTCGGAGCTCGCGAAGTACAGCATGCCGAGCGGCGGCGGTGCGTACTCGATCCGTTGGATGACGATCATCGGCCAGTAGAGATCGTTCCAGTGGGCAACGACGGAGAAAATCGAGAAGGCGGCGATCGCTGGCCACGCGCTCGGCACCACGATGCGCCACAGGATTTCCGTTTCGCTCACCCCATCAACGCGGGCCGCTTGCAGGATCTCGTCGGGAAAGGTTTTGAAAGCCTGCCGGAACAGAAAGATCGCGAACACCGACAGGAAGAATGGAAGCATCATCGCGAAATAGCTGTCGAGCAGCCCGAATTCCGCGAGCGATAGATAGAGCGGCAGCGCGGGCACCTGGATCGGCACGCAAAGTCCGGCGATCACGAGGGCGAACAGGAGGCCGCGGCCGGGAAATCTCAGTTTCGCGAGCGCATAGGCCGCGGGAACGGCAACCAGAAGCTGCACGATGAGAATGCCGAAGCAAACGATCAAGCCGTTCAACATGAAGCGCAGCAGCGGCGCGATCGTCAGCGCGTTCGAATAGTTTTCGACGGCGTAGAACGACTGCGGAATTGGATTGAAGGATGACGTGAGAATTTCACCGGGCGCACGGATCGAGGTCAGCAGCATCCACACGAACGGCAGTATCATCACGATCGCACCGACGATGAGGACGGTGTGCGTCAGGACCAGGTTGACCACGCTTGAGAGCGAAATCGTGGCGCGAGACGGATGAGCGGGCCGCGCGGCGGAGATGGTCATCAGTAGTGCACCCGCCGGTCGAGATGGAACGCCTGGAATACCGAGAACACCAGCATGAAGGCGAGAAAGATCACCGTCAGCGCCGCCGCATATCCCATTTTGAAATATTGAAAGCCTTCCAGATAAATCGCGTACAGCAGGACTTCGGAGCCATCCTTGCCCTGCGTGATGATCGCCACCGTGTCGAACACCTTGAACGCCGTGATCGACGTGGTGACGGCGACGAACATCGTGGTCGGCGCGAGTTGCGGCCAGGTGACGGTCAGGAAGCGATTGATCGGACTGCTGGCACCGTCGACGGCCGCGGCATCGTAGAGATCGCGCGGAACGGCCGATAAACCCGCCAGAAACAGCACCATATTGAAGCCGATGATATGCCAAAGACCGATCGCCGCGAGCGTCGGGATCAATAGCGCAGGGTCCGATAGAAACGCCTGCTCGGAGAATCCGAGATCGCGGAGGAGCGCATTCACCGGGCCGAGCCGGGGATGCAGAACGAACTGCCAGACCGCCGCCATTGCGATGATGGTGGCCGTCACGGGTAGAAAATAGATCACCTCATAGAGCCCGCGCGTGCGCGTGCGGCCATGCACGAGGATCGCCACCAGCAGACCGAGGATCACGCCGCCGGGCAGAACAATGGCGACATAAAGCAACGTGTTCGAAATCGCGCGGCGGAAGACGGGATCGGCAAGGGCCCTGGTATAATTGTCGAGCCCAACCCATTCGATCGCAACCGCGCCAAGCTCATAGTCGGAGAAGCTCAGCACGATCAGGCAGGCCAGAGGCGCGAGAACGATGGCGACCAGAAGGATTGCTGCTGGGGCCGCGAACGCGCCGCCTATCCATGCTTCGCGAAAACGGCGCATCCGCGTGGCGCGCGCGGCGGCGGGCGCAAGGTTGGCTGTGTTTGTTGCGATGGCCATTATGCACGCGCCCGGGCGGCAACGCGCGGCATGACAGCCACGTCGCCCGCTTCGGAAACAAGCCCGGTCAACGCGCGGCGGCCGTCGGCTCCAAATACGTGCATCTGCGCGAAATCGAACCGTACGCAGACTGCGTCGCCGACGTGAAGAGTCGATTGCGCCTCCTCTGCATTGGTAACGCGCGCGATCAGTGAGACGTCGCCTGGTCCGTCCAGATCGACATAGAGCAGCCGCTCAGCTCCATGGTGTTCATTGCGACGGACGCGCGCTATCAGTCCGCCAGTCGTTCCAGCCGGTTTCAGATTCACGGCTTCGGGCCGCAGGCCGATGAAAACGCGTTGATTGGGTAGGCCATCGACCGCGACCGGCAGGGGTTGCCCGCGAAGCTCAAGATGGCCGTCGGCATCCGCTTCGGCCTCCAGCACATTGATCGCGGGCGAACCGATGAAACGGGCAACGGAAAGCGTTGCGGGCCGCTCGTAGAGGTCGGCGGGCTTCCCAACCTGAACCAGACGGCCACCATCCATCATGGCGACGCGGTCCGACATCGTCATCGCCTCGACCTGATCGTGCGTGACATAGATGAAAGTAGCGCGGAGGCGAGCATGGAGATCGGCGAGTTCATCGCGCATGTGAACGCGCAATTGAGCGTCGAGATTGGACAGCGGCTCGTCCATCAGGAACAGCGTGGGCTGGCGCACCATGGCGCGGGCGAGTGCGACGCGTTGGCGTTGACCGCCGGAAAGCTGGCCAGGCTTGCGATCCAGCAGATGCTCGATTCTCAACTGAGCCGCGACCGTTTTGACCTCGGCGGCGATACCACCAGCGATCCTGCGGCGGCGTGGCGACAAGTGACGGAGCAACGGCAGGCGTTCGGCCAGCGCGAGGCGCGCCATCGACAACGGCAAGGCGATGTTGTCGAACACGCTCATGTGCGGATAGAGCGCGTAGCTTTGGAACACCATCGCGATATTGCGTGCCCGGGGACCGAGATGATCGACGGCTTGCCTGCCGATCGAAACGATTCCACGGTCCTGGAATTCGAGACCGGCGATGATGCGCAAAAGCGTCGATTTCCCACAACCGGACGGGCCGACCAGGGAAATGAACTCGCCGGGCTTCACATCCAGCGTGACGTCTTCGAGAACGCGCGTCGCGCCGAACGACTTGGAAATGCCATCGAGTTCAAGCCCCGCCGTCATCCGTCCGCGCACCTTCCGACTGAAGCTTTCCAGGGACCTCGTGAGGTCACGAGCGGCGGATTACAGGACGCGTTTGTAAGTTGCGTGACAATTTTTCGTGTTATTCGCAGTGTCGTTGCAGTCGGTGCGATTATCGAAATCGCATCGGCGAACAGCTTGATCCGGAGCGGCGGATGTGGTGTACGCCGTCACGGGAAATCGACGCGGCCGGGGATATTATGAGCAGCCATCTCATCATTTTCGATTTTGATGGCGTGATCGCCGATAGTGAAGTTCTTGCAAATACCGTTCTCGCAGAGGTGATAACGGAGCTCGGCGTTCCAACAACATTGGAGGACGCCTATCGCCTCTATATGGGTAAGCGCTTCAATGACGTGATCGATGCCATTGAAGCAGCGATCGGCCGGGGGGTGCAGCCAACGTTTGCGTCCGAATTTCAGGAACGCACTTTCGCTCGCTTCCGCAAGGATCTGCGCCTCGTGGAGGGCGCGCGGACCTTTATGGACAGCTTTTCTGATATACCCAGGTGCATCGCGTCATCGTCGTCGCCGGATCGACTGGCCCTGTGCCTCGACCTCCTGAGTCTAAAGCAGACATTCGGCGATCACGTGTTCAGCGCATCGGCAGTCGCTCGCGGCAAGCCGTTTCCGGACATTTTCCTGCATGCGTCGGAAAGAATGGGCGTGCCGCCAAGGAATTGCATCGTGATTGAGGACAGTGTGACAGGCGTGACTGCGGGCAAGGCTGCGGGCATGACCGTCATCGGGCTTCTGGCGGCCGCCCATATCCAGGATGGCCACAGCGAAAAACTAATATCTCAGGGTGCCGATCATATTGCCACGACGTATCAGGAAGTGTCCGAGGTCATGCGTCGGTTCCTGACCGAAAGCAGGTAGGCGGGACGACGGTCCCGCATGATCATGCCATTTGCCGGCGGGAGCCGGCATTTTACCGATCACTTGAAACGGCTGAGAACCTAAACCAGCATCTGGCGCAAACGCGAGCTGATGACGTCGATGATCATGACGGTCAGGACGACGATGATCACGATGGCAGCCGTTTCCGCGTATTGAAAACTGCGGATGTTTTCGTAAAGGGACTGACCAATTCCTCCAGCTCCCACGATACCGAGAACTGTCGCGGAGCGGACGTTTGTCTCAAACCGGTAGAGTGTGAAAGAGCTCCAGAGTGGCAGCACCTGAGGGATGATGCCGAAGATGACTTCCTGCATACGGCTTGCGCCCGTTGCGCGAATGCCTTCGACCGGCCGCGGGTCTATCGCTTCAACAGCCTCTGAAAACAGCTTGGCGATGATGCCCACGTTATGGACGGCGAGCGCCAGTACGCCAGCAATCGGCCCAAGACCCACGGCGACAACGAACAGCAGCGCGAATACGATCTCGTTGATGGCCCGAGAGGCATCCATCAGCCGCCGCATCGGCTGGACGATCCATTGGGGGCAAACGTTGGCGGAACTCAGGATCGCAAACGGTATACCGAAGAATACCGCCAGCGCCGTTCCCCAGACAGCCATTTGCACGGTCTCCACCATTTCACTGAGATAAACATCCCAGGAACTGAAATTGGGTCTGAGGAAAGCCGATCCGAATTCGGCCATGTTGCGCCAGTCGGTGAATATGCCGACGGCCTTGTGCATTTCGGCCGGGCCCCAGCTCCAGACCAGCAGTGTGATGACGACCAGCCAAATCAGCCAGGTCCGGGCGCGGACGCGGAGTGGCTGCCGGGGCACCTGTATAGGAGCCGTGGCCAGTGCCGTGCCTGTTGATGGGGCAGATGACATGAGACGGTATCTCCAAACGCACGGGGATACAGGTCCGGACACGGACCTGTATCCCGCGTCAGCTCGTGAACGGCTTATTTTTTAAGCGTAGCGATCTGCTTTCCGATCGCGTCGAACTGGCTCTGCAGGGCCGCCAGCTTTGCGGTTTTCTCAGCGGTAGCGAGTTTGTCGTCGGCCTTTACCTTGTCGATCTCTTTGTTGACTTCCATCTGGCGGATCGGCAGGAGCTGGTTGTTGTCCGACTTCTTGAACGGCGCCCACTGAAGAGCCGACAGAACCTCTTGTGCCTTGGCGTCGGCTTCGGCGTTGCCCGAGTTGCCGTAGCCGAAGATGAAGTCGGCGATCTTCTTCTTCAGGCCGGCATCCAGATCCTTGCGCCAGACCAGCGGATCGGACGGAATCAACGGAGAGGTCCAAATCACGCGAATGTTCTTGCGTGCATCCGGAGCGGTCTTCTCAATGCGCTCGAGGTTCTCGCTGTTGTTGGCCGCAGCGTGTACGAGCTTGTTGGCAACCGCGAGAGCATTCGCCTCATGGTTGGCGTTGCGCACGGTCTTGAAGCACTGCTTCGGATCGATGCCCTTGGCGGAGAAAACAAACGTCGTCGGCACGAGAAAGCCGGACGTGGAATTCGGATCGCCGATGCCGAAGTCCAATGATTTATCGCACTTCAGGATGTCGTCGAGGTTCTGATACGGGCTGTCCTTGTGGACGAGGATGTGAGCGTAGTAGCCCTCGGAACCGTTCTTGGCGACGGTCTGCGCAAACACCTCGCCTTCAGCGCGATCGACGGCTTCCATCGCCGATTTGTTGCCATACCACGCAATCTGCACCTTCTTGAACCGCATGCCTTCGATGATGCCGGCATAGTCGGAAGCGAAGAATGCGTTGATCTTGAGCCCCGTTGCCTTCTCCATGTCGGCCAGGAACGGCTGCCAGATCGTCTTCAGGTTGGAGGACGATTCTGTGGAGATGATACCGAAGTTGATTTCTTCGGCGGCGGAAGCAGGAGTGGCCATCACGCCGGCGGCGAGCATGGCTGTGGTCAGAAGTTTGCGAAGCATGCGTTGTTTCCCTGTCGTTGTCACACACATTGGTCAACTCCCGCGGCGACAATCATAACCGCGAGTTGATGAGGGCTGTTTTGCCCGATCTGGTCGCCTAGGCCTGTGCAGCAGCTATTGATCCGGTGGAAGCCCAGGTCCGAGCTTCGCGGGTGGCACGTTCATCGATGGGGTGGCCAACTGACGTTGCATTCTGTGGCGACTGGCCGCCGAGGCCGGGAACGAACAGCGCCTCGCTATCGGCACCGTAAAGCTCGCCGAGAAATTCCGGAGTGAGGGCATGCGAAGGCCCGTCATAGACGATCCGGCCGTCGCGCAAGGCAATGGTTCGCGCACAATAACTCAGCGCGTACTCGACCTGATGCAGCGATACCAGGACCGTGATATTGTCCTCGCGATTGAGTGTGCTGAGAATATCCATCACGCGCCGGGCGGAGCTTGGATCGAGGGATGCAATCGGTTCGTCGGCAATAATGATGTCGGCGCCCTGGACAAGAGTGCGGGCAATCGCGGCCCGCTGTTGCTGGCCGCCGGAAAGCTCGGAACCACGCTTCAGAGCATGTTCGGCAATGCCGACGCGCTGCAAGGCTTGAATGGCGCGCTGTTTTTCCATCGTACTGAAGCAGGCAAGAGTTCCGCGCCAACCTGGAATTTGCCCGAGAAATCCGAGGCAGATGTTGGTCAGCACCGACAGGCGCGGCACCAAATTGAACTGCTGGAAAATGATGCCGACGCGCGCTCTGAGTTTGTGGGCGGCGGAGGTGACCTTGCCGTTCTTCTGCATCGGTTCGCCGAAAATGCGAATTTCTCCGGCCGTACCATTCACGCCGGAGGATGGGGGATCGATGCGGACAAGGCCAGCGATGGATCTGATCAGCGTGGATTTCCCCGATCCGGATGCGCCAATGAGCGCAACCATTTCTCCCGGGGCGATATTCAGCGTTATGTCTTTGAGAATCGGATTTCCGGAGAGAAACGATTTCCGGATACCTGTAATATTTATGGCTGCGGTCACTGCTGGAACCTCTCGCTTGCCCCGCCGTCTTAATCCGTAGCAACGACAATCACGTCACAGCCTCATGACAGGCGTGCAACAATGCCACCGGCATGGCCCCAGCCTGTGCAGGACGTCACAAAAGCTTTAAGCCGATGGACTACATGCCTGCGGATGATCGATCAGGAAGAACCGTCGAGGCCGTTCGCGCCGCACGTTGCCGTGCGCCAGCGGATGATGCGCATCTGTGCCGAAGCGACTGAAAGCGAGCTTGAGCAGGCTTTGGCCGAGTTGGGGCCGCTTCCTCATGCAAGGGAGCTGAGAGCCCCTGAACAGGGCCTCGTCATGTTGCGAGGCAGGATCGGCGGGGGCGGTCGACCGTTCAATCTCGGCGAGTCGACCGTGACACGGGCAGTTGTCGCGCTGCAGGGCGGTGCTCAGGGTTATGCGTATCTGCTCGGACGCTGCCCGCGACGCGCCAGGCTCGCCGCTACCGTCGACGCACTTGCCCAGGACGTCAGCTATATCGCCCGGCTCGAGAAAGTCCTGGTGGAGCCCGTCGAAGCGAGGCGCTCCTCCGAGCAGGCGCGCGCTAATAAGGAGATTGCGGCAACTCGCGTGAATTTCTTCACCGTCGCCCGGGGCGAGGATTGACGCAATGCTTTTTCCTCCCGAGCAGAGCGATTCCGCCCGTCATTCCCAAGTTGCGTTCCGTGCCCTTATGACTGCCATGGCGCAGCCCGGCACGATACAAAACATCGCGGACCTGCCCGATACTCCAGCACCACTTGCGCCCGCCACTGCCGTGCTTCTGATGGCGCTTTCTGATTTCGAGACATCGATCTGGCTGGACCAGCCTTTGCGCGATGTATCCGAGGTCGGTGACTATATCCGGTTCCAGACGGGGAGCAGGCTTGTCGAGGTGGCTCATCTGGCCGATTTCGCCGTTGTGGCCGATCCGTCAAGAATGCTGCGTCTCAGTGAGTTCGGACAGGGCACCTTGGAATATCCCGACCGCTCGGGGACCGTCATCCTCCAGGTCGAGACGCTGCATCGTGCCGGCTGGCATCTCACCGGTCCTGGCATTCGCGACACCGCGCATTTTTCCGCTGGCCCGGTGCCTGCCGACTTCGTAACGCAGCTCGCGGAACGGACATTTCCTTGCGGCGTCGACGTCATTTTCGCTGCGGGAAACCAAATCGCCGCCTTACCCCGCAGCACGCGCGTGTCGGAGAGGGGCTGATGTACGTTGCAGTCAAGGGCGGCGAGTCCGCTATCGATGCCGCTCACAAATTGCTTGCCCATCGCCGCCGCGGCGATCCGGCCGTGCCCGACCTGTCCATTGCGCAGATCCGCGAACAGCTCACACTCGCGGTCAATCGCGTGATGAGCGAAGGGTCTCTTTATGATCCCGATCTCGCCGCGCTCGCCATCAAGCAGACACGCGGCGATCTGATCGAAGCGATCTTTCTGCTGAGGGCCTATCGCACGACATTACCGCGATTCGGTTACAGCGTTCCGCTGGACACCGGCACGATGGACATCCAACGCAGGATTTCTGCGACCTTCAAGGATTTGCCGGGTGGGCAGATCCTTGGCCCGACATTCGACTATACGCATCGCTTGCTGGATGCCGGCCTCGCGGAAGGCGCACCGGTCGAAACGCCGGACCTCGGCTGCGGTGAGCCGGCGATTGCTGCACCGCGTGTTGTCACTCTGCTCGATCGCCAGGGTCTCGTAGAGGCCGACGACATCGGCCAGCGCGGTGCCACTGTCGGTGACCTGACCCGCGAGCCGCTGTCCTATCCAGCCGATCGCGACGTGCGATTGCAGGCATTGGCGCGTGGCGATGAAGGATTTCTTCTGTCGCTTGGCTATTCCACACAGCGCGGTCATGGGCGCACGCATCCGTTCGCGGGTGAAATCCGCATGGGCGAGGTCGAGGTGTCCTTCTGTCCGGAGGAGCTGGGCTTTGACGTCCCGCTCGGTAGCGTGACGCTGACAGAATGCGAGATGATCAATCAGTTCAAAGGCACGCAAAGCGCGCCACCGCAGTTCACGCGCGGATACGGCCTGGTGTTCGGGCACAGCGAACGTAAGGCGATTGCGATGGCGCTCGTCGATCGCTCGCTACGGGCTTCCGAGTTGGGCGAGGAGACCGGCGCGCCCGCGCAGGATCAGCAGTTCGTTCTGCCTCATCTCGACAATGTCCAGGCGACCGGCTTCGTGGAGCATTTGAAACTACCCCACTACGTCGATTTCCAGGCAGAGCTCGTTCTCCTGAGGCAGTTGCGCAGCGAATGGGAAGCGGCGTTCGGCGCGGAGGGGCAAAACGTATCGCCGGTCGCGGAAGACGCAATTGCTGCCGAGTCGGAGGCAGCGGAATGACCGCGGCTCCCGCTTATAACTTCGCCTATCTGGACGAACAGACGAAACGCATGATCCGGCGTGCGATCATCAAGGCGATCGCCATTCCGGGATACCAGGTTCCGTTTGCGAGCCGCGAAATGCCCATGCCTTACGGATGGGGCACGGGCGGCGTTCAGGTTACCTCGGCGGTCATCGCGCCCGACGATGTGCTCAAGGTCATCGATCAGGGAGCAGACGACACAACCAACGCCGTATCCATCCGCAAGTTCTTCGCCAAAACGGCTGGGGTTGCCACGACGACCAAGACACGCGAGGCAACAATCATACAGACGCGGCACCGCATTCCGGAGACGCCGCTGCAGGAAGGCCAAATTCTCGTCTATCAGGTGCCCATTCCAGAGCCGCTGCGTTTTCTCGAACCGCGCGAAACCGAGACGCGCCGGATGCACGCGCTCAAGGACTACGGCCTGATGCATGTCAAGCTGTACGAGGACATCGCGCATCACGGCCATATCGCGACGACCTATGCCTATCCGGTGAAGGTCGATGACCGGTATATGATGGACCCGTCGCCGACACCGAAATTCGATAACCCCAAAATGGATATGTGTCCGGCCTTGCAATTGTTCGGCGCCGGCCGCGAACAGCGCATCTATGCTCTGCCCCCATACACGCGCGTCGTCAGCCTGGATTTCGAGGACTATCCGTTCGAGCGCACGCAGTTCAGCGACCCATGCGCGCTGTGCGGCGCCACCGGCGTCTATCTCGATGAGGTGCTGACGGATGATGCCGGCGGCCGCATGTTCGTCTGCTCCGATACAGATTACTGCGAGGAGCGCCGCGCGTGATCAGCGAGCAAACGCCTCTTTTGCTGGCGGAGGGACTCACGCGGCGCTATGGCGCGCGCATTGCCTGCCGCGATATCTCGCTGTCGATCCATGAAGGCGAAGTGCTGGCGATTGTCGGCGAGTCGGGCTCCGGCAAATCGACGCTTCTGTCGATGCTATCGACGCAATTGCAGCCTCATGCTGGCTCAGTGCGATACCGGATGCGTGACGGCGTAACCCGCGATCTGTTTACACTCAGTGAAGCCGAGCGCCGGCTGCTGCTGCGCACCGATTGGGGTTTCGTCTATCAGGATGCGCGCCTCGGGCTGCGCATGGGCGTATCGGCCGGTGGCAATGTCGGCGAGCGGCTCATGGCCATCGGTTGGCGCCATTACGGGCGCATCAGGGAGGAGGCCGAAGACTGGTTGGCCCGTGTCGAAATACCCGCTGATCGTATCGATGACCGGCCCGACACATTCTCGGGCGGCATGCGCCAACGTCTGCAGATCGGCAAGAACATGGTGACACGCCCGAGGCTTGTCTTCATGGACGAGCCGACCGGCGGCTTGGATGTCTCGGTGCAGGCGCGCCTTCTCGACCTCCTGCGCAATCTGGTCGCCGAGTACGGATTGGCTTGCGTGATCGTCACCCACGATCTCGCCGTCGCCCGCCTGTTGTCACACCGGATCATCGTCATGCAGCAGGGCCGCGTCGTTGAAACCGGCCTCACGGATCAGGTGCTCGATGATCCGCATGCACCTTACACACAGCTTCTCGTCTCATCGGTGCTGCGATGACAGCCGTAACTGCAGCCGACAACACCATGATCAGACTTGGGGGCGTCGCAAAGATGTTCCTCATGCACTTGCAGGGCGGTGCGCGCCTGCCAATCGTCCGAGACGTCTCCTTTGACGTCAAGGCAGGAGAATGCGTCGTGCTTGGCGGGCCATCGGGAGCCGGTAAGTCATCGGTGCTGAAGATGATCTACGGCAATTACCTCGCCGACCAGGGCAGCATTCTGGTGCGTGACCGCCAGGAATGGGTTGATGTCGCGCGTGTCGATCCGCGGAGAATTCTGCGCCTTCGGCAATTCACGATCGGTTACGTCAGCCAGTTTCTGAGCACCATCCCCCGCGTCAGCGCCATCGACATCGTAACGGCCGCCGGCCGTCACAGCGGATTGCAGCAGGGCGAGGCCCTCTCAAGCGCAAAATCCTTGCTCGCTCAGCTCAACGTGCCGGAGCGGTTGTGGTCGTTGCCGCCTGCGACCTTCTCGGGCGGCGAGCAGCAGCGCGTCAACATCGCGCGCGGATTTGCGGCCCGCCATCCGGTGCTGCTGCTCGATGAGCCGACAGCATCGCTCGACGATAAGAACCGCGCAGAGGTGGTCTCCATCATCGCCGATCGTAAGAAGCAGGGCGCGGCTATCCTCGGGATTTTCCACGACGACGACGTTCGGGCCAAGGTCGCCGACCGCATTATCGATATCACCGCGTTTGCCGCATGAGCGAAGCGATGCCCCATAGCTTCGTGATCGAGAATGCCCGTCTTGTCCTCCCGGAGGAGGTGACGCCAGGGTGGATCGCCGTCAGCGATGGACGGATTGCTGAGATTGGCGAGGGTAAGCCGCCGGAACGCGGTTTGGATGCCAGAGGCGATTTGCTGAGTCCGGGCCTTATCGAATTGCACACGGATCATCTGGAAGCGCATCTGAAGCCACGCCCGAAGGTTCAGTGGCCTGAAGTTTCGGCGGTCGTTGCTTATGATGCTCAGATCGCGGCATCCGGAATCACGACCGTCTTCGACTCTTTGCGCGTCGGCAGCGACGATGAATATGCCGCGTTCGGCGGCGATCTCTGGCCGCTCATCAATGCTGTCGAAGCGGCCGATAAGGCCGGCATCCTGCGCGTGAATCACAAGGTGCATCTGCGCTG
This sequence comes from Pseudomonadota bacterium, assembly GCA_023423275.1. GTDB lineage: Bacteria > Pseudomonadota > Alphaproteobacteria > Rhizobiales > Hyphomicrobiaceae > ZC4RG25. Next base: position 58,283 of record JAFAFW010000007.1, read on the forward strand.
TGAAATATGCGCGGACGATGTGCTGGAGCAGACCCTGCGCGTTGTCGGCCACTACCCCGTGCAGCTCATTTCGCTCATGGATCACACGCCCGGTACGCGTCAGTTCCGCAATGTTGCGACATGGAAGCAGTACTACAGCGGAAAGCATGGGTTCTCGGAGGACAAGCTCGCGCGCTTCATGAGCGAGAAGGAGGCGCTGTTCGCCTGCAACTATGATCGCCACCGCCGCGCGCTGGTCGACCTGGCGCGCACCCATGGCGTCGTCACGGCGAGCCACGATGATACGACAGAGGCACACGTCGCAGAGTCGATCGCTGATGGTGTCGCCATCGCCGAATTTCCCACCACTGTCGAGGCCGCCGCGGCGTCACATGCGGCTGGCATCGCGGTTCTCATGGGGGCGCCCAATATCGTGCGCGGCGGTTCGCATTCCGGCAATGTCGCCGCCGAGGAATTGGCGCGCGAGCGTGTTCTCGACATCCTCTCGTCCGATTATGTACCCGCCAGCCTGCTCATGGGGGCGTTCGTCCTGGCCGCGAAAATCGAGGGCTACGGGCTTGCGCAAGCTCTGAAGACTGTCACGTTGCATCCGGCACGGGCCGCGGGGCTCCATGATCGCGGCGCCATAGCAACTGGACTGCGGGCGGATCTCGTGCGCATTCATGTGGCGGACGGATTGCCGGTCGTTCGAGAGGTATTTCGTGGCGGACACAGGGTCATCTGAACCAGCGCCCGCGCCGATCGGTCCGGGGCGGTTGGTGCTTATCGTTGGTCCAAGTGGTGCGGGTAAGGATTCCGTCATCGCTGCCGTCCGTACGGAATTGGAGCGCCGCGGAGACACGAGTTTCGTCTTTCCAACGCGTATCGTCACGCGCACAGCACACGCGGCTGAAGCGAATGCGGCGATCTCCGCCGATGAGTATGAAGCGGCGCGCGCTGTGGGGGCCTTTGCATTGTCGTGGCTGGCGCATGGGCTGGCCTACGCGATTCCGGCTGCAATTGATGACGATATTCGTGCCGGGCGCTCCGTAATCGTCAACGTGTCACGCGCGGTCGTTACCAAGGCGCGCGAACGCTACCTGGATGTGCGCGTGATGCTGATTGATGCCCCCGTCGCGATCCGGGCCGCCCGGCTGGCGGCCCGGGGCCGGGAGACGCGCGCAGAAATCGAAGGCCGTCTTTTACGCGCGGTAAGCGCGTTTGCACCCGGCGATGCCGATATCATCATCGACAACGCCGGCCGACTCCAGGACGCTGTGGCACGTGCCCTGATTGATCTGACCGCGAGATAGGGGACTCAACCGCCGAAGCGGAAACGCTCCAGAATGCGAAACTGTCCAGCGCGCGCATCCTGGCGGCAGAGGGCGATTGCATCAATCTCGACGGGAGCGGCGATTGGCATGTACAGCGCTTCGAGCGCCTCCTTGAGCCGTTCACGCACGCGATCATCCACATTGCCGCTCAGCGTCATATGGAACCTGAAGTCCTCGAACACATACGGATAACCCCATCGGTTCAGATGTGCGATTTAGCGCGGCGTAAGTGGAGCTTCCAGCCGACGGCGCACATCCGCCTCGGAGAGCGGAGCGCGGAAAGCTTCGAAGATCTTCACACAGTCTCCGGCGAGGTCGTTCAGTGGCGCTGATGGATGTGATGAGACGAGTGCGAGAAAGCGTCCGAGGTTTTTCACGATGAGCGGCGGCAGTGTGAATGGCGTGCGCTGACAGGCGAATGCCTCGGCAGCATCCCGCAGATCGTCCTCCTCGCAGCCTTCGGCCAGCATGAAGGGAGCCTTCAAAGTGGCGTGGAATCCGTATCGCGCCGGTTCACTGAGCCACGACCGTGCCTCGGGATGCTCATAAGCCGGATGGCGCGGAAGTGGAGTAGTCTCCCCGCGCACCGCGTCATAGCCGATCGCGGAGCAACCGAACTGCCAGAGCGCGGTATCGACCGACGGTATAAAGTATATCGCGTAACGCATAGCAGCCCGCAGCAGCCAAGATCACCGGGTGAATCGGCGGATTGCCGCTTATATAATGCGCCGCCTCACCCAGTTCGACATCTGCTCGACCGCGAGAACGAGCAGGAAAATGGTGATAATGATTGTTGCAGCCGTGCTGTAGGCGAACAGGTCAAAAGCGACCTTCAGCTCGATACCGGTGGTTCATGGCTGCAGATGTAGGCGCGCGTCGTCTCGAATGTCTGCCAGCTTTGATGGTTCGTGCCGCGGAGCGCCAAGAACGAAAAGCCGCGCCAGCTTCCGCACACCGGCCGGTGTGCATGACCAAAGAAGATGTGGCGAATATTCGTATGTCCCGCCACGATGCGCGCAAATGCATCCCCATTTGTCATCACGTATTGATCGAGGTGCGGCAGAGCGATCTCGAATGGCGGATGATGCATGAACAGAAACACCGGCCGATCCTTGCTGTCGTCGAGCGTCTTGGCGAGCCAGGCCTGTCGCTTCTCGCAGAAGAAGGCGGTGTGGACTCCAGGATCGATGGTATCGAGAAAAATAAATCGCCCCCTCTTGCGTGTCGCGGACCGATTGAACGAAGCCGCTCTCATCGGCCGCGAGATGGGACGTCGATTGACGCCGAAGCGGGCCGCCAGATCGCTTTCCGGAGGAAACTTGGTTCCCGACGGATACATGCTATCGGCGATCTCGCGCCCGAGCGCCTCTTCGATCTCCCGCCACACGATCGTTCCCGACCGACGCATTCGTTGCCTCGAACTGTGTGATCCAGATCATCCCGGTGACATAGCTTGGAAAGATGTCTAGATAACCATGGCTTCCGTCTTGTGCGGGCGGTGCTGTCTCCTTCTTGTGAGCAAGCAACGCGCTTTAGTAGCTTGAACGCAATGCGGGCGAGGCAAACTTGCTCGATCGGCGCGGCGTTTGGCGAACCGGACGAGAGTGCCGTGCGTGATGTGGGAGATGCGAGGAGAAAACGACCTTTAAGATGGAGCGGGGTTCGTTTCCTTGTCCGACCCGAAGGCCCTCCCGGGTTCTGCCAGATCGGCGTATTTATGGTCATCTACGTGGTCATGTTCTCGCTATGATCTTGGAGGATTCCGAAAAAACCTTGCCAAATCAAATGCATAAATTCTCCGTGGCGCCGATGATGGACTGGACTGATAGCCGCTGCCGATTTTTCCATCGGCTGCTGACGCGGCACGCGCTTCTCTATACGGAGATGATCACGGCTGAGGCGATCCTTCACGGCGATCGTGGGAAGCTGCTCGGCTTCAGTCCTGAAGAGCGGCCGCTGGCTCTGCAACTCGGCGGCTCGGATCCGCGACGTCTCGCGATGGCTGCCGAGATCGGTGCCGGGTTTGGTTACGATGAAGTCAATCTCAATGTCGGGTGTCCGTCCGACCGCGTCCAGGAAGGGCGGTTCGGGGCCTGCCTGATGGCGGAACCTGAGCTGGTTGCCGCGTCGGTTGCTGCCATGCATGCAGTAACGGGATCTATCCCTGTCACCGTCAAATGCCGGATCGGCATTGATGATCAGGACGGCGAAGCTGATCTCGATCGGTTCGTTCGTACGGTCGCATCAGCCGGCTGCACCACATTCATCGTCCACGCGCGCAAGGCCTGGCTGCAGGGACTGTCGCCGAAGGAAAACCGCGAAGTGCCGCCGCTCGATTATGGCCGTGTGATCCGGCTGAAGCAGGCCTATCCGCATCTGACCATCGTCCTCAACGGCGGAATTGGCAGCCTCGATGAAGCGGAGAAGCACCTTGCGCATCTTGACGGTGTGATGCTCGGCCGCGCCGCCTATCACACGCCTTATGTGCTGGCCGAGGTCGATCGCCGCATTTTCAGCGCTGCGGGAGAGCCCGTCGATCGGCACACGGTCATGCAGCGGTTGCTACCCTATATCGAGGCTCACTTGGCATCCGGCGGACGGATGAACGCGATTACGCGGCATATTCTCGGACTTTATCACGGCGAGCCGGGGGCACGCGCCTTTCGCCGGCATCTCAGCGGCGGTAACGTCACGCTTGCAGAACTGGAAAAGGCAATGGCGGCAGTCGGTCGGCGACGTGCGGATCGGGATCGTCAATTCGCCGCATAGGGGCGGAACGCACGCAATGGATCTGGGAATGCCGGTCGGCGCCCTGGCGCTGCTGATCCTCGGGCTTGCCGGTGGGGGATTGCTGACAGGCATTCTGGCCGGATTATTTGGTGTTGGCGGTGGTGCGGTCCTTGTACCGGTCCTCTACGAGCTGTTCACGTGGTTGGGCGTCGACAGCGCGATCCGGATGCACGTGACGCTCGGAACCTCGTTGGCCGTCATGATCCCGACGTCGCTCAAATCAGTGGCGGCGCATCGCGCGCGCGGAGCGGTCGATGATGCGTTTCTGCGGCGTGTGGCGATTCCGGTGGTGCTGGGCGTCGTGATCGGAATTTTCATCGTCCGGATCAGTCCGAGCGCGACATTGAAATGGGTCTGGGTCGTGTGCGCCGGTGTCCTGGCAGCGAAGCTGCTGTTTGGTCAGGATGGCTGGCGGCTCGGCTGCGATATTCCCAAGAGCCGGTTTGTCGAAGTCTACGCCTGGGTCGTCGGTCTCATGTCCACGCTGATGAGTGTCGGTGGCGGCGCTTACATCAGTGCGCTGATGATGGCCTATGGCCGCTCCATTCATCAGGCTGTCGCAACGTCATCCGGGATCGCGCCGATGATCGCGATCCCCGGCGCGCTGGGATATATTTGGGCAGGATGGGGCGTACAACATTTGCCGCCCGGATCGCTTGGTTATGTGAACCTGATCGGAGCTGCGGTCCTGGTGCCGATGAGTGTGCTGGGTGCGCCGCTGGGAGTCCGCATAACGCACGGCATTTCACGGCGAAAGCTGGAGATCGCCTTCGGCTGCTTCCTTGGGGTGGTGGCCTTGAGATACGCGTACGATCTGGCCTTCTGACGAGCCGGGCGCATAAATCAGCCGGTGTTCGCCTGAATTTACCATCTATGCTAACGTTGAGCATTCACCACGGCCCGCGATCAAGACTATGCGGCTGTGGACCTTGTGTATTTGCCTTGATGAATGGACCGGCTCGAGGAATCAGCCCACCTCGTCGTGGAAGAGTACCGGCGGCGCTTCAACGATCCGCTCGACGCATCTTTGCGCGATCTCGACCCGGTTTCGCGGGGCAGGTTCATTGCCGCGTTGGAGAGGGCCTTGCAGCGCAATATGCCGTTGTTCGACTACGAATGGCAGGAATTCGAGATTAGCCGTCGTCGGCGCTTGTGGCTAAGGCTGGTACGACTTGCGGCGCGTCTGGCAGGTCGCAGCATGGCCGTGGTATGAACCCGGTTCATATGCGGCGGTTGGCAGACAAGGGAATGGCGAATGGCAAGGTTCGGGCCGCGGAAGGCTTCGCGAAGCCGCAGCAGAACAGTCCTTGCCGCTGCCGCGTTGGGGCTCATGTTTGGCGGCAGCTCGGTGTTGGCCCAGGAGTCTCGCGGGTACGACGATAAGCTTCTGCGTCTTTCGGAGATTTTAGGCGCTGTCCATTATCTGCGCGAGTTGTGCGGTGCGGATGAGGGGCAGTTGTGGCGGGATCGGATGCGTGAGCTGATCGATGCCGAGGGGGCCTCCGCATTACGCCGTGCCCGGCTGACCCGCAGCTTCAACAAGGGTTATCAAGGCTACAGCCGTACGTATCGGACCTGCACGCCCTCCGCCCAGACGGCCGTCACGCGTTTCCTTGCCGAGGCCACTCAAATCGCCGATGGCTTGATCCGCGACGTTCCTTGAGGCAAGGCGGTGCCGCACCAGCCGAGTTGCTGGATGACCGCGCTGGGACATCGCCCTAACGCCTGATTCACACTTAATTGTTGCCCTTGCCACTCTCGTGATCCGCCTGTGCTAGGGAACGGACTGGGCACCGTGGGCGGGAGCCGAACAGATGATGAGAGTGAAATGCAGCAGACAGTCTTCGACGGCACCGACAAGAAGAGCGACAGTTTCAAAGCGCTGAGTCTGATTCTCGAAGCCTGGGATGAAGGCGCCGACCAGGGAATCGCGCCGGAACTGATGGCGTACGCGGCTCTGTTCACCGCGCTCACGGATCTCGTCGCGGCGTTCGGGGAGGACGCGGTTGCCAGTCTTGCGCGCGGGCTCGACGAGCGCGTGCGCCAGGGCGAATTCACGATGAACGGAACGATGCAATAGCAATAGGAGAGATGCGGCCGAACCAGTGCTGCTAGAGCACCAGGCCGCTCCTAAACGCCTTCCAGATCAACTCACCGATCAGCACTGCGCCGAAGCCGATCAGCAGGATACCTGCAATCTGATTGACGCGGCGCAGCTTCTCGACCGCGAACCGATGCCGGATGCGGCCGATCAGCGACGACAGTCCAACCCACCACAGGAAGCTGCCCGCGACGATGGCTGCAACCATCGTCAGTGCGTCGATGGTATTGCGGACCTGCACGAAACTCGAAATGCCGCCGAAGATGGCAAACAGGCCGAGAACTGCTCCGGGGTTGGTGATCGTCAGGAAGAAGGTCTTCGGGGTATCCCACAGGAACTCGTGCAGGCTATGCGGTGCATCGTCGGTATGAGCATCGACAGGCGGCTTGGTCAGGTAAAGCCGGATGCCGAAAACAATCAGCGCGATTCCGCCGACAAGCTGGATGGCGTCATGGTAGTCTTGGATCGCGCCGGAAATCGCGCCGACCCCGAGCGCCGCACACAAGGCGATCAGGCCGTCTCCCAACATCGCGCCGAACCCGGCCGCGACACCTCCCCAGAAGCCGCGCTCGATCGCGCGCTGGATACACAATACGTTGACCGGACCGACCGGAGCAGACACAAGCACGCCGATGAACAGGCCGACCGGGATGATCAGAGGATTGGGGATGAACTGCATCAAGGACACAGTGCGTCCTTGCTGGTTTGTCCGGACGCACTGGAACGGCCGAGTGACGCCGGCTGCCCAGGCGGCCGATAATATATGTGAAATTGGCGCATTGCGTTGCGCTGCAGAGGACTTCTCCTGATGGCTTGGTCGGATCGACGGGTCGCGATTCGCGATGTTTTCCTATTGGTAGTAATGCTGGCCGGGCTTGTCCATTGGTTAGCGTCCGCGACCGCCGTTCTCGCGCAAGAAAAGCCCCCAGCCAACCCCTTGAAGGCGCCGGCGATTGGGATGGTTCCCGCGCTGCCGCCCGCCGTCGTGGAGATGCGTGACACGATCCTTGCCGCAGTCCATAGCGGCAAGATCGAGGATCTGCGCACCGCTTTGGAGTGGAACGAGCTACGGCCCATCGTCGCTGACGAGGCCGTCGATGATCCGATTGCCTATTGGAAAAAGACGTCGGGGGACGGCGAGGGGCGGGAGATCCTGGCCATCCTGGCCAATATGCTGGATGCCGGGTATGTCGCGCTGCCTCTGGGCAAGGATATCGAGAACAATCTTGTCTATGTCTGGCCCGCGGTGGCTGAAGCCAAGCTCGATGCGTTGACGCCCGCCCAGGAGGTGGCGATCTACAGGTTGATGCCGCCCGCGATGCTGAAGGAGATGCGCGAGAAGAAGCGCTGGACGTGGTATCGGCTCGTCATCGGCGCGGATGGGACCTGGCATTCATTCCAGAAGCACAACTAGTCTATTTCCGGTTCGCTCGGAAACGTCCTGTTGTCATCCCGGAATTTCGCGCGAGCGAAATATCCGGGACCCAGGGGTGTTTCTTGGGGCCTCTGGATCCCGGCTCTGCGCTTCGCTCCGGCCGGGACGACAAACGCATGGTGCAATCTAAATCGGAAAAGCTCTAAATGAGATGACAAGGACTTGGTTGGGGTCAGCTATCGATCAGGCTCTTGTTCCGGCCCATCGCGATAAGGCTGGCAGTTGCCGTTGATGTCTTCGATGCGGTACCCGTCACCATCTTCATGCACGTAGCACGGCCCGGCCGGTATCTTGCCTGCTCCGCCGGGAATATCGAGCACATAGGTCGGCTGGCAAAGCCCTGAGACCCGGCCGCGCATCTGGCGCAGGATCGTCTGGCCTTCCGCGATGGTCGTGCGCAGGTGAGACGTGCCAGGTGCGAGATCGCCATGATGTAGGTAATAAGGTTTGACGCGGCACTCCACGAAGCCGCGCATGAGGGCGCCGAGCGTCTCGGGATCGTCATTCACGCCACGCAGCAGGACCGTCTGGCTGACCATGGGAATGCCAGCGTCCACGAGTTGCGCGATCGCGATGCGCGCCTCGGAGGTCAGCTCGCGCGGATGATTGGCGTGGAGCGCGACCCACACGGTCTTGTCCGGGCTCTTGAGGGCCTCGATCATCTCCGCGCTGATGCGCCCGGGATCGACCACCGGTACGCGTGTGTGCCAACGCAGGATCTTTACGTGCGGAATGGCGCTGAGCATCGCCGTAATATCGGCAATCCGCCGCGGCGAGAGAATGAACGGATCGCCGCCCGTCATGATGACTTCCCAGATCTGCGGATGTTCGCGGACGTAGTCGCAGGCGGCTTTCAACTGATCGGCGGTCAGTGTCCGGCCCTGACCCGGCCCGACCATTTCGCGGCGGAAGCAGAAGCGGCAGTAGACGGGGCAGACACCACAGACTTTCAGCAGCACGCGGTCCGGATAGCGATGTACGACACCGGGCAGGGGAGAATGCGGACCATCGCCGATCGGATCGGCAAGTTCGTCGGCGGTCGTCACGAGTTCGTCGCCGTCAGGGACGAACTGGCGCGCGATGGGATCGTGGGGATCCGCCGTATCGATGAGTTCCGCCATCGCGGGAGTGATCGACACAGCATAGCGCGCCGCGACCTGTTCGAGGCGCTGCAACTCGTCCTGCTCGATCAGCCGTGCGGCGGCCAGCTCAGCCGGGCTTGTGATGGTCTTGTCGAACCTGCTCATGCGGGTTTGGGGCCGGTTTCTCGCCTCGATGTCAAGTATTGACACTGCCGTCTTGCGGCAAGGGGGTCCAGATGACCTGCTTGATATCGTTGGCGCCCGTCGCCAGCATCACCAGCCGGTCGAAACCGAGCGCGATGCCCGAAGCGAGGGGCATCTGCCCCAAAGCAGCGAGAAAATCCTCATCGATCGGGTAGTGTTCACCGTAGATGCGGGCCTTTTCGGACATCGCGGCCTCGAAGCGACGGCGCTGTTCTGTTGGATCGGTCAACTCACCGAAGGCATTCGCCAGCTCGACGCCGCCGACGTAAAGCTCGAACCGCTCGGCCACACGTGGATCCTCGGGTTTCGGGCGCGCCAGTGCCGCCTCTCTGACGGGATAAGCATCGAGAATGGTCGGGCGGACTTGCCCGAGCCGCGGTTCGATCCGTTCTACAATGACGCGGCTGAAGATGTCGCCCCAGGTATCATCGTCGGCGACGCGGATGCCGGCGCTGCGCGCCGCTGCGGCCAGTGCATCCCGATCATCGGTGGCTGCGAGCAGATCGATCCCCGCCATGGCCGCAAATGCCTCCGCGACGCTGATGCGCTCGGGAGCCAGGGTGGCGTCGATGCGGGCGTCACCGTGGACGAAATGCGAGGCTTGCGCCGCATCGGCCGCGAGTTTCAGGATTTCGGCGCAGTCGCTCATGAGCGTTTCGTAGCTCTCGTGCGCGCGATACCACTCAAGCATGGTGAATTCCGGGTGGTGGCGTTGCCCGCACTCGCGGTTGCGGAACACCGGCGCGAAGGTGAAGAGCCGCGTCTCACCCGCGGCCAGCAGCTTCTTGCAGGCGAATTCGGGGGAGGTGTGCAGATAGAGGGGGCTGCGGCTGCCGTCAGAGGCCGTCAGGCTGGTTTCGAAGGCGTGGAGGTGGACCTCGTTTCCCGGGGATTTTTGCAGGATCGCCGTATCGACTTCGACAAAGTCCTGTCCCTCGAACCAACGCCTCAGCGCTGCCTTGATACGGCCGCGGGCAAGCAGGAATGGACGCCGGTCGGCGTGCCTGTCGCGGTCCCACCAGGGGGACGGGCCTGGTTCCTTCCGGCTTGACATCAGCCGCTCCTGCCGTCCACCGGTGGCGCGATCTGACGCGCCCGGTCTTGGTTTCGGCGGCTGATCGCGCTATGAACCGGCGCGAACTGATTGTGGTCCGCATGAACCGAGCCCCTGCGCCGGTCGCGGATTCCGGAAGAGAGAACGGAGACTTTTGTGGCAAAGATCATCGCAAGCTCGGTCCGCAAGGGCAATGTGCTCGAGATCGACGGCAAGCTGTGCGTCGTCATGAAGGCGGAAAACATCCATCCCGGCAAGGGCACGCCGGTCACTCACCTGGAAATGCGCCGCATCGCCGATGGCGTCAAGGTGACTGAGCGCTATCGTACCACCGAGCAGGTCGAGCGCGCCTACCTGGAAGAACGCGAGCTTAACTATCTTTATGAGGACGACACCGGATACACGTTCATGCATCCGGAGACGTTCGACCAGATCCTGGTGTCCAAGGATGTCCTCGGCGATCAGGCGGTTTACCTTCAGGAAGGCATGACCTGCACGGTCAGTCTGCACGAGGGCAACCCGATCGCCATCGAACTGCCGCAGCGGGTGGTGTTCGAGATCGTGGAAGCCGATCCCGTGGTCAAGGGCCAGACGGCGTCGTCGTCCTACAAGCCTGCCATTCTGTCGAACGGTCAGCGCATCATGGTGCCGCCGCACATTGCCGCTGGCACGCGCGTGGTCGTCATGACCGCCGATGGCAGCTACGTCGAGCGCGCCAAGGACTGAGCCGCATCAACGCTTCGCTGCTGTCTCTGGAGCAGCGATGTGCCCGCCATCAACCATCGATGTCCGGTGGCGGTCGAAAGCGCACCGGCTTCCGGTGCGGCGAGGGTGTGCGCCATCGGAATGATGGACGGCCGGGTGCCGCCTGCTTGCTGCATTTCCGATTCCGATAAAGCTGAACAGCCGATTTTCATGACTTGGAAATTCAGTAGGCGTACGGCTTGTCAGCCCTCCGAGTGATCCGACGCGGCGGGCGATACGCCGCGCGGGACATCCGTCATGACATTGGCCGCCGTTATCAAGTTCGTCCTCAGCAATCTGCCGTCCATTCTGTTTATTTTGGCGATTGCGATTGCCGCGGTTCGCAGACAGCCACAGGCGGTTGCCGAGCGCTATCTTGCCTGGCTGCTGCTGTTCTCGGTTGGTGTCGAAAACGTCTGGGCGGGTGTATTTCACATCTTCTTTCCCCAGACGGCGGCTTCCTTCATCGGGTGGTCGGTCAGCCCGTTCCAATTCGAGGTCGGCGTTGCGGACACCGCGATCGGGTTGGTTGCGATCGCATCGTTCTGGCGGAGCCTGGAATTCAAGAGCGCCGTCGTGGCCTATATCATTCTGTTCTATTTGGGTGTCGCCATCATCCATGTTCACGAGGCGATGGTGGCGGAAAACTTCTCCCCTGGAAACTTCGGGATGCTGCTACTCCTGACAGTGACCAAGGTGGTGTTACTCACCATTCTGCTACGGGCGGCCTGGCGTGCGCGTGCAGGTCTTGACCGCAGCCAAGGGCTGTCGTCCGCCGAATAGGTGGATTGCTGATCCTCCTATGGGCTTCCGCCTCAGGCCGCGCTACATCTTCCGGTCATGACAAAACCCCGGGAGACGGAAACGCCATGCCTGATATCGCGGCCGATGTTCTGCGCCCTTTCATTGCGGCCATCTTCGAGAAGGCGGGATCGCATCGACAGGAAGCCGAACTCATTGCCAAGCGGCTCGTCGACGCCAATCTTACCGGGCACGACTCCCACGGCGTGGTGCGCGCGTCCGCCTATATCGGCTGGCTGAAGGAGGGAAAGGTCAAGCCGAACATGCACGTGCGGGTCATCAACGAAAGCGACGCGTTCGCGATCCTGGACGGTCAATCGGGCTATGGCCAGGTGGTCGGCACCGAAGCCATGGACATCGGCATCGCGAAGGCGCGGAAAACCGGCGTCGCGCTGATCGGCTTGCGTCACGCGCATCACATCGGACGGATCGGCGATTGGGCGGAGCAGTGCGCCGCGGCCGGTTTCGCCTCGACGCATTTCGTCAACGTCGTGCATTACGGAGCCATCGTGGCGCCGTTCGGAGGCGCGGAGCGGCGGTTCTCGACCAACCCCATCTGCTTCGGCATGCCACGGCCGGGGCAGGACCCGGTGATCCTCGACTTCGCGACATCGCAGGTCGCAGAGGGCAAGGTGATCGTCGCGCGCAACAAAGGCGTGGAGTTGCCTGAAGGTTGTATTCTCGACAGCGAGGGCCGTCCGTCCGTCAGTCCGAACGATCTTTATGGGCCGCCCGAGGGGACACTGCTTCCGTTCGGAATGCACAAGGGCTCCGGTCTGGCGATCTTCGCCGATATCTTTGCCGGTGCTCTGGCGGGCGGCGGATGCGGTCATGACGGACATCCCTCGCGCCAGCAGGTTCACAACAACATGCTGTCCGTGATCATGGACGTAGAGCGTATCGCCGGAGCGGAAGCTGCCGAACGCGAAGTGTCCGCATTCCTGACCTGGGTGAAGAGTGCCCGCCCACAAGTGCCGGGAACCGAAATCCTGATGCCCGGCGAGCCGGAGCGGCGGGCGCGTGCGCATCGTCTGGCGCACGGCATCCCCATAGACGCAACAACCTGGGCTGCGATTACAGATGCGGCCAGAAGCGTCGGCGTGACGGATATTCCGGCGTAAGCCTCAGGACCGCGAGCGGCCGAGCAGGTAGATGGGAACGCCGACCGCAAGGATGGCGATGCCGATCGCCGCGCCCGTGCCGGTGTACATCACGCTCGAATAGAGCAGATACAGGCACGTCAGACAGAAGATCAGCGGTGTGATCGGATACAGCGGCACGCGGAAAGGGCGCTGCCGGTCCGGCTCACGCATCCGGAACAGAAACAGCGAAATTCCGATCAGCAGCATAAAGGTCCAGAACACCGGCGCCGTGTACTCGACCATCGTCTGGAAGCCATTGCGCGCCTGTGCTCCGAACGCGATCAGCGCCAGTGCAATGGCACCCTGCAGGAGAAGTGCGTTGGTCGGAGCACTGTTCGAGGCATTGCGGCGGCCGAGCGGGGAGAACGGCCGGAAGTCCGCGCCGAGCGCCAGGGTACTCCGCGCGCCGGTGAAAATCGTCGCGTTGAGCGTGCTGAGGGCGGCAATGCAGACGATCAATCCGAAGATCCAGACGCCGGCTGTCCCGAATACCTGCTCGACGGGCTGGGTCATCACCGCGCTGGCCTGCCGCAGGCCGGCAAGTCCCAGCATCCAGACCAGCGCGAAATTGACCAGCACATAGAGCGCCATCACGGCGGCCGTACCCATCACCAGCACGCGTGCCATGTTGCGTCCCGGGTTTTCGACCTCGCCTGAGACGTAGGCCGTCTCGTTCCAGCCACCGTATGTCAACAGGATGAAGACCATCGCCAAGCCCAGGGCTCCACCACTGGTGACAGGCTCCGATGTGGATGGCTGCGGGCCTGCGATGAAGCCGCAGAGCGCGACGAGAGCAACGACCGCGATCGTCGCTATGGTAAGCCAGAACTGCGCGCGTCCGCTGAGCGCGGTACCAACGAGCTGCAGTCCGGTGAGCGCAATTACGGCGATCGCCGCATGCAGCGCCGCCCCGTACGGCCCCAGAGGAACCAGCGTGATGGCGTAATCGCCGAAGGCGAATGCAACCGCGGCAATCGCGCCGGTCTGCATCACGGTCATCCGTCCCCATGAGAACAGGAAGCTGATGCCCTTGCCGTAGGCGCGGGTTAGATAATGATATTCGCCGCCAGCATCCGGATAGGTCGAGCTGAGTTCGGCGTAGCACAGCGCACCGATCAGCGTCAGAAGGCCACCCGCGATCCACACGCCGAGAAAGGCGGCTTCGCTGGATACGTTCGCTGCGATGATCGGCGGTGTCTTGAAGATGCCAATACCGACCACAATGCCGACGAGCATCGCGGCAGCCTGCAGCACGGATAAGGATTGCAGCCGTGCCGGGGCCTCAGCCTTGCCGGCCTTTTCACGTGCATGGTCGATCGTCACCCGATTTCCCCTATCAAAGGCATTCCTCGTCAGGTGACGGGTTTGGCCTGCCAGTTCTGACCTTGAATCATATTCTCATTTATCAGGCCTTCATATCGCGTTGATTGGCCATCCTTGCCCGGCAGCTCGAAGCTAATCCGCTGGCCCGCGAGCTGCGGATCGCGCAACGCAACGGTCTGCCCATCGATCGTCGCCTCGCCGGTGATCTTCTGGAAACTTTGCTTCAGGGTCAGCGTGAACGTGCCGTTGTCTCCGCTGACGGACCAAGTCCCCTCCGCCTTTGCAGGGACGATCCACATGTAGACGGTCTTGCTGGTGCCGACCCTCTCGACGCGATCCGGCTCCCACCCCCTCATGTCGAAGTCATGCGACACGACGCGGGTGCCGGGTTTCAACTCCTGCAGGATGCGCGGACGCAGCTCCAGATTGATATTCGGGAGAAGGTAGAGCGTGAGGATGGTGGCGTCGCTGATCTTGGTATCGAACAGATTGGCGACCCGGAACGAGACTTTGTCAGTCACGTTCGCCAATTCGGCGTTTTCGTTCGCCTCGCGAATGCGCTGGGGATCGATGTCCACGCCAAGGCCACGGGTGCCGAAGCGCTGAGCTGCCGCGACCGGAATGCGGCCATCGCCGCAGCCGAGGTCGACGAGATAATCGTCCTTCGTCGGAGCAGCAAACTCGAACATCTTATCGAGCACGGCCGTTGGTGTCGGCACATAGGGCACGTCCAGCTTCGGCCGCTGCTCTCGCGCGGGTACCGGTGGCACCGCCAGGGCGGCGCCACACGTCAGGACAATTATGAGCAATGCGAGCGGCGAAAGCTGCCACGATCGAGCGTTCATGATCATCCTTGCGAGCTGTTACTGGTTACGGATCGTGGAAATTCATCTCCAGGAAAAGCGACCCCGGCAAGGCTCTGTTCCCGCAAAGTCGCGGCGCAGGCCGTCCGCTCACGGCTTTGTGTTCAGCCGTGACAGAAAAAGGCCGAAGCGCATCAGCCCTTCCGGCCAGGGGCCATGACCCGAAGCGGTGTTGATATGCCCAACGTTGCCGGCTTCGATCAACGTCGCGCCCCAGGCGTCGGCGAATTCCTTGGCGCGCGCGATGCTGCAATGCGGATCGTCGGCCGAGGCGACGACGGCCGCCGGAAACGGCAGCTTCTGCATGGGCATGGGCGTGAAGCCGCCCTCCGCCGCAGGCCATTCCGTGGATCCATCGAGATCGGCGGGTGCGACGAGGTAGGCGCCTGCAATATTCTGGCCGGCGAGCCGGGAGGCCGCGTACACCACAGCCGCGACGCCACAGCTATGCGCAACCAGGACGACCGGACGGGTCGCCTGAGCGACATGCTCGACAATGCGCGCAACCCAGTCGTCCTTGACCGGCTCGTCCCAGTTGTCCTGCTCGATGACGCGCGCCGTCTTCAGGTTGCGCGCCCAGCGGGACTGCCAGTGATCCGGGCCGGAACCCGTCCAGCCAGGAACGATCAGGATGTCGACATCCGCGGTACGCATGGGGAATAGATCTCAATTGCTGCCAAACACCCGCTGGAAGATGGTGTCGACATGGCGCGTATGGTAGCCCAGGTCGAACAGGGCCTCGAGATCGGCGCGCGAGAGCTTGGCGCTGACTTCCGGATCAGCGGACAGCAAGGTCAGGAAATCGCCCTCGCCGCGCCAGACCGGCATGGCGTTGCGCTGGACCAGGCGGTAGGCGTCCTCGCGCGACACTCCAGCCTGGGTGAGCGCCAGCAGCACGCGCTGGGAATGAACCAGGCCGCCCAGCTTGTCGAGGTTGCGCTGCATGTTCTCCGGATAGACGACCAGCTTCTCGATCACCCCGGCAATGCGGTTCAAAGCGAAGTCCAGCGTCACGGTGGCGTCCGGCCCGATCATACGTTCGACGGACGAGTGAGAGATATCCCGTTCGTGCCACAGGGCGACGTTCTCCATGGCTGGCAGGGCATAGGCGCGGACCATGCGCGCCAAGCCGGTGACATTCTCCGTCAGCACCGGGTTACGCTTGTGCGGCATCGCCGATGAGCCCTTCTGGCCTTCGGAGAAGAACTCCTCGGCTTCCAGAACTTCGGTGCGTTGCAGGTGGCGGATTTCAACGGCGAGCCGCTCGATCGATGAGGCGATGACGCCGAGCGTGGCAAAATACATCGCATGACGATCGCGCGGGATGATCTGCGTCGAGACCGGTTCGGGGGTCAGCCCCATTTTTCCGGCCACATACTCCTCGATGCGTGGATCGATGTTGGCGAACGTGCCCACGGCGCCCGAAATGGCGCAGGTCGCGACTTCGGCGCGCGCATTCTCCAGCCGCTTACGGGCACGGGCGAACTCAGCGTAGGCATAAGCCAGCTTGACGCCGAACGTGGTGGGCTCGGCATGAATGCCATGGCTGCGGCCGATCGTGACGGTGTTCTTGTGCTCCAAGGCCCGTGTCTTCAGCGCGGCGAGCAGACGATCCAGGTCGGCAAGCAGCAGATCGGCGGCGCGCACGAGCTGCACGTTGAGGCAGGTATCGAGGACGTCCGACGACGTCATGCCCTGATGAACGAAGCGCGCCTCGGGACCAACGTGCTCGGCCAGATGCGTGAGAAACGCGATGACATCATGCTTGGTGACGCGCTCGATCTCGTCGATGCGATCGACGTCGAAGCGGGCAACCGATCCCTTGTCCCAGATGATCTTGGCCGCGTCCTTCGGGATGATGCCGAGTTCAGCCATCGCACTGGCGGCGTGCGCCTCGATCTCGAACCAGATGCGAAAACGCGTCTCCGGATCCCAGATCCGGGTCATCTCCGGGCGGCTGTAGCGCGGTATCATGGGCGGTCTCGCTTGAGGTGTTTCTGTCTGCCGCTGGCCTAGCAGACACGCCACGATGCTTCAATGCGGCGACCCGAGGTTGCGACAGGGGAAGTCAAAAAATGCGTGTTGATGCAACTAATGTGCGGTCACGTCCCGCATGGCTTCACGGCCGGTTCCGTGCAAAAGAAGACGCAAAAGTCCATTTTCTGACCTGCTCCGATCGGTTTCCATCATGACGTCTGATGTTCTTGTTCTTGGCGCCGGCATGGTCGGCGTATCAGCCGCGCTGCATCTCCAGAAGCGGGGCCGCTCGGTTGTTCTCGTCGACCGGCGGGGCGCCGCGGAGGAAACGTCCTACGGCAACGCGGGACTGATCCAACGCGAAGGCGTCGTGCCGTACAGCTTTCCGCACGACATCAAGCTGCTTTGGCGTTACGCCCTGAACCTGCAGCCGGAATCGCATCTGGTCTGGCGCGATCTGCCTTCACAGGCCAACTGGCTGTTTCGTTACTGGCGCTGGTCAACCCCGCAAAAGATCCTGGAGTCGGCGCGCGCTGCCCGGCCGCTTGTCGAGCGCTGCATCATCGAGCACCGCGAGCTGATGGAAGGCGCGGGCGTCACCGGAATGATCCGCGAGACCGGATATCTCAAGATGTTCCGGACCGAGGAGCGCTTGTTAGCCGCTCTGAAGGAAAAGGAAGAGGACCGCAAGCTTTACGGCATCAACTTCGAGCATCTCGACCCCGCGGCGATCCGTGTCCGCGAGCCGGAATTGATGGGTAATTTCGCCGGCGCGTTGCTCATGACGGACCCCGTCAGCATCGCCGACCCGAGCGCACTCGGAAAGGCTTATGCCGAGTTGTTCGTGCAGAGGGGCGGACGCTTCGTCACGGCCGACGCGCGAACCCTGGAGCAAACGGCAGACGGCTGGCAGGTGCAGACGGTCGATGGCCCGATCCAGGCTACCGACGCGGTGATTGCTCTGGGACCTTGGGCGACGGATGTCTTGCGCCCGCTCGGTCTTCGCGTGCCGATGGGTGTTAAGCGTGGGTATCACGTGCATTTTCGCCCGCGGGGCAACGCCGTGCTGAATAACCCGGTTCTCGACGTGGAAAACGGGTTCGTGCTGACGCCGATGTCACGTGGCATACGCATGACGACCGGGGCGGAGTTTGCCGATCGTGATGCTCCGCCGACGCCGGTACAGCTCGATCAGCTCGAACCGATCGCGCGGCAGTTCTTCCCCTTGGCGGACCGGGTCGAGTCGAAGCCCTGGCTGGGAGCCCGCCCGTGCCTGCCGGATATGCTTCCGGCCATCGGTCCCGTCCCCGGCAAACGGGGATTGTGGGCCGATTTTGGCCACCATCACCTGGGTTTCACGCTTGGGCCGGTGTCCGGGCGGTTGCTCGCCGAGATGCTGACCGGAGAGACGCCGTTCACCGATCCCTGGCCGTACCGGATCGAGCGGTTCGCGTAAAACAGGCTCCTTTCCCCTGCGCGACAT
This sequence comes from Pseudomonadota bacterium, assembly GCA_023423275.1. Classification (GTDB taxonomy): domain Bacteria; phylum Pseudomonadota; class Alphaproteobacteria; order Rhizobiales; family Hyphomicrobiaceae; genus ZC4RG25. The sequence continues at coordinate 76,595 of JAFAFW010000007.1, forward strand.
ATGCCGCGCAGGGGAAGGTCCCTTCGCTTACTTCTTGTCGGCGTTGTTGAGACGAGCCACCAGGCTGGACGTATCCCAGCGGCTGCCGCCCATCTTCTGCACTTCGGAATAGAACTGATCGACCAGCGCCGCGACCGGCAGGCTCGCGCCATTGCGGCGCGACTCGTCGAGGCTGATCGCGAGATCCTTGCGCATCCAGTCGACGGCAAAGCCGAAGTCGAACTTGCCCTCGCTCATGGTCTTCCAGCGGTTCTCCATCTGCCAGGAGCCCGCAGCGCCCTTCGAAATCGTCTCCATGACCGCCGGAATATTGAGGCCCGCCTTCTGTGCAAAATGCACGCCTTCGGACAATCCCTGGACCAGTCCGGCGATGCAGATCTGGTTTACCATCTTGGTGAGCTGTCCCGCGCCGGCTTCACCGATCAACGTGACCATCCGCGCATAGTGGGAAATCACCGGCAGCGTGCGATCGAACACGGTTTTTTCGCCGCCGACCATGACCGTCAGCACGCCGTTTTGCGCGCCGGCCTGGCCGCCCGATACCGGAGCGTCGAGGAAATCGAAGCCTTTGTCCTTCGCAGCCTTGTAAAGTTCCCGTGCGACGTCGGCGGAAGCGGTCGTGTTGTCGATGAAGACTGCTCCCTTCGCCATGCCCTGGAACGCGCCGTCTTTGCCGGTCGTCACCGAGCGCAGGTCGTTGTCGTTGCCGACACAGCAGAAGACGTATTCAGCGCCGGCGGCGGCCTCGGCTGGCGTCTTTGCGGTCTTGCCCGCGCCATACTCTTTCACCCAGGCGTCGGCCTTGGCGCTGTTCCGATTGTAGACGACGAGGTCGTGCCCGCCCTTCTTCAGGATATGGCCGGCCATCGGATAGCCCATGACACCGAGCCCGATCCACGCAACCTTCGCCATCGTTCGTCTCCTCGTTCCATGTTTTCGGGTATGGACCGAGGTTCTAGCCCATGCCCGCCGGATTGTCAGGGGGCTGGAGGGCTACACAAAGAAAAAGGGAGCCGGTGGCTCCCTGTCAGTTGGATTGGGGGTATTCTTCTGATCTAGCGCATGCCGTAGCGAACCGGGTGAGGTACAGCGCTGACCTTGCAGGTCACGCGTGTGCTCGATAGCTTGCTGCAGGTCGTGCTCTTGCCCGTCGCACGTGTCCAGTTGGCATAGCGGGATCCATAGATCCGCGTGACGCGCGAGTTCCAGTTCGAGATGGCGACCCGTTGCGCCTTGGCCTTCTTCACGAAATAGGGGATGAGCTTGCCGCTCGTGGCGATGCCGGATGCCTGCACGCGTGAGGCGGCGCTGGCCGGTTCGGTGAAGAGTGCTGCGCCACTGAAAGCGATGGCGACGGCGAGGGCGGCTGTGGTCTTGAGCATCATGATCGTCTCCTTCCGTTGTTCCTGTTGCCGGCGCGATCCGCGCTGGCTGTCTCAACGGTTCGGACGATAGAATCCTGCCTCTGAGTTGAACCTGAACGGAGCGTTTAGCTGCTATTCAGGGAAATTGACGCTGGTCGCTTCCTCAGGCTGGTCCGTAGGAGTATGGATGCGCCGCGAGGTCAACCGGGTCTGGTTGGCACAATAAGGAGTAAGACCAATGGGGCGCGCGCAGTCATCGGCGAGCCAGCAGCCAATCGTTACCCTTGCCGACGTCGAGAAGGCGGCGGATATCGTTAAGGACGCGGTGCTCAATACGGATTTCGATCCGAGCAGAACGCTGTCGGAAATGCTCGGCTGCGAGATCTGGCTGAAGTTCGAGAATCTGCAATTCACGGCGTCATTCAAGGAGCGGGGGGCGCTCAACCGGCTCAATGCGTTGAGTGCGGAGCAGCGCGCAGCCGGCGTGATCGCAATGTCGGCTGGTAACCATGCGCAGGGCGTTGCCTATCACGCGAGGCGGCTCGGCATCGCGGCGACCATCGTGATGCCGCAGGGGACTCCGTTCGTCAAAATCGAGAACACGCGCGGACATGGCGCGACCGTCATCGTCGAGGGCGCGACGCTGGAAGAGGCCGCCGCCTACGCTCGGGACTATGGCGTACGCAACGGCCTGACCTTTATTCACCCTTATGATGATCCGCTGGTGATCGCGGGCCAGGGCACGGTGGCGCTGGAGATGCTGGCCGCGGTTCCGGATCTCGACACGCTCGTCGTTCCGATCGGCGGTGGCGGTCTGATCTCCGGGATCGCGGTGGCGGCGAAGGCCACCAAGCCCGACATCGAGATCGTCGGCGTCCAGGCCAAGCTCTATCCGTCGATGTACAACAAGATCCTGGGCACGGATCTTCCCATGCGTGGCGATACGCTCGCGGAGGGGATTGCGGTGAAGGCGCCGGGCGTTCTGACGTCGGAACTGATCCGCACCCACGTGAATGAGATTCTTCTGGTGAGCGAGGTTGATATCGAGCACGCCGTGGCGCTGCTGATCGAGATCGAGAAGACCGTGGTGGAAGGAGCTGGAGCGGCTGGTTTGGCGGCGGTGTTGTGCCACCCCGACCGGTTCAAGGGCCGCAAGGTCGGTCTCGTCCTGACCGGCGGCAATATCGACACGCGGCTTCTTGCCGGTGTTCTCAGCCGTGAGCTGGCCCGGGGCGGACGCCTGTCTGAGGTTAATGTCGAGATGGCCGACAGACCCGGGCAGCTTGCAAAGCTGGCGGCTGCGGTCGGCGAGGCCGGCGCCAACATCATTGAGGTTGTGCATCAGCGCGTTTTCACCGATCTTCCCGCTAAGGGAACACAGCTGCGTATGGTGATCGAGACACGCGACCGGGCCCATCTGACCGAAACGCTGGCACGGATCCGTGCGGCGGGGTTCGCAGCGGAATTGGTATCGGGCAAGTAATCAAGGAGCGGATATGGACGGGGCCGGAAACGATCAGCACGACCAGAAGACACTCACCATCCTGCGTGAGCTCGAGCGCAAGGTCCTGTGGCTCTCCTCCTATATGATCCATCATGCCAACCATGAGGTGGATCGCGGTGATGGTCTGAAGGTCGGCGGGCATCAGGCCTCGTCCGCCTCGCTGGCGACGCTGATGACGGCGCTGTATTTCCATATCCTGCGGCCTGAGGATCGCATCGCCGTCAAACCGCACGCGAGCCCGGTGTTTCACGCCATTCAATATCTGCTTGGGCAGCAGTCCCTTGATAAGCTTAAGGATTTCCGCGCATTCGGCGGTGCTCAGAGCTATCCATCCCGCACCAAGGACAAGGACGACGTCGACTTCTCCACGGGTTCGGTGGGCCTCGGTGTCGCGGTGACCGGCTTCGCCAGCCTCGTCCAGGATTACGTGCATTCCAAGGGCTGGAAAGCGGAGTGGCCGAAGGGGCGGATGGTCGCCCTGATGGGCGATGCGGAAATCGACGAAGGCAACATCCACGAGGCGCTTCTGGAGTACTGGAAGCACGGTCTCACCAACACGTGGTGGGTGGTCGACTACAATCGCCAGAGCCTCGACTCGGTGGTCTCCGACCGACTGTTCATGAAAGTTGCGGGGCTGTTCGAGAATCTCGGCTGGAAGGTCGTTCTGATCAAGTACGGCAAGCTGCTGGAGCGCGCCTTCGCGAAGCCCGGCGGCGAGGCGCTGAGGACCTGGATCGACGATTGCCCGAACCAGCTCTACTCGGCGCTGGTATTCCAGGGCGCGGCGGCGTGGCGCAAGCAGCTCGAAGCTGATCTGGCCGGTCATGACGACACGCTGGCGATCATCCGTGAGCATTCGGACGAAGATCTCGCGCGGCTGATGACCAACCTCGGCGGGCATGATCTCGAGACCATCCTCGAGACATTCGCCAACGCGCCATCGGATCAGCCGGTCTGCTTCATCGCCTATACGGTGAAGGGCTTCGGATTGCCGTTCGCCGGCCACAAGGACAACCATTCCGGCTTGATGACCAAGGCGCAGATGCAGGAATTCCGCGCCCAGCAGAACGTCAATCAGGGCGAGGAATGGGACCGGTTCGCCGGATTGGCACTGCCGCCTGCCGAGATCGAGGGCTTCCTTCAGAAGGTTCCATTCATTGCGCGCGGCCGCCGCAAACTGTCGGCGGAGCGTGTCGCGGTGCCGGAGATTAACCTTCCGGAGGCGAAGGGGCCGGTCTCGACGCAGACCGGCTTCGGCCGGGTCCTCGACGATATTGCCAAGCAGGGCGGTCCGTTGGCGGACCGTATCGTGACGACGTCGCCGGACGTTACCGTCTCGACGAACCTTGGCCCGTGGGTGAACCGCCGCGGCCTGTTCTCGATGGCGAGCCGCGAGGACGTGTTCAAGGAGCGCGGGCTGATGTCGCCCCAGAAATGGGAGATGAGCCCGAAGGGGCAGCATATCGAGCTCGGTATCGCCGAGATGAACCTGTTCCTGACGCTGGCGGCGGCTGGTCTCTCGCACTCGCTGTTCGGCGAGCGGCTGATCCCGGTCGGCACGTTGTACGATCCTTTCATTTGCCGCGGTCTCGATGCGCTGAACTATGCCTGCTACCAGGATGCCCGCTTCATTCTGGCTGCTACGCCGTCCGGCATCACGCTGGCGCCCGAAGGCGGCGCGCACCAGTCGATCAGCACGCCGCTGATCGGCATGGCGCAGGACGGGCTCGCTTCGTTCGAGCCGGCCTATGTCGACGAGCTCGGTGTCATCATGAACTGGGCATTCGATTATGTGCAGCGGTCGGGTGAGGAGGACAAGGAGCAGCGCTGGCATCGCGAAGAGAAAGGCGGATCCGTCTATCTGCGCCTGTCGACGCGGGCACTGGATCAGCCATCGCGGACGCTGTCCGATTCCATGAAGTCGGATATCATCAACGGCGCCTACTGGCTCCGGCGGCCTGATCCTGGCACCGGTCTGGCGATCGTTTACACCGGGGCAGTCGCACCGGAGGCGATCGAAGCGGCAGGGCTGCTGTCGGAGGACCGGCGCGGCGTCGGCGTTCTCGCCGTGACGTCCGCCGACCGCTTGTCGGCTGGCTGGCACGGCGCGCAGCGTGCGCGTGAGCATGGACTGCACGCGACGCGCTCACACGCCGAGAATCTCCTGTCGGCGCTGCCGCGCGATGCTGCGATCATCACCGTCTGCGATGCGCATCCGGAGACGCTCTCATGGATCGGCAGCGTCATGGGTCATCGCGTGCGGCCGTTGGGCGTCGAGCATTTCGGACAGTCGGGTTCGATCTCGCAGCTCTACAATCACTATGGCCTCGACGCGAATGCGATCATGGCGGCGGCCGAAGGGCTGGGTGCGACCCGCGTGCGCTATCGCGTGGTCGGCGGCTGAAACGGCGAACGGCGGATGCTCCGTGCAAGAGCATCCGCCGCTGCGAGATCCACGGTCGAGTTATCGTCCGCACCGCGAAGTTTTCTTCCAGACAACGTCGGATTGCGCGGCTGCCGCAATGCCGTTGTCTGCAGACGGTGCTGCCTGTGCGCCAGTCGCGGCCGCAAGAGCGAGCGTCGTGGTCGAAAGTGACAAGACAATCAGGGACTTTTTCAAAGACATCCAGGCTACTCCGCAATTTCTGATCGCAGCAAAGATCAAACTCCCGGCGCCTTAACTCGCTGCCGGCGAAATGGATGCATGCCTCACGTGTCTGTCACGTCCCTGAGATGATTGATTTTTCTGACCTGGGGAGGTGTGCACCGGGCAGCCGATGTCTCGCCGGCCGGGATCGGAACCGCGATAAATGTCTCAGCAACTTAAAACGGCTCGAGGACTCGTCCGAACCGTTTGGTCGCAGTAACGAAACACGCTGCGGGGTGTTGACAGCAACTCTGCGTCAGCTTATCTCATCGGCGACTGTTAGCACTCAATTTCAGAGAGTGCTAATGGCATCCCATCTCTTGAAATCAAGCCATCCCAATCGCCCGGGAGCCTAAGAACATGAAATTCCGCCCACTTCACGACCGCGTGGTCGTGCGCCGTACCGAGAGCGAGAGCAAGTCCGCCGGCGGCATCATTATCCCCGACACGGCTGCTGAGAAGCCCCAGCAGGGTGAAGTCATTGCCGTTGGTCCCGGCGCCCGCGACGAGAGCGGCAAGCTGGTTCCGCTCGACCTCAAGAAGGGTGACAAGGTGCTGTTCGGCAAGTGGTCCGGCACCGAAGTCAAGATCGATGGGCAGGACCTGCTCATCATGAAGGAAAGCGATGTGATGGGCGTGCTCGACAAGTGAGCTGCTTTGAAGTCGTGAATTTGTGAAATCGGCAGATCGGGATTGATGAGGTCATCGCCAACGCAGGAGTCCAGGACTTCACGAATTGGCAACTTCACGACCTCACGTAGATCCTGGATCGTATACACCAATCTTAGGAGTTTCCAGAAATGGCAGCCAAGGACGTCAAGTTCTCTGCCGACGCTCGCGAGCGCATGATGCGCGGCGTCGACATCCTCGCCAATGCAGTGAAAGTCACCCTCGGCCCGAAAGGCCGCAACGTCATCATCGAGAAGTCGTTCGGCGCTCCGCGCACCACCAAGGACGGCGTGACGGTCGCTAAGGAAATCGAGCTCGAAGACAAGTTCGAGAACATGGGCGCGCAGATGGTGCGCGAGGTCGCTTCCAAGACCAACGACGTGGCCGGTGACGGCACCACGACGGCCACCGTTCTCGCCCAGGCGATCGTCCGCGAGGGCCTGAAGTCGGTTGCAGCCGGCATGAACCCGATGGACCTCAAGCGCGGCATCGACAAGGCCGTCGCCCAGGTCGTCGAGGAGATCTCCAAGCGCTCCAAGAAGGTCAAGAATTCGGACGAGATCGCCCAGGTCGGCACGATTTCCGCCAACGGAGAGACCGAGATCGGCGCGATGATCGCCGAGGCCATGCAGAAGGTCGGCAATGAGGGCGTCATCACGGTCGAGGAGGCCAAGAGCCTCGAGACCGAGCTCGACGTCGTCGAGGGCATGCAGTTCGATCGCGGCTACCTGTCGCCGTACTTCATCACCAACGCCGACAAGATGGTGGCTGAGCTCGAGGATCCTTACATTCTGATCCACGAGAAGAAGCTGTCGGGCCTGCAGGCAATGCTTCCGGTTCTCGAGTCTGTTGTTCAGACCGGTAAGCCGCTGCTCATCATCTCCGAGGACGTCGAAGGCGAAGCTCTGGCGACGCTGGTTGTCAACAAGCTGCGCGGTGGCCTGAAGATCTGCGCCGTCAAGGCTCCGGGCTTCGGCGATCGCCGCAAGGCCATGCTGGAGGACATCGCCGTCCTCACCAACGGCCAGGTGATCTCGGAAGATCTCGGCATCAAGCTCGAGAACGTGACGCTCGACATGCTGGGCCGCGCCAAGCGCGTTTCGGTCGACAAAGACAACACGACCATCGTCGATGGCACCGGCAAGAAGAAAGACATCGAGGCTCGCGTCAACCAGATCAAGGCGCAGATCGAAGAGACCACGTCGGACTACGACCGTGAGAAGCTGCAGGAGCGTCTGGCGAAGCTCGCAGGCGGTGTTGCGGTGATCAAGGTCGGCGGCGCCACTGAGATCGAAGTGAAGGAGCGCAAGGATCGCGTCGACGACGCACTCAATGCGACCCGCGCTGCGGTTGAGGAAGGCATCGTCCCGGGCGGCGGCGTCGCTCTGCTGAAGGCGACCCAGGCGATCAACATCGAAGGTGATAACGATGACCAGGAAGCTGGTATCCAGATCGTCCGCAAGGCTCTGCAGGCTCCGATCCGCCAGATTGCCGAGAATGCCGGCGTCGAAGGTTCGATCGTTGTCGGCAAGGTTCTTGAGACCCGCGGCCAGACCTTCGGCTACGACGCTCAGAAGGACGAGTACGGTGACATGATCGAGAAGGGCATCATCGACCCGGCCAAGGTGGTGAAGACCGCCCTGCAGGACGCTGCGTCGATTGCTGGCCTGATGATCACGACCGAAGCCGGCATCGCCGAAGCTCCGAAGAAAAAGGACGCTGGTGGTCCGATGCCGGGCGGCATGGGCGGCATGGGCGGCATGGACATGATGTAAGCCGCCGTCGGCCGTCGGGCCGATGTGAGACGACAGAGGGCTGCTCCGGACAACCGGGGCGGCCCTTTTCGTTATCGGAGCGAATGATCGGGAATCAGGACAAAGCTGTTCCACGTCCAGCAGGACGGGCGTCACATTCCGCTCCAGTTTTCTGCTAAATAACCTGGTCCCGCCATTAGCCCGCGTGGTTCCCGCCGATGCAGCTCTCCTACGCCCAACGCCTCGAGGACTATCATCTGGCCTGCGCTTTCGCCGGTCAGGAGACGGGCTGCTACATCGACATCGGGGGCGGACACCCGGTCGCGGACAACGTCAGCTACTGGTTCTACCTGAAAGGCTGGAGCGGCCTTGTCGTCGAGCCGCAGAGCGATTTGCTCGATCTGTATGCCCATCTTCGTCCGCGCGACATTGCGGTCGGCACTCTTGTCGGACGCCACGACGGCGAGGCCGACTTCTACGCCGTCGAGCGGCTGCACGGACTATCCACGACGTTGCCGGACAATGCCCGCACGGCCGTAGAGCTTGGCGGAAAGGTCAATACGGTCCGGATGCCGATGACGACCCTGGCCGCTCTGCTCGCCAAGCATGAAATCAGTCAAGTCGATTTTCTGAAGGTCGATGTCGAAGGTGCCGAGGCGGATGTGCTGGCAGGCGCCGACTGGTCGAAGTTCCGTCCGAAGATCCTCCTGGTGGAGGCCGTGGCGCCGGGCAGCATGGCGCAGTCATGGGATGACTGGGAACCGGCACTGCTCGCCAACGGGTATCGGTTCGCCCTCGAGGACGGGCTCAATCGCTTCTACGTCGCGCAGGAGGCTGCGGATATCGCAGGGCGCCTGCCGCGCGAGCCGGTAGACTGGAACAGCGCCGGACATCTTTATGATCTGGGCAGGGCGCCCGAACAGCCGGATCATCCCGATCACGGGCTTGCACGCGCGCTTGTGCGCGGTCTCCTCGCCGAGTTGCCGCGGCTCGACCCGGATGTTCTCCTGCGTCTGCTCTCGCGCGGCGCTCCTGTCACGGAAGACGGGAGTGCAGGCATCGAGAAGTTTCAGGACCTCCTTTTTGGCAAGGCAGACTTCCCGGGCGCCTCACCACATGCCAGAGCCTCCGGAGATCGAAGGGAAACATGCCGCGCGCTGATGTCGAGCGATCGGTTCCGGGCGGCATTGGGCCGTATCGCGGCCGCATATGACGGCGGCCACGTCAGGGACGATGTGTAAAATGAGCTGCCAGGGCGGAGCTTTTAAAATTCACTTCGCCCTGGAGTAACGATTGGCGGGCCAGGATCTTCGACAGAGTCCGCAACATCAACAAAATGGCAATGCTCTCTGAGCAGTCAGAGTATATCTATGCTGCAAGCGGCCAGTCGCCTGGCCGGCTGCGTATCGCTGAATTGAGAAATACCGAGCAGAATCATAGCTCGTACGTCCCTTCAGTATGCCGGCTTCCCATTTTGCTCGATCGCCATCACATCGCGAGAGAGCGAACGTGCCAGAAGCTGGACCGGATCATCCGAGGCCTCTTCGACAAGGTCATCGAGAACCGCGGCCTTGTCGCTCAGCCCCTCGAACGTCGTAGCCTTCACGCGGGCAATCGTGATCGACAGGTCATGCTGCTCGGAGAGCAGGGGGTCTGACATCGACTCGATGTCATCGCTGTACATGCCGCCATCCAGACTGCCGGACGCAACGGCTTCGCCGCGTCTGACGAGATCCTTGAGCTGTCGCGCCAAGGCTCTGTATCTCTTGCAGTAAGCCCGCAATTTTGTGTCCGCTTGTGGCGTTGCCGGCCGCCGGCCCTGGCGGACCCGCGGAGCAAGTGCCGTCTCAAGTTGTGCTCCGTCTGAACCAGTCAGTGCATCAAACCGGCTGGCCGTCAGTGTAGTGCCATGTGATCGCTTGTTGTGCGCACCCGAGCTGGCATCGCCCGGCTGAGCGTCCGACCCCGCAATGATCCTTGCAAGCTCGACTTCCACGCCGTGCAGTGATGATAAAAGTTTGGGCAGCTTGTTCTCGCGCGCTTTGGCCCGCAATACAACGACGCTGCTCAGCATTTCCCACGCGATCGCGGTCTGACTATTTTCAGTCATCCCCACCCCCATGTACGACAGTGAAGCGTTCTGTTGAGGCGCCATGCATACGCAGACACATGGGTGCACGATGCCACTAACCAAACGCAGTATGCTGATGATGGTTCCGGGGGCGAAAAAAAATGCTTCCAGATAGGACCTGATTAACACACGCAGAAGAAACGATGGGAAATCCGTGTGTTAAACGTTGGCCGGCTGATTGCGTGATGTGAAGCGCACGAACCTGTGATGAAAAGGAACCGTTGAAGCGCGGGGTTCCACAGCGTTTGTAAAACAAGTGGCGCTACCTGTTCCGCGATGCCTCACGTCCGAGACGCCAGATCTCTTCCTGAACGCGGATGTCAGTGAGGATGCGGTCAAGCAGAAGGCACGTGCGTTTGAAAAGATCCGAGCCGCGCCGATAATCCGCCGGAGCAAAAAAGTCGATCCTGCCGGCCTTGAATAAATCCATGCACTTCGCTCGGGTTTTTCCTGGCGGATAAACGGCGATTGCGTGTCCGCCGTTTTTTCTCATGACCGCCATGGAGGGAACGTCAGTGTCTCCGTCCCCGAAGTAAATCATATTGCCGAATGGAATGGGCCGGTTGGCTTCGGGCATGTGGTGATTGATGTTATCCCGCAGGTCCTCGACGCCTTTATTGATACGAAACAGGTACTGGGTTTTGCCGGTATCGGTGATAACCCGCTTGGGGTACGGCAGATCGTAGGCGTCGAACCAATACTCCGACGCGAACACATTATGAAAATGAGGGTAGATCGCCGTGCCCTCGATAATCTCCGTCAGACCGGACGAGATCAGATAATGGCGAAGGCTGATCCCCGGGGCCTCGGCGCGGATTTTCACGTATTCCCCGATCGCCTCGAACCATTCGGTCACGCCCGGGAACAAGTCGACGCTGCGCCCTTGCGCGACCAGATCCGCACGATCAATGCGGACACCCTTGGCTTTCGCCTTCTGATACAGAAGGTGCATGTAAGTGATCAGCGGGTCGGCGGCATGTTCCTGCGCGATACGGTTGGACTCCGCCCAGAACGCCTTCGCGTCCTCGCCGATCTTTGGCAGGAACGTGTATTCCTGCATGGGCCGCGGGGACAACGTGCCGTCGAAATCGTAGACGAGTGCGATCGTCTTCCTGTCGAACCCGGCTTTGCCTGATACGGAATTGTCCGTCTTCCGGGCACGCGCCATCGGAAGATCATCATTTGCGGCATTGCCGCGTCCTCGTTCCGACATGGCACCCTGTGCTTGCGACCAGAATGACAATGACTCATCTGATTCGCCGGTCGCGAAGAAGTCCGTCAGACGTGCCTGTGGATCGCAGACTTCATTTGTGCGCGCAGCGTAGCGCCGGTTCGCCCGGCTGCGAAATTGTTTCGTGGTGACTTGCACCCAAAAATCGTCTCGTCTCCATCTCGTTGAACGGAATTCGCCGAAGGACGACGCTTCGTTGTCCTTCGGCGCCGATGTCATGTCAAACGATCAGCGTTCAGATCGTGACAGCAGCCTGGAGATGTTCCGGACGGCAACCCGCCGGTTCACGACCTCAGGCGCCTCCGTCTCGATCTTCAGGAACTGTTCGCCGTAACCTTGCGTGACGAGATTCTCCGGCGGCACGCTGAACTCATCCGACAGGATCATGGCGACGCTCTCGGCGCGGCGATCCGACAGGGTCAGGTTGTCTTCCTCCGATCCGACCGCATCGGTATGTCCCTCGACCATGAAGATGGCGTCGGGATTGCGGTCGAGTACGCGATTGATGGCGCGGGCGACACGCTCCAACCGTCCGTACTGCCCAGGGGGAACTTCCCAGGATCCGAACTCGAAGTTCACCGAATCGAGGTCGACACGGCGGACCCGATCGCGCAGGTAGCGCGTCTGGCGGATTTCATCGAGCGAATAGCCGCGTTCGATGTCTTCCACTGGCCCGGCGGACAGCGCTTCATAGACGTCGTCATAAGAGGCATCCTCGTAATCGACGATATACTTCTCGCGCGGTAGGTGGATGACCGGCGGCCGCAAGTCGACGAGACCACCGAGGAAAATGCCTCCGATACCCGGACGGTGATAGCGCCGGTTGTCGATCAGCACGACGGTGCGGCCGTCGCGGCCACGGCGATAGCGACGCAGCAGACGTCCTTCCCGATCGACCTCGGAAACAACATGTATGCCACCCGCCCCGATGTAGGTGGTGACCGTCACGCCATCGCCTCTGCGCTCGACCCGGCGGTCCTGGAACTTGCGGCCGAACCGGTCACCGTCGTTATGACGGATGACGACACGGCCATTCTCGCGCACGATCATGCGCCCATCGGGCTCTTCGATGATGCGGCGGCCGCCATCGACGCGCTCGCGGCGTTCCCGCTTGATGTCTTCGAGGCGACCGCGGCGCCAGTCGTCCCGCCGATCGTCGCGCGCTTCTCGCCGGTCATCGCGGCGATCATCACGCGCGTCGCGCTTGTCTTCACGCCTGTCCTGGCGGAATTCGCGGTGGTCCTCGCGCACATCCTTGCGCTCGTCGCGACGCTCTTCGCGTACGTCCCTTTTCTCTTCGCGCCGATCCCGGCGGACATCCTTGCGTTCGTCGCGACGCTCCTCGCGAACGTCCTTTTTCTCCTCACGCCTATCCTGGCGTGCGTCTTTCTTTTCTTCCCGGCGCTCCTGGCGGCCTTCCCGCTTTTCCTCGCGCCGTTCTTGGCGATTGTCTCGACGTTCCCCGCCGCGCTCCTGGCGCTCATCGCGCCTGGCATCCGCGTCGCGGTTGATGATGACCTGGGCCAACTGCAATGAGCTATCGGGCGAGCCTTGCGCGGCTGCGGGCGAAGCCGCCACGCCGGACAGAGAGCTCGACGCAATCAGTCCGGTCAGAATCCCGATCTTCTTCATTGTCTTCATGAGCGATTCCCTTGCTTCACGTCGTTGCGTGACGTTGGGGCCTGTAAAATGTGACCAATCTGGGGACACACCGATGCGGCCCTGATCACCCCGCGGGGCTGAACCTGTGCTGAACGCGCGTTCGCAGTCAGATCTGTGGGACTATGCCGAGCGCACTGCAGCAGCCCGGCCAGGTCCCGACGAGTTGCAAAGCAGAACCTATGAGAATCAAGGCAGTAGCAGTCACGAAGGCCGTTTTGCGTCGCGCCAGCGTGCCGCCGTGCTCTGCCCAGGCACGGCGCATCGCCACATCTTCCATCATCTTGGCGCTGGTCTGCATATGCGCGCGCAATGCCTCTGGTGCGTGAGACTGCGAGAATGCCCGGTGCTTGCGCTCCTGTTCGAGCTTGCGCTGCAAGTCGAGCTGGCGGCCCTCATTGAAGAAGGCCAGATACCATTCGACCAGAAGGATCGCGAAACCCAGCATATCGAGCGCGATGCCGGCGACGGCCAACCATTGCTGAGACACTCTATCTTCTCCCCCCGGAGTTTCCCGCTCAGGAGAGCAGTGAGCACTCATTTACGTTCGCGTTATGTCGCGGCCTGAAAGCATGGTTGCAGGATGGGTTTTACCCGGAGGCCAAACGGCTGCTGCCTGCGCCTTTTCGCCATACCCGCAGCCGGGCGCCACGCTGTTGTCGCTTCCTTGACACCCTTTGGACCCCTCTCTAAGGTGCGCGCCGTCGACTATCCGCCGTGCATCGGCCCAACCCAACAGTTCGGGCAAGCGTTGTCATGTCTACAAACGGCAAGGACCACGGCTCGGGGCGCGGTGAGATCAGTCGGGAGGATCGTGAGGCTTTCAAGTCGCGCGCTTCCGGGCTCGGAAACCGTCTCGAGCAGGTCAAGGCCAGACGGGCGCCTCCTCCTGATGCTGCTGCGCGGAGTGCCGCGCTGGGGCAGGGCTTCAAGATCGCCGTCGAGCTTGTGGCGGGGGTTTTGTTCGGCGGCGTGGTTGGTTGGGCGCTTGACCGGTATTTCGGTTCGGCGCCGTGGTGTATGGCGGTGTTCCTGATGGTGGGGTTTGCCGCGGGAATGTCGAATGTGATCCGCACGGCCAAGCGCATGCAGGCCGCAGCCGAACCGCTCCAGCGGTCGGCGCCATCGGTGCGGGACGACGAGGAAGATAGGTAGGGGGCTGCTAGGTGGCGACGACTGCCGGTGCGGAGGGGGCTCATGGCCCCATGTATCAGTTTGAGATCAAGCGGCTGACGGAGCTCGATATCCTCGGCCATGATGCCTCGTTCACCAACTCGTCTCTGTTCATGGTCCTTGCGGTCGTTCTGATCGCCGGCTTCTTCGCCGTGTCGATGAGCGGCCGTTCGCTGGTCCCGACCCGGATGCAGTCCCTGGCCGAACTCTCCTACGAGTTCATCGCCAATATGGTGCGCGAGAACGTCGGTCAGGCCGGCATGAAGTATTTCCCGTTCGTGTTCACGCTGTTCATTTTCATCCTGGCGCTGAACATGATCGGCATGATTCCCTACACGTTTACCGTGACCAGCCACATCATCGTCACGTTCGCGCTGGCCGCGCTGGTGTTCGTCGTTGTGACCGCGATCGGCTTCGCCCGCCACGGACTGGGCTATATGAAGCTGTTTGTGCCGGATGGCGTGCCCTTCTGGCTGATGCCGCTCATCGTACCGATCGAGCTGATCTCCTATCTGATCCGCCCGATCAGCCTTTCCGTTCGTCTGTTCGCCAACATGATGGCCGGCCACACCATGCTGAAGGTATTCGCTGGGTTCGTGGTGAGCCTTGGCGTTTTCGGCATCGCTCCGCTGCTGTTCACCATTGCCTTCACGGGGCTGGAGTTCGTGGTCTCCTTCCTGCAGGCCTTCATCTTCACCGTGCTCACCTGCATCTACCTGAACGATGCGGTGAACATGCATCACTAATCTCGAGGCCGGCGCGCCCGCGCCAGCCTCCAGGTCGCCTTGTCATCCAAACCTTTGAAGGAGCTTTTCCATGGATCCAAATGCCGCCAAGTTCATCGGCGCCGGCCTTGCCTGCTTCGCTCTGATCGGCGCCGGTATCGGCATCGGAAACATCTTCGGCAACTACCTGTCGGGCGCGCTGCGCAATCCGTCTGCTGCGCCGGGCCAGTTCACGAACCTGCTGATCGGCTTTGCTCTCGCCGAAGCGACCGGCCTGTTCGGTCTGCTGGTCGCGCTCATCATCCTGTTCGGCTGATCGGTGAAGGGCCGAGGGGCGCCGCGACAGCGCGCTGTCTTTCGGTTCATTCGCTGTCTGGAGACTGCCAATGCTCGCTAGCCTAGTCGTGCTTGCCGCGGCGGCCGGAGAAGCGGCGCAATCGGGGGGGCTGCCTCAGCTTCACGCCCCCAACTTTTCGCCACAGCTCATCTGGCTCGCGATCACGTTCGGCGCACTGTATTTCATACTGTCGCGGTGGTCTCTGCCGCGCGTCGCCGAAGTCATCGAGGAGCGGCGGGATCGCATTCAGCGCGATCTCGACGAGGCCGAGCGCCTGAAGGGTGAGACCGAGAAGGCTCTTGCGGCTTACGAGCAGGAACTGGCTGCTGCACGCGGCCGGGCCGGCGCGATCGCACGCGAGACCCGCGATTCGCTGTCCGCTGAGGTCGACAGCGAACGCGCTCGTGTCGATGGACAGGTCAATGCCAAGGTGGCGGAGGCTGAAAAGCGTATTTCCGACATGAAGTCCAAGGCACTGGCGCAGGTCAATGAGATCGCCAGTGAGACGGCTGGGGCCGTGGTGACGAAGCTCATCGGTACCGAAGTCGGTGCTGACGAGGCTCGGCGCGCGCTCGAGCCGGCAGCGGGAGAGTAATGCGATGCTGGTGATGCTCGCCACGGGTTCGATTTTCGGCACGCCCGAGTTCTGGGTCGCCGTAGCGTTCGTCGGCTTTATCGCCTTGTTGGTCTACTACAAGGTGCCGGGAATGATCACGAAGGCGCTCGATGAGCGTGCCGATGCGATCCGCACCGAGCTCGACGAGGCGCGCCGCCTGCGCGAGGAAGCGCAGCAGCTTCTTGCCGACTATCAGCGCAAGAGCCGCGAAGCCGAGCAGGAGGCCGCATCGATCGTCGCGCAGGCCAAGCGCGAGGCCGAGGCGCTTGCGACCGAGACCCGCAAGGGACTGGCCGAGACGTTGGAGCGGCGCACCAAGCTCGCCGAGGAGAAGATCGCCCGGGCGGAGGCGCAGGCGCTGGGTGAAGTTCGCTCCGCGGCTGTCGACAGTGCCATTTCCGCGGCCGAGCGCATCTTGAAAGGCAAGGTCACGGCTGATGTGGACGCCCGCCTGGTTGATCAGAGCATCGGCGACCTGAAGGGCAAGCTGAACTGAAGCCTGTTCGATCGGTGATTTACCAAAGGCACGCCAGCGAGGCGTGCCTTTTTACTATGTGCACGAATTAAACCTGCCACGCGTGCATACACTCTCTGTGCCCGGCGTTATTCATGCGGATGCCGTGCGATCGGGTGCAGGTTCGTCCGACCACGGCAACTTGATCGAGACTTCCAAATCACGGCGCCCTATAATCAGCCTGCCGGGAGATTGGAGTGTGTGATGCGCACGATGTTGCGTTGGTTGCTCTTGGTTTCGGCAGTGATCCCTTTGCAAGCGGTGTCCACGGACAGTGCGCGTGCCGTTTCAGCGGCGGTCGCAGGTCGCGCTGTTGATGCGCCATGGTCAGTGGTTCCGATCACCTACCTCGGTTCCGGCTACGACCGGTATGATGACGATGACGAGGAGGATATCCCCGCGCCGGTAGGGGCGTACGGATATGGCTACGACCGGCCGCCAGCCCCGCCATCGGGATATGGATCCTACGGGTACGGATATCGTCCGCCAGCACCGACGGGATATTTCACGCCGCCCGTCGTCGAGTGGCTTCCTCCGCCCCGGCCGTCAAGCTGTGGCGAATATCGCTATTGGGATGGGGAGCGTTGCGCGGACGCCCGCTGGCAGCCGCCTTATGTCGGCCCGCGCTGGTAGTCTCCTCTGAGCGTCTCAACAAAAAAGCCTATCGCTCTCAGCAGCGATAGGCTTGTTCCGTTTGGGCGGCCGCGAATGATCAGGTGACGATCACCAAAGCCAGGGCAACGCCCAAGCCGACAATGTGCGCGGCGCCGAAGATCAGGCCGGCGCGACCAACGCTGCCGACGCTTGCGGGCGAACGATGCGTGTCGGGATTTTCAGGTTCGCCCATGTCACACCTTGCTTGTTTCGAGTGCATTTGAAATTTCGTTCAGCGTGGCCTTTTCGGCTTCGCTCACCTGGACGCCGCCGAAACCCAGAAATCCGCCTTCCTTGGAGGCATCGGCGACACGCTGGCCAAGCTGTTCCAGCCAGCTCTTGAATGCGGGCGCGTCCTGCGGGGCTTTGGTATCGACGATCGTCGACGCCTGGCGCAGAAGATCGATAGAGCGCTCTTTCACGTCTGTCGGCTGAGCACCCTTGAATTTTTCCTTCAGGCCGCTTTGGACCGACTGGCGTCCCTCGGAGCTGACGAAGTCGTCCACGAGGGCCCGGATCAGAGGATTACCGTCCTGTTTGGACTTGGCCTCGCTGAGAACCGAAGCGCTGGCAAATCCTTCTTTCATCATGCCCCAAAGCCCGCTCGGCTCTGCGGCGGACACGGCCACGCCGGTAGCCATGACGCTTTCCATAAGCGTTTTCCATTCGTCGGGCGTAAACGAACTCTTGTCGGTCATCACTGCATCTCCGGAAGATGGATCCCCCGGCGGCGGGCGATGTCGGGCCGGTTCAATCCTGTGCGGCCAGATAACAGTTGGTGCGTATTTTGGTTCCTGGGGCGGGCGCAGTCGTCAATAGGCCGCTGAACGGATGGCGGGCAACCAGCCGTGTCATTCGGCGGGCGCGGCTGCCACGGGACGAACGCAGACAGCCGAAAATGGCTCCGGCATGCGTTCGGCCTGATCCCGCTGCGATGGAAACAGGGCTGACAGCGCGTCTGCCGCGTCAGTCTCGCGATACGGTTTCGATAGTTTCGGCACATGACCGAACATGGCGGCTTGAAGCTTTGTTTCGCAGGAGGCGGTGACGAGAGAAAAACCGGTCGTAAAAATGAATGGAATGCACCGTGCGGCAAGCATGCGAGCGACTGGCCAGACCTCCGCCGCCCCAAGGTTTACGTCGAGAATGGCCCCGGAAATGTTGCCGTGGGAAGCAACCTGCAAGGCGCGCGTGACGTCGGCGATCGGCCCGACGATTTCAGCGCCCAGTTCCCTCAAGTGATCAGCAAGCAGGATCGCGAGGATGATCTCGTCCTCGACAATCAGCACGCGTTTGCCGTTCCAGCTCACTGCCATCGCATCCATTCCTCGAAGTCTTCTCCGCCCCTACGCAAGGAAGCGGGAGAAATGGCAACCGAAGGACGCAATGGCGATCCCCGTTTCCGGGGAGACTTTCAGGGGATCAGATTTTGGCGCACCGCTTCAACCGCCGCCTGGGTCCGGTTTTTGGCCCCAAACTTCTGTTGTGCCTTCTTGAAATGGCTGCGAACGGTTTCCTCGCCGATTCCGAGAATGGCGGCGATTTCAGCCGCTTGCTTGCCCATCGTCGCATATCGGAGAACGGCCAGCTCGCGTGGTGTCACGCGCGCGAGACGCGGCAGGTTGGCCGGATCTCGCGGAGCGATCTGTTCGAGGCGGATCGCGGCGCAACTTGCGGCCATGGACAACAGCGCGCGCTGGGGCTTGCTCAACGTACCATCGAGTAATTTCTTAGACCAATAGACGAGGATCCAGCGATTGCCGACCGGGCAGGTCAAGCCATCGCGCATGCCATATTGAAGAGCCAGGTCATAGGGCCAGCGATCGATGCCGATCGGCTCCAGCATTCGGCGGCTTTCCGTCCAGGTGAACGCCGCTAGGCTGGTTCGCGCCATCATGAGGTCCTGGTCAAGGCGGAGCCGCGACATGGAGATGTAATCCTCCCACCAGCCGGTCGGTACCTCGCTGCCGAGGAATACTGTCTCGCCGACTCTCGACGACGGCCAATCCCTGGAAAGGATGGGAAGGCGAGCGGCGCCCAATACCTTGACAGGCAAGCCTTCGCTTACTGCAGCGTTGAGCCCCCCGAGAACATCCGCAGGCGTGGCGATCTCTGAACTGGCTCTCACAAAAGAAAAAACGTTATCGAGGATGGCGGACTCAATCATGGAAGGACGCAGCTCCGCGTGCATTCGGGCTGAGACTTCAGGCTTGGATAAACGCCGGGAGGTGCTGAATGCGTTCCGTGGCCGCGATTACGGCTTTCGTGGTTGATCGATGATCACACTTTAGCGGGTGTCACTCGACACCTTCTGAGTGGGCGCGAGAGTCAATTGCGCAGCGGCCCCCGCAATCGAGCGCTCGGTCTCCGCGTCGATGTCATCGCGATCCGTGACCCGCACCCGCACCTCACGGCTTGCAAACCGTATGCCTTCCCGCTCGAACAGGGCGCGGATTTCGGCATAGACCCGGCTGCGGACAGGCCATTGGTTTCCGGGCTTGGTCATGAATTTGACGCGGACGATCATGGCAGAGTCGTCCATCTCGATGACGCCCTGGCATTTCAGCGGCTGCATGAACTTCGGACCGATCTCGGGATCTTCGAGAAGTTTCTGGCCGAGCTTTTTCACCAGCTTGCGAACCTTCTCGATGTCGGTATCGAACGTCAGCCGCAACGGCAGCTTCATGATCACCCAGTCGCGAGAATAATTCTTGAGGTGCTTGATTTCGCCGAACGGAATGGTGTTGAGCGGCCCGTTTTGGTGGCGCAACTGCATGGATCGAATGGAAATGTTTTCAACGGTCCCCTTCACGGGGCCGACCTCGACGTATTCCCCGCGCCGGAATGCATCGTCGGCGAGGAAGAAAATGCCCGAGATGATATCGCGGACGAGAGCTTGCGAACCGAAGCCGACGGCGACGCCCACAATGCCTGCGCCCGCCAGCAGCGGACCGGTATTGATCCCGAGAGAACCGAGCATCGCCAGCGTCGCGAATACGATGATGAAGATCTGCGCGGTCCAGCGGATGAGCGGATAAAGTGTCAGAATGCGTGAGCCCTCGTGCCCGCCCTGGAGCTCATCGGGCATGTCGGAGTGCTCCAGTCTCAACCTGGCATGTTCAATGGCCAGTTGCCGCTCGGTCCAGATCCTGACCGCCTCCCATGCGCCGTAAGCGAGAAGGCCCAGAAGGACGATTTCGAACAGTGCGCCGGCGACCCGTTCGCCCACGCCTTGCTTGGCAAGGCGCAGCGGGTCGATGTTCCAGAGACGGATCAGGGCGAAGAATATGACGAAGCCGATGATGGTACGGCAGATGCGCACCAGTCCGCGCTCGGTTTGGGCGTGCGCGGCAAGAACGATGTCGCCGTCGTTGTCCGGAGGAGGAAACAGTCCGGCCACCAGTGGCCGAATGCTGAGTTCGACGACGGGCAGGAACAGAACGACGATCAGCGTCGTATGAAGCGCGGCCAGCGAGACTGTGCCGACATGGCCAGTTGCCACCAGAACGGCTGCCACCAGCCACTGCACCGCGATGATGAAGACGGCGAGCCCAGGCCACAGCCTGGCAACCTGAGGCCACGCACCCGCGCTCTCGCCTCCGGTTTGCAGCAGCATTGCCGTGATTTCGCGGCGGGCGCTCCAGATGGTCAATGCGGTCAGGCTGTAGGCGATCGTCACGCCCCAGAATGCGATAGCGGTTCGGGCGCCGGCGAAACCGAATTGCGAGGTCCAGCGGAACAAGGCGTCGCTGATTGCGAGGATCGCCGTGACTAGGACGATGCGGTTGACGAGGAAACGCGCTGTCGCGTCGTCCAGTGGGCATAGTCTCAGGTCTGGGCGGCGCGGGGCGAACAGGAAGCGCGCGACGAGCCACATCAACCAGATTATCGAGGCGGCGGTGATGATGAGAGTCGCAGTGAACAAATCGTTCGGATTGCCTCTGAACGATATGAAAGCGACCAGGGAAGCCGTCACGAAGAAGGCGACCAGGCCAGCACATTCCAGCCCCAGCCTCGTCAGCAAGTGAGCGACCGCTTGCTTCAAAGGCATCGGTTCGTCGATCGCGATGTCTCGGCGGAATCCCCGCAGGACGACCGATGTCAATTGCGCGCCGCCAAGTCCGACACCGAATGACAGAGCCAGGTAGAAAAGAAATTCAAGCGCGACGCTGGCCGGACGCCCTGCCAGATACTGATTGAAACTCTGCGCGAGTATGTTTGGAATATCGGGCAATCGGTTCACATTGTCGGCGATTTCATTCCCTAATGCCACGACCACCTGACCGACCATGCGGACCAGGGATTCGCGCGGCGGCAGTGGGGTGCTCACAGCACCGGCGGCTGCCTCTTCATCCAGCCGATCGAGCAGAAGCTTGCGCGCTTGCTCGTCGCTAAGACCAGAGACGAACTCTCGTGCCGACTCCGGTGTCAGGTGTTGCGGCGGCTCCGGATTTGTCGCCGGCGCAGCCGCCCTGGCAGCAGGAATCCCAGGAAACCCGAGGACGGAGCCATAAGCCTGATGACTGCTACCGAGCCCAAGCAGGCCGAAACTTAGACATGCCAACAGCAAGCGGGCTGCGGGCGCCAGGGCGAAACGTCTCCGCCTGGACCGCAGCCTCACCCGGTCGATTTCGGGAAACCGAATAAGGCTCTGAAGCACGGACGACGCTGCTTTATTCAAAACGGCATTTCAAACGCATAATGCGGGATTACGAAAACAGGTTCCAGGCCTGGCTGGATTATCCGTTAACCGACTTTTACCGGGACAAGCGCGTTTTTCCCGGATTTACCGGCCTTGCCGGCCGGTAAGCCGCCCAAGCCAATCGCGCAGGCGTCCCGAGAGGATCTGCAACATCAGGGACAGCCCGCCGAGTTGTTGTGGCGCGGCATCGACCCCACTGAGCCGGGCGTCGACCCCCTGGGCGAACAGTTCGCCGATCCGCGCCACCAGATCCCGGACCAGGCCCGAGCGGCTGAACTGAGCGAGTGGCCCGGTGAGGGCATATGCGATGGTGGCTTGAACTTCCGTCATCTCCCGGCCGTCCCGCGTGACGGGCAACAGCCGGTACTCGACCCGTCCCGTAGCGCGTGACCCGCTTTTGCGATCATTGCCGCGGCCCTCCACGACCTGGCGGAATTCATCGTCGAAGCGCTCGAACGAGCCTTCGCCGGCAAAGCTGGCAACGATCGGTCCCAGCTTGACCTCCATGTGCCCGCGCGCCTGCCCATTCTCGACCGGACCATCGAGCACCATGCCGGGCATGCAGCGGGCGATCTCCTCGGGATCGGACAGGATGCGCCAGACGTCGGCCCGTGGGTGCGGCAGGGTAAAACTCTGTGTGAGCTGGGTCTGGCCGTCGACCGTTTCGATGGCGCCCACCGTCACCTTGATGGGATCGCGACGCGCCGCCGGTATCGGCTTCGCCGCAACCGGAGCAGGCCGGGATGGAGAGGCAATTTCGCTCGCCGTCGACGCTTCCGCGACAGGTCCAGGTGCCGGTCCGAGCCAATCTTGCCGCGCACCGGCCGCCGCCGTTTCGAGCGGCGGCATCGCCATCATGCGTTCGACCGCGTTGACAATGCCCGTGTAGCCCGTGCACCGGCACAGGTTGCCACTCATGGCGACGCGAATCTCGGGGCGGCTGAGCCCGCTTTTGCGGCGGACGAGATCGCGCGCGGCGATCAGCATGCCCGGCGTGCAGAAGCCGCATTGAAGCGCGTGCTCCTCGGTGAAGGCCTTGCGCATACCGACCATCAGCGCGTCGTCGTCGAACCCCTCGATCGTGCGCACACTGGCGCCGTCACAGGCCACGGCATATGTGATGCAGGAGCGTGCGATCTCGCCATCGATTTCCACCGTGCACGCGCCGCAGATGCCATGCTCACACCCCAGGTGGGTGCCGGTCAGCAGGAGCTGTTCGCGCAGAAAATC
This sequence comes from Pseudomonadota bacterium, assembly GCA_023423275.1. GTDB lineage: Bacteria > Pseudomonadota > Alphaproteobacteria > Rhizobiales > Hyphomicrobiaceae > ZC4RG25. The sequence goes on from JAFAFW010000007.1 coordinate 99,505, forward strand.
GGCCAGATGCGTACGCGGCGTCACGTCGGCGCTGACGGTCTTGCCGTTGATGGTGAGAGCGATCCTGGTCATTGCGCGAACGCTCCCTGCATGGCGCGGCGAAGAGCGGCGAGGTGGATGCGAAGCTCGTAGGCATCGTCGAGCCCCGCCTCTCGCAGCACACCGGCAACGCCCGATGTTTTGAGCGCCGAGGGTTCCAGATCGCGCAATCCGACATCTTTCCCGTTGATGACGATCGGCTTGCCGTGGGTCGAGCCCGCGACGAGCCGCAGGACGTCATGATCTGGATCATGCACAGCGACGCCGATGGCTTCGGCGAACTCACCCGTCTTGCGGCAGATCTTGTCGTAGCCGCAGCGTGCCCGGCCTGACAGTTTGGGAATGCGCACTCCGGCGACCAGTTCATCGCCAGCAAGATCCGTATCGAGTGCGCCGCGCATGAACGCCGTCAGCGGAGCGCGGCGGCGACCGCGGGGGCCTGCGATGTCCAATTCGGCTTCGAGCGCCGTGAAGCACGACAGCCAGTCCGCGGCAGGGTCGGCATGAGCGAGGCTGCCACCGACCGTGCCACGGGTGCGCACGGCGCGATAGGCAATGCCCTTGGCGACACGGGCCAGAAAGCCGTGCGCGGGGTCGGCGGGAATGCGCCCATCCTCGATCGCGGCATGGGTGACGGTTGCGCCGAGCGTGACGGCATCGGCGCTGTTTTCCACACGGGCGAGTTCCTCGATCCGTGTGATATCGACCAAGAGAGCAGGCTGGGCCAGCCGCAGGTTGAGCATCGGCCCCAGCGTTTGTCCGCCCGCGAGGATCTTGGCCTCGGTATTGGAGGCGAGCAGCGCGATGGCGTCATCCACCGTCCGAGGGCGGGCGTAATCGAACGCGACAGGCTTCATGATGCCGCTCCGCTGCTGCGTGCGACCGCCTCGACAATGCGACGCGGTGTAATGGGAGAAACCAGAAGCTCCGCGCCGAAATCCTTCAGGGCGTCGTTGATCGCGTTGGTGATCGCTGCGGGTGGAGCAATCGCACCGCCTTCGCCAAGGCCTTTCTGGCCGAAGCGCGTGTAGGGCGATGGCGTTTCCATATGCACGATGCGGATTTCGGGAAGTTCCGTCGGTCCGGGCAGCAGATAATCCGACAGCGTCGATGCGAGCGGCTGCCCGCGGCTGTCGTAGGGCATTTCTTCATAGAGTGCCGTGCCGATGCCCTGAGCCGCGCCGCCCCATATCTGTCCGTCGACGATCATCGGATTGACGAGAACGCCGCCGTCCTCGACGATGACATAATCGAGGATTTCGACCTCACCGGTCTCGGTATCCACGGCGACCACCGCCGCGTGCGCCGCATAGCTGAACGTGCCGGTATCGCGTTTCGCCTTGTAACCGGCTGTGACTTCCAGCCCTCCCGGGTCCACGTCGGCCGGCAGATCCTGCGGCCGGCGATACCACGTGCGTGCGATTTCGGCGACCGAAACGCGCCCTGACGGTCCAATGACCTCGCCATTTTCCAAGCGGACATCGTCAGACCGGGCTTGGATCAGCTTGGCTCCGATGTGTTTGACGCGCTCGGCGAGCTGGTCGCAGGCGGCAGCAACGGCGCCACCAGCCATGATCATGCAACGTGACCCCCAGGTGCCGGTGGAGTAGGGCGTCTGGGCAGTATCGCCGTGGACGACCTTGATCCGCTCGTGCGGGACGCCAAGGATCGCGTGTGCCACTTGAGACAGCGTCGTTTCATGGCCCTGGCCATGGCTTTGCGAGCCGACCTTCACTTCGAGGCCGCCGTCGGGCGTGAACCGAGCCTGGCACATCTCGTGTCCCGGTACGAAGGGAACGCCCCAGGCCGCATAGACGCTGGTGCCATGACCGGCTTGCTCGGCATATATGGAAAAGCCGATACCGATATGCCGCCCATCGGCTTCGGCCTGCTGCTGACGTTTGCGGATCGTGTCGAGGCCGATTGCATCCACCGCTTGGCGCAATGCTTCCGGATAGTTCCCGGAATCGAAGTGGCGCTTAGTGATATTGTCGAACGGCATCTGCTCCGGCTGGACGAGACTGGAAAACCGCAGGGCGGTCGGTTCCCTGCCGGTGGCGCGCGCCAAGGCATCGAGGGTGACCTCCAGCGCGAAACACACGCCCGTGCGCGCCACACCGCGATAAGGGAGAATCGGCGGCTTATTGGTCGCGACGGAATAGGTGCGGCAGCGGTAGTGAGGGAAATCGTAGACGCCGGGCAGAATGCTGCCGATCTGCCCGCCCTCCAGGCATGCCGAGAAGGGATACGCCGAATAGGCACCGGCATCGACAGTCGCTTCGCAATCCAGCGCCAGAAGCCGTCCATCGGCGTCGGCATAGGCCGTCAAAATGTAATGATGCTCCCGGCAATCGGCGCCATTGGTTAGATTTTCGCGGCGATCCTCGATCCACTTCAGGGGCCGGCCGAGTTTGCGGGTGCCCCATGACAGAGCCACTTCCTCAGGCAGCAAAATCCCTTTGTAGCCGAAGCCTCCCCCGACATCCGGCGCAATGACGCGCACCTCTCCCTCGTCGATTCCGAGACATTCGGCGATGCCGGTCCGCACGATGTGCGGCTGCTGCGTAGAGGTGTAGACGAGAAGCTGGCCGGTGCGCGTATCCCATTCGGCAACGACGCCGCGGCCTTCCATCGGGCTCATGGCCTGACGCGCCGTCCGCAGTTCACGTGTGACCGAATAGGCCGCCTTCGCTTTGGCCGCTTCCAGATCGACGTCGATGGTCGTCGTCAGGTACAGGTTGTCCCCCCAGTGCTCATGCACCAGCGCAGCGCCCGGCCGGCGCGCTTCGAGCATGTCGTGGAGTGCGGGCAATTCTTCGAGATCGAGTTCGATCTCGGCGGCGATGTCCTCGGCTTCGGCGCGTGTCGGAGCGACGCACATGGCGACCAGCTCGCCGACATGGCGTACTTTGTCCTCGGCAAGAACGGGCTGCACGGACGATTTGAAACCGGGCAACGTCGTGTCGGCGCGAATGGCCGTGGCGTCAGAGAGATCCCTGGCGATGAAGACCTGGTCGCGCAGCGCAACGGGAATGCGGATGCCGCGGATTCTGGCGTGCGCCAGCGGACTTCGAACGAAGGCAACTTCGAGCATGCCGGCCAAGCGTATATCTCCGACATATTGCCCGCGGCCGCGCATATAGCGGTCGTCTTCTTTACGGAGCAGCCGTGCTCCGATGCCCTGGTCCGTCACGCTCGACGCCCCCGCCCGGTCCGCGCTGAAGTTGTACTATATTTAGTACGAGTTGATCCTAGCGGCGTCCGTGAGTTCGTCAACAGGGTCGATGCAGACCGGCAGCTATTCCCGCTGTTCGCCGATCAGTTCGATGTTGAGGCGTACGCAATCTCCCCGGTAGGTGATCTCGCCAATGTAGATCACGACGCCGTCGGCGCCGGTCACGACGCAGCGGGCTTCCGCCGTCGGCGCGTTGAGCGCAACACCGAGATGGCGCGCGGTCTCGACGTCAGCGGCGCCGATCGTGAAAGTCTGATGCGCGCGAGATATCTCGATATCGCCACGCTCTCCGAGGACGACCAGCGCAACACGTGAGGCGAACAGCTTCGGCGTCTGATCGTAAATGTGCTGTGCAATATGAACACGGGCGAACGCGTACGGTTCGCCGCTACGTCGCTGTACGCTCGAAAGGAATTTATAGGCCGCAGCCGGGTCGCCATCTTCGGGGTCGATGCGGGGCTCGCGCACTTGATCGAGCTGGATGAACTCGGGAATGTTCCAGCGGATGGGCGAGACGAGGCTTTCCCAATCGGTTGCAAGTTGCAGCCAGCGATCGTTGCCGGGCGCCTTGATGACAAACGTGCCGCGCCCCTGGAAGGATTTAACGAGTCCTTCCCCGTGCAGCAGATCGATGGCCTGACGTACGGTGACGCGGGCAACACCGAATTCGCGTTCCATCTCTTCCAGTGTGGCGATTTTATCGCCGACGCCCCAAACCCCGTCGCGGATACGACGGCGCAGCACCGACGCCACCTGCAGGTAGCGAGGGACGCGGCTGTCGGCGTCATGGCGAGCGAAGAGTTTTCGGGAGCGGTTTGCCATTATCTCTTGCGATCATGCGGTTTCAATGCGCGCCCGATGGCGCCTGTGCGGCCAGGAGCCAGGGCTCGTGGTCGGCGTCCTCACCGTTATGACCGTAGACGACGCCGCTGACCAGATTGGATGACATCAGCTTGCCTTCATCGATGATGGCCGTTCGTGCCACCGGAACAAGGTGTGCGGCAAGCCCTTCCAGCATGGCCGACAATTCGCCGCGCAGCTTTTCGGCAGTCTCGATGCTCACCGCCTCGAACGAAACGACGGCACCGGGCGCAAGGCGGCCGGCTGCGGGCAGATCGGCGGAAATGACGGTGGCGATCTTCGGATAGCCACCCGTGGTCTGACGATCGGCGAGCAGGATGATCGGAACTCCGGTCCCCGGCACTTGCACCGACCCCGGCGCGATGCCGTCAGAGACGATATCGAACCCTTTCGCGTGTTCGAGCGCCGGCCCGTCAAGGCGCATGCCCATACGATCCGCGGCCCCCGACACCGTGTATCGTGAGCTGAGAAACGTCCGGATACTTTCCTGCGTGAAATAATCATCCTGCGGGCCGAGTACGACGCGGATGGCTCGCGCTGGAGCAAGATCGAGCTGCGGAAGCATATGCTCCTCGCGCACGTCAGTCGTTTCCCGTTTGAGGGGCAGGGCATCGCCTGCGGCCAGAGCTCGGCCCTTCCAACCACCCAGGCTGCCCCTGACGTAAGTGGACAGGCTACCGATGAATGGAGCGATGTCGAAGCCGCCTTCGATGGCGAGATAGCCGACTGAACTGCCGCTCAGCGCGCCGATGCGCAGCGTTTGTCCACGCTCCAGGCGATGACTTTGCAACACAGGCAGGCGTTGGGGTGGTGCGCCATCCGAAACGATCTCGATCGCGGCTTGTCCACCGGCAAAGGCGACGCGGACACTGTCAGTTTCGATCGTCAGCGTCGGGCCTTGATAGGCGATCTCCAGAACCGCGGCTGATGGATCGTTGCCCACCAGCAGATTGGCGGCCGTCAGACTGACGATATCCATCGCGCCGGAGACGGGAATACCCTGCCGCTGATAGCCGGGACGGCCGCAATCCTGCACAGTGGTCATAAGGCCCGGAGACACGATGCGCAGCGTCGCGGTCATTGGCCGGAAGCCTCCGCGTGCGCGATCTCCTGTGGTTCGATCGTCAGTGCCCCCGCTTCGGCGCGTGCACGCAGTTCCTCGTATTCAGCGAGAGAGATGGGATCAAACTTCACTTTATCGCCGGGACGGAACAGGGCAGGCGACTGCCGGCGCAGGTCCCAGAGCCAAACCGGCGTCCGGCCCAGCAGGTGCCACCCGCCCGGGCTTTCCAGCGGGTAAATGGAAGCCATGGTCATGGCAATCGCGAGCGACCCCATGGGCACTTTGATGCGAGGATTCACCCGGCGCGGAAGCGCCAGCTTTGCGGGCAGATCGCCCATGTAGGGGTATCCGGGCAGAAATCCGACCATGTAGACGTGATACGTCTCGCCGCTGTGCAGGGCGATGACATCGGCGACAGAAAGATCTGTGCGCTCGGCAACTTCGATCAGGTCGGGGCCGAGGGTCGGATCGTAGCACGCCGGGATGTGCCAGAGACGCCCCCCGGTCTGTGATACTGTCAGCCCGTCCAAAAACTCCGCCAGGCGTTTTCTCAATCGAGCATGAGGCAGGCGGAGTGGGTCATAATGGATCATCAGCGAGCGGAAGGTCGGAACGGTCTCGATGATGCCGTCGAGCCGCGCGTCGTCGATGCGCTGGGCCAGCGCCAGAACCAGCGTACTGATATGTCTGTCGATTTTATCGCTGAATTCAACAACCAGCGCAGTGTCGCCGCTGGGCAGGAACCGAGCCGCCAGTGTCGGGGTCTTGGGTGTGTTGGAAGCGGCTTGCGACACGTGGATCCGGTTCACAGACGGAGTTCGCGGTAAGGTTCGATGACCCGTGGAACTATTTGTACTGTTGTTCTATAAATAGTACCATATGCTGGATGCGGTGCGATAAGGAGCCGTGTCACACCGGGCGGCATCAGGCAAGCGGCATATGCTTCGAAGGATGTGCGAATGAGCAAGAAGATCAATCTGAATGCCGATATCGCCGAGAGCTGGGGGGCGTACAGCATCGGCAACGATCCGGATCTGATGAAGATCATCAAGTCCGCCAACGTTGCTTGCGGCTATCACGCCGGTGATCCCAACTCGATGCATCGCCTGTGCATGCTCGCCAAGCGGGAAGGCGTCAGCGTCGGAGTGCATCCCGGCTTCAATGATCTGTGGGGGTTCGGACGCCGTCGCATCACGATGAAGCCGCAGGATCTCGAATATATGGTCGCTTACCAGATCGGCGCGCTGCAGGCGATGGCATCGTATGCCGATGTCGAGGTCACCCATCTGAAGCCGCACGGCGCGCTGAACAATATGGCGGCCGAGGATTCGGAATATGCCAAGGCCATCGCGCGTGCGATCAAGACCGTGGACAAGAACCTGATCTACGTCGCGCTTGCCGGTTCCGAAATGGAGAAGGCCGGTCACGACCTGGGCTTGCGCGTGGCGCGCGAAGGGTTCTCGGACCGTGAATACGTCAATGACGGCAACCTGGCGTCGCGCGCGCTGGCGGGCACCGTGATCAAGGATGCCAAAAAGGCCGTTGAACACACGTTGCGCATGGTGCTTGACGGCGAAGTCATTGCCATGAACGGTGACCGGCTCAAAGTCGAAGTGGATTCGCTCTGCGTCCATGGTGACGAGCCGACGGCGGTTGCGGTCGCGGACGCAGTGCGCAAAGCCCTTCAGGATGCGGGCGTCTCAATCGTGCCGCTCACCGAGATGGGCATTTAAGTTTTCACGAAAGAGAGCGAGGCGCACGCATGGAGCCATCGAAGCCGGCGCTGGCCGTCATCGGAGGAACGGGCGCACTGGGATCGGGACTGGCGCGCCGCCTCGCCGCGGCCGGCTATGAGATCATCATCGGCTCGCGAACGGCGGAGAAGGCAACCGAAGCTGCCAATCAGCTTCCGACCGTACCCGGGACTGCCAAACCGCGCGGCGCAACGAATGCGGAAGCGGCCGCGGCGGCTGAGGTGGTCCTTGTGACCGTGCCTTTTACCAGCCAGGCTCAGATCCTCGATGAGATCAAGCCGCATGTGGCGGGCAAATTGGTTATCGATACAACCGTTCCATTGATGCCGCCGAAGGTGGCGCGTGTGCAGTTACCATCACAAGGCTGCGCTGCTATGGTGGCGAACGAGCGGCTTGGCGAGGGCGTTAGGGTCGTTTCAGCGTTCCACAACGTGGCGGCCCACAAGCTGCAAACCGATGCCGAGATTGATTGCGATGTCCTGGTGTTCGGGGATGATCCGAAAGACCGTGAGGTTGCCATCGCGTTGGCCAAGGCTGCCAAGCTACGCGGTTTGCATTGCGGACCGCTCGTCAATTCAGCAGCGGCCGAGGCGCTGACCTCGGTGCTCATCGGGATCAATCGTGCGTACAAGGTGGACGGTGCCGGGCTGCGGATCACGGGAATTACCGAAGCCTGAGCATTGTAAACGCAGGAACGGGCCATAGGCATGTCAGTTACGGGCGCCCGCCTGACGATAACGGCGCTGGAAGGTTTGCCGTTGGTTCGCCCTGGCGACGATGTGGCGGAGCTTCTGCTCGAGGCGCTTGTCCGCAACGGCTTGGTGCTTGAGAGCCAGGATATTCTGGTCGTCACGCAGAAGATCGTTTCGAAATCCGAGTCCCGTTATGTGGAACTCGCGTCTGTCACGCCGTCGCCGCGCGCCCTCGAACTTTCGGCGATAACTGGCAAGCCGCCTCATCTCGTTGAGGCCATCCTCTCCGAATCCTCCGAAGTGATCCGGGCAAAGCCGGGCGTTCTGATCGTTGCGACACGTCATGGGCTGGTGATGGCAAATGCAGGCATCGATCAGTCTAACCTTCCACCCGGTGCGGCAGGAGGAATGGTGCTTCTTCTGCCCGAGGATCCGGACCTCACCGCGCAGGCCGTCAAGGCCCGCTGCGACGCGCACTTTGGGGCCGACATCGGCGTCGTTATTTCGGACAGTGTCGGCCGCGCGTGGCGGCAGGGCACCGTGGGCCTTGCCATCGGTGCGGCCGGGGTGCCGTCGTTGCTCGATCGGCGCGGCGAACCTGACCTTGCCGGACGTCCGCTTGAAGTGACCGAAGTCGGTTTTGCAGATGCGGTCGCCTCAGCGGCCGTTCTCGCGATGGGCGAGGCCGACGAAGGCTGCCCGGCTGCCTTGGTGCGCGGTCTGGCCTGGACGGCGGAGGCAAGGCCAGCCTCAGCGCTGGTCCGTCCGAAATCCCAGGATCTGTTTCGATGATGAAGCATGTGGCGGACAGGCGCCGTTGGGTTGCGCTCTCGGGTGGTGTCGGTGGCGCGAAGCTGTCCTTGGGATTGGCACAGGTTCTCGGTGACCGGCTGACGGTGATCGTCAACACCGGCGATGACTTCGAACATCTTGGTCTGCACGTCTCGCCGGATATCGACACCGCGATCTATACGTTGGCCGGTCTCGTCAATCCGGAGACGGGTTGGGGACGCCGCGACGAAACCTGGACGTTCATGCGTGCAATTGCGGAGCTGGGTGGGCCATCCTGGTTCAATCTCGGCGACGGCGATCTGGCGATGCATGTCGAGCGAACGCGGCGGCTGCGCGCTGGAGAAAGCCTGACGGATGTGTGCGCATTCGTTGGCGCGCGCCTGGGTATCGCGGCCCGCGTCATCCCTATGAGCGACGATCCCGTGCGCACGTTTGTCGAAACGGAGGGGGGCACGCTGGGCTTCCAGGAATATTTCGTGGGCGAGCAGTGCAGGCCGATCGTCTCGGATATTCGTTTCGATGGCGCCGCTCAGGCCCGTCCCGCAGCCGCGGCTCTCGCAGCGCTGAGCGATCCCGACCTCGGCGGCATCATCATCTGTCCGTCGAACCCATATCTGAGCGTCGACCCGATCCTGGCCATTCCCGGTTTTGCGGATGCTCTTCGCGCGCGCAAAGCGCCGGTCATTGCGGTGAGTCCCATTATCGGCGGAAAGGCCATCAAGGGACCGGCGGCAAAGATCATGGGAGAGCTCGGCATTGCGCCGGATGCCGTCAGCGTCGCCAAACATTACGCGGGGCTCATCGATGGATTTGTCATCGATAGGGCCGATGCCGATTTGGCTGGCCGGATCGAGGTGACGACGCTCGCGGTCAATACACTGATGCGGACGCTGGATGACAAGGTCGCCTTGGCGCGCGATTGCCTGTCATTTTGCGAAACAATTCGCGGCGCGATGGAAACAGCGTCATGACCACGCGAGCCTTGCCTGTCATTATTCCCGTCAAGACGCTGCACAGCGCGAAGCAGCGGCTTGCACCGGTGCTGTCGGCGGAAGATCGGCGCAGGCTTGTCCTCGCAATGCTTGCTGATGTCTTGACCACGCTGTCGAAGGTCGCCGCGGTCAGCAGCGTTATCGTGGTTACGCCTGACCCGGATGTGGCGGCGTTCGCGCGGGCAGAGAAGGTCCAGGTGCTTGCCGAACCGCACGGTGGAGGCTTGAACGCCGCCGTGCAGCGCGGGCTCACCCATATCGATGCGGTGCGCGCGGGACGCGTGCTTGTCATTCCCGGAGACGTGCCGCTTGCGTCCTCCGAGGAACTCACCAAGCTCGCCGAGAGCGCAGTGCGTCATGAAGGCCCGCGCGTGTCGCTGGTGCCGTCGCATGACGGCGGCGGCACGAATGCGCTTTTCCTGTCACCTCCGGATGTGATCGAACCGGAATTCGGCCCGGGCAGCTTCGTCAAGCATCTGGCCGCAGCGGTCGCACGGCGCATCGATGCGGAAGTGATGCAGCTTCCGGGCTTGGCCGCCGATGTCGATTTGCCGGAGGATCTCGCATGGCTGCGCCGCGCGCGCAGCGGCGTTCCGCGTTATGCGTTTCTTCTCCCAAGCGCGATGCCCGGCGAGACGATTTTAAGGAACATGCCATGAGCAACGTGCATGATGTCGCCTTAGCCCTTGCCGCTGCCGAGAAGGGCGAAAAGCCTGGCCATCATCAAGCGCTGGCACTTGCGCACTGCGAGGATATCAATCGGCTGTCAGCGCTCGCTGAGGAGTTGTGTGTCGCCGGCCACGGCACCGCGGTTTCCTTTTCAAAGAAGGTCTTCATTCCGCTCACCCAGCTTTGCCGCGACGTTTGCCACTACTGCACGTTCGCGCACGCGCCGCGTGAGTTGCCAGCGCCCTATCTCGATCGCGACGCGGTACTGGCGATTGCAGAGCAGGGCCGGCAAGCCGGCTGCAAAGAGGCTCTGTTTACGCTCGGTGACAAGCCGGAGCTGCGTTATTCCGCGGCGCGGAAGGCCTTGGCCGATCTCGGCCATGACAGCACGCTGTCGTACCTGGAAGAGGCGGCGCGCCTCGTGCTGGAGAAGGCGGGGCTGCTGCCCCATCTCAATCCTGGCCTCATGGATGAAACCTGGCTGCGGCGGTTGCGGGCGGTTTCCATCTCGCAAGGCATCATGCTCGAGACCGCGTCGGACCGGCTGTCGGAAAAGGGCGGGCCGCATTATGGGTCGCCGGACAAGATTCCCGCCGCCCGGCTGGCGACACTGGAAGCTGCTGGCCGTGCGGGGGTGCCGTTCACCACAGGCATTCTGATCGGTATCGGTGAGACGCGCCTTGAGCGGATCGAGGCCCTGCTGGCGATCCGCGACCTGTCCGAGCGCCACGGTCATATTCAGGAAGTCATCATCCAGAATTTCCGCGCCAAACCGGACACACGAATGGCCGAGGCGCCGGAACCGTCGCTGGCCGAGCAGATCTGGACCATCGCGGTGGCGCGCATCATCCTCGGCGCCCGGGCCAATATTCAGTCGCCGCCGAATCTGCGCCCGGAAGGCCTCGCGCGCCTCGTGCGGGCTGGGATCAACGATTGGGGCGGCGTTTCTCCCGTCACGCCCGATCATGTCAATCCGGAAGCGCCGTGGCCGCATCTGCGGGATCTCGAAGCGGCGACGGAGCGTGCGGGCCGCGTGCTCGTCGAGCGGCTGGCGATCTATCCGGAATTTGCCGCCGAACCGGAGCGCTGGCTCGAACCGGCGCTGCGGACGCCGGTGTTGCGCATGTCCGACACGGCAGGCTTTGCCCGTGAGGATGGCTGGATCGCGGGCGCTCTTGAAACCCTTCCTTCAGCGCAGGTGGCACGCGTGCGCGGCCATGCTCCGGCGTTGTCGCGGCCGGTTGCGCAGGTTCTCGACAAGGCCGGCGATGGCCATGCGCTCACCGAGGATGAGATCGTTACGCTGTTCTCGGCCCGCGGCCGGGACTTCTCGGCGGTGTGCGCGGTTGCCGACCGCCTGCGAGCCACGCGCGTTGGGGACTCTGTCAGCTACGTCGTCAACCGCAACATCAACTACACCAACATCTGCACGTACGGCTGTAAGTTCTGCGCGTTTTCGAAGGGCCGGCATGCGCTGGGCTTCCGCGACAAGCCCTACGAGCTTCCGCTTTCGGAAGTGGCAGATCGTGCGCGCGAAGCCTGGAATACGGGCGCGACCGAAGTTTGCCTGCAGGGCGGCATTCGTCCCGGGTACACCGGTCAGACCTATCTCGATATCGCGCAAGCCGTTCGCGCGGCTGTTCCGGGCATTCACATCCACGCCTTCTCTCCGCTGGAAATCTGGCACGGCGCGACATCGCTCGGAATGCCGCTGCGCGCGTATCTGTCCGAGCTGAAAGCTGCTGGCCTCGCGAGCGTGCCCGGCACCGCCGCCGAGATTCTCGACGATGAAGTTCGCGACATCCTGTGTCCCGACAAGATCAACACGGACCAGTGGTTCCAGGTCATGACGGCCGCGCACGAGGCTGGGTTGCGTGCGACCTGCACCATCATGTTCGGGCATGTCGACAAGTACCGCCATTGGGCGCGCCATCTGATCCGTCTGCGCGACTTGCAGGAGCGCACCGGCATCTTCACCGAGTTCGTGCCACTGGCGTTTGTCCACATGGAAGCGCCGATCGGCGTGAAGGGGCAGTCGCGCAAGGGGCCGACGTTCCGCGAAGCCATCCTGATGCATGCGATCGGTCGGATCGCGTTCGATCCGCTGATCACCAACATTCAAACCTCGTGGGTGAAGATGGGGCCGGACGGGGCGGCGCTGTGCCTGGAAGCCGGAGCCAACGATTTCGGCGGGGTTCTGATGAACGAGTCGATCACCCGCGCTGCCGGGGCTGCGCATGGCCAAGAGATCGATGCGGGCAAGATCGAGGCGATTATAGAATCGGCAAATAGAAGCCCGCGTCAGCGCTCCACGCTCTACGGTCCGCCTAAGCGGTCGGCGGAATGGCGTGTGAATGAGCAGGCCAAGACGCTGATTGCTGTTGATCGCGGACGCAAGGCGTACGATACTCATACTAAGATTAGTACAATAGAATAACTCGGGCGATTCGCTCGGGGCGGGGAAACTGGTACCGAGCGAGAGATGACGCCGTTCGATTTTCCGGTCAGAGTTGAAAACGCCGAGGTTCGCCAGAGGGCCGTTGAGCGGCTCCGGCAGAACCGGGTTCGCCTGCCGACGTTCGCCGAGCTTGCCGATCCTTCCCGGGTTCCCGCACGGGTGCGGGCCCAGCTGAACGATGTGGCTCCGGATGATCCGCATCCCGCAAACCTCTATCGGGTGAACTGGTTCAACGCACTCGATCGCAAAGGGCAGGTGTCCGTCCCGGTTCACGTCGAGCTGCCTGAAGCTTTGACGGGCGTCAAAGCCCGCATCGTCGCTGCGATCGGCGGCCTGTTCCCGATGATCGGCGCGCATAAGGTGCAGGCGGCCTATGCATGTCTCGCGCCGCGCCTGGTTTCCGGACGGTTTGATCCGACGCGCCAGCGTGCGGTGTGGCCATCGACGGGAAATTACTGTCGCGGTGGCGTCGCCATCTCGCGGATTCTCGGCTGCCGCGGCGTTGCGGTGCTGCCCGCCGGTATGAGTCAGGAACGCTTCGACTGGCTGGAAAAATGGGTGGCTGAGCCCGGTGATATCATCCGCACGCCGGGCACGGAATCCAACGTCAAAGAAATTTACGACGCATGTGCCGAACTGGCGCGCGATCCGGAAAATGACATCGTCAATCAGTTCAGCGAATTCGCGAATTATCTTGGGCATTGGCGCTGCACGGGGCCGGCGCTCGAAACGATTTTTGAAAGTTTGTCGGCTAAATCCGGCGACTTGAAACTCGCGGCCTATGTTTCTGCAAGCGGGTCGGCCGGAACACTTGCAGCCGGTGATTATCTCAAGGACAAGCACGGCACGAAAATCGCGGTTGTCGAAGCCGTCGAATGTCCGACGCTGCTGATGAACGGTTATGGCGAGCACAATATCCAGGGGATCGGCGACAAGCACGTGCCGTTGATCCACAACGTGATGAACACCGACGTCGTCATCGGCATCTCGGATCAGGCGACGGATGGATTGAACGCGGTATTCAATACGGATATTGGCTGCGAATATCTCGCGCGCCGTCTCGACGTTTCCGCCGAATTGCTGAAACAGCTCCGGTTATTCGGCCTTTCCAGCATTGCCAACGTGCTGGGCGCCATCAAACTCGCTAAACACTATGATCTGGGTTCCGACAGCGTTGTCATGACGGTCGCGACCGACCCCGCCAGCATGTACGTCAGTGAAGTGCGCCGCTATTTGCAGCGGCGGCATAATTCCGGTGAAATGACTGCCGAACTCGCAGCGGAGCTGGTCGGCGAGCATCTTCTGGGTGCCGGTACTGAGCATGTCCTCGACGCGACTCATCGCGAGCGCGAGCGCATTTTCAATCTCGGCTATTTCACCTGGATCGAGCAGCAGGGTGTCAAGCTTTCGGATTTCGACCGCCGCAAAAGTCAGGATTTCTGGCGCGGTCTGCAAGACCTCGTTCCGCAGTGGGACGAGCTGATTACCGCATTCAATCGCGATACCGGCATGGCCGCCGCGACAGCATGATCAACGCTTTTGGAGATTTGGCGCTGATATGAGTACCGACTCCCTCGTCAAGCCCTACAAATCGCTGCGCGGCGAGACCTTGGAGCGCGATCGCGGACTGCGCGAGAAAGTGATGTCACTGGAAGAGGCGGCAAGCCTCGTCAATGACGGTGATCACGTCTCGATCGGCGGCTGCACCATGTCGCGCACGCCGATGGCGATGATCTGGTCGCTGATCCGTGCGCGCAAAAAGGATCTCATGATTTCGCGCTCGATTACGTCGACGGAAGGCGACCTGTTTTATGCCTCGGGCGTGTCGCGCCACATCATTACGAGCTGGTTCACACAGGGTATCGTGTGGGGCGTGTCGAAAGTGATGCGCCATTACACCGAGAACAAGCTGGCCCGCTTCGACGAGTGGAGCCATATGTCGATCGGACTCAGGTATCGCGCCGGCGCCATGGGTATCCCCTTCATGCCGACGCGGTCGATGATCGGCTCGGACGTCGGCAAGCGCGTCGGCGACGAGCTGAAAACCATGACATGCCCATTCACCGGCGAGGACGTGGCTCTGCTTCCGGCGCTCAATCCGGATGTGGCGCTGATCCACGTGCAGCGTTGTGATGCCTACGGCAACGCGCAGATCGACGGCCTGCAGTTCATGGACATCGATATGGCGATGGCGGCCAACCGTGTGATCCTGACGACCGAGCGCATCGTCTCCAACGATCAGATCCGCCGCACGCCGGATCAGACGCGCATTCCTTTCTTCACGGCAGACGCCGTTGTCGAGGTGCCATTCGGCTCTGCCCCGCACGAATGCTACGGGGTCTACGAGCCATTTTTCGATCACCTCGACGAATACGCCGAGGCGTCGAAGGATCCGATCAACGGGCCGGCAGACTATCTCGCCAAATATTATTATGAACCCAGAAATTGGGCCGAGTATCTTTCCAAGCTCGGGATGGAGGCGGTGCTGGATGCCAGCCGTCGCGGAAGGAGCGTTCACAATGACTGATCAGTCATCGCCCAACGCCTATACCGCATCGGAGCTGCTGGCCGTGATGGCATCGCGGTTGATGAAGGACGGCCAGATCGTTTTCGCGGGCATCGGCATTCCGCTGCTCGCGGCGACATTAGCGCAACGCAACTTCGCCCCGCACCTCACCATCCTGTTCGAGGGCGGTACGATCGGCCCATTCATCGTGCCGGGCGAGTTGCCGCCGTCGACCAACGAGCAACGCTGCACGCGCCGCTCCAACATGGTTTTGCCGATCACCGACGTGTTGCTGCTTTTGCAGCGCGGCTATGTCGACGTCGGCTTCATGGGCGGAGCGCAGATCGACCGCTATGGCAATCTGAATTCTTCATTCATCGGCGACAGCGAGAACCCGAAAACCCGGCTTCCGGGCACCGGTGGCGGCAATGATATCTCGTCGCTGACCAACATGATCGTGGCGATGAAACACGAGAAGCGCCGCTTCGTGAAAGATGTCGACTACATCACGTCGCCCGGCTGGATCGAAGGCAAACGGTCGCGTGCCGAGCGCGGGCTGCCGATGGGGGGCATGTGGCGCGTCGTGACCGATCTCGCCGTCATGGGCTTCGACGAGGATACGCGCGAAATGCAGGTCCTGGCGCTGCACCCCGGCGTGACGCGGGAGAAGGTGCAGGAAAATACCGGCTTCGACCTGCTGTTCAGCGACAAGGTCATGACGACTGAGCCGCCGCGCAAGGAGGAGTTGGAAGGGTTGCGCCATCTGGATCCGGAACGCCTCTACACCGCCTGAGCAAGCTTTTACACATCGCCTCTGGAGTCGCGAAAATGGCCAAGAAGAAACAGACAGAGTTCGGCATCGCGATGCGGAACTTCACGCGCTATCCCGAGATGCCGAGCGCAAAGGGGCTGATCGAATACGGCGTGCGGATGGAGGAGCTCGGCTACGAGTCGCTCTGGGCGTGGGATCATGTTCTGCTCGGTGTCGATCCCACGTTTCCGGTTCATGAGGCGCTGACGATCCTGACGGCGGTTGCTGCGCGGACCTCCAAAATCAAATTGGGTACCGGCATCCTCGTGATGCCGATGCGCAATCCGGTATTGCTGGCCAAGGAACTGGCGACCATCGATCATATCTCTGATGGGCGTCTGCTCGTGGGAGCGGCGGTTGGCTGGTACAAACGTGAATTTGACTCGTTAGGCGTTGATTTTACCAAACGCGGCAAGATCATGGACCAGGGGCTGGAGATCATGAACCGTCTCTGGACCGAAGATAAAGTCGATGGGGACTATCCGCCGTATAATCTCCGTGGCGCTGTTTTATATCCGAAGCCGGTTCAAAAGCCGCGTCCGCCGCTTCTGATCGGCGGCTACGTCGATGCTGTTCTGAAACGCGCTGCGACCAAGGGTGACGGCTGGCTGACTTATTATTACACTGCGGAAAGTTTCGCGAAGACCTGGGCCAAGGTTGTCGCCTTCGCAGAAGAAGCCGGCCGCGATCCCGGTGAACTGTCCTCAACCAACCAGCTTCCGATCTGCATCGGGCCCCGCGAGAAAATCGAGGAGCCCATGAAACATTGGCTGCAGACCGAATGGGATTATGCGTCCTGGTCGGAATCGACCATGGACAGTGCCATTATGGGAACGGTCGAGGAATGCATCGAACAGCTCGAGGCGCATATCGCGACCGGGATCGATCGCATTATTTTCGTGCCATATAAATACGAAAAGGAGCAGGTTGAAGCCGTAGCGCGGGAAATCATTCCGCGGCTGCGCAAAAAGAACTGAAGCAAAGCGGTTCAGTACCGACCCGGTCCGATCGCCGGGAAGACAAAAAGACATGATCCGGGCGGGCGGCGGCCTCCGGAGACATAAATAGAGCTTCCGCCGGGCGGTGTGGCTTCGTCACGATTTGGCCAGCTCGGGTGTGCCTGAGCGTTCATCAAAGGGAGAGCAGTCATGAGGTTACCAGTTTCCGCCATGCTTGGCGTGGTGCTCCTGGCGGGGCAGGCTTACGCGCAGGAGACAATCAAGATCGGCGTGACACAGCCGCTGACCGGTGCGTTTGCCGCGTCGGGCAACTACGTCGCGCAAGGTGCCAAGATCGCCGAGGATGAGATCAACAAGGCTGGCGGTGTACTCGGCAAAAAGATCGAGCTGATCATAGAGGACAATAAATCTAACCCGACGGAAGCGGTGTCGACCGTCGAGAAGCTGGTCGTCAAGGACAAGGTGCCCGTGCTGATGGGCGCCTGGAGCTCGACGCTGACGCTGGCCGTCATGCCGAAGCTCGAAGAATACGAGATCCCGATGCTCGTCGAAACGTCGTCCTCGGGCAAGATCACCACTGCGGGCAATCCCTACATCTTCCGCATCAGCCCGACGTCGGAAATGGAAGCCAAGGCATTCCAGCCGCTGGTTGCCAAGCTCGGCATCAAAAAGGCTGACTTCCTCAACACCAATAACGACTTCGGCATCGGCTCCGCCCAGGAGTTCTCCAAGATGCTGAAAGCCAACGGTGTCGAGATCGGCGTCATGGAGACCATGGATCCGAAGGCGACGGACTTCTCCGCGCAGCTCACCCGGATCAAGGCTTCCGGCGGCGATACGCTGTTCGTGACGACGGCGGTCGAGCAGAACACGCTCATCCTCAAGCAGGCGAAGGATCAGCGTCTGCCTCATCAGATCATCACCACCGGTGGATCGAACTCTCCCGATCAGCTCGCCGAGCAGGCCGGCGAGGCCGCCAACGGGTCGATGCACACCGCATTCTTCCCGCCCTGGTTCCCCGAGGTGACGAAGCACCCGGCCGTCGCAAAGCGTTACATGGACGAGTGGAAGGCGCGCGGTCATCACGTCGGCGGCTTGACCGAGGGCTTCCGCGGCTATGACGGTATTTTCACGATCGTCGAAGCCATCAAGATCGCGGGCAAGGCTGAGCCGGCCGCGATCAAGGATGCGCTCTGGAAGGTGAAGATCGGCGGCATTTACGGCGATATCGCCTTCGACAAGCAGGGTCCGGCCGGCAAGGAAAGTGGCCAGAGCACACCCAGCGTCTACCTCGTGAAAATCGAGAACGGCAAGATCGTGAAGACCAACTTCTGATCCTGTCTCAGATGCGCGGCTCCCGGAGAGCCGCGCATTCATGTTCCTCAGATTGATCGTGGCGGACCTGGCACTTGGAACAGCTCCTGCAGCATGCGCTCAACGCGCTCATTCTCGGCGGCACGTATGCGCTGCTCGGCATCGGCCTCACCCTGATCTTCGGCATCATGCGCGTCGTGAATTTCACCCACGGCGAGCTTTATGCCTTTGGCGCCTATATGATGTACGCCTGGGTGATGTTGCTCGGCGTCAATTTCTTCGTGGCGCTGATCCTGGCCGTTGCGCTCGGCGTGGCTCTGGGGGCGGCGCTCGAATTCATTCTGTTGCGCAAGTTGCGCGGCGCCGACATCGATACCACCATGCTCGTCATGATCGGCGCCTGGATCGCCATGCAGAACATGGAGCAGTTCGCGTGGACCGGCGTCGCCAAATCCATCGATAATCCGTTTCCCGCATCGCCCCTGGTCATCGGGTCGGTCTCGGTGTCGTGGAACCGGCTGTTCGTATTCGTGATGGCGATCGCGCTGATTGTCGCGACGTACGCCATGATCAACCGGACGCGCCTGGGCAAGGCCATGCGTGCGACCTTCCAGGACCGTGAGACCGCTGCACTGATGGGCATCCAGATCGGCAACGTCTACATGGCGACGTTCGCCCTGGGCTCCGGACTTGCCGCTGCCGCAGGAGCCCTGCTCGGGCCGGTCTTCGTCGTGGTGCCGACGATGGGCGATCTGGCGTCCCTGAAGGCGTTCGCTATCGTCATTCTGGGCGGTCTTGGAAGTGTGCCGGGGGCGACCATCGGCGGTTTCATCCTGGCCTTCATGGAAGAACTCGGAGCAGGTTATGTATCGTCAGGTTATCGCGACGCCATGGGCTTCCTGCTCATCATCGTGATCCTGCTGTTCAAGCCGACCGGTCTGTTCGCGCAGAAGGAGCGGATCGGGTGAAATACGCATTCACGGTCGCCTGGCTTCTCTTCCTGTTCTCTCTCCCGATCTGGATGACGGATCTCTACGCGCTGCACGTGCTCATCATGGCCGGCATCTTCATCATTGCCGCGATGAGCCTCAATCTGCTGCTTGGCTACACCGGCCAGCTCAGCCTCGGTCATGTGGCCTTCTTCGGCATTGGTGCTTACGTATCGAGTCTCGTTTCGCTCGGGTTCGAGGTGACGATCCTGCCGGATGTCAAAGTCGGGCTCGCGCCGAAGCCCGTATGGTTCGCGATGCTGTGTGGAATCTTTTTCGCCGGTCTCGCAGGCTGGTTCATCGGCCGTTTGGCATTCCGGGTGCGCGGCGCATACTTTGTCATCGTCACGATCAGCTTCGCCGAGGTGATCCGCCTTGTTGCGCTCAACTGGCTCGAATTGACCCAAGGGCCGATGGCGCTGAACAATATCCCGCCGTTGCGGCTTGGCATTCCGGGGCTGTTCGAACTCTCCTTCCTGCGCAAGCCGTCAGTGTACTACCTGATGCTCGTGGTCGCGATCATCACGTTCATCATCATCCGGAGGATCGTCAATTCGCGCGCCGGACGGGCGATGATCGCGTTGCGCGAGAACGAGCCGCTGGCAACATCCGTCGGCGTGGACGTCACGCACTATCTGGTGTTTGCCACGGTGGTGGCTGCGGCCATGGCAGGTGCCGCAGGAACCCTTTATGCGCATTATGTGCGCATCGTCGACCCTGACGTGTTCCTCTTCATCTATACCGTGACGATGGTGATCATGGTCGTTACCGGCGGCAAGGGAACGCTGGCGGGGCCGGTGGTCGGCGGCATCATCTTCGGCCTGATGCCGGAAACGTTGCGGGCGATGGAAATCGCGCCGGAAGTGCAGTGGATCGCGTACGGCGTGCTGATGATCCTCGTCGTCTATTTCCTGCCTGAGGGGATCGTACCAGCTCTGCGCAATTGGTGGCGGCGGCGGGAGAAGGCACCTCTATCGGAACCTGCTCCGGGCCTTGAGGAGACCGCGCGATGAGCGGGACCGACGCCGGCATCGCGCTTGCCGTCCGTGAACTTTCGATCCGGTTCGGCGGGCTGACGGCCGTCGAAAGTGCAACGTTCGATGTCAGGGAAGGCGAAGTCCTTTCACTGATCGGTCCCAACGGTGCGGGCAAGACGTCGGCCTTCAACGCGATCACCGGCTATATCGAGGCGGCCAAGGGCGACATCATTTATCGGGGAACGCGATTGAACGGCCTCAAGCCGCATCAGATCGCGGCGCTTGGTGTGGTGCGCACGTTCCAGAAAACGAGCGTATTCGGCGGCCAGACCGTGCTGGAAAACGTGCTGATCGGCCTGCACCTGAGATCAAAGCAGCGGCCGCTTGCGATCATCTTCAGGTTGCCCTGGATGGTTCGTGAGGAACGAGAGCTGGTCGAGGAGGCGCGTGAGGTTCTTGAATTTACAGGTCTCGCCGCGCGCGCGGATGAAGTTGCATCCTCCTTGCCATATGGTGAATTGAGGCTGCTGGAGGTCGCGATCGCGCTGGCAGCCAAGCCGAAGCTTCTTCTGCTCGATGAACCCGTGTCGGGCATGAACCCGTCAGAGACATCGAGCTTCATGAAGATGCTGGCGCGGATCCGCAAGCTCGGCATCACGGTGCTGCTGGTCGAGCACGACATGAAAATGGTGATGGGCGTGTCGGACCGCGTCGTGGTTCTGAACCAGGGCCGCATCATCGCCGACGGCCCGCCTGCCTCCATCCAGCGGGATCCGCAAGTTATCCGCGCCTATCTCGGCGAGAGGTACGCCCGTGCTGAAGGTTGAGGGACTGATCTGCCGATACGGCAAGGTCGCGGCGGTGCGCGATCTCTCGCTCGAAGTGAGCAAGGGTGAGCTGGTCACGCTGATCGGCGCCAACGGCGCTGGAAAAACCACGACGTTGAAGGCGATTTCCGGTGTCCTGCATCCTGTAGCCGGGCGCATCACCTTCGAAGGAGAGGACATCACCAACGCTTCGGCGCGGCGCATTCTGCAACTCGGCATCGCGCATTGCCCGGAGGGCCGCCGGGTGTTCCCCTACATGAGCGTGCGCGAAAATTTGGAAATGGGCTGCTATCTGCGCCGCGATGCGGACGCTGTCGCCGAGGATATGGCCAGGCTGTTCGAGCGCTTTCCCATTCTCCACGAACGCCGCGATCAGGCGGCAGGCACGCTCTCGGGCGGCGAGCAGCAGATGCTGGCAATCTCGCGCGCGCTGATGTCCCGGCCCAAGCTTGTTCTGTTCGATGAACCTTCACTTGGTCTTGCTCCCAATCTGGTGGAGCGCACTTTCGAGATCATCAAGGAGATTCGCGCTCAGGGTGTGACGGTGGTGATGGTCGAGCAGAATGCCTTCGCGGCGTTGGAGTTGTCGGATCGCTCCTATGTTCTCGAACAGGGACATGTGACGCTGACCGGGACGGGCGCCGAACTCCTGGAAAATCCGCACGTAAAAAACGCCTATCTCGGTGCGTGATCGGCGCGGCTGCTCATGCCGCGATTTCAAGATCGCGTGATGCCGTGCCGTGGTGTTTGCCGGCATCCCGAGATTGGCTACGATGGCCGCCTCTGTGTAGTCGCGATTGTACGGCTGCAACTGACAACCTCAAAAGACGAGAAATGGGAGGTCACAGATGCCGGAACTCGATCGTCGAACATTTGTTTTATCGGCTGCCGCGGCGGGTAGTGTTTTCGGCTTTACGCGATCGGTAGAGATCATGTCCTCAGCTCATGCTCAGACTGGCGGAACGTCGCCGCTCAATCCAGCAGGCGAGAAATTTCATAAATTCAGAATCGGCGACATAAACGTGACGACCGTTTTCGATGGGGCCGTTTCGCGCGACCATACCCCCGGCTTCGTCAAGAATGCCACCGTGGATGATGTGAAAGCGGCGCTGAAGCGCGCGAATTTTCCGGAAGATAAGGTCCCCAACTCTTACACGGTCACGGTCATCCAGATCGGCGATCGCACCATCATGTTCGATGCTGGCAACGGCCCAGGCGGGGCGCCGAACGCGGGACATCTCACGGACAATCTCAAAGCCGCGGGTATCGATCCGGACAAACTCTCGACAATTGTCATCACGCATTTCCATCCGGATCATATCTACGGCTTGATGACCAAGGATAACGCGCAAATCTACGGCGACATCGAAATCGTCGTGCCGGAAGCGGAATATAAGTTCTGGGCCGACCCGGCGGTGATCGACAAGCTGCCGGAGGGGCGGCAGGGCATTGCGCGCCGCGTGCAGGCAACGATGCCGACGTGGAAGAACCTGAAGCAGGTGGCCGTCGACACGGATGCCGTATCCGGTGTGCGTGCTGTCGCGACGTACGGCCATACGCCGGGACACACCAGCTATCTCGTTTCATCCGGCGATGCCCAGTTGATGGTTCTGGGCGATGTAACCAACATCCCGCCATTCAATTTGCGAAATCCCGGATGGCACATCAGTTTCGATCAGGATGCCGAGATGGCCGAAGCCACACGGCGTCGGACGTTTGATCGTGTGGCTGCGGATAAGATCATCTGCACCGGCTACCACTGGGGCATGCCGGGTGCGGGAACGATCGAGAAGGATGGCGGCGGCTACGTACTGAAGCCGGTCTCTTAGTGAAAACCGGCCACCTTTCCAGGCGGCCGGTTCCCTTTTTCCTGCTCATTCGCCTTTTAGTTTGTCACGTTCTGCCGTCGTGAAGCCATCCAGAAGCGCAGACTTGATCGAACGCGCCTTGCTGTAGCGCGCAGACCGCGCATAGACGACGTCGCCAGCTTCCGACAGCGCCGCCAGCTTGAACATCGCAGAGTTTGATTGTGCCAGCCCGATGCTACTCGCCTGGGCCCAGGCGTCGTGATTGGCGCCGAGATAGATGACCAGCCAACCGTCGTCGTCCTGCTTACGCTTCAGCAGTTTCGCGATCGCCTCCTTGGTGTATTCGCGCGAGCTGTTTTCCTCACCATCGGTCATGACGACGAGGATGGACCGGGCGCCCGGCGCGGAGTGTTTTTCCAGGAGTCCGGCGGCATGGCCGACGGCATCCAGGAGTGGGGTACCG
The DNA here is from genome assembly GCA_023423275.1 of Pseudomonadota bacterium. Classification (GTDB taxonomy): domain Bacteria; phylum Pseudomonadota; class Alphaproteobacteria; order Rhizobiales; family Hyphomicrobiaceae; genus ZC4RG25. The sequence goes on from JAFAFW010000007.1 coordinate 122,714, forward strand.
CCGCGCGGCTGATATTCCTCGTGCGTGATCTCCGGACAATCGGCAACTCTGACGTGATCCCGGATGCGGTCGATGCTGCCGGTGTCGAAGAGAATGACGGATGCGCGCGCATTCATTTTGGCGTCGCCGCGCACCTGGCGCAGATAGCTGTTGACGGCGCCGAGCGCATCGAGACGGCAGCTTTCCATCGACCCCGACCGATCGAGGACAACACAGATCGAAACATCCTGCGTCATGTGTGATCTCCTCTTGGGAACCGGATTGAGACGCGCCACGCGCTCGCGCAGCCGGCGTCGCGTTCGCACGGCGGTCCCGCGCCGTGCAAACGATCGTCATGCATTTCGGACGTGAGCTGTCCCGGCCCGGAATGACGTCACCCGGTCGTCTTCTGACGCTGCCGCGCAGGTTCTGCGGGTTAACGAGGGTCAGTCGTGAAATGGGCCGAGCAGGTTGCGCCTTGAGCCGGAGGTCCACCCCTGCGGGCGACCGCTCTGCTTAAGCAGGCGGACGTTAGGCACCTCGGCTGGCGCACGCACCTTATGCAATAGGACGATGACGGAAGTTAGGCGGCGTCGGCTTGGCGCATTGCCAATTGGGTTTGATTGAGCGTAAGCCTGTGCACGAATAAGCGGGACTGCAGATGCTGCGCAGGTGGATCAGCCTTCTGGCCGTGGTGGGCGTGCTTTTGCACGCTGGCGCACTCGTGCGCCACAACGCCGTCATGGCCGGCGTGCATCTGCAGCATCAGGCGCTGCTCGCCGATCTGCAGGTCATCTGCCACTCTGGTGGACCCGGCGCCGCGGAACCTGCGGATCTGCCGCATATTCCTCGTCCCTTCGATGCGCAGAACGGATGTCCGCTTTGCTCGGGGCTCGCGTCCGCTTTTGCGCTGGCAGGACCCGAGCCGATTGAACTTGGCGCGAAGCTGCGCAGTCAACGGGCCGATCCACCGATTTTCGTGGCGAGCTGGCAGGCGTCGCCTCTGCGGCTGTTGCCGCCGGCCCGAGGCCCTCCCGCCTTCGCGTGATCCGCTAACGGCGGACGAAAACTCCCATTCAATTCACCGACCGGCACCTCGTGGTGCGCGACGCCTTCATCGGCGTTCTGCAGACGACGCGAGGCGCGGGCCGTATCCAAATTCAGGAGAGACACATCATGAAGTCCATTATTATGGGCGGGATTACCGTAAGTTTGGCAACGGCGCTTGTTGCGCCGGCCGCTTTCGCACACGCCGGTCTGGAAAAGCGTGAAGCAACGATCGGCACGACCTACAAGGCCGTCGTAAAAATCCCGCACGGTTGCGATGGGGCTGCGACGACGAGAATTCGCGTGCAGATTCCGGACGGGCTCATCGCCGTCAAGCCGATGCCGAAGCCGGGCTGGACGGTGGAGACCGTGCAAGGTGCGTACGATAAAGCCTATCCTTATTACGGCGGTGCGGAGCTGAAGGAGGGCGTGACGGAAGTAAGCTGGAGCGGCGGGAAGCTGCCCGATGCGTTCTACGACGAGTTCGTTTTGACTGGCCTCGTCGCGAAAAGCCTGTCGGATGGTGCGAGCATGTACTTTCCGATCCTGCAGGATTGTGAGGCCGGCAGCCGCAATTGGGTCGAAATACCCGCAGCAGGCCAGGATGCGCATGATCTGAAGTCTCCCGCGCCGGCTGTTCGCCTCGTGCAGGCGCAACAAAATGGTCACGGCACCGCGCAGCACAGCGCGCACGGTGCACCCGCTTCAACGTACACATTGGGGGCGCTCTTCATCGAGGCGCCGTGGGCACGCGCAACGCCCGGCGGGGCGCGAGTCGGTGGTGCCTACCTGACGATCAGGAATACCGGCAGCGAACCGGATCGGCTGATCGGCGGCTCCGTGCCGATTGCCAAGTCCGTCGAGGTGCACGAGATGGCCATGGCCAACAATGTCATGCGGATGCGGCGACTGGAGGATGGGCTCGAGATCAAGCCCGGCGAAACCGTCGAACTCAAGCCAGGCGGGGCTCATCTCATGTTCATGGAACTGAACCAGGGACTCAAGGATGGCCAGCCGGTGACGGGAACATTGGTGTTCGAGAAGGCGGGGAAGGTCGAGGTGACCTTCACCGTCGCCCCGATCGGCGGAGCGCAGTCGAAGGGTGGCCACGGACACCACTGAGCGGTAGCGCGGCCCGCCGCTCAGATGATGCGCTTGCGCACGAACGTGACCACGATTTCGGCGGCGACAACGACAAGCAGGATCGCGAGCAAAGCCATCGCGGTCCTGTCCCACCGGAAGGTGTTCAGCGCGGTATCGATCACCATGCCGATGCCGCCAGCGCCGACCAGCCCGAGCACGGCGGACTCGCGCACGTTGATGTCCCAGCGGAATACAGCAATTGACCAGAACGCGGGACGAACCTGCGGCCAGTAGCCCATCCTGAGGATGCTGAGCCATGGCGAACCGGTCGCCTGCAGGGCCTCGATGGTCCCCTTGTTGGCTTCCTCAAGCGCTTCGCCCAGCAGCTTGCCGACGAAGCCGATCGAGCGAAAGGCGATGGCGAACGTTCCGGCCAGCGGTCCGGGCCCGAAGATCGCAACGAACAGCAGCGCCCAGATCAGTGAGTTGATCGAGCGCGAGGCTGTCAGGATCAGCTTGGCAAGGAAATTGACAGGCCAGGACGTGGTGATATTGCGCGCCGCCATCAGGGCGACGGGAACCGCCATGATGACCGCCAGGATCGTTCCGAGCGTTGCGATGTGCAGTGTTTCGACAAGCGCGTGATGCACGCCCATGCCGTCGTTCTGGTAGTAGTGCGACCAATCGATCGGCCACATGCGACGGAACAGGTCCGCCATCTGCTCGGGCGCGTCGTAGAGAAATTCGGGAATGATCTCGACTGTCCGCGCGGCCCAGACCACGGCTGCGACCAGGATGAGATAAGTGAAATATCGCCCCAGCCGTTGCGAGGGCGTGAAGCGGCTCCATTCGCGATTCAGCGCTTGTACGGTCTCGCTCATAGGAATAGCGCCCTGAGCCGCTGCGAGATGATCTCGCCAACCATGATCATGGCGATGATGGTGATGAGGATCGCGCAAACGAAATCATAGTCGAACCGACCGAACGCGGCCTGCAGCGAACCGCCGATGCCGCCGCCGCCGACGATGCCGACCATGGTCGAATTCCTGAGATTGGAGTCGAGTTGGTAGGTCGCAAAGCCGATGAACCGCGCATTGACCTGCGGCAGCACGGCGATGATCAGCGTGTTCATGAAGTTGGCGCCGCTCGCCCGTACAGCCTCGACCTGCTTCAGCGAGATCTCTTCGATGGCTTCCGCGAACAGCTTGGCGATGAATCCGATCGAGGCGACGATCAGCGCCAGAATGCCCGCCAGCGCGCCGAAGCCGACGCCCTTCACGAACAGGATCGCGACAATGATCGGATGGAACGACCGGCACAGCATGATCAGCCCGCGCGCCGGCCAGGTGACCCATCCGGGCATCAGGTTGCGCGCCGCCAGCACGCCGATCGGCAATGACAAGAGAATGCCGGCCGCCGAGGACAGGACGGCGATCTGCAGGCTTTCCCGCAGCCCGTCGAACATCAGATGGCGCAGATCGGGATTGGAAAAAAGCGGCGGAAACATCCGGCCGAGCAGCTTGGCGGCATTGTCCAGGCCGATGATGAAACGCTCGAGGCTGAAGTCGAGGATCGAGAAGGCATAAACGATATAGGCCAGGAGCAGCAGCCATCCGATCCTTGATGTCCAGCTTGACTTCAAGACGTTGGCGCGTTCGTCCGGGGATGCGGGGGGCAGGCTCACATCAGCCATCCTTCGCCTCCGTAGATGTCCTGCAGATGATCGTTGGTCAACGAATCCGGCGGCCCGTCGAAGATCACCTTTCCGCCGGCCATGCCGACGATGCGATCGGCGAAGCGGCGCGCGAGATCGACCTGATGCATATTGACGATAAGGGGGATGCTGCGCGCCCGCGTCAGGCCGGTCATCAACTCCATGATTTCTACGGACGTCTTGGGATCGAGCGAGGACGTCGGCTCGTCGGCGAGCAGCAGCCGCGGATCCTGCATCAGCGCCCGTGCGATCCCGACCCGTTGCCGCTGGCCGCCCGATAGGGCGTCAGCGCGCTGGCCCGCGTACCCGTCGAGACCGACCTGGGCGAGCAGATCGAAGGCGCGGTTGACGTCCTCCGGTGGAAACCGCCGCAGCCAGACACGCCACACAGGGAGATGCCCGAGCTGGCCAGTCAGCACGTTCTCCATGACGGAGAGGCGCTCGACGAGATTGTACTCCTGGAACACCATGCCGATCTTGCAGCGCACCGCCCGCAGACGGGCGCCGCGGATCTTCGCCAGGTTTTCCCCGTCGAACAGGATGTCGCCCGAAGTCGGCATCACCAGCCGGTTGATGGATCGGATGAGCGTGGATTTTCCCGTGCCTGATGGGCCGATAACAGCCGTTACCGAGCTGTCGGGAACTTCCAGCGAGACACCCTTCAGAACCGGTTTTCCGGGAGTATAAGCCACCACGAGGTCGCGCAGCACGACGGCGGGAGCGGGCAGCGACATTGCGGCCATCGTTAAGGTTCCTTGGCCTGCCATCTGCACACCGCCTGCGCGCAAATGGTCGATAGCGAAAAGATACGGTCCTGCAGGACGTCGTCGTGCAGGACCGTGGTCACGTTCGGAACACAGCAGCGCATCGCCTACTGTTTCTTTGCCTTGTCGGCGGCTTTCTTGGCGGCGGCGTCAGATTCCTTCTTGGCCATCGCCGACAGGCCGCTTTGCGTGTAACCGCCTTCAGCTTCCTCGGCGATCTTGCGGATGGCGGCCCAGTCCTTCTGGTAGGTGATCGGGAAGAAGCGATCGGCGCCTTCGAACGCCTTCAGCATTTCAGGCGTGTAGCGGAAAGAGAAAAAGGCTTCCTTGATCTTCGCAACCAGGTCGGGATGCAGATCGTGCGCGTAAGCGAACGATGACGTCGGGAAGAGATCGCTCTTATAGATGATGCGGAAGGCATCTTCGGGCACCTGTCCGCGGCGGACCATGCGATAGAACACGTCCGAGGCGACTGGCGCAGCGTCATAGTCGCCCGAGAAAACGCCCATCACGGACTGGTCATGCTTGCCGGAGAACAGCGGCTTGTAGTCCGTGTCCGGCGTCAGGCCCTCGCCCGGGAATAGAACGCGCGGCGCCAGGTTGCCCGAGTTTGAAGATGGCGCCGTATGGGCAACTTTCTTCTCTTTGAGGTCTGAAAGCTTCTGGAACGGACTATCCTTTTTTACCAGCACGATCAGATGATAGCCTTGCAGCTCCTTTTCATTGCCCTTGACCGCGAACGGAATGGCACCGGCAAGGTTGACGGCAAATCCGGTTGGTCCGGTCGAGAAGCCGGCCACGTGCAGGCGGCCCGAGCGCATCGCCTCGATCTCGGCGGCGTTGGACTGCACCTGATAGAACACCACGCGTTTGCCGGTCACCTTGGCCAGATGATCGGTGAATGGCTTCAGGATGTTCTCGTAAACCGCGGGGTCTTCCACCGGTGTGTAGGTGAACACCAGCGTTGATGGGTTTTTGAGTTTCCCAGCATCTTTCGGCGTGTCGGCGACAAGGTCGCCGTTTTCGTCACAATACAGGGCATCGAGCGACCCGCGCGACTTGCAATCGTCCTGTGCATGCAGAGATTGGGTGAATCCCGTCGTCAACGCCAGAATGCCGGCAAGCGCGAGCGCCCCGAGTTTGGGCACGAATGCCATCTTAACGTCCTCCCGATCGCATTACGTTGTTGTTATCGGCCGAAATGGCCGAAGAAGGGTCAAGCCGTTTTGGCTCAAGGGTTATTGTTGTCACATAGCCGTCATAAATGCGAGTGCGACGTTCGCCGGAGACCTCCGTGTCGTCACTGACACCGTGATCAACGGCCAACGATGCTGGACAGCCGGTCTGGCCCGTGTCTCCCTCTCGTCGGCATCGTCATACGGAGCAGGCTATGGCACTCGAAACTTGGTTGGCGTTCGTTGCGGCCTCTACTGTCCTGCTTGTCATACCCGGCCCCACGATCCTGCTGGTTGTGTCCTATGCGCTGGGGCAGGGGCTTCGGGTGGCGCTGCCGATGGCGGTCGGTGTCGCGCTCGGCGACTTCACGGCGATGACGCTGTCCATGCTCGGCGTCGGAGCGCTCCTGGCGGCGTCTGCATCGCTGTTTACCATCCTCAAATGGATCGGCGCGGGCTATCTCATCTGGCTCGGTATCAAGCTGTGGCGTGCGGGCGGTCAACTCGATGCCCCGCCGCGAACCGGCAAAGTATCGACGCTCAAGCTGGTCGCTCACGCGTGGCTGGTGACGGCGCTCAATCCCAAGGGCATCATTTTCTTCGTCGCGTTCCTGCCTCAGTTCATCAATCCTCACGCTGATTTTCTGAAGCAGATGATGATTTTCGAGGCGACGTTCGTTGTGCTCGCCTTCATCAATGCGATGGCTTATGCGCTCATCGCCGCCCGTGCGCGGGTTTTGGTGAGAAATGAGGCAGTCCTGGGCCTTGTCCATAAGGCGGGTGGCACGCTGCTTGTCGGGGCCGGTCTTGCGACCGCGACAGTGCGCGCCGCGCAGAGCTGATTTCTGCCGCATTTCGCGCAGCTTCCTGCGATTATTCACCGCTTTCGCGCTGGATTGGCGAGTGCTATCGACGACGCCGGCTGGCGCCCCGATTCCGCTGATGGGTCACGGGCGCCTGCAGTGACGTCGAGAACCCTTCATAGGCCCATGGCATATCCAACAGAACGCGATCACCTCCGCCTCCTGGCGACGTATATTTTCGGCGCGCGCTGGTTACAGGTTCCTCTCTATCTCGGACTGATATTCGCGCAGTGCGTCTACGTCGTGCTGTTCACTCGAAATGTAGTGAGCCAGCGCCGGGTTTGCTGACATTCCACCGACGGCAATGGCTCCGGCTTTGAGAAAATTGCGGCGCTTCATGGCTGGGCACTCCGGACTTCGCGCGCGTTCGATCACCCCCGCACTGTCTGTGCAGGTGATCTCGTTCAAACGCGATGAGTGAAGACTTGTTGCCGTCGCCGGCTGCGCATTCCGCCGGGGGCGGCTAAAAAAATGCGCGCTGCCAGCAAAATCACCGGCCTCTCGGCATCGGGCAAGCATTTGCCGGCGTGCAGGTCCGGTGTGTCAGGATCGCTAGGACTTGATCCAGTAGCCGCCGAAATGATCGATCTGAACGATCGGATCGACGATCCCGTGCGCCGCCCGATATTCGTCGACCGCCTGCCGGTGCGCCTCGAACAGATAATAATCGTCCGCGATCAGCGTGCCGCCGGGTGAGAGCTTGTGATACAGGTTCGCAAGGCCATCGCGGGTACTTTCGTACATATCGCCGTCGAGCCGCAGGACCGCGAGCGCCTGCACGGGGGCGGCCGGCAGGGTATCCTTGAACAATCCTTCCAGAAAGATGACCTGCGCGTCGAGCAGATCGTAGCGGGCAAACGCTGCCTTCACGTCCGGCAACGATACGGCGAAATCCTGATAAGTGTGGAAGTCCGATCCGGCATCGGCGGCAACGCCGTCGGATGGTGCGGGAAGCCCGGCGAACGAATCGGCCGCGATGACGCGGCGATCGTGGATTCCATAGGCTTTGAGCACGGCGCGCATCATCATGCAGGCTCCGCCGCGCCAGACGCCGGTCTCCATGAAATCGCCGGGGATGCCGTTCCGGATCACGCGCTCGCACTCGCGGCGGATATTCTCCATCCGCTTGGCCCCGATCATCGACGGTGCCGTTGACGGCCAGTCCCAGCCGTTTTCCCGGTAGTCATCCTTGTAGCCGTCGACCTTGCAGGCCGGCAGCGGCGGATCAGGATTGAGCCGGCCGACCAGGCTGTCCCGCATGAGGTCCAGATAGGACGCCCGCAGGCGTGCGATATCCGAATTCGATTGCGCGACCGTCATGTCGACCCCCAGGGTGGCAGGTGTGTTCGTGCCGACCATACAACATGACGGGTCCGGCGAGGTGAGCCGAACATCGGCTTCGTCGATCGTCTCACGGCGGTCAGGGAATGGGATTCGGGATGGAGGCCACGGCCGGAATCGAACCGGCGTGCGCGGATTTGCAGTCCGCTGCGTCACCACTCCGCCACGTGGCCACCGGCGCGGCATCTACCATGCGCATCGCCTCCAATGCAAACGGGTTCCGCATCGGTGCGGCTCTGGGTCCGCCAGATAACGCGCAAGGCCACTGGCAGCCGCGTCCGCTGTTCGCTATGGTCCGCGCCGAACAGCTATTGAGCCTCCAGGAGGGGAGATGGGCAACGCCGCGCTGCAACGCAAGAATATGGTCGAGGGGCAGGTTCGTACCAGCGACGTGACCGACAGGCGAATTTTGCGCGCCATGTCCGATGTCCCGCGCGAGTTGTTCGCGCCGAAGGACGTCCAGGCTCTTGCCTACTTCGACCAGGATCTGCGCGTTACCCCGGTGGACCAGCCGGATCGCTTCATTCTTGCCCCCAGCGTATTCGCGCGCATGGTGCTGGCACTCGATATCGACTCGGATAACGTGGTGCTGGATGTCGGGTGCGCAACCGGATACGGCAGCGCGATTCTGGCGCGACTTGCGCAGACCGTCGTCGGTCTCGAATCAGATGCAGCGCTGGCCGAGACGGCCACCAAGACGCTCAGTGGACTATCGGTGGACAACGTGGTGATCGTCAGCGGCCCGCTGGAGAGCGGCTGGCCCGGCGAAGGGCCTTACGATGCCATCCTCATCAATGGCGCGATCGCAGAGGCGCCATCCAGCCTGCTGCAGCAGTTGCGGGACGGCGGTCGACTTGTTGCCGTGTTGTCTCAAGGAGTTACGGGGCAGGCGACACTGTGGCAGCGGTCTGGCGGAAACATTTCATCGCGCAGCCTGTTCGATGCGGCCGCTTCGCCGCTGGCAGCGTTCCAGCGCGCTCCGCAGTTCGTCTTCTGATGGCTGAATAGTATTCCACAGGTGTGGAGATCCGGCCACGCTTGTTGCAGAACCCGGCGTTTCGTGTCCAAAGGCCCTTTGGCGCGTTCGCAACGTCGGCTAAGTAACAGCAATGGCATGTGATTTGCGCCGTAGCTCGCAGGATGTTCCCTGGTCTGATTCAATTGGGCAAATTTGTCCGCGCCATGCCGTGATTGACGACGCAAAGCAGCGGCAGGACCAGCATGGCTGAGATGAGGGGGAACTGGGCGCTGACGGGGGCAGGTGCAATCAGGCGTTGGGTTGGGGTGTCGGCAGCCATCGTGCTCGCCGCTACCGTTGTTGTGGCCCCCGCCGGTCAAGCCTCAGCCGAGTCGCTGCGCCAGGCGCTGGCGGCGGCCTACAAGTTCAATCCCCGGCTCGATGCCGAGCGCGCCCGTCTCCGGGCCACCGACGAAGAGGTGCCGCGCGCCCGTTCCGGCTACATGCCGCAGGTGTTCGGCTCGGCCGACGCCGGCTACCAGCATCAGCGCACCCGCGGCAGCGGCATCACCGAAAACCGCGAGACGCATCCGCGCGGCTATGGCGTCGACCTGTCACAACCGATCTTTTCCGGTTTCCGCACCCTGAACTCGGTGCGCGAGGCCGAATCCACCGTGCGCGCCGGCCGCGCCAACCTGCACG